>JBFKQC010000001.1:0-142739 GCA_041627895.1 Rhodobacter sp.
GTGTCGATCATCCGCGACACCATCACCCTGACCGCCGTGCGCACGCGGCTGGTGGGCGACAGCGTCGTGCTGCGGGTGACCACCTTCAACGACCAGACCTATCCCAACCTGGCCGAGGGGCTGGCCGAACGCATCGAGGAAGCCGGCGGCGAGGACGCCATCAACGGCATCGTGCTGGACCTGCGCAACAATCCCGGCGGACTGCTGACCCAGGCAATCCGCGTCAGCGACGCCTTCCTGGAAAAGGGCGAGATCGTCTCGACCCGCGGCCGCGATCCGCAGGACGGCGAGCGCTACAATGCGACCGAGGGCGACCTGGCCCATGGCAAGCCGATCGTGGTGCTGATCAACGGCGGCTCGGCCTCGGCCTCGGAAATCGTCGCGGGCGCCCTGCAGGATCACCGCCGCGCCATCGTCGTGGGCACCAAGTCGTTCGGCAAGGGCTCGGTCCAGACCGTGATGCCGCTGCGCGGCGACGGCGCGATGCGGCTGACCACGGCGCGCTATTACACGCCGTCGGGCCGCTCGATCCAGGCGCTCGGCGTCTCGCCCGACATCGTCGTGCAGCAGCCGCCGCGGCGCCCCGACGAGACGGAGACCGCCGAGGACGACAATCCGCGCCGCCGGTCCGAGGCCGACCTGCGCGGCTCGCTCGACAACGACTCGCTCAGCGAGGACGAGCGCCGGCAGATCGAAGAGGAACGCGCGGCGGCCGAAGAATCGGCGAAACTGCGCGACGAGGACTATCAGCTTGCCTATGCGATCGACCTGCTGCGCGGCCTGTCGGCCTTTGGCCGGCCGCAGGACTGAGCCATGCCGCCGGGGCGTCCTGCCCCGGCCCCTGCGCGCATGACCCGCGAAGAGGCGCTTGCGCTGCCCTATCGGCCCTGCGTCGGCGTGGTGCTGGCCGATGCCCGGGGCCGCATCTTCGCCGGCGAACGCATCGACACGCCGGGCGCCTGGCAGATGCCGCAGGGCGGCATCGACAGGGGCGAGGAGCCGCGCGCCGCCGCCCTGCGCGAGCTTTTCGAAGAGACCGGCATTCCCGAGGCGCTGGTCACGGTCGAGGCGGAAACCCCGGACTGGGTGCGCTACGACCTGCCGCCGCACCTTCTCGGCAAGGTCTGGAAGGGGCGCTATCGCGGGCAAAAGCAGCGCTGGTTCCTGATGCGGTTTCACGGACGCGACGATCAGATCGTGCTCGACGCCGAACATCCGGAATTTTCCCGCTGGCAGTGGATGGCGCCCGACGACCTGGTCGGCTCGATCGTGCCGTTCAAGCGCGCGGTCTATGCCGAGGTGATCGCTGCCTTCCGGGAACGGCTGTGATGCTGCGCCCCGCCGTCTTCGCCGCCTGGCTTTTCGCCCTGCTTGCGCCCGGGCCGGCCGCCGCGCTGTCCTGCCTGGCACCGGACCCGGAACGCGCCTTCGCCGACGCCAACGCCGCGCCCGATGCCTACTGGATCGTCGTCGGGCATTTCAGCGGCGGCCCGGGTCCGCGCCCTGAGGGCGACAGCGGGGACCGGCGCTATCAGGTCACGTTTCGCGGCCACAACGTCAACCGCGGCGGCAGGGCGGATGCCCTGGCGCTGCCGGTCATCGTCGAGGAACGCTGCATCGGCCCCTGGTGCCCGTCGTTCAGGACCAACCGCGAGGTGCTGACCTTCCTGCGGCTCGATCCCGCCGGACCCGCGGTGCTGGCGGTCGACGCCTGCGGCAGCAACCTGTTCTACGACCCGACGCCGGCGCAGATGCAGGCGATACGGCACTGCTTTGCCGTCGGCTGCACGGCAGGCTAAAGCCGCCGCCGCCGCGCGGGCCGAGAGGGCGGGACATGCGCATTTCTGACGAGAAGAAGCCCGGACAGCGCGTGCTTGTCCGGGTCCGTCCGGTGCAGGTCGCGGCGATGGACCGCGCCTCGCCGGGTATGTCCGAACCTGCCGCCGGCGACTGGCGAGGGCGCTGTTCCCCGGACGCGCGGCGTTAACCTTAATGCGCGGTGACTCGTGCCGTGCGGCAGGGGAAGTGCTGCACCAGACCCGTTCGGGCGCCGAGAATTCTCCGTCACCGGTAGCCGGGTGTTAATCGGTCCGGGGCAAGGATCGGCCTGCGGTACAGGCTGGCGAGCCGATGACCGTACGAGGAGAAGCTCCGTCGTTCCGGCGCCCGGCGTCGGTGGACGGGGTGGACCCTTGTCGGCGGGATGGCCGGAACGCCTGATCCAGGGATGCCCGGCATCCGGCCGGTGGTTTCGCCGCCATCGGGATTGCCGCTGGACGGATCGGCCGCGGTGTCCCGGGCCGCCCGGCTCTGCCGCCCCGCCTGCTTCGCTGCCCTGGCCGGGCTTTCGTCACACGGCGCCGCCGCCTGTGCCGCCCCGCGGGCATTATCTTTACGGCCGCGTCGGCTGCGACGGCGCGACATGGAAGGGTCCGCCGCTTCTTCTCGTCCCAAATGCGCAATTCCGACGCCAAGGCCCGCGCGGCGCCGAAGCGGACTCCACACCAGAACAAAACGTGAATATACTGCCTGCATGCCCTTCGCAGAGCTCAGCGTCACCTCGAACTTCACCTTCCTCACGGGCGGCGCGCATCCCGAGGAATACATCGACCGCGCCGCCGCGCTGGGCATCGACGCCATCGCCATCGCCGACGAGAACTCGGTCGCCGGGATCGTCCGCGCCCACACGCGGATGAAGGAGATCGCCCGCGAGGTACGGGCCCGTCGCGAGGCGATGCTCGGCCCGCCGCGCCCCGATCACATCCCGCAGCCGCCCTCGGCCCCGGTCGAGCATGTCCCCCGCCTGATCCCCGGTGCGCGCATCGTGCTTCAGGACGGCTTCACCGTCACGGCGCTCCCGCGTGACCGCAAGGGCTGGGCCAATCTCTGCCGGCTCCTGTCGCTCGGCCGGCTTCGCGCCGAGAAGGGGCAGTGCCGGCTCTGCCTCGACGACCTCGCGCAATGGGGCGGCAACCAGGAGCTGCTCGTCCACCCGCAAGAGGCGCCGACGGTGCAGCGCGGCGCGTGCCCCTGGCTGCAGGCCGCGGAACGGCTGACGCGCCGCTTTCCCGGGCAGGTGTCGCTGATGCTCGCGCCCGGTTATGACGGCCAGGACAGCGCCCGCTTCGCCCGCCTCGCGGCGCTGGCGGACCGCCTGAACATCGCCGCCGTCGCCTCGGCGCGGCCGGTCATGCACGAGGCGCGCCGGCGCCGGCTGACCGACGTGCTGACCGCGATCCGCACCGGGCTGCGTGTCGACCAGCTCGGTCGCGCCGCGCTCGCCAATGCCGAGCAGCGGCTGCGCTCGGAACCCGAGATGCGCCGCATCTTCGCCGGCCACGAGGCCGCCGTCGCCCGCAGCGCCGAGATCGCCGGGCGCTGCGAGTTCGACCTCGCAGAACTGCGCTACGAATACCCCCACGAGATCGCCGAAGGCGAGGCGCCATCCCAGCGCCTTCGCCGGCTGGCCCACGAGGGGCAGAAATGGCGCTATCCCTCCGGCGCGCCCGACGGCGTGCGCGACATGCTGAAGCATGAACTCGCGCTGATCGCCAGGCTGAACTACGAACCCTACTTCCTGACCGTGCGCGACGTCGTCGCCTTCGCCCGCACGCGCGGCATCCTCTGCCAGGGCCGCGGCAGCGCGGCCAACTCGGTGGTCTGCTACTGCCTCGGCGTCACCTCCGTCTCTCCCGAGATCGGCACCATGGTGTTCGAACGCTTCGTGTCAGAGGCGCGCAACGAACCCCCCGACATCGACGTCGATTTCGAGCACGAGCGCCGCGAAGAGGTGATCCAGCACATCTACGAACGCTACGGCCGGCACCGCGCCGGGCTTTGCGCCACGGTGGTGCATTACCGCGGCAAGCGCGCGATCCGCGAGGTCGGCCGCGCGATGGGCCTGACCGACGACACCATCTCGGCGCTCTCGTCGCAGCTTTGGGGCTTCTTCTCGACCGACGGGCTTGAGGACAAGCGCATGCGCGAGATCGGCCTCGACCCGACCGACCGCCGGCTGCAGCAGACCATGGCGCTGATCTACGAGATCATCGGCTTCCCGCGCCACCTCTCGCAGCATGTCGGCGGCTTCATCATGACCGAGGGCCGGCTGGACGAACTGGTCCCGGTCGAGAACGCCACGATGGAGGACCGCACCGTCATCCCCTGGGACAAGGACGACATCGACTCGCTCGGCATCCTCAAGGTCGACGTGCTGGCGCTGGGGATGCTGACCTGCATCCGCAAGGCGTTCGGCCTGATCCGCCAGCACCACATGACCGACTACACCCTCGCAACGCTGCCGCCCGAGGACCCCGCCGTCTACGACATGCTCTGCAAGGCCGACAGCTTGGGCGTCTTCCAGGTGGAAAGCCGCGCCCAGATGAACTTTCTGCCGCGGATGCGCCCGCGCTGCTTCTACGACCTGGTGATCGAGGTCGCGATCATCCGCCCCGGCCCGATCCAGGGCGACATGGTCCACCCCTACCTGCGCCGCCGCAACGGAGAGGAGACGGTGGAGTTTCCGTCCGACGCGCTCGGCCAGGTGCTCGGCAAGACCCTGGGCGTGCCGCTCTTTCAGGAACAGGCGATGCAGATCGCGATCACCGGCGCGGGGTTCTCGGCGGAAGAGGCCGACCGCCTGCGCCGCTCGCTCGCCACCTTCAAGAAACACGGAAGCGTCAGCGATTTCCGCGCCCGGTTCCTGCGCGGCATGGCGGCGAACGGCTATGACCAGGACTTCGCCGAGCGCTGCTTTTCCCAGATCGAGGGCTTCGGCTCCTACGGCTTCCCCGAAAGCCACGCCGCCAGCTTCGCGCTGCTGGTCTACGCCTCGTCCTGGCTGAAACGCCACCACCCCGGCATCTTCGCCTGCGCGCTGCTGAATTCCCAGCCGATGGGCTTCTACGCGCCGGCCCAGATCGTCCGCGACGCCCGCGAGCACGGCGTCACCGTGCTGCCCGTCGACATCAACGCCAGCTACTGGGACAACGTGATGGAGCCCGACGGCCATGGCGGCCTGGCCCTGCGCCTCGGCTTCCGCCAGATCCGCGCGATGGCCGAGGACGAGGCGGGATGGATCGCGGCGGCGCGCGGCAACGGCTACCAGACGGTCGAGGATGTCTGGCGCCGCGCCGGCACCTCGCCCCGGCTGTTGCGCGTTCTGGCCGAGGCCGACGCCTTCGCCTCGCTGGGACTGTCGCGCCGCGATGCGCTCTGGTCCGCCAAGGCGCTGGTACGGGGGGGCGAGTTGCCGCTGTTCGCCGGCGATCTCGACGGCGAGGCGATCGCCGAGCCGCACCTGCTGCTACCCCGGATGACGCTGGGCGAGGAGGTGGTCGAGGATTACGTCTCGATGCGTCTGACCCTGCGCGCCCACCCCCTGGCGCTGCTGCGGCACCTGCTGACGCCCGGGCCCGGCCGCCCCGTCCCGGCGCCGGCAGGCCCGACCCCGCTTGCCGGCCCCAAGGTCGGACACCGCAGACCCGCCGCGCCCGCCCGCAGCTTCGACGACGCCGGCGGGCTGATGCGGACGGATGTGTGGGAAAAGGGCAGCAAAACGTGCCGGACGACGATGACCTGATGGGCCGCCACCGCGGACCGCCCCCAGACCACCCCCGGGCCGCACAACACGGCGCACTCGCCCGCGCGCGATCCGCACGCGGGCATCCGCGCGGCGCCCGCCACATTTCGTGACCGCCGCGTCCATCTCTCTCGCAGGTATCGGTTCGTCGTTTAAGGTCGGCGGCGCCGCCAATCGACTGTCCGGGGGCAAATGCCCCTCTGGCCCGGGCAGCGCCAACGCATGCCCCGTGAGATCTTGGCCGTCCCTGCACCCGATGCACGGGCGGCGGGACCGGATCGTCTGGTACACGCGGATTTCGGCCCGCGCGGAAGCTTCGGCGAGGGTTCTACACCCCGCCCGTTAGCACCGCGTTAACCGACCGTGCGCAGCCTCGCCGCCGGGCCGCATGAAAGCCGCGCGGCAGCGCGACCGCATGGCACCGGCTACCCGCCGCGCAGCCGTTCGAGCAGCTTCAGCGAGGCATAGCCGTCCGGCACCATCCCGGCCGAGGCCTGGAAGGCGCGCACCGCGGCGATGGTGCGCGGCCCGACGATGCCGTCGACGCCCGCCGGGTCGAAGCCCTTCGCCAGAAGCCGCCGCTGCATCTCCTGCTTCTCGGCAAAGCTCAGCGCGCGGTCGCCGCGCGGCCAGTCCGCGCGAATCCCCGGCCCGCCCCGCAGCCGGTCCGCCAGGACACCGACCGCGATCACGTAGGCGTCCGCCGGATTGTAGCGCTCGATCACCCGGATATTCGGATAGACCAGAAAGGCCGGGCCGCCATGCCCCGCGGGCAGCAGCACCGACGCCTCGCGCCAGTCCGGCAACGGCCCGCCGCCTGCCGTACGCACGCCGATCCGCGCCCAGTCCGAGGCGGGCAGGCGGGTCCGCCGCGACGCCGCGGCATGGTCGAACCCCCTCGGCAGCACCACCTCGACGCCCCAGGGCTGGCCCCTCGTCCAGCCGAAATGCCGGAGATAGGCCGCGGTCGAGGCCAGCGCGTCGGCGGGGTCGTCGCCCCAGATGTCGCGCCGCCCGTCGCCGTCATGGTCGACCGCGTGCGCCAGGTACGAGGTCGGCATGAACTGCGTGTGTCCCATCGCGCCGGCCCAGCTTCCGGTCATGTCGCCGGGGCCGACATCGCCCGATTGCAGGATTTCCAGCGCCGCGATCAGCTGCGCCTCGAAAAACGCCGAGCGCCGCGCATCGTAGGCTAGGCTCGCCAGCGCCTGGATGATCGGCGTCGACCCGCGCACCGCGCCGTATCGGCTTTCCAGCCCCCAGATCGCCGCGACCACCTCTTTCTCGACACCGTGGCGCGCCTCGATCTCGGCCAGAAGCCGCCCGTGCTCCGCCAGCAGGGCGCGGCCGGTCTCGACCCGGTCCACCGACACCGCGGCGTCGAGATAGTCCCAGATCTGCCGGGTGAACTCGGACTGGTTGCGGTCCTTGCCGATCACGGCGGCGTCATAGCGCACATCGCGGAACGCGCGGTCGAAGACCGTGCCGCCGATGCCCGCCGCCAGTGCGCGCTTGCGGAACCCTGCGACCCAGGCGGCGAAACCGCCGGCGTCGCGCATGGCCACCGCCGAGGTCGGCACCACCGAGTCCGGCACCACCGTCACCGGACGCACCGCCGGCCGGATCGAGCGCTCGACCGCCGCGGATTGCGCCGCCAGGGGCGCCGAAGACACGAATATCCAGATGAGAACTGCCGCGATTGCCCGCATTGTCGTTGTCCTGCCCGTTTTGCGTGGCAATCTAGCGCGCTTTGCGATCTGCGGGAAGATTCCTCGCCCGAACCGGCGAAGCGCCGCCGCCCGCCCGGCCCGCGCGACCCGCGACGCGAACCGGCGGGGGCACGGCCCGCGGACAAGCCGCGCCGTCTCGGCCCCGTCTCACCGCCGTCTGCGGCTGACCTTTCGCCGGGTCTTCTCGGCCTTGCGCCCGGCCTTCGCGGCCTTCCGCCGCGCCGGCGCCCCGCGCGCGCCCGCAGACCCGCGCGGCAGCGGTTTGCCGCCGACCTCGATGAGTTCCAGCATCAGCCCGCCGGTCATCGGCACCGCTTCGGCCAGGCGCACCGTCACCTCTTGCCCGACGCTCAGCTCCAGCCCGCTGTCGGCGCCCATCAGCGTCTGCGCCTTCGCGTCGTAGTGGAAGAACTCGCGCCCGATGCCGCGCACCGGCACCAGCCCGTCGGCGCCGGTCTCGTCGAGCTTGACGAAGGCGCCGAAGCGCTGGATGCCGCTGATCCGGCCCGCGAACTCGTTGCCGACGCGCTCGCTGAGATAGGCGGCGAGGTAGCGGTCTGTGGTGTCGCGCTCGGCCAGCATCGAGCGGCGCTCGGTCTCGCTAATGTGCTCGGCGGTGGCCTCGAGCCGCTCGATATCGTCCACCGACAACCCGTCGCCGCCCCAGCCGTGCCCGGTGATCAGCGCGCGGTGCACGACCAGGTCGGCATAGCGCCGGATCGGCGAGGTGAAATGCGCATAGGCCTTCAGCGCCAGCCCGAAATGGCCGAAGTTTTCCGGGTGGTAATACGCCTGCTGCATCGAGCGCAGCGTCGAGATGTTGATCAACTCGTCGAACTCGCTGCCCTCGGCCGCCGCCAGCAAGGCGTTCAGGTGCCTGGTCTGCAGGACCTGGCCCTTGGCGAGCGTGAACCCGCTGGCCTGCGCCACCTCGCGCAGCGCCTCCAGCCGGGTCGGGTCGGGTTCCTCGTGCACGCGGTACAAGAGCGGGCGGCGCCGGGCGAACAGCTCTTCCGCGGCGGCCACGTTGGCGAGGATCATGAATTCCTCGATCAGCCGGTGCGCGTCCAGCCGGTCCTTCAGCGCGACCGACAGCACCTGGCCCTCGTCCGACAGCACGATCTGGCGCTCGGGCAGGTCCAGGTCCAGCGGCTGGCGCCTTGCCCTTGCATGCCTGGTCGCCTCGTAGGCGGCGAAGAGCGGCGCGATCACCTCGGCCATCAGCGGCGTGCATCTTTCGTTCGGCGCGCCGTCCTGCGCGGCCTGCACCTCGGTGTAGTTCAGCGAGGCGGCCGATTTCATCAGGCCGCGCGTGAAGCGGTGGCTCAGCTTGTTGCCCTGCGCATCCAGCTTCATCTCGACCGCGATGCAGGGCCGCGGCACGCCCTCGTGCAAGCTGCAGAGATCGCCCGACAGCCGGTCCGGCAGCATCGGCACCACGCGGTCGGGGAAATAGGTGGAATTGCCCCGCTTGCGCGCCTCGCGGTCCAGCGCCGATCCGGGCCGGACATAGGCCGCGACGTCGGCGATGGCGACCCAGACGATGTGCCCGCCGGGGTTCTTCGGGTCGGCGTCGGCGCGGGCGAAACAGGCGTCGTCGTGGTCGCGCGCGTCCGAGGGGTCGATGGTGATCAGCGGCAGCGCGCGCAGGTCCTCGCGGGTGCCAAGGCCCATCGGCTTCGCCCGGTCGGCCTCGGCGATCGCCTCGTCGGGGAACTCGTCGGGAATGCCGTGCTGGTGGATCGCGATCAGCGAGACGGCCTTCGGCGCGGTCGGGTCGCCCAGCCGGTCGGTGATCCGCCCGGATTGCAGGCCCAGCCGGCTGCGCGGCCCGGCCTGTTCCGCCTCGACCAGTTCGCCGTCCTTGGCGCCGTGGGTCGATCCGGCGGCGACCCGCCATTCCTTGTCGACGCCCTTGTCGATCGGCACGATCCGCCCGCCCTCGGCGCCCTTGCGGAAGACGCCCAGCACCTTGCGCGGATTGGTGCCGATGCGCCGGATCAGCCGGGCCTCGTAGGCGTGATCCTCGGCCTTCACCTCGGTCAGCCGTGCGAGGATCCGGTCATCCTCGCCCATCGCCGGATCGCTGGCACGCGGGATCAGCAGCACCCGCGGCTCGGGCCCCTCGCCATGCCATTCCAGCGGCCGGGCGAACAGATCGCCGTCGGCATTCGGCGCCATCACCTGCAACACCGAAACCGGCGGCAGCTTGTCGGGGTCGCGGTAGGTCTTGCGGCGCTTTTCCAGGTGGCCCTCGTCCTCGAGCTCCTTCAGCATCCGCTTCAGGTCGATCCGGTCGGCACCCTTGATCCCGAACGCCTTGGCGATATCGCGTTTCGACCCTTGCGTCGGGTGCTCGGAAATCCAGGCGAGGATCTGGTCCTTGGTGGGAAGCGCGCTCATGGTCTCGCGGTAGCACGGGGGGCGGGCGGCGTCATGCGGAAAGCGCCGCGAGGTCGGCGGCGGTGTCGACGTCGCCAAGCGTGTCGGTCAGCGCGATGCGGGCGCCGGGCAGCGTGGCGATGCTGTCGGCCAGCGCGTGCCCGGTGGACCAGCGCACGCCCGCAAACAGCGCCGGCGGCGGCGCGGCGGTGCGCCTCAGCCCGACCAGCCAATAGCCGCCATCGCGCGCCGGGCCGAACACCGCGTCATGGCGTCCGAGCGCGGCGAAGGCGCGGCGGACATGGGCAGCGCCGAGGCCGGGAATGTCGCCGCCGACGATGATCGCCGGGCCGGGCGGCAGCGCGCGGAACAGCCGCGCCATGCGCGCGCCCAGATCGCCGGGGCCCTGCGCGATGCGCGGCAGGTGCGCCGGCCAGGCACGGCTGCACAGCGCGCGGTCCGGCGCGACCGCCAGCCAGAGCCGCCAGTGCGGCCGGTCGAGCCGGCGGACCAGCCGCGCGGTCTGGTGCCGGAACCACCACGCGGCCGCGACCGGACTGATCCCGCGCGCCAGCCGGGTCTTGACCCGCCCCGCGCGCGGTTCCTTCAGCATCACCACAAGGTGGCGGTCACGCAAAATAGGCCTCGAGGATGCCGCGGTAGATGCGTTTCAGGTCGTGGATCTGCGCCACCTCGACCCGCTCGTCGACCTGGTGCATCGTCTTGCCCACCAGTCCGAATTCCACCACCGGGCAATGTGCCCGGACAAACCGCGCGTCCGACGTCCCGCCGCTGGTCGACAGCGCCGGAGCCACGCCGGACTCGGCCTCGACCACGCGCGCCACCAGGTCCGACAGTGGCCCCGGTGGGGTCAGAAAGCTTTCGCCCGAGACCTTGACGCTCATCGCGATCTCGATCCCGGTTTCGCCCGCCACCCGGTCGGCCTCGGCGCGCAGCCAGTCGCTGAGGCTGGCCGAGGAATGCGCGTCGTTGAAACGGATGTTGACCGTCGCGCGGCAGGCCGACGGGATCACGTTCGAGGCCGGGTTGCCGGTGTCGATCGTGGTGGCGGCCAGCGTCGAGGGATCGAAATACGCGGTGCCCTCGTCCAGCACATGGCTTGACAGCCGGTCGATCAGCCGGGCGACGGCGGGCACCGGGTTCTTCGCGCGGTGCGGATAGGCGGAATGGCCCTGCACGCCGGTCGCGGCGAACTGCGCCGTCATCGACCCGCGCCGGCCGATCTTGATCGTGTCGCCCAGCGTCTCGGGGCAAGTCGGCTCGCCCACCAGGCAGACCGACATGCGCTCGTCCTCCGCCGCCATCCAGTCCAGGATCGCGACCGTGCCGTCGGTCGCGTCGCCCTCTTCGTCGCCGGTGATCGTCAGGATGACCGCGCCGTCGGGCGGGGTGTCGCGGACGAAATCCATCGCCGCGGCGGCAAAGGCGGCGACGCCGGATTTCATGTCCGTCGCGCCGCGGCCCCAAAGCCAGCCGCCCTTCAGCGCCGCGCCGAAGGGATCGACGCTCCAGGCGCCGCGGTCGCCCTCGGGCACAACATCGGTATGGCCGTTGAAGCCGAAGCTTTTCGCGTGGCCCTTCGGTCCCCAGCGCGCGAACAGGTTCGCCACGCCGTTCCGGTCGACCCGCGTGCACGCAAATCCCGCCGCCGCCAGCCTGTCGCCAAGCAGCGCCAGCGCGCCGCCCTCGGCCGGCGTCACCGAGGGGCAGCGGATCAGGTCCGCGGTCAGGTCCGCCGCGTCGACGTCACGGGCCATTGCATCCTCCGTTTCCGCACCATCCCTAGCCCTTGCGGTTCCACGCCGCAATTCCACAAAATCCGCGGCGATCTGTGGCGAAATCGAAACAATCTGCCGCTGCGTGTTAACAATTGCATTTTCCCCATCATTATCAGCCGGATATATCGCATAGTTAAGAGCAGAACCGAGGCAGGGCAGCGGCCGCAACGACGGCCCGCACGCGAAGTTGCAATCCACTGTGGCGCGGCACCGAAAGGGTGCTGCCAGCGGCTTGTGCAGCCCCGACCTCGATGAGGCAGGAGCAGCAGATGGTCGACGGCTGGCGGTTGCCGGTGCGGCGGGGCGGCACGGCATATCGGAACGCGGGCGCGGGGCGCGAATTCCCTGCCATGCGCGGGGTCGCCGCCCGGTGAACTGGATCGCGATTTCCGACGGCGGCCGCGCGCTGCGCCGCCCGCCCGCGGCCGCGCCGGGCGCCGCGCCGCTGCTTTCCGTCGGCACGCTGGTGATCGAGACCCGGTTTTCCGCGTTGGCACATCACCGCCAGGTGCTCGTCTCGCTCAGCCGCGAGGCCGGCTGGCCCCGGCTGTTCCGGCTGAGCCTGCGGGCTCGCGGCGATCTCTATCTCGAGCATCGCCAGGGCGACACCGCCGCCTATGCGCTGCTGGATTTCCCCGAGCCCGAGCTTGACGCCACGCTGCGGATCACGCTGGCCTGGCACGCGCCCGAGCGGGTGGGCATGCTGTCGGTCGAGAACCTCGACACCGGGGCCGGCGCGCAGGAGATGTTCGACGCGCCCTGCCCCTGGCCGATGGACGACCTCGCGGCGCTGTTCCAGGGCAGCGAGGGGGTGCGGCTGGACCCCGCGATCACCTGCCTTGCCTGTGCCGACACGCTGGTGCCCGTGGGCCTGACCTCGGGATTTGCCGCCGGCACTCTGGTCGGCACCGCCGCCGGGCCGCGTCCGGTCGAGACCCTTGCGCCGGGCGACCTGGTGCAGACCTACGATGCCGGGCTGCAACCGGTGCGGCTAGCGGTCGGTCACGAGGTTCCGGCGCTGGGCCGATTCGCGCCGGTCGAGATGCTGGCGCCGTTCTTCCGGCTGGGCCGCGACCTGACCGTGGCGCCGCAGCACCGGATCCTGATCGACGGCGCGGATGCGGAATACCTGTTCGGCGCCGATGCCGTTCTGGTGGCCGCGCGCCAGCTTCTGCCGCTGACCGGGGCGGTGCAGCCCCGGACCCCGGCCACGATGCGCTATGTCCAGGTTCTGCTGGATTCGCATCAGTGCCTGTCGGTCTCGGGCGCCTGGGGCGAAAGTCTGTTCATCGGCGATCTGGCCGACGACCCGGTGCGCCACGCGATGTCGGCGCTGGACGCGGTGCCGGCCGACCACCTGCCGCGCCACACCAGGATCGCCAGCCCGCACGTGCGGGGCTACGAGGCCATGGTGCTGGTGTCGGAACTGAGCGCCTGAGGCGTCAGTCGTCGTAAAACGGGGTCATCTGCGCGACGATCACCGCGTTCTCGTCGAGCGCGCGCCGCATCAGGCCGCGTTCCGCGTCGTCGATGTCGTGGCCCTCGGCCAGGCGCTCGTCCAGCGTGCCGTAGCCCGAGACGTCCAGCGGCGCCATGTCGGCCTGTTTCAGGATCGCGACGGTTTCGCGCACCGCCTCGGCCTCGTCGACGCCGGAGGCATAGCAGACCAGCGCCGCGCCGGTGGCACCCTCGGGCAACCCGTCGCCGTCCTTGCGGCCGACCTCGACCAGAAGGGTATAGACCGCCTGGCGCGACTTCTTCATCTGCGGGCTCCCGTACCGGATCGCCTGCTCCTAGCCGATCCCGGAAAGGTGCGAAAGCCGGCTGCGCGCCTATTCCAACGAATAGCGCCAGGGCGCGGGCACGAAGCCAAAGCCCTCGCCGGCGCGCTCGATGTGGCCGACCCCGGGGAACGGGATATGCATCCCGGCAATCAGCAGCCGGTCGGCCGCCACCATGTCGAGCGCGCGCATGCGCGCGGCGGCGGCGGCCTCCTGGTCGACGTCGAAGGCGATGCTCCAGTCCGGATGCGCCAGCTGCAGCGGTGCGGCATGGACGATGTCGCCCAGGATCAGCATCTGGTCATTGCCCGACGAGATGCGGATCCCCGTGTGCCCCGGCGTATGGCCCGCCATGTCGAAGGTGCTGATCCCGCCGCCCAGATCGGCGCCGAAGTCGAACAGTTCGGTGCGGTCGTCATAGGGCTTGGCCGAGGCCATCGCCACGTCCCAGAACATCGTGCCGCCCTCCGGTGCCTGCGCCCGGATCGCATCGTCCAGCCAGAAGGCGTGATCGGCGGAATGGGCGTGGAGCGTGGCATTCGCAAAGACGGCATTGCCGCCGGTGTCCATCACGCCGCCGATGTGGTCGGGATGCATGTGAGTCAGCACGATCCGGTCCACCATGTCGGGCGTCACGCCTGCGGCGGCGAGGGTCGGCAGCAGCTTGCCGACGGTCGGGCCGAAATAGTCCCGAGCGCCGGCGTCGACCAGGGTCAGGCTGTCGCCGGTATTGACCAGATAGGCGTTCACCGCGCCCCGGATGGTCTGGCCTTCCGGCAGGAATTCCCGGCGCTGGATCGCGGCGACTTCTTCCGGGGTGGCCCGGGGAATCAGCGCGGTGTCGAGTTCGAAATAGCCGTCGCCGATGGCGGTGACCTCGATGTCGCCGACGCGGTAGCGGTGGACGCTGGGCGCCTGCGCGGGCGCGAAGGGCGCCTTGGCGAACGACGGAGCCGCGCCGAGCCCGGCCAGCCCGGCGAGGACGGCGCGGCGGGAAATCGTTTGGGACGCATTGGACATGGCACAATCTCCTGTTCGATGAAATCGCTGGTCTGTGCTCGAATCGGGCTTGCCTGCCGGGGCACACTAGCACGCTGCCGACGGTGACAGGCGGCACATGTCCGCGGGCCGTGGGCGCGGAATGCCCAGACGGCGACGGGGCGGGGCGCTTCGTGCCGTTATTCCGGCCCCGGGCAATGCCCGGGGTCCCGGTTCATTCGCGACCCGGCCGGGCTTCGCACCCGGCGGTCAGTCGCGGAGCAGCTCGTTGATCCCGGTCTTGGACCGCGTGCGCTCGTCCACCCGCTTGACGATGACGGCGCAGTACAGGCTGACGCCGCCCTTCGACGGCATCGAGCCCGCGACCACCACCGAATAGGGCGGCACCTCGCCGTACATCACCTCGCCCGTTTCGCGGTCGACGATCTTGGTGGACTGGCCGATGAACACGCCCATGCCCAGCACCGAGCCCTCGCGCACGATGCAGCCCTCGACCACCTCGGACCGCGCGCCGATGAAGCAATTGTCCTCGATGATCGTCGGGCCCGCCTGCATCGGCTCCAGCACGCCGCCGATGCCGACGCCGCCCGAGAGATGCACGTTCTTGCCGATCTGCGCGCAGCTGCCGACCGTGGCCCAGGTGTCGACCATGGTGCCGCTGTCGACGTAAGCCCCGAGGTTGACGAAGCTGGGCATCAGCACCACGCCCGGCGCGATGTAGGCCGAGCGCCGCACAACGCAGTTCGGCACCGCGCGGAACCCCGCGGCGCGCCACTGGCCCGCGCCCCAGTCCTTCCACTTGCTGTCGACCTTGTCCCACCAGCTGCCGCCCTGAGCGCTGCCGCCCTGCATTTCCATGTCCTTCAGCCGGAACCCCAGCAGCACCGCCTTCTTGGCCCACTGGTTGACATGCCAGTCGCCGTTTTCGCGCCGCTCGGCCACCCGCAGCGTGCCGCCGTCCAGCGCGGTCAGCGTTTCCTCGATCGCCTCGCGGGTCTCGCCCGTTGTCGCCGGGGTGATCCGGTCGCGCGCCTCCCAGGCGGCTTCGATGGCTTGCTCTAGCTGGGCGTTGGACATGG
This sequence comes from Rhodobacter sp., assembly GCA_041627895.1. Lineage (GTDB taxonomy): Bacteria > Pseudomonadota > Alphaproteobacteria > Rhodobacterales > Rhodobacteraceae > JBFKQC01. Next base: position 15,352 of record JBFKQC010000001.1, read on the forward strand.
GCGCGCGCTCCACAACGTGACTGGTCTCGGTTGCGCCGTGGCTATAGAGCGGGGGGACGCGCGGCGCAATGCCGTGTCCCGGGCGAGAAACGAGGGGAGACAAGGCATGAAGGACCACCGCCACGCGCCATTTCCGGACGCGCATGCCGATATCGAGACCGCAAAGGTCACGCCGGATACGCCGCAGACCCGCGCGCCGGCCTACCGACTGGCTTTCGATGACGCGGATTTCCTTTGCCGCGACGAGCTGCGCCCGGTGCGGCTGCAACTGGAATTGCTGAAGCCCGAGCTTCTGCTGGCGGAATACGGCGTCACCTCGACCATCGTCCTGTTCGGCGGGGCGCGGATCCCCGAACCCGCCAGGAAGGACACCGCGCGGACCAGGACGCTGGCCGATCTCAGCCGGTACTACGAAGAGGCGCGGCGGTTCGCGCGGCTGGTGACCGAGCGCAGCCTTGGCCAGGACGGGTACGAGGACGTGATCGTCACCGGCGGCGGCCCCGGCGTGATGGAGGCCGGAAACCGCGGCGCGGCCGAGGCGGGCGGCGTGTCGATCGGGCTGAACATCGTGCTGCCGCACGAGCAGGCGCCGAACGGCTATGTGACGCCCGATCTCTGCTTCAACTTCCACTATTTCGGCATCCGAAAGATGCACTTCCTGCTGCGCGCCCGGGCGATCTGCATCTTTCCGGGCGGGTTCGGGACGATGGACGAACTGTTCGAGGCACTGACGCTGATCCAGACCCGGCGGATGGACCCGGTGCCGTTCCTGCTGTTCGGCGAGGATTTCTGGCGACGGATCATCGACTGGGACGCGCTGGCCGATGCCGGGACGATTTCCGACGACGACCTGAAGCTGTTCCGCTTCGTCGAGACCGCGGAAGAGGCGCTGAAGGCGATCGACGGCTGGGGCGGCTAGGCGCCGAAGCTAGAGGACCTGCTTGACCAGCAGCACCGTCGCCGCGGTTCCCGCCAGACCCAGCGCCCAGGGCCTGATGCTGGCGCGGGCCACCCGGCGGGCCAGCGGCTGCGCGGTCAACAGGCCGAGGAACGCAACCGGCGCCAGCGCGGCCGCCAGCAGGATGTGCCGCATCCCGATCAGCCCCGCCACCGCCAGCGCGGCGATCGACACCACCATGCCCCAGGCGAAGAACGTGTTCTGCATCGCCGCCGACCGGCGCTGTTCCTCGTGCTGGTAGAGGATCGCCATCGGCGGCGCGCCGACCGCGGTCAGCGTGCCCATGATCCCGGCCACGGTGCCGGCGGTGAACAGCGTCGCCGGGCGGATCGCGATCCTCAGCCCGACCAGCGACAGCGCGATGGCGGCATAGACCACCGCCGCGACGAGGATCGAGAACGCGCCGGGATCGGTGATCCGCACCGCGATCCAGGCGGCAAGCACCGCACCCAGCGTCCGGCCGACGAAGCCCGGCGGAAGCTCGGCCCGCGCCACCGCCGACCGGTCGACCGACGCCGAGCCGAAGCCCACGACCAGCCCCACCAGAAGGATCGTTGCCGGCAGGAATCCCGGCGCCGCGATCGTCAGGATCGGCGTTGCGACCATGCCGAATCCGGCGCCCGCCAGCCGCTGCAGCAGCGTTCCGACAAAGACCGCCAGCACGGCGACCGCCCAGACGCCCCAGCCCAGCGCCGCGACCTCAGCCAAGGACCGAAACCTCGATCAGGTTGCCGTCCGGATCGCGGACATAAAGCGAGGTCAGCGGACCCGTGGCACCGGTCCGCGCGACCGGCCCGTCGACCACCGCGACGCCATGGGCCGCGAAATGCGCCGACCAGTCGGCCAGCGGCGCCCCGGTCAGCAGGCACAGATCGGCGCTGCCGGGTGTCGGGCGCCTGGCCTTCGGCTCGAACCCGGCGCCGGCGCGGTGCAGGTTGATCTTCTGCGTCCCGAATTTCAGCGCGGTGCGGGTGGTGCCGTCGGCCGGCCGGAAGGTCTCGGCCGTCATGCCCAGGACGCGGGTGTAGAAGTCGGCCGTGCGGCCGATATCGGCCACGGTCAGCACCAGGTGATCCAGCGCGTCCACCTTCGGCATTTGCCCTCTCTCCCGCGCATGGTTACGGTCGCGCCACCATGCACGAGGCCGTCGGCAAAACGCAAACCCTCACCTGCGCCCTCGACCCGGCGCGCGCCGCCGCGCTGCACGCCACGCTCGACCGCCCGGGCCCGCCGCCCGCCGCCGGCGATCCGCTGCCGCCGTTCTGGCACCAGGTCTACTTCTGGGACGCGCAGCCGCCCGGCAGTCTCGGCGCCGACGGGCATCCCAAGACCGGTACCGGGCTGATCCCGGACCTCGAGCTGCCGCACCGGATGTGGGCCGGGGGGCGGCTGGAGTTCGCAGCGCCGCTTCGGCTCGGCCGGCCGGCCGAGAAGACCACGACCGTAGAGTCCGTCGCGGACAAGACCGGCCGCACCGGGCGGCTGGGTTTCGTGACGTTGCGCCACGACATCCGCCAGGGCGGCGTGCTTTGCGTGACCGAGCGCCAGGATCTCGTCTATCGCGAGCCGCCGGCCCGGCGCGCCGCCGTCGCCCCGCCCGAGGCGCGCCGCGACGAGACCGCGTCGCGCGAGGCGGCGTTCACCACGACCCGGCTTTTCCGCTACTCGGCGCTCACCTTCAACGGTCACCGGATCCACTACGACGCCGACTATGCCCGCGACGTCGAAGGCTATGCCGGGCTGGTGGTGCACGGGCCGCTTCTGGCGCAAAGCCTGATCCACTTCGCCGAGGACCAGGGCTGCGAGGTCAGGCGCTTTGCCTTTCGCGCCACGGCGGCGCTGACGCATCGCGAGATCGCGGACCTGTGCTGGCACCGGGACGGCACGCTTTGGGTGCGCGGCCCGGACGGGCGCCAATGCATGACGGCAAGCCTGGCGTAGCGCGGGCATCGACGGGCGCCGCCGCGGGGCCGAAGGGCTTAGGCCGCGGCCTATAGGTTGTCCTCGACGCGAAAGCCCTCTGGCACGGCGTCGCGCCCCTCCAGCACCTGGTCGGCCATCACCGCGGCCACCTTCGGCGCCATGCCGAAGCCGATCTTGAAGCCGCCATTGGCCACGAAATGCCCCGGCCGCCCGGGCCAGGCCCCGAGGATCGGCGCGCGCGAGCGTGCCCGCGGCCGGACCCCCGCCCAGCGCACCGCCACCTCGGCCCCCGCCAGCGCCGGGCAGGCGGCCACGGCACGGGCGTGCAGCGCGTCAAGCTGCCCGTCCGTCGCATCGGGGTGCGCGAATGCGCGCTCGCTGGTCGAGCCGACGGCCACGGTGCCGTCGTCATGCGGCACGATGTGCAGTCCGTCGGCGAAGATCTGCGGCGCCTCGCGCGCCTCGTGTCGCAACAGCAGCGCCTGCCCCTTCACGCCCGTCCCGACCGGCCGGCCCAGCGCAGCTGCCAGGGCGGCCAGTCCCTCGTGCCCGGTCGCCCAGACCACCGGGCCGCCCGCCGGCGCGTCGCCGGTCCCCACCGTCCCGCCAAGCGCGCGCACCGCCGCTGCAAGGCTTTCGCAGGCGCGGCGCGGATGCAGCCGGGCCGACAGCGTGTCGCGGATCAGGAATCCCGTGGGGCTTTGCGGTGCCCATGCGCCCTCTGCCGGCACGACCCGCCAGTCCGCCGCCCCGCGCCAAAGCGCGCGCGCGCCCGCCTCTCGCGCGCGGGCCGTCTCCAGTGCCTGCGAATCGGTCACCGGCTGCACCCGCCCCAGCCGGCCATAGCCCGATGACAGCCCCGATGCCGCGTCGACCCCGCGCCAGAAGTCCTCGGCCATCAGCAGGCTGTCGAGCTGGAACGCCTTCTTCGGGTTCCAGTTCTCGGGCACGTGCGGTGCCAGCGCGCCGACCACGCCGCCCGAGGCCCCGGCGCCGACCCCGCGCCGGTCCAGCACCCGCACCCGCGCGCCGCGCCGCGCGCAGGCCCAGGCCACCGACAGCCCGAAGATGCCCGCCCCCATCACCGTCACGTCCGCGATTGCCAATTCCGCCGCCCTTGCCCATTGTCGCGCCGCGGATGTTCTAGGGCAGGCGATGGGCGAGAACCAGCAGGCGGCGGTCGAATGGCGCGACGGGGCGGTGCCGGTCTCGGCGCGGTTCGGCGACCCGTATTTCTCGCTTGGCGACGGGCTGGCAGAGTCACGCCACGTCTTCCTTGCCGGCAACGGATTGCCGGGACGGTTCCGGGCGGGGTTTCACATCGCCGAACTGGGCTTCGGCACCGGGCTGAACATGCTGGCCGCATGGCAGTCCTGGCGCGAGAGCCGGCAGCCGGGGGCGCTGCGCTTCACCAGTTTCGAGGCCTTCCCGATGGCGCCCGCGGACATCGCCGCGGCGCTCGCGCCCTTCGCGGATCTGGCGCCGCTGGCGGCACCGTTCCTCGATGCCTGGGCCGCGGGTGCCCGGCGTTTCGCGCTGCCGGGGCTCGCGGCCGAGGTGATCGTGGGTGACGCGCGCGACACGCTGCCCGCCTGGGGCGGCCGCGCCGACGCCTGGTTCCTCGACGGCTTCGCGCCGGCGCGGAACCCCGAGCTTTGGGAGCCGGCGCTGATGCAGGCCGTCGCCGCCCGCACCGCGGCCGGCGGCAGCTTCGCCACCTACAGCGCCGCGGGCGATGTGCGCCGCGCGCTTGCCGCGGCGGGCTTTGCCGTCGAGCGCCGCCCGGGCCATGGCCGCAAACGTCACATGACCGCGGGACGCCGCACTTGATCAGCGCACAGAACACCCGGCTGGGCATCGCGCTGATGCTGCTGACCACGCTGATCTTCGCGGCGCAGGACGGCATCTCGCGCCACCTGGCGGCGGAGTACAACGTGCTGATGGTGGTGATGATCCGCTACTGGTTCTTCGCCGCCTTCGTCATCGCGCTGTCGATGCGCCGCGCCGGCGGGCTCGGCGCGGCCGCCCGGACGACGCAGCCCGTCCTGCAGGCATTCCGCGGCTTCCTGCTGGCCGCCGAAATCTGCGTGATGGTCGCGGGCTTCACGCTTCTGGGACTGGTCGAAAGCCACGCGGTGTTCGCCTGCTACCCGCTGATCGTCGCCGCGCTCTCGGGCCCGGTGCTGGGCGAGCATGTCGGATGGCGCCGCTGGAGCGCGATCGGCGTGGGGTTCCTCGGCATGCTGGTGATCCTGCGCCCCGGCGCGGGGGTGTTCTCGCCCTACGCGCTGATCCCGCTGCTCGCGTCCACGATGTTCGCGCTCTACGCGCTCCTGACCCGCTACGCCGCGCGGCGCGACACGGCGGCCACCAGCTTCTTCTGGACCGGCACGACCGGCGCCGTGGCGATGACCGCGGCGGGGCTCTGGTACTGGCAGCCGATGACCGGCCCCGACTGGGGCTGGATGGCGCTTCTCTGCGTCACCGGCGCGGCGGGGCACTTCACCCTGATCAAGTGCTACGACGTGGCCGAGGCCAGCGCGGTGCAGCCCTTCGCCTATTTCCAGATGGTCTTTGCCGCCGGGGTCGGGATCAGCGTGTTCGGCGAGACGCTGGCGCCCAACGTCGCGCTCGGCGCGGCGGTCATCGTCGCCGCCGGGCTGTTCACGCTGTGGCGCGAGCACCGGTCGAAACGGGCCTGAGCCCGGGTCTTCTTCTCGTTGCAAATACGCTGGCCCGGCGCGGCAACCCGCGCATCCCTTGCCGGCCCGGGCGATCAGCCGCCGCCGCCCCGCCCGCCCGGAGCCGGAGGCGAGGACGGGAAGACAATGCGCCGCGAAGCGGCACCGCCGGACGACACCTACCTCGCCTTCAGCTCTTCCGACAGCCGGATCGGCGCCACCTTGCCCGACAGCCGCGCACGGTAGACCGGCAGGCTTTCGGCCACGCGCATCACGTAGTTCCGGGTCTCGGTGAAGGGGATGTGCTCGATCCAGTCGACCACGTCGATGCCGGGCGCGCGCGGGTCGCCGTTCGCCTCGATCCAGCTGCGGGCGCGGTGCGGGCCGGCATTGTAGCCGACCGAGACCAGCACGATGTTGTTGCCGAACTCCTCGATCAGGTGCGCCAGGTAGGCGCTTCCCAGCGTCGCGTTGTAGGCGGCGTCGGTGGTCAGCCGCGCGCGGGAATAGGGCAGGCCCAGCTTGCCGGCCATCTGCTGTGCCGTCGCGGGCATCAGCTGCATCAGCCCGCGCGCGCCGGCGCCCGAGATCGCCGCGACGTGGAACTCGCTTTCGCGCCGGGCGATCGAAAGCGCCAGCGCCTCGTCCACCGGCAGCGCCTCGGGGCCCAGGTTGGTCAGCGGGAAATAGGCGCGCATCGCCACGGCGCCGCCCCGTGCCGCCTGCTTGGCGACCCGCACCGCGAGGTAGGGATCGCCGAGGCTCAGCGCGTAATCCGCAAGCGGCTCCAGGTGATCGGCATCCGCGGTCTCGGCCAGGTGGCGGAGAAAGCGCGCGGCCTCCCAGTCCTGTCCGGCCCTGTGGAACAGCCCGGCGGCCTGGAACACCTCGTTGGTCTCCAGCGCGGTTCCGCGCCAGTGGCGGATCGTGGTCCGCCCGGTCAGCGCCGCATCCATCGGCACGCCGGCCTTCTCGGCCGCCAGCAGCCCGTAGAAACTGGTCTGGTGCCGCGCCCCGTCGCGATATGCGGCCATCGCGGCCCCGGCCTCGCCCAGCGCCTCGAGCGCGCGGCCTTCCCAATAGCCGGCGCGGCCCAGGCTGATCGGCGTGTCCACCGCCGCGCGGAAGTGGCGGAAATGGTCGAGCGCATCGGCCGGCCGGTCGAGATACCTGAGCGCCAGGTACCCCGCGAGCCATTCCAGTTCGGCGTAATCTGACCCCGGCTCCAGGTGGTGGTTGCTGGCCATCTCGTAGGCGCGGCGCGCGTTTCCGGCGCGCATCTCCTGCCGGGCCAGGATTTGGCGCCAGTCGGCCCAGTGCGCCGGGCGGCCCAGCGTCTCGGCGCTGCGGCTTTGCGCGATGATCATGTCGGCGGCGCGGTCGCGGCGGCGCTTGGCGACCTGCCAGCGCATCCGGTCATGCGCCAGGCCCGGATCGCCGGCCAGCGCGGCGGGCACCGCCTCGATCAGCGCGTCGACCCCGGCCGCCTGCCGCTGCAGCGCCAGCCGCGCCGCGGCGAGCGCCTTCCAGCCGTCGTCGACGTGATCCAGCATGCGCTGCGCACCGGCGATGTCCTCGTTCCAGAGCGCGCGGTCGAGCCGCGCGGTGTGGTGCGGCGCCAGAAGCTTGTCGTGCGCGGCGAGGAACGCGGCCTCGTCTTCCGCGCTCATCGCCATGCCGCGCCAGGCGCGGACCAGTTCGGCCTCGGCCTTCGCGGTCTCGCCGAGCGACGTCAGCGCCGCGGCCAGCCGCAGCGATCCCTGGCCGGTCTGCGGCGCCTCGCCGCCGAAATAGTCGACGACGGCGCCCGCAGCCGCGGCTTCGGGGATCGTCGCCTCGCCGCGCTTGCGCAGCAGATCCAGCCCCGGCCAGTCCGGGTTGCGGCCAAGGAACGCGCGGTAATCGGCAAATGTGCCATCGCCGGCGCGCAGCCGCTGCCATTCGATGATGTCCGCAGCGACGCCGCCGTCGCCTGCCGCGATCTCGCCCGCGCCCTGCCAGTCGCCGCGCTGTGCGGCGGCCAGCGCCAGCCGCATCTCGTGGCCCCGCATCAGCCCCGCGGGGCGCGGCACCGGCGATTTCGAGGACATCACCAGCGCCGGCCCGGCGCCGGGCGTCCGGTCGGGACGCGGCAGCGGCCGGATCTCTTCGGCCGGTACCGGCCAGGCCAGTGCCAGGCCCGCCAGCGCCGCGTTCAGTCTTGCCAGGTGTCGCACGGAATCCCGCCTTGACGTGGTTCGCGCCAGACCCTAGCGGGACGGGGCGCGCTGGAAAACACACAAACTTGGCATCCCGGGGCGCACCGGCTAGTGTCCGCTCACTTTTTCATCTTCGGCAGAATCTTCCGCCCTTAGGACAAGGAGAGGCATCATGATTCGCGGTTCGCTTCCCGCCCTGGTGACGCCGTTCAGGAACGGCGGACTGGATCTCGATGCGCTCAAATCGCTGATCGAGTGGCATATCGAGGCCGGCACCGACGGTTTCGTGCCGGTGGGCACCACGGGCGAAAGCCCGACGCTGAGCCATGACGAGCACGACGCAGTGGTCGAATGCGTGGTCGGCGCCGTGGCCGGGCGCAAGCCGGTGATCGCGGGCGCGGGGTCGAACAACACCGCCGAGGCGATCCGCCTGGCGCAGCACGCCGAAGCGGTCGGCGCCGATGCGATCCTGGTGGTGACGCCCTATTACAACAAGCCGACCCAAGCCGGGCTGATCGCGCATTTCACCGCGGTCCACGACGCCTGCGCCCTGCCGATCATCATCTACAACATCCCGCCGCGCTCGGTCGTCGACATGACGCCTGAAACCATGGGCGAACTGGCGAAGTTGCCGCGCATCGTCGGCGTCAAGGATGCCACCGCCGACCTGTCGCGCGTCTCGATGCAGCGGATCACCTGCGGGCCGGATTTCATCCAGCTTTCCGGCGAGGACCCGACCGCGCACGCCTTCAACGCCGCGGGCGGCGTGGGCTGCATCTCGGTCACGGCCAACGTCGCGCCGGCGCTTTGCGCCGCGTTGCAGGATGCCTGCGCGGCCGGAGATTACGGAAAGGCGCTGGAATTGCAGGACCGGCTGATGCCGCTGCACAAGGCGATCTTCACTGAACCCGGGGTCTGCGGCGCCAAGTACGGCCTGTCGCTGCTGGGCAAGATCGCGCCCGACGTGCGCGCGCCGCTGATCGAGGTGACCGATGCGACCAAGGCGAAGATCCGCGACGCGATGGTGCATGCGGGTCTGTTGAACTGAGCGCCGAGCGCGTCCACCTGATCGCCGGGCTGACTGGCGCCGGCAAGTCGACCTATGCCGAGCGGCTGCGCCGTGACCTGCGCGCGGTGCGGTTCTCGATCGACGACTGGAACGCACGGCTTTTCTTCATTGACCGCCGCCCGGAAGCGGATTTCGGCTGGTTCTACGAGCGTGTGCAGCGGTCCTGCGCGCAGATGCGCGAGACCGCCGGCCAAGTGCTGGAGGCCGGCCGGCCCGTGGTGTTCGACTGCGGGTTCACGGACGCGAAAGAGCGCGGCATCTTCCTCGACTGGGCCGCGGCGCTGGGCGAGCCGGCCTGCGTGCATTTCCTCGACGTCGCCAGGGACACGCGCTGGCAGCGGGTCGAGCGACGCAACGCCGAGCGCGGCGAGACCTTTGCGCTGGCGGTCACGCGCGAGATGTTCGAGTTCATGGAGACGATCTGGCAGGCGCCCACCGAGGCCGAACTGGCCGGACGCAGCGCCCGGCTGCTGCGCATCTAGAACGCATTCCGCGATCTTCGATTCACGGAACGCGCCCCATCTGGTTTTCCGCGCGCAATTTCGCGACGCTCCGCCGGATCGGCTTTGCTGGAAATTGCTTTAGCTGGACCAGTCGCGTTGCTCTGACTGGATCGCCCGCACCCGGCGCAGCACCTCGATCAGCATCGCGGTCTCCAGCCCGATCATCAACAGCCCGTTGATCGCGATCATTCCCGCCAGAAGCCGCCACTCGGTCGGCAGCAGGATGTCGCCGAAGCCGAGCGTGGTGAAGGCGACGATCGAGAAATAGACCGAGGCCTCGAGCGTCACGAAGACGTCGAGCCACAGGAACACCAGCGCCCACATCCAGACGCCCGCCGTGGCGATCAGCAGGATCCAGGCCACCGAGGCGCAGAGCAGCGTCAGCATCTTCGGCCGGTGCGGCGGCCGCAGCAGCCAGCCCTGGTAGCGGGTCAGCAGCGCCTCGAGCAGGACGAATCCGACCCCGGCGATCACGATCGACACGATGATCAGAAGGCTGCCGAGAACGAGTTGCTGGACCATGCACCCGGTATCCGCGCCGCACCGGGCGGGGTCAACACTGGACTATGGCGCAGCCGGCTCTTATGTCGCGGGAACCATGGCCAAGCCGACCGAAAATCCGAACTACAGGGTCGTTGCCGAGAACCGGCGCGCGCGGTTCGACTATGCCATCGAGGACGACCTGGAATGCGGCATCGTTCTGGAAGGGTCCGAGGTGAAGTCGCTGCGCGAGGGCGGCGCGAATATCGCCGAAAGCTATGCCGAGGTGGCGGAGGGCGAGCTGTGGCTGGTCAACAGCTATGTCGCGCCCTACGACAAGGCCAGGACCTTCGGTCACGAGGAACGCAGGCGCCGCAAGCTTCTGGTGTCGCGGAAGGAACTCGCGCGGCTCTGGAACGAGACCCAGCGCAAGGGAATGACGCTGGTGCCGCTGGTGCTGTATTTCAACCACCGCGGCATCGCAAAGCTGAAGATCGGCATCGCCAAGGGCAAGAAGATCGCCGACAAGCGCGAGACCCAGGCCAAGCGCGACTGGCAGCGCCAGAAGGCGCGGCTCATGAAGGATCACGGCTGACGCCGGTCATCCGCCGCGCTGCGCATCAGGAACCCGATTCAGAACCGCCCGGGATAGAGATGCATCATGCACTGCACGTCGGCCTCGCTGGAAATGGCGTTCGGGCCACGGTCAAGCATCTCGGTCAGGAAACGCGACCGGGCGCGCATATCCTCGGCCTCTGACGGTGCCTCGGAGGGCGCAGGCCTGCGGCGCTCGCCCCGCCCCAGCGACCGGAAAAGGGTACCGAAAAAAAGGTTCGGGCGGGGCAGAATGGTCGCGGTCATATCTGGCTCCATCGGGTCGGAACTGGTTTCACGATCCTAGACCGGATCCCCACGGCACTGGTATCCGCGCCGTCGTTGTGCTGTTCTTCAGAAATGTTGAACGGGTTTCGGAACTGGTCCGACGTCCGGGTCTTCCTCGCGGTGCTGCGCGCAGGTTCGACGCTGGCCGCCGCGAAGACGCTCGGCATGTCCCAGCCCACGGTGGCGCGCCGCATCGACGCGCTGGAACACGCGCTGAAGGTCAGGCTGTTCGACCGCGACACGCGCGGCGTCCGCGCCACGCAAGAGGCGCTGCGGCTGGCGGACAAGGCGGCCGCCATCGAAGCCGCCGCGCTGGCCTTCGCCGACGAGGCCGCATCGCTGCGACGGGTCGATACGCGGCCGATCCGGCTGACCGCGCCAAGGGTGAACTTCTCGGAGAATCTGGCCGCGGCGATATCGGACTTCCAGGCGCAGCATCCTGGCGTGCGCTTCGAATTCGTGGCCAGCTACAAGTATCTCGACCTCACCGCGGGCGAAGCCGACGTCGCCATCCGCCTGGCGACCAGGATCGAGGACGACCGCCTGATCTGCCGCAAGCTGACCGACGCCACCGGGTCGCTCTATGCCGCCAAGGCCTATGCGGCGCGCCACGGCCTGCCGGCATCAGAGGCCGACCTCGGTGCCCACACCTTCGTCACGCTCGACCGCGACATGGAGTCGTTTCCGATACAGCGATGGCTTGTCGAGCGTATCCGGCCGGAACAGATCGTCTCGCGCTGTTCCGACTTCGAGGCCTTGTTCGCGGCGATCCGCGCAGGTCTTGCGATCGGCCCGCTGGGGACCGGCCTGGCCGTCGAGGACCCGTCGCTGCTGCGCTGCTTTCCGCCGCCCGAGGGAACGTCCCTGCCGGTGTGGCTGGTGATCGGTCCCGACGCGTACCGCCGCCCCGAGGTCAAGGCGTTCGCGGCCTTCTTCGCGCCGCGCTTCCGGCAATACATCCGGAAATCCCTATAGGCCGGGCCGCGCCGAACCATGTTGCCGCCATCTCGATATGCCGCAAGGCAGCAACCTCCTGTCCCTACGTGGACACATCCAGACGCCCCTTGCCCTCGCCCGGCCCCGGCGATAGGCAGGCGCCGATCCCGAACCGGAGCACCCCGATGGCAGCGGACGATCCGAAAACCCTGGTTTCCACCGACTGGCTGGCCGCGCATCTGAACGACCCCGACCTGCGGGTCTTCGACGCCTCTTGGTATCTGCCCGACATGAACCGCAATGCCCGGGCCGAATACGCGGCGGCGCATATCCCGGGCGCGCGGTTCTTCGATATCGACGAGATTTCCGACCAGCGCTCGGCGCTGCCGCACATGGCGCCGCCGCCCGAGAAGTTCATCAGCCGAATGCGCGCGATGGGCGTGGGCGACGGGCATCACGTGGTGGTCTACGACGGTGCCGGGCTGTTCAGCGCGGCGCGGGTCTGGTGGCTGTTCCGGCTTTTCGGCAAGACCGACATCGCGGTGCTGGACGGCGGCTTTCCCAAGTGGCAGGCCGAGGGCCGCGCGGTCGAGGACATGCCCCCGGTGATGCGCGACCGGCACATCACGGTCAGCCGCCAGAACCACCTGATCAAGGACGTCACCCAGGTCGCCCACGCCGCCAAGCTGGGCGATCACGAGATTCTCGACGCCCGCGGCCGCGGCCGGTTCATCGGCGAAGAGCCCGAGCCGCGCCCGGGGCTGCGCATGGGCCACATACCGAACGCGAAGAACGTGCACTACGGGGCTCTTCTGAACGGCGACGGCACGATGAAGGCGCCCGACGCGCTGCGCGCGGTCTTCGCCGCCGCGGGGGTGGACCTCGGCAAGCCGGCGATCACCACTTGCGGCTCGGGCGTGACCGCGGCGATCATCAACCTCGCGCTCGAGCGCATCGGCCACCGCCGGCACGCGCTATATGACGGGTCCTGGGCCGAATGGGGCATGTATGGCGACCTGAAGGTCGCGACGGGAGACGACTGATGCTGGAAAACCTGACCGAACAGCCGAAGGACAAGATCCTCGAGATCATGACGCTTTTCCGCGCCGACCCGCGCGAGGCCAAGGTCGACCTGGGCGTCGGCGTCTATCGCAACGCCGCGGGCGTCACCCCGGTGATGCGCGCGATCAAGGCCGCCGAGCACCGGGTCTGGGAAGAACAGACCACCAAGGCCTATACCGGGCTGGCCGGCGACCCGGCCTATGGCGAGGCGATGGTCGCGCTGATCCTGGAAGGCGCGGTCGACCAGGGGCGCATCGCCGCCGCCGCGACGCCGGGCGGCACCGGCGCGGTGCGCCAGGCCTTCGAGCTGATCCGGATGGAGGCCCCCGGCGCCACCGTCTGGTATTCCGACCCGACCTGGCCGAACCATGTCTCGATCCTGAAGCATCTCGGCATGCAGGCCCGCACCTACCGCTATTTCGACGACGAGACGCGGGCGGTGGACTTCGGCGCCATGATGGCCGATCTCGACGCCGTCAGGGCGGGTGACGTGGTGCTGCTGCACGGCTGCTGCCACAACCCGACCGGCGCCAACCTGAACATGACCGAGTGGCAGGCGGTGGCCGACCTTCTGGTCGCGAAAGGCGCGACGCCGATGATCGACATCGCCTATCAGGGCTTCGGCGACGGGCTGGATGCCGACGCCGCCGGCACCAGGCTCATCGCCGCGTCCTGCCCCGAGACGCTGATCGCGGCGAGCTGCTCGAAGAATTTCGGCATCTACCGCGAGCGCACCGGCCTGCTGATCGGCATCGCCCCGGCGGCGGACCACAAGGCGCGCGTGCAGGCCACGCTCAACCACCTAAACCGGCAGAACTATTCCTTCCCGCCCGATCACGGCGCGCGGCTGGTGACGATGATCCTCACCGACGACGGCTTGCGCGCCGAGTGGCAGGCGGAACTGGAAGAGATGCGCCTGGGCATGCTGGGGCTGCGCGAAAGCCTCGCCGCCGAACTGCGGCGCCTGACCGGCTCGGACCGCTTCGGTTTTGTCGCCCAGCACCGCGGCATGTTCAGCCGCCTCGGCGCCTCGCCCGAACACGTGGCCAGGCTGCGCGACGAGCACGCGATCTACATGATCGGCGACAGCCGCCTGAACATCGCCGGTCTCAACGCGCAGACCGTGCCGGTGCTGGCCAGGGCGATCGCCGAGGTGGGGGTTTAGCGCGGGTCCTTCTTCTCGTCCCGAATACGCCCGCCGAAGGCGTCTGGCGCCGCCACGCGCGCCGTCCCGTCAATCGTGCGTCGCCTCGCCGCCTGCCGGATGGACTCGTGCGGTAGCACGCCTTTTGATTACGGCCGCCGACGAAAAGGGCCCGGGCGCGAACGCCCGGGCCAGGTCGCGGAGCCGACGGGAAGGGAGGGTCAGCTCTGCGAGAACTCGGGATAGGCCTCCATGCCCAGTTCGGTCATGTCGAGGCCGTTCATCTCGGCCTCTTCGCCGACCCGGATGCCCATCATCGCCTTGAGGATGGTCCAGATCACCGCGCTGATCGCGAAGACGAAGATGCCGACCACGAGGATCGAGAAGATCTGCGCCGGGAAGGACGCGGCATCGTTGGTCAGCGGCACGGCCAGCGTGCCCCAGATGCCGGCGAACAGGTGCACCGGGATCGCGCCGACCACGTCGTCGATCCTCATCCGGTCCAGCATCGGCACGGTCAGCACGACGATCACCCCGCCCACGGCGCCGATCAGCGTGGCGGCGCCGAGCGAGGGCGTCAGCGGTTCGGCGGTGATCGACACGAGGCCGGCCAGCGCGCCGTTCAGCACCATCGTCAGGTCCGGCTTCTTGTAGAGGAACTGGGTCAGGATCAGCGCCGCGACCGCGCCGCCGGCCGCGGCGGTGTTGGTGTTGGCGAAGATCCGGCTGATGTCGGCGACGTTGCCGGCGGTGTCCATGTAAAGCTGCGAGCCGCCGTTGAAGCCGAACCAGCCGAGCCACAGGATGAAGGTGCCGAGCGTCGCCAGGGGCAGGTTCGCGCCGGGGAACGGCGTGATCTTGCCGCCGCGGGCGTACTTGCCGAGCCGCGGGCCGAGGATCAGCGCGCCGGCCAGCGCCGCCCAGCCGCCCACCGAATGCACCACGGTCGAGCCGGCGAAATCCTGGAAGATCGTGCCGAAGGTCGACATCATGAAACCGGCCGCGTCCTCGTTGGCGAGGAATCCGCCGCCCCACTTCCACGACGCCTGGATCGGGTAGATCAGCGCGGTCAGCAGGATCACGAAGATGAAGAACGGCCAAAGCCTGATCCGCTCGGCCAGCGCGCCCGAGACGATCGAGGCGGTGGTGGCGCAGAACATCAGCTGAAAGAAGAAATCCGAGCCGACCGAGGCGTAGGTCAGGTCGGTTTCCGTGTCTGCCAGCCCGACCGGTTCCAGCGAGGCGGCGCCGAACGCGCCGAGCACGCCCGAGATCGTCCAGCCGTCGCCCGGATACATCAGGTTGTAGCCGACGAGGTAGTACATGATCGCGGCGAAGCTGAAGAGGCCCATGTTCTTCATCAGCTGCATCGTGGTGTTCTTCTGCCGCACGAGGCCCGCCTCGAGCATGGTGAAACCGGCGGCCATCCAGAACACCAGGAAGCCGGTGACGAGGAACATGAAGGTGGTGAAGATATAGCCGATGTCCTGCATCGGCGGGGTGACGTCGGCATCTTGCGCCAGCGCCATCCCGGGCAGCACCGTCGCGGCCAGAGCCGCCGCTGCAATCCAGGGTCTGAGGGTCATTTCAAGCTTCCTTTCGCTTGGCTGGATCGACGCGCGGCTCAGAGCGCGTCTTCGTTGGTTTCGCCGGTGCGCACGCGCACGGCGGATTGCAGGTCGAGCACGAAGATCTTGCCGTCGCCGATCTTGCCGGTATTGGCGGCCTTCTGGATCGTCTCGACCACCTGATCGGCCATCGAGCTGGCGACGGCGATCTCGAGCTTGACCTTGGGCACGAAGTTCACCGCGTATTCCGCGCCGCGGTAGACTTCGGTATGGCCGGATTGCGTGCCGAAGCCTTTGATTTCCGTCACCATCATGCCGCGGACGCCCACGGCGGTGAGCGCCTCGCGCACCTCCTCGAGCTTGAACGGCTTGATTGTCGCAATGATCAGTTTCACGTCAGTCGCCTTCCGGTTTGCAGGTCGCCCCGCGGGGAGTTACGAGCGAAAGAGAACGCTGCACTGCGGCGAAGACAACGAATCCGGGGCGGAATCCGGGTTTGACAACGGCTGTTTTGCACATTTTTTGCACAAAAATCGGCCTGTGATGAAAATTCATGCAAATATTGAATGGAGAAGCCGGCTGCGGCCGGCGGGGCGAATCGGGTGCCGTTTGCGCCTGAAGGGCGCCGGCCGCACCGCGCCCTGGACGCACCCGAATTCGGGCGGGCCGGGCAGTTCAGGGTCCACATTCGCCGCCGCCGGCGATATGGTGACGGCAACGAAAACGCCGGGCAGGGCAATTCATGGGCAATTCTGGCAAGCGCAGGCCGACGCTGGTCGCAGACAAGCGCAGCCGGCCGGGCGGCGGGCGCACGGCGGCAAAGCGCAAGCCCGCGCCGAAGAAGCCGACGCGCACGCCGCGCCGGCGCCGCGGCAACCCGGTTTCCGCCTTCTTCCGCGGCATTCTGCGCTGGTTCTTGCGGCTGCTCTGGCGCCTCGCCTGGCGCGGTGCGGTGGTTCTGGGGCTGATCTCGGGCGCGGCGATCTGGTATTTCCATTCGACGCTGCCGGAACTCGAGACGCTTCTCGACGCGCGCACCCGCGGCTCGGTCACGATGCTGGACCGCCATGGCGAGGTCTTCGCCTGGCGCGGCAAGCAATATGGCGGGCAGATCACCACCGACACCGTCGCGCCGGTCCTGAAACACGCGATCATCGCCACCGAGGACAAGCGGTTCTACCGCCATCTCGGCGTCAGCCCGCGCGGCATCGCCAGCGCGATCCGGATCAACCTGAGCGAGGGCCGCGGGCCGCTATCCGGGCATGGCGGATCGACCATCACCCAGCAGGTCGCCAAGCTGATCTGCATGGGCGTGTCCTATGACAAGGAGGTCTGGAAGACCGAGGCCGATTACGAGGCCGATTGCCGCGCAAGCTCCATGTGGCGCAAGATCAAGGAGATGCACTATGCCGTCGCGATGGAACTCGCCTACGGCAAGGACGAGATCCTGACGATCTATCTGAACCGCGCGTTCCTCGGCGCCGGTGCGCATGGTTTCGAGGCCGCCGCCCAGCGCTATTTCGGCAAATCCGCCGCCGAGGTCAACGCGCCCGAGGCGGCGATGCTGGCGGGGCTGCTGGTGGCGCCATCGCGCTATGCGCCGACCAACGATCTGGAGCGCAGTCAGGACCGCGCGGCGACTGTGCTGAAACTGATGCGCGAGCAGGGCTATATCACCGAGGCCGACGAGACCGTCGCGGCCGCCGCCCCGGCGATCCTGTCCGAGGCGGCCGAGGCCCGCGCCGGCGGCTATTTCGCCGACTGGGTGATGGAACGCGGTCCCGGCTTTCTGACCCGCGACACCACCGAGGACGTGATCGTCAAGACCACCTTCGACCAGCGCATCCAGACTGCCGCCGAAGAGGCGCTGCAGGCGGTGCTGGACGCCAAGCTGAAGGACGGCTCCGAGGCGCAGGCCGCGATTGTGGTCATGAGCGCCGACGGCGCGGTGCGGGCGATGGTCGGCGGGCGCAGGTTCAAGGGCGTCGCCGGCACGTTCAACCGCGCGATCATGGCCAAGCGGCAGACCGGGTCGGCGTTCAAGCCGTTCGTCTACGCCACTGCGCTCGATCTCGGATACCGCTATGACGACACGGTGCTGGACGCGCCGCTGACCATCGACGTGCCGGGGTCCGGCCCGTGGTCGCCGAAGAACTACACCCGCGACTACATGGGCGAGGTGACGCTGACCGAGGCGCTGGTGCGGTCGCTGAACATCCCCGCCGTCCGGCTGTCCGAGGCGGTGGGCCGCGACAACGTGCGCGTGGTGGCCGAACAGTTCGGGATCGAAAGCGATCTGGCGGCCGGCCCGGCGCTGGCGCTGGGGACCTCGGAATCCTCGCTTCTGGAGATGACCGGCGCCTATGCTGGCATCCTGAACGGCGGGTCGTCGGTCCGGCCCTACGGGCTGATCGAGCTGCGGCTGATCGGCGACGAGGTGCCGCTGATGGGCCAGGTGGGCGGCATGGGCGAGCGGGTGATCTCGGAAGGCGCGGCACGCCAGCTGATCTACATGATGAGCCAGGTCGTCGAGCGCGGCACCGGGCAGCGCGCGGCGCTGGCCGACCGGCAGGTCGCGGGCAAGACCGGCACCACGCAGGCGGCCCGCGACGCCTGGTTCCTGGGCTTTTCCGCCGACTATGTCGCGGGCGTCTGGATGGGCTATGACGACAACACGCCGCTATCGGGCGTCACCGGCGGCGGGCTGCCGGCGGAGATCTGGCACGAGGTCATGGTGCGGGTGCATGACGGGTTGCCGCCCGATTCGCTGCCGATGATCGACCCCGCCGCGATGCCGCGCCCGGTGCCGGACCGCACCCCGGTCGCGACCGAAGAGCCGCGCCGCGAACGCCGCGGCGGCCTGGAGGAGGTGCTGCGCACGATTCTGGGCGGCCGGAACCACTGAGCGTGACCTACCGGGGCAGGACCTCTGCCCCCGACCCGGCCGCCGGCGGCTCAGGCCAGCGCGACGCCGGCGCCGCGCATCGCGTCCAGCGCCGCGGCGAGCGAACCGTCCAGGTCGATGGCGCGGCAAAGCTCTTGCCGCACCGTGACGTCGAACCCCAGCTTCGCGGCGTCTATGGCAGAGTAGGTCACGCAGAAATCCGTCGCCAGCCCGACCATGGTCAGCCTTTGCAGCCCGCGCGTGCGCAAGTAGCCCTCGAGCCCGGTGGGCGTCGTGCGGTCGTTCTCGAAGAACGCGGAATAGCTGTCGATCGCGCGGTTGAATCCCTTGCGGATGATCAGGTCGGCGCGGGTGGCGTTCAGCCCGGCATGGAACGCGGCCCCGTCGGTCCCTTGCACGCAATGGTCGGGCCAGAGCACCTGCGGACCATAGGGCATCTCGGTCATGCCGAAGGGGTCCAGCCCCTGGTGCTGCGAGGCAAACGACGAGTGGTCGGCCGGGTGCCAGTCCTGCGTCAGGATTACCGCGGGAAACTCTGCCATCAGCGCGTTGATGCCGGGCACGATCCGGTCGCCGCCCGCCACGGCGAGCGCGCCGCCGGGGCAGAAATCGTTCTGTACGTCGATCACGATCAGGGCTTCGGTCGCGGGGCGCATGTGCGGGACTCCTCTGTCGGCTGGCCGTGAGTAGAAAGCGCGCGCGCCCCAGTCAACCGTGGTCCGGCGGCGTAATCCGATGCCGGTTCAATGATAGGGTTCGCCCTGCGGAATGGGAGGGACAGGATGACCGCATACGTCATCGCGCAGATCGAGGTGCACGATCCGGAGGGCTACAAGGCCTATCTGGCGGGCTTCATGCCGATCTTCGAACGACACGGCGGAAGGCTGCTGGCGACCTCGGCCAGGGAAACCGCCGTGATCGAAGGCGAGTGGGGCTATCCGCGCACCGTTCTGATGGAATTCGCCGACCTCGAAACCGCGACGCGCTGGCTGAACGATCCCGACTATGCGGCGCTGGCGGAAATCCGCAAGCGCACGGCGCGCACCAACATGGCGCTGGTCGAGGGCGTCGGCCAGCACGGTTGAGGTCCTGCCGGGGGTCGGGGTAGACCCTGCACATGCTGGTCGTCGCCGCGCTATACCGATTCACGCCGTTTCCGGACCCGGCCGCGCTGAAGCCCGGGCTGGCGCAGGTCTGCGCGGAACATGGCGTGCGGGGCTCGCTGCTGCTGGCGCCCGAGGGGATCAACGGGACGATCGCGGGCCCGCGCCAGGGGATCGACGCGGTGCTGGCGCATATCCGCAGGCTGCCCGGCTGTGCCGGGATCGAGTGGAAGGAAAGCGCGGCAGGCGAAATGCCGTTCCGCAGGATGAAGGTGCGGCTGAAGCGCGAGATCGTCACCATGGGCCGGCCGGGCGTCGACCCGTGCGCCGCGGTCGGGCGCTATGTCGAGCCCGCCGACTGGAACGCGCTGATCGCGGCGCCGGACGTCGCGGTGATTGACACGCGCAACGACTACGAGGTCGCCATCGGCACGTTCGAGGGCGCGGAGAATCCCGAGACCAGAAGCTTCGGCGATTTCCCGGCCTGGTGGGAGGCCAACCGCCGCCGTTTCGCGGGCAAGCGCGTCGCGATGTTCTGCACTGGCGGCATCCGCTGCGAAAAGGCGACGAGCTGGCTGCGGGGGCAGGGGGTGGACGAGGTCTATCACCTGAAGGGCGGCATCCTGAATTACCTCGAAGAGGTGCCCGCGGCCGAGAGCCTGTGGCATGGCGAGTGCTATGTCTTCGACCAGCGCGTCAGCGTGGGCCACGGGCTGGCCGAGGGACGACACGGCATGTGCCATGCCTGCGGGCGGCCGGTCTCGGCGGCGGACAGGGCGCGGGCAGAGTACGAGGCCGGCGTGCAGTGCCCGGCCTGCGTCGGCGAATACGGCGCGGCGGACCGCGCCCGATTCCGCGAACGCCAGCGGCAAATCACCCTCGCAAAGGGGCGCGAATAGGCCCGGATCCGCGTGTCATCGGATGACAGCACGCGCGCCGCGGCGGCCGGCGGACCGGGTGTCGCCCGGCGATTTCAACCCCCTGCAGCGGTCTTCGGCCCCGACCGGCCGGGTTCTGCCGGTCTTCACGCAACCCCCTGAAATCGAGCGATTCTTTTCGTGAGATTCAGGGTAAAACCGGCGCCGTTTTCCCCGCTGTCATCGGATAACACCGCGCGCGTCAGCGCATAACCCGGCCGCGTTATTGCCTGTCCCGGCCGGCCGGCGGCAACGTCGATCCATCGGCACCGCAGCCAGACACGAACCGCACCGCCGACGACCCGAAACCTGAAACGCCCAACACACAGACACCGGAGACCCTTCCAATGACCTTCAAGACCCTGACCCTTTCCGCCCTCGTCGCCTCGACCCTGATGGCGGGTTCTGCCGTCGCCGGCGGCGGCAACGTCGTGATCCTCGACCAGTACGGCTGGGGCAACGGCGCGGGCATCGGCCAGACCGGCTGGTTCAACCGCACCCGCGTCTATCAGGACGGCTGGGGCAACACCTCGCTTTCGACCCAGGACGGCGCCTTCAACCGCACCGCGATCGGCCAGGTCGGCCACCACAACACCGCCGACACCAGCCAGAACGGCGCGGGCAACCTGGTCGGCGTCGCCCAGATCGGCGGCCACAACGACGCCGAGGTCGATCAGAACGGCACGAACAACGCGATGGGCGTGATCCAGATCGGCAACGGCAACAGCGCCTCTGCCTCGCAGAACGGCTCGGGCAACGTCGCGGTGATCATCCAGGACTGACCCGCCGAGCCCTCGCGCGCCGGGCGGCGCCCCCCCGCTTCGCCGCCCGGCACGAACCGCAACCCAGGACTATCCGGAGACACGAAATGGCACATTCGATGAACCGTCTCGCCAAACTGGCCCTTCCCGCCGCTGCGCTGACGCTGTCGGTCTTCGGGATGGCCGCCGGTTCGAACGCCCATTCGGCCGATGACGAGACCGCCGGCGACGCGCCGCTGAATTGCGAGATCGCCGTCAGCAAGGGCCGCTACGGCCACACCTACGAGGGCGTGATCCACGCCGTGAAGACGGTCAAGGGCACCTACGAGCTGAACATCCGCCAGCGCGGCAACTCGGGCGGCTCGATGATCAGCCAGTCGGGCGACTTCTACGTCCGCGCCGGCAAAACCGAGACGCTCGGCCAGGCGACCTTTGGCGGGCTGCCGCCCGGGTCGGTCGATGCCGAACTGACGCTGCGCTGGAACGGCCACAAGATGGTCTGCTCGAACGCGCCCAGCGAACTTTGAACCCTTCCCGCCCCTGCCACGACATACCCCGAAAGGACCCGAGA
This sequence comes from Rhodobacter sp., assembly GCA_041627895.1. Taxonomy (GTDB): domain Bacteria; phylum Pseudomonadota; class Alphaproteobacteria; order Rhodobacterales; family Rhodobacteraceae; genus JBFKQC01. The sequence continues at coordinate 37,013 of JBFKQC010000001.1, forward strand.
CATGAAACGCACCCTGATCGCCCTGACCCTCGCCGCCACGACCGCGATGTCCGCGCCCGCCATGGCCGGCGGCACCATCAGCTTTTCCGTGAACGCCAAGAACGCCGACGAGGCGCAGGCGATCCGCACCGGCCTGGTGCTGTACCAGGTGTTCAACAACGTGCAGGCCAACGGCCACATCACGCAGAACGGCATCAACAACCCTGCCGCGCTGGGCCAGTCCGGCAACGGCAACATCGGCGTGATCCACCAGGAAGGCGACAACCACGACGCCTCGCTCAGCCAGAACGGCAACATGAACAGCTGCGGCATCTTCCAGTTCGGCAACGGCGCCAGCGGCCATGTTCAGCAGAACGGCAACGGCGAGGCCTGCCTGGTGCTTCAGGCAGGATTCTGAGGAACCCCAACGGAAGATCGAGCCTGTCCCAACGTCCCTCCCCTATCTCGATCTTCTTTCACTCCCCGCCGGGCGCTGTCCCCGGCGGGGTTTTTTCCTGTCCGGTGGCCGGGCGCGGTGCGGGGCGGCAATTTGGCCGGATACCCCGGAAATGCCTTGACGCGGCACCCGGGTTGTTACGACCATCCCCCCAGGGCGCGGAACAGGCCGAACGGCGGGCCGCGCCGAGGCAGTGACGTTCGGGCGGGCGCGATCCGCGTGCGCGGGCCGGCCGCCTACCGGGCAGCGCGCAACGACGCGCGGGACGCAACCGACAGGAGGAGGATGACATGCGTTGCTTCACGGTCCTCGGACCCTCGCAATCCGGCAAAACAACCTTGGTCAGGGCACTTGGCGATCTCGAGGGCGGGTCCGCCGAGACCTCGTTTTCGGATCGCCTTTCGCTTCGGACCTTTTCCTATCTCGGCGAGACCTGGGGCGCGCTGGACGTGGCCGGCGGCACCGACAACCTGGGCGCGGCGGGCCATGCGCTGGCGGCGAGCGACTCGGTCGTTCTCTGCGTCTCGCCCGATCCCGATGCGGCCAGCCAGGCGGCGCCCTACCTGCGGCTGATCGAGCAATCCGGCGTGCCCTGCTATCTGTTCGTCAACCGGATGGACACCGCCGAGGCCCGCGTGCGCGATACCGTCGCCGCGCTGCAGACCTATGCCTCTCATCCCATCGTCCTGCGCCAGATCCCGATCCGCGAGGACGGGCAGATCACCGGCTCGGTCGATCTGATTTCGGAACGCGCGTGGGAATACCAGGAGGGCAAGCCCTCGAACCTGATCGAGATTCCCGACCAGGTGAAGGACCGCGAGCAGGAAGCCCGGTCGGAACTGCTGGAACATCTTGCGGATTTTGACGACGACCTGCTGGAGCAGCTGATCGAAGACAAGGTCCCGGCAACCGATAGCGTCTTCGCGCTGGTGTCCGACATGCACAAGCGCAACGAGTTTTACGCCGCCTATCTGGGCGCGGCAGAGCACGGCAACGGCATCTTCCGCCTGATGAAGTCGCTGCGCCACGAATCCTCGTCGGCCGGCGACATCGCGGGGCGGCTGGGGCTGGACGGCTCGGTCGCGGCGATCGGCGTCTACGCCGACAACCGCAAGCACGTGGGCAAGTCGATCCTGCTGCGCGATCTCAGGGGCGGGCTGGCCCAGGGCGCGTCGCTGGGCGGCGACACGATCGGCAGCCTGAACGCCGTCGACGGCAAGCCGGTCTCGGCCGCGCTCGAGCCGGGCGGACTGGCGATCGCGGTGAAGTCCGACCATCTGGACCCGGGCAGGGCCTATTCCGACGGCGCGGCGCTGGACTTGCCGGACTGGACCCGCGGCCTGCCGCCATCCTACCGCCGCGTGCTGATGCCGGAGAACGACCGCGACGAAGCGCGGTTCTCGGGGGCGCTGGCGCGGTTCGAGGCGATCGACCCGGGCCTGACGCTGGGCAACGAAGAGGACAGCGGCCACATCGTCGCCAACCTGCAGGGGCCGATGCACCTGCGCCGGCTGCTCGATAAGCTGAAAGAGGATTTCGACATCTCCATTTCCGAGCACCCCGTCGCGGGCAGCTATCGCGAGACGATCTCGAAGCCGGTAGACAAGCATTACCGCCACAAGAAGCAGTCGGGCGGCGCCGGCCAGTTCGCCGACATCGTGTTCACGCTGAAACCGCAGCCGCGGGGCCAGGGATTCAGCTTCGACGAGGTGGTCAAGGGCGGCGCGGTGCCGCGAAACTATATCCCGTCGGTCGAATCCGGCGCGCAGGAGGCGCTTACCCGCGGGCCGCTGGGCTTTCGCGTGGTGGACGTGGCGGTGACGCTGACCGACGGCAAGCACCACTCGGTCGACTCGTCCGACTATGCCTTCAAGACCGCGGGGCAGATGGGCATGCGCGAGGCGCTGCGCGAGGCCGGCCCGGTTCTGCTGCAGCCGATCGATCAGGTCGAAATCCACGTCCCGTCGGTCTATTCCGGCGGTCTGGTGGCGCTGATCTCGTCGCTGAAGGGGCAGGTTCTGGGCTTTGATCCGCATCCCACGGCCAAGGGCTGGGACATTTTCCGCGCGCTCCTTCCGGCACCGGCGCATGACGAGCTGTTCCAGGCGCTCGGCGGGCTTTGCCACGGCACGGCATGGATCGAATCGCGGTTCGACCATTACGAGGAAATCCACGGCAAGGAGGCCGAGAAGATCCAGGCCGAACGCGCCGAAGCGCTGGCCTGAGGCATTGCCGCCCTCCCGCCGGGCGCGGGGCGGCGGCCTATCGTTTCTGCCCGCCCTTGCCGGCGGTCGCGGCCGGTTCGGCCGCACCCTCGCCGATTCCGATCAGCAACGGCAGGTCGCGGGCCAGTACCATCTGCAACAGCCGCGCCCGCGGGGTGCGGACGAAGGTCAGATGGGTGACGCCCCCGGCGATATCGACCCGGTCCCGGAACGCGAGCAGCAGCACCGCGCGGCCCCCGGTTTCGACGACCTCGAAGCGGCGGTCCCCGGGCAGCAGATCGTCGAACGGCCGGCCCGTCAGCGCGCTGTCGACCGCTGCAAGGCGGGCGGCGAAACGGTCGCGCGCCCCGGCCGCGACCGCGGCGGTCGCGTAGGGAATGGCGATGGCGCCGGTCACGTCGGCACCGTCCTGCCAGGCAAGGAGCCCGTAGCGCAGATAGGGCGGCAGGCCCGGCAGCGCAGCACCGGGGATCGCCGCGAGCCTTGCCTGCAACTCCTCGGCGCTCATTCCGGGGTTGCGAAGCATCAGCGAGGCGGCGTCCGCCGCGCCGATGGGAGGATCGGAAAATAGGAGAATCTCGGTCAGCTCGCCCAGGCCCTCGACCGAGTGGGCCGCCGACAGGATCGCCGTCACGTCCGGGTCGCCGCCCAGGGCCGTGCCCCCGGCGAGCATTCTTCGGATCGTCGGCCAGTCCCGCGCGAACAGCAGATGCTCGCCATCCATCGCAAAGCGCTGTGCCACGCCGATCGCGTGACGGAACGGGTCGGACATGCGCGCCGCGATGTCGATCTCGCCGTCGTCCAGCAGATGCCAGACGGTCACGCCGGCGACGGGCTCGGCCCCAAAGCCGCGGGCCGTTAGCGCCGTCTCGATCGCGTCGCGGTGCCGCGCGAGTCCCGCCATGACCAGTGCGGCCTCGGGCAACTCGCCCCAGCCCGCCATCTGCTCGATCTCGAAGATCGAGAACCCGAGCGAATTGCGCCCGCCATCGGGGAACTGGAGGATGCCCGACAGATCGAGCGCGGCGGGCGCGTGGACCGGCGAGAACGCGAGCGGCGGGCGCTGTTCGGCCGGCAGTGCGGGGGGCAGCCGCCCGATCTGGCGCCGGATCGCGGCGAGATCGGCGAGCGAAACGATGCCGCCGGCGTCATGCGGCACCCGGTCGGCGATGGCGACCAGCGGCCTGTCGCCGATGCTCTGGGCCATGGGCCGCCCGGGCAGGGCGGCGGCGACGAGCAGAAGGCAAAGCAGGACGCGGATGGCCATGGCGCGGATTCCCCGGCGACGATCCGGGCAGGATAGCGCTAGGCCGCCGCGGCGCGAAGCGGCGTCACGACAGGCTGCGGCCGGTCCCGAAGTGGCGATCCGGACCCGTGTGCGGCGGCCCGGGAGCCGCCCGATCAGCCCCGCCGCTCGGCCGGGACTCCGGATATCCGGATAACTGGTAACGTGCTGAAAATGAGCCACATTTCCGACAGGAAAGCGGTTGCCCTTGGTGGATTGCGTGATGGCGCGTGACCGCCGTCGCGCGCTAGAAATCCAGGTTCTCGACGCTCAGCGCGTTCTGCTGGATGAACTCGCGGCGCGGCTCGACCACGTCGCCCATCAGCTTGGTGAACAGGTCGTCCGCCTCGGGGAAATCCTCGATCTTGACCTGCAGAAGCGTCCGCGCCTCGGGGTCCAGCGTGGTTTCCCACAACTGGTCGGGGTTCATCTCGCCCAGCCCCTTGTAGCGTTGCAGCGTCAGGCCCTTCTCGCCCTCGGCCAGGATCGCGGAAAGCAGCCCGACCGGCCCGTGGATCGGCTGTGCGCGGTCCTTGCGCACCAGGCTGGCGGGATGGGCGTAGACATCGCGCGTCGCCCGCGAGACCTCGCTGAGCCGCCGCGCCTCGCCGGACCGCAGCACCGCGCCGTCGAGCGTGCGCAGCTCTTCGACGCCGCGCAGGATGCGGGAAAGCCGGATGCCGTGATCCTGCGTGATCCGGCCCTGCCAGCCGCGTTCGTATTCCTCGGCCACCAGGTCGAGCCGCGCCGCCACGTTGTCGGCCACCGCCTGCAGATCGGCATCCGCCTGGCCCGGGTCGAAGGCGCCGGCGATCGCCGCCTGTTCCAGGATGTTGCGCGGATAATGCGTCGGGAAGGCATCGAGCACGCGCCGGAACGCCCGCGCACCGTCGACGACGCGGGCCAGATCGGCGCCGGCGATCTCTTCGCCCGAGGGCAGCCGCAGCACCGCGCCCTCGACACCCTGCTGGATCAGGTAGTCTTCAAGCGCCGCCTGGTCCTTGAGGTAGACCTCGGACCTGCCGCGGCTGACCTTGTAGAGCGGCGGTTGCGCGATGTAGAGATAGCCGCCCTCGATGATCTCGGGCATCTGCCGGAAGAAGAACGTCAAGAGAAGCGTGCGGATATGCGCGCCGTCGACATCCGCGTCCGTCATGATGATGATCTTGTGGTAGCGCAGCTTTGAGATGTCGAACTCGTCGCGCCCGATGCCGGTACCGAGCGCGGTGATCAGCGTGCCGATCTCCTGGCTCGACAGCATCCGGTCGAAGCGCGCGCGCTCGACGTTCAGGATCTTGCCCCTGAGCGGCAGGACCGCCTGGTTCGCCCGCGCGCGGCCCTGCTTGGCCGAGCCGCCGGCGCTGTCGCCCTCGACGAGGAACAACTCGCGCTTTTCCGGGTTCTTTTCCTGGCAGTCGGCCAGCTTGCCGGGCAGCGACGCGACGTCCAGCGCGCTTTTCTTCCGCGTCATCTCGCGCGCCTTGCGCGCCGCCTCGCGGGCCAGCGCGGCCTCGATGATCTTGGTCACGATCATCTTCGCGGGGCCGGGGTTTTCCTCGAACCACTCGGCGAGCTTTTCGTTCATCAGCCCTTCGACCGCGGGGCGCACCTCGGAGCTGACCAGCTTGTCCTTGGTCTGGCTGGAAAACTTCGGGTCCGGCACCTTGACGGACAGCACGCAGGTCAGCCCCTCGCGCGCGTCGTCGCCGGAAAAGCTGACCTTTTCCTTCTTCGCGATGCCGGAGGAACTGGCATACAGGTTGATCGTCCGCGTCAGGGCGCCGCGGAAGCCCGCCAGATGCGTGCCGCCGTCGCGCTGCGGGATGTTGTTGGTGAACGGCAGGACGGATTCGTGATAGCCGTCGTTCCACCACATCGCCACCTCGACGGCGATCCCGTCGCGCTCGCCGCGGATAAAGATCGGTTCCTCGATCAGCGGGTGCTTGTGGCGGTCGAGGTAGCGCACGAATTCGTTGACGCCGCCCTCATAGCACATCTCGACGTGCAGGGGTTCGGCCGGGCGGTTGTCGTGCAGCACGATCCTGACGCCCGAGTTCAGGAACGCCAACTCGCGCAACCGGTTCTCGAGCGTCTTGAAGCTGAAATCCAGGTTCGAGAACGTCCGGGTCGAGGCGAGGAACCGCACCTCGGTGCCGCGGCGGCCCTCGGCATCGCCGGCCACTTCCAGATGCTTGACCGTCTCGCCGTGTTCGAATCGCGCGCGGTGTTCCTTGCCGTCGCGCCAGATCGTCAGTTCCAGCCAGTCGCTGAGCGCGTTGACCACGCTGACGCCGACGCCGTGCAGGCCGCCCGAGACCTTGTAGGAATTGCTGTCGAACTTTCCGCCAGCGTGCAGCTGGGTCATGATGACCTCGGCCGCGCTGACGCCTTCCTCGGCGTGGATGTCCACCGGGATGCCGCGGCCGTTGTCGGTGACGCTGACGCTGTTGTCGGCGTGGATTTTCACCGTGACTTCGGTGGCGTGACCGGCCAGCGCCTCGTCGATGCCGTTGTCGACGACCTCGTAGACCATGTGGTGCAGGCCGGAACCGTCGTCAGTGTCGCCGATATACATACCGGGACGCTTGCGAACCGCTTCCAACCCTTTGAGAACTTTGATAGATTCCGCGCCGTAATCTTCCGGCTCGCGGGCCGCGTCTGCCATGCAGGTCGTCCTGTCTGTTTTGCCCGGATTTATAGCGGTTTATGGGGGGGATGTCACGTCTGACACACAATATTTGGTGTCCGGTGGGAAAAGATGGGTGTCCGGCGCGGGCGGCGCAGCCGTGACCCGGGATGCACGCGACGGACCCGCAAGGCTCGGGGTGCGGCGGCAGCATTAACTTGCTGACAATAAACGTTAATTCGAGGTCCCGCGGTCTCCGGCCCCGGATTTGGTGGCAAATGCGCCCGGTCAGGCAAACGGAATTGCCAGCCCGACCAGCACCATCAGGCACCCCGCCACGACATTGGTCCGGCGCAGGGCCGCCGGCGAGGTCAGGCGCCGCCGCGCGCGGTCCACGAGCAGCGCGAAGCCGATGTTGCCGACCAGCGGAACGGCCATCGAAAGCGCGACGATCACGGCGATATCCGGCACTGTCACCCGGGTCAGGTCGAAGAACCCCGGCAGCACGCCCATGTAGAACAGGATCGCCTTCGGGTTCGACAGGATCACCGCGACCCCGGCGGCAAAGCCCGCCCACAGGCCGGGCCGCGTCAGCCGGCTGTCCCCGGCGATGCTGTGCCGGGCATTGCGCAGGATCAGGCCGCCCATGGTCAGAAAGATCAGCGCCGCGACCCATTTCAGCACCGCCATCGCGCCGGCGTAGACAGTGACCAGCCAGGCCACGCCCAGCACCGCCACCAGCGGCCAGACCGCATCGCCGACGACGACCCCCAGCGCAAGCGGCCAGGCGGCGGCGAACCCGCCTGACAGCGTGCGCGCCGCCAGCGCCAGCCAGACCGGCCCGGGGGTCAGGAACAGGACGAACAGCGCCCCGGCATAGAACGCAAGGTCGAGCGGCGAGGCGGTCATCGCGCGGCCCCCGACGCGACCCGCGACACGCCGCCGGATTCGCTGACCTCAAGCAACTCCGCCCGGTCGCCCAGCGCCTCGAACAGTTCAGGCCCGGTGCCGGTCATCCAGGCCTGGGCGCCGAGCGCGCAGATCTCGCCGTAAAGCGCCGCGCGGCGGTCGGCGTCGAGATGCGCGGCGACCTCGTCCAGAAGCAGGATCGGCGGGGCGCCGAAATCCTGCGCAAGCGCCCGGGCGTTGGACAGGATCAGCGAGATCAGCAGCGCCTTCTGCTCGCCGGTCGAACATTGCCGCGCGGCGATCCCCTTGGCGACGTAGGTCGCTTCCAGATCGGCGCGGTGCGGGCCGACCAGCGTGCGACCGGCATGCAGGTCCTGCTGCCGGCCCGCCGCCAGCGCGTCGGCGAAGGCCCCGGCATCCCCGGGCGTGTCGCTGCCCTCGGCGGCGCTCAGGCCGAGCGCTGCGGCGGGAAACGCGGTTTCCGCCCCGGTCTGCGCCGCCGCCAGCCGCGCCAGGGCCGCGCGGCGGTTGGCCTGGATCGCGGCGCCAGCCTCGGCCATCTGGCGTTCCAGCGCGCGGTACCAATGCGGATCGCGCACCTGATCCTTCAACAGCCGGTTGCGTTCGCGCATCGCCTTTTCGTAGGTCAGGGCATTCTCGGCATGGTTCGGCTCGAAACTCAGCGTAATCCGGTCGAGGAACCGCCGCCGCCCGTCCGCACCCTCGGTCCACAGCCGGTCCATCGACGGGACCAGCCAGACCATCCGCGCGATACGCCCCAGCGCCGTCTGCGTCGCCGCCTTGCCGTCGATCGTGACCTGGCGCGCGCCGCCCGGCTCGGCCCAGGTGGCGATCTCGTGCACCTGGTGCAGCGATTGCAGCACCGCCGTCACCTTCCAGCCCAGCGCCTCGGGCCGCCGCGCGATCTCGTCGGCCGCCGCGCGCCGCAGCCCTCGCCCCGGGGAAATCAGCGACACCGCCTCGAGGATGTTGGTCTTGCCGGCGCCGTTCGGGCCGTGGATCGCCAGCGGCCGGCCGTCGAGGCTCAGCCGCGCGGACTTGTGCGAGCGGAAATGCGACAGGGTCAGTTCAGTCAGGGCAAGCCTGGGCACCGACCCGGCTCCTTCATCCTGGCAAATAGTCTCTCGCCGAAGGCGTTCGCGCCCGCCGGATCAGACGCGCATCGGCATCACGACATAGACCGCCGACTGGTCGTTGCCCTCGCGCATCAGCGTCGGGTCGCCCGCCGAGTTGAACAGGAAGACGGCGTTCTCGCGGTCGACCTGGCTGGCGATCTCGAGCAGGTATTTCGCGTTGAATCCGATTTCCAGCTTGTCGTCGCCATAGGCCACGGCCAGTTCCTCTTCGGCCGCGCCGCTGTCGGGGGCGTTGACCGACAGGACCAGCCGGTCCTCGTCGAGCTGCAGCTTGACGGCGCGCGACCGCTCTGACGACACGGTGGCGACCCGGTCGACGGCATGCGCGAATTCCTGGGCGTCGACCTCGAGCTTGCGGTTGTTCCCGGTCGGAATCACCCGGGTATAGTCGGGGAACGTTCCGTCGATCACCTTCGAGGTCAGCGTGATCTCGGGCGTGGCAAAGCGCACCTTGGTCTCGCTGACCGAAACGGCGATCTGCGCCTCGTCGTCTTCCAGAAGCTTGCGCAATTCGCCCACCGTCTTGCGCGGCACGATCACGCCCGGCATGTCCTCGGCGCCGGGCGGCAGGTCGGCGTCGATCCGGGCCAGCCGGTGCCCGTCGGTCGCGACGCAGCGCAGGACCTTGCCGCCATCGGCGTCGGCCACGTGCATGTAGACGCCGTTCAGGTAATACCGGGTCTCTTCCGTCGAGATCGCGAATTTCGACTTGTCGAACAGCCGCCGCAGCACCGGGGCCGGGGCCGAGAAATTGGCGTGGTATTCCGACGAGGCCATCACCGGGAAGTCCTCTTTCGGCAGCGTCGCCAGCGAGAAGTTCGAGCGCCCCGCCTCGATGTTCAGCCGGCCGCTGGCGCCGTCGTCGGAAAGCTGCACCAGCGCGCCGTCGGGCAGCTTGCGCACGATCTCGTTCAGGGTGACGGCGTTGACGGTCGTGGCGCCCGCGCGCCCGACCTGGGCCTTCGCCTTGTCGACAACCTCGATGTCCAGGTCGGTGGCGCGAAAGCTGACGGTGTCGGCTTCGGCCTCGATCAGCACGTTGGCCAGGATCGGGATCGTGTTCCGCCGCTCGACGACCGACTGTGCCTGACCGACCGCCCTCAGAAGCGTGCCGCGTTCGATGCTGATCTTCATGCCCTCGACCCTCTTGCCGCCCCGGCTTTGTCGGCCCGGGGCGTGAAACCTACCTGTTTCGGCCCCCGGCACAAGCTTTTTGTGGGACTGAACCGGCGATTCGCGGGGGCGTCAGGGGACGCGCCGCGCGGCTCAGGCTTCGAGCGCGCGGCGCAACAGTTCCAGGTCTTCGGCGATCTGGCTGTCCTGGGCCTTGAGCTCCTCGATCCTGCGGACGCCGTGCATCACGGTGGTGTGGTCGCGCCCGCCGAACCTGCGGCCGATCTCGGGCAGCGACCGCGAGGTCAGCTGCTTGGCGAGGTACATCGCCACCTGCCTGGGGCGCGCGATGGTCCGCACCCTGCGCGGGCCGATCAGGTCGGACAGGCGGATGTTGTAATGCTCGCTGACCTTGCGCTGGATCTCCTCGATCGTGACCTTGCGGTCGGCTTCGCGCAGGATGTCGGCCAGGCAGTCCTGGGTCAGATCCAGCGTGATCTCCTTGCCGACGAGCGAGGCGAAGGCGAACAGCCGCATCAGCGCGCCCTCCAGCACGCGGACGTTGTTGGAAATCCGGTGCGCGAGGAACTCCAGCACGCCGTCGGCGATTGCCAGGTTGCCGTACTGCGCGCGGTGCAGGTCGACCTTCTGCTGCAGGATGCCGAGGCGCAGCTCGTAGTCGGTCGGGTGCAGGTCGACGACGAGGCCCGATTGCAGGCGCGACTTGATCCGGTCCTCGAGATCCTTGATCTCGCCCGGGGCGCGATCGGCCGAGATGATGATCTGCTTGTGCTGGTCCACCAGCGCGTTGAACGTGTGGAAGAATTCCTCCTGGGTCGAATCCTTGCCGGCGATGAACTGCACGTCGTCCACCATCAGCACGTCGACCGAGCGGAAGAGCTGTTTGAAGTCCATCATCTGGCGCTCGCGCAGCGCCTGGATGAAGCGATACATGAACTGCTCGGCCGAAAGGTACACGACTTTCAGGGTCGGGCGCTTGGCCTGCAACTCGTGCGCGATGGCGTGCATCAGGTGGGTCTTGCCCAGCCCGACGCCGCCATAGAGGAACAGCGGGTTGAACGTCACCTCGCCGCCCTCGGCGACGCGCTTGGCGGCGGCATGGGCCAACTCGTTCGGCTTGCCGACCACGAAGCGTTCGAAGGTGAAGCGCGGGTCGAGCGGGGCACCCGGCAGGTCGATCTCGTCGCCATTGCCCGAGGACGCCGACGCCGGCGCGGGCTTGCCGGTCGCCGCCGACGCCGCACGCGCCATGGGCGGCACGATGAATTCAAGCCGCGAGACCTTTTTGCCGGCCGTCTTCAGAAGCTGCAGGATGTTCTCGCCAAAGTTCCGCTGGACCCAGTCGCCCATGAAATGCGTGGGCACGAAGAACACGGCGATGCCGTTTTCGAGCCGGGAAAATTCAAGCGGCTCTATCCAGTTTGCGAAGTTGTTCCTTCCGACCGTTTCAACCAACTCGTCACGCATCCGTCCCCAGGTGTCTTGGTTCATTTGTAATCCGACCCGCATCCGTTCTTATCCCCCGGCCCGTCCGGGGCCATGCCGCGCCTGGGTTGACCAGTGCGCAACTCACACAACTTACGCGCTCACTGCCGAACGGCATGTCGTTACCGCGAAACGAGCAGGCGTGCCGGCAGCAGCACGTTCCCGTCATCACGCGGCAACAGCCCATCACGTGCGGAGGCCCGGATCGACAAGGCGCAATATCGGCAGCTGCGCCCGGTCTCACCGCATCTCGCACAGGGGCAGGGACACTTCAGGGATGGGTCGAAACACCGTTTCTACCCGTACCCGTCCGTCGAACCCGGAATCGCGGACTGGGTTGCCCCATCCACTATCCAGACGAAGTTTCACCGTATCGGAATCGCCTGCAAAGGCTCCTCTAGGACGTCCGGAAATCTCCGATGGCGCCTGCTCCCGACCGGTTCACCACGTGTCCCCCCAATGGACGTTGTGAATCGCTACGGTGAAGCTAGCAAGGCGTTTGGCGCCCGTGCAACTGCGATTACCGCTTGACGCGGGCCTTTCTGAAACCCGAATCTTTTAAGCTATTGATCGCTGCGGAATGCGCGCCCAAAAAACCACAGATGAAAAAAATAGCGCGCCCGGGGGAGGGCGCGCGGAATCGGCCGGCGACTCGGTCAGCCCAGCGTTTTGACGCGGGCATTCAGCCGCGAGATCTTGCGGGCGACGGTGTTCTTGTGAAGCACGCCCTTGGTGACGCCGCGCATCAGTTCCGGCTGCGCCTCGCGCAGCGCAGAGGCGGCGACGTCCTTGTCGCCCGAGGCGATCGCCTCTTCGACCTTGCGAAGATAGGTGCGGATGCGCGAACGGCGCGCCTTGTTGACGGCATTGCGGCGCTGGCTCTGACGCGCGCGCTTCTTTGACTGGGGCGAGTTGGCCATGTGTCGTGTCCCATTCCTAGGGTCGGTTACAATTCTCTTGCGCAACGAGACCCGGCCGGACGACGTCGACGGCATTTCCGGCCTAGGCGGGCCTCACGCGCATGTAGGCGGGCCGGATAGGGCAATCCGACGCGGTTGGCAACCGAAATCCGCCGCCGGCCGCGGCGGACTACTTGTCGCGGAACTGCGGCTCGCGCTTGTCGAGGAACGCCGCCATGCCCTCGACCTGGTCCTCGGTGGCGAACAGCGAATGGAACAGGCGGCGTTCGAACAGCAGCCCCTCGCGCAGGCTGGTTTCGTTGGCGCGGTTCACCGCCTCCTTGATCGCCATCACCGGCAGCGCGGATTTCTCGGCGATCTTGTTCGCCGCGCCCATCGCCGTTTCCATCAGCTTCTTGGCCGGCACGACGCGGCTGACGAGGCCCGAGCGCTCGGCCTCTTCGGCATCCATGAAGCGCCCGGTAAGGTGCATGTCCATCGACTTGGACTTGCCGATGAACCGCGTCAGGCGCTGGGTGCCGCCGATCCCGGCGATGACGCCCAGGTTGATTTCAGGCTGGCCGAACTTGGCGGTGTCGGCGGCGATGATGAAATCGCACATCATCGCCAGCTCGCAGCCGCCGCCCAGCGCATAGCCCGCCACCGCGGCGATGATCGGCTTGCGGCAGCGCAGGATCGCGTCGGCCTCGGCACCGAACATGTCGCCGGTGAAGACCTCGACAAAGGTCTTTTCCGACATCTCCTTGACATCGGCGCCGGCGGCGAAGGCCTTTTCCGATCCGGTGAGTACGATGGCGCGGACGCGCTCGTTCGCGTCGGCCTCCTGCAGGGCCGTGACCAACTCGCCCAGCAGTTCCGAGTTCAGCGCGTTCAGCGAATCCGGCCGGTTCAGTTTGATTAGACAGGTGTGGTCCTCGATCTCGACGATGAGCGTCTTGAAGGCCATGAGGCTTGCCTTTGGTAATTCCCCGTCCGACCGAGTCCATATCACCCGGGCGAGGGGGATCAAGTCATCTTTGGCATCGCGGGCAGTAGAACGACGACCGCCCCGACTGCACGATCCGCGCGATCGTGCCGGTGCAGCCGGCGGAGGTGCAGCGCGCGCCCTCGCGGTCGTAGACCCGGAACGTGTGCTGGAAATATCCAAGTTCGCCATCGGCTTGGCGGTAGTCGCGCAGGGACGACCCGCCCGCCTCGATGGCCTCGGCCAGCACGTCGCGGATCACCGGGACGAGCCCGCGAATCCGCCCATCTGCGATCCGGCCCGCCTTGCGTAGGGGCGAGATGCCGGCGCGGAAAAGCGCCTCGCAGACATAGATATTGCCCAATCCGGAAACGACTCGCTGGTCCAGAAGCGCGGCCTTGATCGGTGTGTTGCGGCCCCTGAGTCGGCCGGCCAGGTAATCCTCGTGGAACCGGTTGCCCAGGGGCTCGGGCCCGAGGTTGCGGATCAGCCAGTGCTCGTCCAGCTTCGCGGTCGGCGTCAGGTCCATCGCGCCGAAGCGGCGCGCGTCGTTGAAGGTGATCCGCGCCCCGCCATCCATGTCCAGCACCACGTGGTCATGCTTTTCCGGTGCGCGGTGCGGGTGGTAAAAACGCCCCACTTGCGCACCGGAGACCAGCAGCCGGCCGGACATGCCGAGATGCACGATCAGCGTCTCGGCGGATGCGAGATCGGCCAGTAGGTATTTCGACCGGCGCCTGAGCGCCGTCACCCGCTGGCCGGCCAGCCGGTCCGCCATCCGCTCGGGCAGCGGCCAGCGCAGGTCGGGGCGGCGCACCTCGGCGCGGACGATCACCGCGCCTTCCATGACGGGCGCGAGGCCGCGGCGGACCGTCTCGACTTCGGGCAATTCCGGCAAGGCACACCCCCCTGCATCAGCGGGGCGCATTGCAGCGCCCCCTCGGCGCCATATAAGAAGGCTCAACGCAGCGCGGGAACAAGGGCGGATGAGCGGAACCGACGAGAAAACCACGCATTTCGGCAACGAGACCATTCCCGAGGCCGACAAGGCCGGCCGGGTGCATGGTGTCTTCACCAGCGTCGCCTCGCGTTACGACCTGATGAATGACGTGATGTCGGCCGGGATTCACCGGCTTTGGAAGGACGCGATGATGGACTGGCTGGCGCCGCGCGCCGGCCAGCGGCTTTTGGACGTGGCGGGCGGCACCGGCGACATCGCGTTTCGGTTCCTCCGGCGCGCGCCCGGGGCGTCGGCCACCGTCCTCGACCTGACCGAAAGCATGCTCGATGCCGGGCGCGCGCGGGCCGAGGCGGAAAAGCTGGCCGACCGGCTGGACTGGGTGGCGGGCGACGCGATGGCGCTGCCGTTCCCCGACGGATCGTTCGATGTCTACACGATCAGCTTCGGCATCCGGAACGTCACGCGGCCCGAGGATGCGCTGGCCGAGGCGTTCCGCGTGCTGCGGCCCGGCGGCCGGCTGATGGTGCTGGAGTTCTCGCAGCTTCCCGACCCGGGGATGCAGAGGCTTTACGACCTTTATTCCTTCAACGTGATCCCGGCCATGGGCAAGGTCATCGCCGGCGACCGGGAAAGCTATCAGTACCTCGTCGAATCGATCCGCAGGTTTCCCGACCAGGAAAGCTTTGCGGCGATGATTCGCGATGCCGGGTTCGGGCAGGTGAAGTACCGCAACCTGACCATGGGCGTCGCGGCACTGCATTCCGGCTGGAAGATTTGAGAGGTCCGCACAACATCTGGCGGCTGGTCCGCACCGGGGCGACCATGACCCGGACCGGCGCGATGGGAGTCGTGCTGGACCAGATGAATGCGCCGCCGGCGCTGCGCGTCGCTGCCCGGGTACTCGGCTGGCCGTTCGCGCCGCTGGGCCTGAAGGGCGATCCCGCCCAGCCGCCGGTGACGCGGGCGCTGACCGCGCTGGGCCCGGCTTACATCAAGTTCGGCCAGCTTCTGTCGACCCGTCCCGACGTGGTGGGCGACGAGCTGGCGACGCAGCTTCGCGTGCTGCAGGACAAGCTGCCGCCGTTTTCCACGGACGAGGCCAAGCGCACCGTCGAGATCGAGCTGGAACGCCCGGTGGACAGCCTGTTTTCCGAGTTCTCCGATTCGGTCGCCGCGGCCTCGATCGCGCAGGTCCACCGCGCGCGGCTGTTGGACGATGGCCGCGAGGTCGCCGTGAAGGTGCTGCGCCCGAGGATCGAGCGGGCGTTCCGCAAGGATATCGACGCCTTCTATTTCGCCGCCTCGATGATCGAGCTTCTGTCGCCCGCCTCGCGCCGGCTGCGGCCGCATGACGTGATCGAGCATTTCGAGGGCGTGGTGATGGGCGAGCTGGACCTCAGGATGGAAACCGCCGCCGCGGCCGAATACGCCGCCAAGACCGCCGCGGACCAGGGTTTTCAGGTGCCGCCCGTGGAATGGTTCCTGTCCGGCCGCCGGGCGATGACGCTCGGCTGGGCCGACGGCATCCCGCTTGGCGACATCGCAGCGCTGGACGCGGCCGGGCACGACCGCGACCGGCTTGGCGAGAAGGTGCTGCAGCTGTTCCTCAGCCATGCGCTGCGCGACGGCTATTTCCATGCCGACATGCACCAGGGCAACCTGAAGGTGGCGCCGAACGGCGACCTTATCGCGCTGGATTTCGGGATCATGGGGCGGATCGACGAGTATACCCGCCGGGTCTATGCCGAGATTCTCTTTGGCTTCATCCGCAAGGATTACCGGCGCGTCGCCGAGGTGCATTTCGAAGCCGGATACGTGCCCGCCGACCGCGACATCGACGAGTTCGCCCGCGCGCTGCGGTCCGTGGGCGAGCCGATCTTCGGGCTCGATGCCACGCGGGTCTCGATGGGGCGGCTGCTGAGCTATCTCTTCGAGGTGACCGAGCGGTTCGGGATGGAGACCAGGACCGAGCTGATCTTGCTGCAGCGTACCATGGTGGTGGTCGAGGGCGTGGCGCGCTCGCTCAATCCGCAGATCAATATCTGGAAGGTCGCCCGGCCGATCGTCGAGGACTACATCAAGCAGAACATCGGCCCGCGCGCGCTGCTGAGCGATCTGGCCAAGACGGTGCGCGTGGTGTCGCGGTTCGGCCCCAAGCTGCCGCAGATCGCCGAGGCGGCGCTGGTCCGGCACACCGAAGAGGCGGCCAAGCCACAGCGCGAGGGCCTGCTGCGCCCCGTGCTGTTCATGGGGCTCGGGGCGCTGCTGGCGCTGGCTGGCGTCTGGCTGGGACTGAACCTGTAGCGCGGCACGGGCCTTGACGGTACCGGGCGGCGTGCACCGTCCGGCAACCGCCCTTCAACATGCACTCCCGGCCGCCCGGCGCGGTTCTGCGGCGCCCGGCGTCAGGACGCGGCGTCGGGCTGCCGCAGCGCCGAGACCGAATCGGCGTCGACCACCGCGCCCGCCTCGGTGACCAGCACGGTCCTGCCGCCCTCGCTGCGGGCCTCGACGACGCGGGTATAGACCTCGACCGGCTCGGTCGCGGCCAGCGCGCCGTTGCTGTAGCTTTCCAGCTTGAAGCTGTAGGCCCCGTGCGGCAATGGCGTGCCGTCGGCGCCGAGCCCGGTCCAGGCGATCTGTTCGTCGCTGGCCTGGACCGGCATGCGCTGCACCACCGTGCCGCTCGCGTCCTCGACCACCAGAACCGCCGAATCCGCGGTGATCAGCGGCTTCGGCGCCAGGGTGATCGGTCTGCCGTCGAATTGCGCGGCGACGGGCGCACGTGCCTCCATCCCGACCCATCCGGCGAACTGCGCCATGCCCATCACGTTCATCTGCGTGCCGAGATCGCTCAGCAGATCGTTGGTCAGCACCTGCTGTTCGACGCTCGAAAAGGTCGCAAGCTGCACGGCGAAATCCTCGGACTTGACCGGATCGAGCGGGTCCTGGTTCTTCATCTGTGCGGTCAGCATGTTCAGGAAGGTCTGGAAATCCGAGCTGATCACCGTGCGGTCTTCGGCCGGGGCGGAATTCGCGGCGGCCGTCGCCAGGGGTGCCGTTGCGGGGGCGGTTACGCTGTCCATGTTGATCCTCCTTGATCAAAGCCGCAGGTCGACGCCGCCGTCGGCCGTCACCCGCAGGGCAACGGGATCGGGGCCGGGTTCGGCGAGGGGCGCCGCCGCGGCCTCGGCGTGGGCCGGCGATGCCGGGGCATCGTCGCCGTCACGGCGCGGCGAGCCGCTGCCGAAGTCGAACGAGACGTCGGTGTAGCCGAGCGCGCGGAACTCCTCGGCCAGCATGTCGATGTTGCGGCGCAGAAGATCGGCGGTCTCGGGCCGTTCCGCGGCAAGCGAAACGGCGATCGTGCCCTCGCCGGTCTGGATCGTCATCCTGAGCCGCCCGAGTTCCTCGGGGCGCAGGGAAATCTCGACGGGACGGTCGGGCAGCGGGCGCGCGATGTCGGCGATCTGTACCGCAACCTGGCGTGCGATCCGCGCGATCTGCGCCGCCGCGGCGGCGTCGCGCGGCGGCGGGTCGCCGGCGGCGGGCGCGGCGATGTCTCCGATCGGATCGACCGCGCCGAGGTGCACTGCGTCCTCGGTCAACACCGCGAGCGGCGCGGGCGCAACGCCGGCGGCTGGCGTCGCCGTTGCGGCCGGCGCAGCCGTATCGCCGCGGCCGGCCGGGGCGGCAGGCGCGGCAGGCGCGGCGGTTTCGGATGCCCGGATGCGGGGCGGCTCGGGCGAGGCTTGCGGGCCCGGGCCGGAACCGGGGGTCCTGATGCTCGCAGCCTGCGGTGCAGGCGGGGTGGCGCCCGCGACAGGTGCAGGCGCGGCCGGATGGTCCGCAGGCGGGCGATCGGCCCCGGCATGGCCCGGTGGCAGCGGCCGAAGCTCCACGTCCATGGCGCGCGCAGTCGTGGCATTCACGGCCGGGGCAATCGCGGCGCCCGGCGCCGCCGCAGGCCGGGCCGGCGCCTTTGGTTGCCGGTATGCATCGGGGCCGGGGCCATCCCACGCGGCACGACCCGGGGTGTCCATCGCGTTCGGGGTCGCGGCATTCGGCGCCGGGACGGCCGGGGAAACGCGGATCGCGGCGCCACGGTGCGGCATCACGGGCATGGCCGTCGACGGCAACTCGCCGGGCAGCTTCGCGGCGGCGCGGTCCAGGACCCCGGCGAAAGGCCTCGCGGGCGGGTTCGGTTCGCTGGCGTCCTTGCCTTTCAGGGCATGTCCGAAACCGGCGGGCAGTGGCCGGACTTCCGGTGGCCGGTCCGGTGGGGGAGACGCCTGGCGCGGCGCGGCGGTTTCAAATGCGATCTGCGGAACATCGGGCCGCGCGTTGCCAGTGGCGAATTCCGGTCGCGGCGCGCGGGCGGCGCGGCGATCCGTGCCGTCGGACGGGACGGTATCGGACACGGCGGCGAGCGGCCGGCCCGGGTACTCGCCCTGACGCGACGCTGGCGCCGCGCTCCGCACGGGCGCGACCGCTGGGCTGGCGCCCGCCCTGGCGGCCGGTTCCGCGGGACCTGCCGGGTGCGGGTCGCCCGGCGGCCGGTTCGGCGCCCGCCCGTGGGTGGCAGCCGCGACGGCATCCCCTGGCAGCAGCCGGTCGCCCGCATTCTCGGAGCGGCGTCCCGCCGGCACGTCCGCAGGGTCGGCAATCGTCGCCCGGTCCACCACGGACGGCTTCGCAGGCCGGCCCGTTTGTCCGGTACCGCCACCGGTCATCGAGGTCGGCGCCGCGGCCCGGGCGGGATCGAACGGCCCGGCCCCGGTCATGCGCAGGTCCTGCCCCGGCAGGGATGCCCGGCCAACCTGCGGACCGTTCCCTGCCGCTGCGCGCCCGTCTCTTCCGGACCCGTCGATGCCATGTGGCGACGCCGGAGCATGCGTGTCGCTTCGCTGGGGCGGGACGGCCGGCGTTTCCGGTTGTTCCATATGCGCACGATCCGGGACCGCCAGCAGCGGTTGTGCTGGCCGTTCCGCAACGGAATCCGGTGCGTCGGCCTGGGGCCGGCCGGAAGAGCCCGCCGGTTCCGTGCCGGGGCGCGCTCCGACCGTGCCGTGCGCGGCCTCGGCCGTGCCGGGGATATCCGCGGGCGCGATCCCTGACGGGGTATCCGGCGCTTCCGGCAGCGGCCACCGGGGAACGGCGGGCGCAATCCCCGCCGATTCGGACGGCACCGGGCGGACCGGGTCGGCCGAAACGCCCGGCACTGCCGCCCGGGACGGCGGCGCCTGGCTGCCGGCAGGGGTGGGCGACCAGACAGGCACCGGAACTTCCGGCGCGGCGGATTGTCCGACGGCGGGCGGGTTCCCGGCGAACCGGACGGGTTCGGCGCGGGGCCACGCGACCGGCGGGGCATTTTCGGACGGCTCCGCGACGGAAGGCCCTGCGCCCGACAGAACGACGCCGGGCACTCCGATCCCGGACTGACCCATGCCGGGCTGCCCCATGCCGATCTGCCAAAAGCCCGAGCTTCCGGAACCCGGCGCACCTTGGCCGGCCGGTCCGGACGCCAACAGCGCCACGAACCCGGCGAACTCGGTGTCCGTGTTCATCGCGCCGATGGCGGCGACGGGGTCCGCCGGATCGGGTGATCTTGGCTGGAAGAACTGCGCAAGCGGTAGGGTCTGCATGACTGCCTCGGGGATTCTGCCACCGGTTCCCGCGGTATGACGCGCAAGAGTTACCGCATGTTTACCGGTGCCGGCGCATAAGGGGGAAAGTCGATCAAATTGACGGGATGCGACCATGACCCCAATCGACCCTGCAGGCGCTTCCACGGCGCCCCTGCCGAAACCGTCCGACAGCGCGCTGCGCGATGCCGCCCGCAAGCTCGAGGCGACCTTTCTGTCCGAGATGCTGAAATCGGCCGGTTTCGGCGCGCCGCGCGGGGCGTTCGGCGGCGGCACCGGCGAGGATCAGTTCAGCTCGTTCCTGCGCCAGGCGCAGGCCGAAAAACTGGCCGAGGCCGGCGGGATCGGCCTTGCGGAGCATCTTTTCGAAGCACTGAAGGAGCGGGCCGATGGGTCTGTTTAGCCGTCGCATGGCCAGCGAGTTGCTCGAGGACATGCTGGAGCGCGAGCGCAAGGCGGCGCTCGGCGGCCGTTTCGACCTGCTGGAACGGCTGGTCGCGGAAAAGGAACGCCTGATCGCCGTGGTGGCGCGCGAGGGCGCCGACGCCGAGACGCTGGCAAGACTGAAGGCGGGGGCCGAGCGCAACGGGCGCCTCTTGCAGTCGATGCGCGACGGGGTCGCGGCGGCAAAGGCGCGGCTTTCCGCGCTGGGCGGACGGGGCGAAACGCTGCAGACCTACGACGCAGAGGGCCGCAGACGCCCGATAAGCCGGGCTGCCAATCCGGCCGACCGCCGCGCGTGAGGTGCAGAATTTACCAAGAATTTGAGGAAAAGAGACGGAATCCCGCCGCAATCCCTTCACACTCTGTTTCCTATTTCGCCGCAGAAGGGGGCTGCACCGATCCGGTGGCGCGCCGTGGCAGGGCCCGGTCCGCACACGTCAGAACGACAGTCTCATCGGCCCGAAAGGGCCTGACGTCATCCCGTGGCGCAAAATACGTCACACGACAAAAGGAACTCCGATGTCCAGCATTCTGACCAACAACAGCGCCATGGTCGCGCTGCAGACCCTGAAGGGAATCAACGCAGCCTGTCGCAGACGCAAAACGAGATCTCGACCGGCAAGTCGGTGGCCACCGCGCGCGACAATGCCTCGATCTGGGCCATCTCGAAGGTGATGGAATCCGACGTGAAGGGCTTCAAGGCGATTTCCGAAAGCCTGTCGCTCGGCCAGTCCACCGTCGCCGTGGCGCGCAACGCCTCGGAAACCGTCACCGAGCTTCTGACCGAGATCAAGGGCAAGGTCGTCGCCGCGCAGGAGGCGAATGTCGACCGCGACAAGATCCAGACCGATATCAACGCGCTTCGCGGCCAGATCAACTCGATCGTCGGCGCGGCGCAGTTCAACGGCCTGAACCTGTTGCAGGGCACGGCGGACGTGAACGTTCTGGCCTCGCTCGACCGCGATTCCAGCGGCGTCGTCTCGGCCAGCAACATCACGGTCGCGCGCCAGGACCTGACCACCGGCGCCGGCACCAACGGCGTGGGATCGGGCGGCACGGATCTTTCCGGCCAGATTCTCGACGCGGCGAACGGCTCGACCTATGCCGGCGGCACGCTTTCGGCGACGGGCAACACCGCCGTGATCGAGTTCGCGGGCGACTGGGACACCAATGACGCCACTTCGATCACCGTGGGCGGCCAGTCGGTCGGATACACCGCCGCGGCCGACGACCAGACCGCGACCAATGCCCGCGACGCGCTGTTGTCCAGCCTGCAGGCGCTGGATCTCGACGACGTGACCTTCACGTCGAACGGCACCAACCAGATCGTCGTCACCTCGACCCGCCCGTTCGAATCGCTTGGCGTGTCGATGGACGATTCCGGTGTGACCGGCGGCGCCGGCAACTCGTACCTGCAGGCGATCAACGGCACGACGACGGGCAACACCACGACCGAATCCGGCACCGTCGACCAGCGTGCCGAGGAGATCTTCTTCACCACCGGCGCGAGTCCGGCGGAAGGCAACAGCTATCAGGCCTCGGTCGGCGGCGTCGCGTATTACTACACGGCCGGCAAAGGCGAATCCTTTGCCGACGTCGCGCGCGGCCTGAAGACCGCGATCGACAGCGCCGGGCTCAGCGGCGTCACCACGCAGGTGGCGATCAACGCGACCACCGGGCAGGCCAGCCTGAAGATCGACAACAGCGGGTCCGACCTGGCGCTCGCCACGGCGGCGATGGACGGCGGCACCGCGTCGGGCGGCCTGTTCGGGCTCGATTCGCTGAACGTCACGACCGATTCCGGCGCCAATGCGGCGCTCGACAACATCGAGACGCTGATCCAGACCGCGATCGACGCCTCGGCCTCGTTCGGCTCGGATCAGGGCCGGATCGACACGCAGTCCGACTTCGTCAGCAAGCTGATGGATTCGCTGAAATCCGGGATCGGATCGCTGGTCGATGCCGACATGGAAGAGGCCTCTGCCCGCCTGCAGGCGCTGCAGGTGCAGCAGCAACTCGGCATCCAGTCGCTTTCGATCGCGAACCAGGCGCCGCAGTCGCTGCTGTCGCTGTTCCGGTAAAGACGCCGTCCCCGGGCGCACCTGCCTAGCGTGCGCCCGGGGGCAGACTTCCGATTGATCCCATCACCCGCCGGAAGGACACGACGTGAACGCCCAAGACCTGGCCCGAACGGCCTATTCCGCTGCCGCCGCCCCGATCAGAACGCACCAGAGCGCCGAGTACGACGTCTTCGCCCAGGTCACGTCGCGGCTGAAAAGCGCCGCGGCACGCGGCACCGAGGGCTTTCCCGACCTGGTCAGCGCGCTGCACGACAACCGCCGGCTGTGGATCCTGATGGCCGGCGACGTGGCCGATCCCGGCAACGCCCTTCCCGAGACCCTGCGCGCGCAGCTCTTCTACCTCGCCGAGTTCACGTTGCAGCATTCGACCAAGGTCCTCGAAGGCCGCGCCTCGGCCGAGGTGCTGACCGACATCAACACCACGATCATGCGCGGATTGCGCCAGCAGGGAGCGGCGGCATGAGCGGTCTGGTCCTGAAACTCGGCCCCAAGGAGCGGGTACTGATCAACGGCGCGGTGATCGAGAACGGCGACCGCCGGTCGCGGCTGTCGATCGTGACGCCGAACGCCAACATCCTGCGGCTGCGCGACGCGATCCATCCCGAAGAGGTGAACACGCCGGTCCGGCGGGTCTGCTACATCGCGCAACTGGTCCTGTCCGGCGACGCCGACCCCGAGGACGCCAAGCTGCAGCTCTTGCGCGGTATCGAGCAGCTCAGCCAGGCGCTGACCGATGCCGACAGCCGCCGGCAGATGGCGGCCGCGACCGAGGCGGTGATCGCCGCGCAGTTCTACCAGGCGCTCAAGGCGCTGCGGTCGCTGCTGCCGCGCGAGGAGCGCCTGCTGGCCGCGCGCGTGCAATGAGCTTTCAGCCGGTCATCCCGATCGGCGGCTACGCGGGCTGGTCCTTTCTGACCCGCACGCGCGAGGCCCAGCAGGAGGCGTTCGACGCCTCCGCCGAAATCGCCCGGAACGTGGCCTATTTCGAAGCGAATATCGGCGCGGTCACCAGCGCCGAGGCGCTGGTCTCGGACCGGCGTCTGCTGCAGGTCGCGCTCGGCGCCTTCGGCCTCGATGACGACATCAACAGCCGCTACTTCCTGCAGAAGGTGCTGGAAGACGGAACGCTCGATCCGGCCGCGCTGGCCAACCGCCTGTCCGACAAGCGGTATCTGGAGTTTTCCAAGGCATTCGGCTTCGGCGACTTCGACACGCCGCGCACGGTGCTTTCGGATTTCCCGGCCGAGATCGCCGGGGCCTATCGCGAGCAGCAATTCGAAATCGCCGTCGGAAACCAGGATGCCAACATGCGCCTCGCGCTCGGCCTCGACCGCGCGCTGGGCGAAATCGCGTCCAGGGACACGACGGATGACGGGCGCTGGTTCCTGGTGATGGGCCAGCCGCCCGTGCGCAAGGTGTTCGAGGCCGCGCTCGGCCTGCCCGGTTCGGTGGGCGCGCTGGACCTCGACCAGCAACTGAGCGCCTTTCGCGACAAGGCCGCGGCACGGTTCGGAGACGGCGAGATTGCGCAGTTCGCCGACCCGGAAAGGCGCGAAGAGCTGGTCCGGCTGTTCCTGCTGCGCGCCGACCTCGGCGCCCCCGGCGGCGGTGTCCGCGGCGCAAGCGCCGCGCTCGCGGTCCTGCAGAATGCCAATGGTGCAGCGGGCGGCCTGTTCGGGTTGCTCTCGGGCGCGCGGTAAGAACCTCCCGACCGGAGCCGGACCGGGCGACGCGTCGCGCGATCGCGTAAGACCAGCGGCTCAAGGCGCATTCCGTGCTTCGACGCCAACGCAGCGCCACCCGGCCCTTGTTGCACGTCCTCCATGCCGCCGCTCTTGCGCCGTTGCATTGGCCGCGCGTGTATTCTCAACGCCTTGCCCGACCGGCCGCGGCAGCGATGGCATCCGCCAAGCGTCCGGCGCGAGGTCAAGGCACGTCGCCTGGCTGGCCCCGGCGGAAATCGTCACGTGTGTCCGGGCTCGGGCGCGCGGGATCGGGCCGCGGGCCGTGGCCGCCAATACCACAGGGCGGCCGGCGCGATTGCCAGCGGTGCCGATTCCGCGACGGATCACGGGATTGCGCCGGGCGGGTCACCCCCGCGGCACCGCAAGGCACCGGATGCACTCGCGCCCGGCGCCGTCGGGCCTCACCGGACGGACCGGGCCAGCAAGCCATACTGCGCAAGGCAGGGGCGGGGATGATCCCCGCCCCTGCCGTATCCGGCGTTGGCCGGCGGATCACATCCCCGGCGACGCCGCGTATGGCGATCCGCGCCGCGCCGCGCGGCCGGTCAGGCCCGGTCGAGCCCGAGCGACGCCCGGTACAGCGCGATCTGGGACTCGCGGCCGATCTGGTCGGTGATCTTGTCCCAGGCCGCGGCGATGGCGTCCGCGGTCTCTTGCGCGCCGGCATATTGCCCGGCAAATCCCTTGGCCAGTTCGTCCTCGGCGACCGAGTAGTACTGGAAGATGCCCGGGATGCGCGGTTCGATCGCGGCGTTCGGATGGTTGTAGCTGTCCGCGTTGGAGCCGAGGTAATCCTCGATGAACGCCCGGTCATAGCCCGCCTCTTCCCACTCGTCGTAGTTGAAATGGGAATTCCGGTAGGGCTGGAAGCCCGACGGATAGGCCGAGGCCCAGAGGCTGAGATCGCGCCCGCCGAGATGCGCCGCCGCCGACCACGCCGCCTTTTGCCGCTTGGGGTCGCTGTCGACCGTCGCCATCACGTAGACGCCCCAGCCGATATAGGCCATGTTCGGCGCCTCGTTGCGGGTCTCTTCCCATGCGCCGGTGCCGGCGTTGTAGACGCGGTCGGAGGCCGGGTTGATGCCGAAGCCCACCACGTCGCCCACGACGGACGTGTCCGAGGTGCGCGCGTTCGACCCCACGTCGCCCCACCACATCAGCATCGAACCCGTGCCGGCCAGGAACTGCTGGAACGCGGTCGTACCCGGATCGGCGTTGATCTGGTCGGCCGGATAGACATCCGCCTCGATCAGGTCCAGCACATCCTGGATCGCCTGCACCCAGGCCGGGTTGTTGACCCGCGGCTTCATGGTTTCGGGATCGAACAGCCAGGCCGGGTCGCTGGGATGCTTGGCATAGGCCGCCGCGCGGTTCTCGATGAAGTAGAACCCGAAGCCGCCCCAGCCCTTCAGCGGGTCGAGATAGCCATGCGCCGGCAGCCCGGTCAGCGGGTCGTCCTTGCCCTTCAGCTCTTTGCTGATCGCGTTAATCTCCTGCCAGGTCGTGGGCACCGGCTTGCCGGTGATCGAGCCGTCGCCGAAATAGTCGGTGCGGTAGGCAAACGTGTGGCAGTCGCCGTCGATCGAGATGCGATAGGTCTTGCCGTCCCAGGTGCCCACGGGCGCCTGCAGGTAGCCGACGTAATCGTCCATGTCGATCACGTCCATGACCCAGTCGGGCATCTGGCTGGCCATGCCGCGGCCCAGAACGTCGCCTTCGAACGGCGCGCCCATCTCGATGATGTCGAAATCGACGGTGCCGGTGGCGATCGACTGTTGCAGCCGCGCGTTGTAGTCGGCCTGCGCCAGGTCGATCCAGTTGATCTTGGCGCCGGTATAGGCCTCCCACGGCTTCAGGAACCCGCGGAACAGGAAGTTGTGCAGGTTCTGGTTGTTCAGCCCCATGAAGGTCAGCGTCACGCCGGCGAATTCGCCCTCGGCGACGACCTCCTTGATCGGGCCAAGGCACATCTCGCCGACCTTCTGCCACTCGGCGTCGCCGGGGCTGCCCATGCCGACACCGGGGATCTTCAGGATCGCGGCGCGCAGGTCCTCGTGGCCGGCGGCCCAGGCCGGGCGCACCGAGGTGCCGGTGAACACGCCGCCCAGCGCGGCGGCGCCGGCGGTCGCGGTCGCGCCTTTCAGCACGCCCCTGCGGCTGATCTTGCCGGCGCGGCGCATCGCCTCGTAAAGCTCAACTCTCATGGATTCGTCCTCCCTTGAATGTCTTTTCGACGGTCTGCGGGCGGGAACGGACAATACACGCGCAGCGAACAGGCCGCGCCGTCCCCCCCGATCTAGGTGCCGTGCGGGGCGAGTATGAGTGATGCTGACGTTGAGTCAACAAAATCAACGGGCTCAGCCCGCACGGCGATGGACAGGCCAAGGGCTGTTGGCTACCGTTCCCGCAACAGGGGGACAGGGCGACATGGCCGAAGTGACGATCCGGGACTTGCGCAAATCCTACGGCGCGGTCGAGGTGATCCATGGCGTCGACGTGGACATCGCCGACGGCGAATTCGTGGTGCTGGTCGGACCGTCGGGATGTGGCAAATCCACGCTTCTCAGGATGATCGCGGGGCTCGAGGGCGTCACCGGCGGCACCATCCATATCGGCGAGCGGCTGGTCAACAACCTGCCGCCCAGCCAGCGCGACATTGCCATGGTGTTCCAGAACTACGCGCTTTACCCGCACAAGACGGTGGCGGCGAACATGGCCTTCAGCCTGCGGATGCGGCGGATGGACAAGGCCGAGATCGACAACCGCGTGCAGCGCGCGGCAGAGATCCTGGGGCTGACGCCCTATCTCAGGCGCTACCCGCGCGCGCTGTCCGGCGGCCAGCGCCAGCGCGTCGCGATGGGCCGCGCCATCGTGCGCGATCCGCAGGTCTTCCTGTTCGACGAGCCGCTTTCGAACCTCGACGCCAAGCTGCGCGTCCAGATGCGCGCCGAGATCCGCGAACTGCACCAGCGGCTGTCGACCACGACGGTCTATGTCACCCACGACCAGATCGAGGCGATGACGATGGCCGACAAGATCGTTGTGATGAGCCAGGGCAGCATCGAACAGGTCGGCTCGCCGCTGGAGCTTTACGACCGGCCCGCGAACCGCTTCGTCGCGGGCTTCATCGGCTCGCCCTCGATGAACATGATCTCGGGGCGCGTGCGGCGCGACGCCAAGGGCGTCTGGGTCGAGGCCGAGGGCGCGCGGCTGACCGCACCCGACGATCCGGACCTGACCGAGGGGCGGCAGGTGACGTTCGGCATCCGGCCCGAGCACCTGGAACTCGGCGACGAGGGGCTGCCGGTGACCGTGTCGGTGGTCGAGCCGACGGGGTCGGAGACCCACCTGATCACCAGGTTCGGCACGCACGAGATCACGGCGGTGTTCCGCGAGCGCCACGATTTCCGGCCCGGGCAGGCGATCCGCCTGAAACCGATGCTGGACCATATCTACGTCTTCGACGACGCCACCGGGGAATGGCTGGCCTGAACCATGGCGACGCGCACGATCCTCTGCTTCGGCGACAGCAACACCCACGGCACGCGGGCGATGCGCGACATGGCCGACCGGCGGCGGTTCGCGCCGGCCGAGCGCTGGCCATCCGTGATGGCGGCCGCGCTGGGCGCCGGCTGGGACGTGATCGCCGAGGGGCATCCGGGGCGCAACGCGGTGTTCGACGATCCCGTGGAGGGCGCGCACAAGAACGGGCTGGCGGCGCTGCCGGTGATGCTGGAATCGCACCGGCCGCTGGATCTGGTGATCGTGATGCTTGGGACCAACGACCTGAAGGCGCGGTTCTCGGTGCCGGCCTCGGACATCGCGATCGGGCTCGAACGGCTGGTGCTGGCGATCAGGCAATCCGACGCAGGGCCCGCGGGCGCCGCGCCGCTTGTGCTGCTGGCAGCGCCGGTGCCGATCCTGGAAACCGGGTTCCTGGCGCCGATGTTCGAGGGCGGTGCGGCCAAGTCGCGGGCGCTGGTGCCCCTGCTCGCCGATGTCGCCGCGCGGCAGGGCGCCGGATTCGTCGATCTCGGTCCGGTGGCCGAGGTCGACTCGCTGGACGGCATCCACCTGACCGCAAGGGCGCAGGCGGCGATCGGTGCGGCGATGGCCGGCGCGGTCGGCGGGATGTTCGGCGCCTGAGCCCGCGCTATGCCGCCGCGGCGGCCGCGCCGCGCAGCTTCAGCGGAATCTCGCGGATCGGCAGGTGCACGATGGCGCTGAACGCGCCCACTGCGACTCCGACCCACCAGACCGTGGAATAGTCGCCGTAGATGTCGTACATCCGCCCGCCCAGCCAGACGCCGAGGAACGAACCCAGCTGGTGGCTGAGGAACACGATCCCGTAAAGCGTGCCCATGTATCTGAGCCCGTAGATATAGCCGACGAGCCCCGCGGTCAGCGGAATCGTGGCCAGCCACAGCGCGCCCATCGCGACCGAGAACACCACGACGCTGGTCGGCGTGATCGGGAACAGGAAGAACAGCGCGGCGGCGACGGTCCGGCCGGCGTAGATTCCGGCCAGCAGGTACTTTCTGGAAAACCGCTTGCCCAGCCAGCCCGCCATCAGCGTGCCGGCGATGTTGGATAGCCTGATGATCGAGATCGCCACGGCGCCGAGTGCCGAGGTCGACGCCACACCCAGCGACGCCAGCGTGCCCGTCGGGTCGATGGCGCCGCACATTTCGGTGACGAGCGCCGGGAAATGCGCGGTGATGAAGGCGATCTGATAGCCGCAGGAAAAGAAGCCCAGGAAGATCAGCGTATAGGTCGGGTCGCGGAACGCCCTGCGCAGGATCGCTCCGAGCGTCTCTTCCAGGTCGGTCCTGGATGCGACCTGCGGCGAGCGGATCATTGGCAGGAACAGCAGCACCGCCAGCACCGCCGCCGTGAAGATCAGGAACACCTGCTGCCAGGGCATCGTCGTCAGCATCCACTCGGCCAGCGGCGGCCCGACGATCTGCCCGCCCGACCCGGCGGCGGTGACGATGGCGAGCGCCATAGATCGGTTCTCGTCGCTTGCCGCGCGCCCCACGACGGCCAGAATCACCCCGAACCCGGTGCCCGCGATGCCAAGCCCCACCAGCACCTCGAGCGCCCAGTGCTGTTCCGGGGTGACGGCGACCGACGACAGCCCCAGCCCCACCGCGTAGACCAGCGCGCCGAGGGCCAGCGCGCGGCGGTCGCCGAAGCGTTCGGCGAAGGCGGCGAACAGCGGCTGGCCGATGCCCCAGGCCAGGTTCTGGATCGCGATCGCGGTGGAAAAATCGGCGCGGAGCCAGCCGAACTCTGCCGCAATCGGGATCTGGAACACGCCGAAGGATCCCCGGACCGCGAAGCTGACCACGATGATCAGGCAGCCGCCGATCAGGACCGGGGTGACGAGCGGGGCGCGGGGTGCGGTCATCGGCCATTCCTGCAGCGGCCGGAGGACAGTCGTTGAAATCCCGGGTCCGGTCAAATCGAATATTCTAACCCGCGGCATCAGCTTTTCTTATCCAAGGCGCCGGGGTAGGTGAAACCCATGGGCGAGCCGATGCAGGCGATCTATGACCGGCTGGTGGCGGCGGAAGAGATCACCGCCGACCCGGCGCAGCATGCCGTCCTGCCGGTGCTGGAAGGGATCCGCGCCCATTTTGCCGCGCCGCCGCCAAAGCGCGGCCTGTTGGGCGGGCTCTTTGCCAAGCCGCCCGCGCCGCCGAAGGGCGCCTATATCTGGGGCGGCGTCGGGCGCGGCAAGTCCTTCCTGATGGACCTGTTCCACGACCACGTGCCGACCGGGGCCAAGCGCCGCGTGCATTTCCACGCCTTCATGCAGGAAATCCAGGCCGCCATTCACGCCGAGCGCCAGAAGGGTGCGGCCGATGCGCTGAAGCCGGTGGCGCTGAAGGTGGCCGCCGAGGTCCGGCTGCTTTGCTTCGACGAGATGCAGATCACCGACATCGCCGACGCGATGATCGTCGGGCGGCTTTTCGAGACGTTGTTCGACCGCGGTGTCGTCGTCGTCACCACGTCGAACCGGGTGCCGGACGATCTGTACAAGGATGGTCTGAACCGGGCGCTGTTCCTGCCCTTCATCGGGCTGATCAAGCAGCGGATGGAGGTTCACCACCTCGAATCGCCCACCGATTACCGCCAGCACCGCCTGGCCGAGACAGAGGTCTACTTCACCCCCGCGAACGCGCTGACGCGGGCCCGGATCGACCGGCTGTGGCAGGACCTGACCGGCGGCGACTGGGCGCCGCTGACGCTGGTGGTCAAGGGCCGCGACGTCGTGCTGCCCGGGTTCCAGAACGGTGTCGCCCGGATCGAGTTCTGGGAGCTGTGCGGCCGCCCGCTGGGCCCCGCGGATTACCTTGCCGTGGCCGATGCGGTGCGGGTGCTGATCCTGGAAGACGTGCCGCGGCTGAGCCGCACCAATTTCAACGAGGCCAGGCGCTTCGTGACGCTGATCGACGCGCTTTACGAGGCGAAGGTGCGGCTGATCATGACGGCGGCGGACACGCCCGAGCGGCTCTATGTCGAGGGCGAGGGCACGTTCGAGTTCGAGCGCACCGCAAGCCGCCTGCGCGAGATGCAAGGCGCGGGCTGGGGGCAGGCGTGAGGGCCTTCGTCGCCATCGACATGCCGGACGATGTGCGCGAGGCGCTCGAAACGGTGCAGGCAGAACTGCCGGTGGGCCGCCTGATGGCGCCCGAGACGTTTCACCTGACGCTCGCCTTCCTCGACGATCAGCCGCCCGCGGTGCTGGAGGCGGTGCATGACGGGCTGGCGGCGCTGGAGGCGGCGCCCTTCGAGTTGCAGCTTCGGGGCGTCGACGTCTTCGGGGGCGCGCGGCCGCGGGTGCTGTGGGCCGGGGCCGGGGCGACGCCGCCGCTTGCCGCGCTGCGCGAGCGGGTGCGGCGCGCGGTCCTGGCGGCCGGGGTCGACCTGCCGCGCGAACGCTTCCGCCCGCACGTGACGCTGGCGCGGTTCGGGCACCGGCTCGACCGCGGCGAGGCCGCGCGGCTTGCCGGTTTCCTTGCGGACCTCGGCGCCGCCTCGCTGCCCGGCTTCCGGGTCGAGGCGTTCCAGCTCTATCGGTCCAGCCTCGGCCCGGGCGGGGCGGTACACGAGGTTCTCGCCGAGTATCCGCTGACCCGCTGATCCGCCCGGACGTTCCGCACCGGGGCAGGGATGCGTCCGGGCGTCGCATGCGCCGTCGGGATCAGTTCCCCTGATTGCTACCGGCGGTCGGGTTGTGCCCCGAATTCCCCGCTGCCGCGTCGCCGAAATTGTGCCGGTCCGCGGCGGTGTCGCCGGGGTTGTTGTTCTGGTGGTCGCTGCCGACGCCGTGCCAGTCGTTCACGAATCCGGCCTGGTCGGGCACAGTGGTGGCCTGGGCGGCGGTGGCGAGCGTCATCGTCGCGGCGGCGAGGGCAAGAAGCGGTTTCTTCACTGGTCAGTCTCCCTTTTTGGACCATTCGACTGCCCCCTGTCGCACTGCGGTTTTCGCACCGGAATTGTGGTGAAAGTATGATTCGGCGAAACGACGCGTCGTTCCGCGGCCAGTTTGCGCGCAGGCGCGGGTCTGTTTCCGAACGGTCGGGGAAACGGGCCGGTTCCTTGCCTGGGATGGGCTCTGATTCGCGTGGCCGGCCTGCCCGCCCGTCACCCGTTCTCGCCAAGCACGACGCCGGCGAGGTAAAGCGAACCGCAGATCAGGATCCGCGCGCCGGGCTCTTCGGCGGCGATCGCGGCCACGGCCTGGCCGACGCTGTCGGCCTCTGCCGCCTGCATCCCGACCGAGCGCGCGGCGGCGACGGTCTCGGCGGCCTGCAGCGTGGCGGTCTGGCCGGGGATCGACACGCCGTGAAGCCGCGCCGTCAGCGGCGCCAGCGGGCGCAGGTAGCCCGCGACGTCCTTGGTGTTCAGCATGCCGCAGACCAGGTGCAGCGGCCGCGGCGCCAGCGTCGCGAGCGTCGCGGCCAGCGTCTGCCCCGCCGCCGGGTTGTGCCCGCCGTCGAGGATCAGCTCGGCCGCGGGCGCAAGCGCCGCCAAGGGCCCCTTCGTCAGCCGCTGCATCCGCGCAGGCCAGACCACGTTCGACATCGCGGCCTCGGCGGCCGCCTCGCCGCAGCCGAGCTGGCGCAGCGCGGCCACGGCGATGCCGGCATTCTCGATCTGGTGCGGACCCCTCAGCGACGGCAGCGGCAAGTCCAGCAGGCCGGTCTCGTCCTGAAACACCAGCCGTCCGCGTTCCACGGACACATGCCAGTGCTGGCCCCGCACCAGCAAAGGCGCGCCGACCCGCTCTGCCCGCCGCTCGATCACCGCAAGCGCGTCGTCCTCCTGCACGCCGACCACGCAAGGCACGCCGCGTTTCAGGATTCCGGCCTTCTCGAACGCGATCTCCTCCAGGGTCTCGCCGAGATAGTGCTGATGGTCCAGCGAAACCGGCGTGATCGCCGTCAGCGCGGGCCGGGCGATCACGTTGGTCGCATCCAGCCGACCGCCAAGGCCGACCTCCAGCAGGGTGTAATCCGCCGGCACCCGCGCGAAGGCCAGAAGCGCGGCACAGGTGGTGATCTCGAAATACGTGATCCCCTCGCCGCCGTTCGCCGTCTCGCATTCGTCGAGCACCGCCGCCAGATCGGCCTCGTCGATCAGCGCGCCGGCCAGCCGGATTCGCTCGTGGAACCGCACCAGATGCGGCGAGGTATAGGCGTGGACCCGCTTGCCGGCGCCTTCCAGCCCGGCCCGCAGCATCGCCTGCACCGACCCCTTGCCGTTGGTACCGGCGATGTGGATCACCGGCGGCAGCCGGTCCTGCGGATTGCCGAGCGCATCCAGCAGGCGCCAGACCCGGTCGAGCGTCAGGTCGATGATCTTGGGATGCAGCGACATCATCCGGTCGAGAATGACGTCGGATGTCTCGCGGCTCACCCGCGCTCGGCCTTGGCCGGCTGCGCCTTGGGTTTCTCCGGCTCGGCCTTCGCCGCCTCGGGCTCGGGCGGCGGCAGGTCGCCCGCCACCGCGGGCGGAAGCCCCAGCAGCATCCGGACGATGCCGATCAGCTCGTCGCGCAGCGCCTTGCGGTGCGTCACGCGGTCCAGCATGCCGTGATCCAGCAGGTACTCGGCGCGCTGGAAGCCCTCGGGCAGCTTCTCGCGGATGGTCTGCTCGATCACCCGTGGCCCGGCGAAGCAGATCAGCGCGTTGGGCTCGGCGATGTGGATGTCGCCCAGCATCGCGTAGCTTGCCGTCACGCCGCCGGTCGTCGGGTGGGTCAGCACGACGATATAGGGCAGCCCGGCCTCTTTCAGCATCTCCACCGCGACGGTCGTGCGCGGCATCTGCATCAGGCTGAGTATGCCCTCCTGCATCCGTGCCCCGCCGGCGGCCGAGAACAGTATCAGCGGCAGCTTGGCCTCGACGGCGCGCTCGGCGGCGGCGATGATGGCGTTGCCGACATACATGCCCATCGAGCCGCCCATGAAGCTGAAATCCTGCGCCACGGCGACGACCGGCGTGCGCCCGATCTCGCCCTTGGCGACCAGCATCGCCTCGGCCTCGCCGGTGGCCTTCTGCGCCGCCTTCATCCGTTCGGGATAACGCTTCTGGTCGCGGAAATGCAGCGGGTCGGCCAGCGGCTGCGGCACCGGGATTTCGGCGAAGGTCCCGCCGTCGAACAGCGCCTTGAACCGCTCGCGCGGGGTGATCGCCATATGGTGATCGCAGCTCGTGCAGACGTTGAGGTTTTCCCTCAGCTCGCGGTGGAACAGCATCGTTCCGCACTCGTCGCATTTCGACCAGAGGTTCTCTGGCACTTCGCGGCGGGAAAACAGCGAGTTGATCTTGGGCCGGACGTAGTTGGAAATCCAGTTCATGCCGGGGTGCGCGCCTTCGTTCTTGGCCTTGGCGGTCAGATAATCCGCGGTGCGGCGAATTGCAATCAGCGCCGCAGGACGCGCCGCACCAGAAGCCAGGCGGCGACCAGGATCGCAAGGTCGCCGAGAATCAGGAGCCGCAGCGACGGATCGTCGGCGGCGTAGGGCGTCAGGAACAGTGCCAGTCCGGGCAGCGTGCCCTCTGTGGCCAGGAACAGGATCGCCACCGTGTTGTTGGCGAAATGAAAGCCCCAGGCGGCCCCGATGCTGCCGGTGGCCGCCGTCAGGTCGGCCGCGACCAGCCCGAAACCGGCGGTCGCCAGCACCACCAGCCAGACGTTGCCGCCCGCCGTGCCGGGGTCGAAATGCGCGGCACCGAACAGGACGGTCGGCACCAGCATCCAGACGATCCGCGAACGGAACCGCGCGGCAAGCTGTTGCAATATGTAGCCGCGGAACAGCAGCTCTTCGGCGCCGGTCTGCACCAGCAATGCCAGGATCGCCAGCGGCAGCGCGGCCAGCCAGATGCCCGGATCGAGCCCCTGGACCGGATCGTACCGCGCGAACCAGAGGCCGAGCGCAACGGCATAGACCGCACCGACCAGCGCCGCGGCAAGCACGAAGTCCCGCAGCACGCGCGGCGCGCGGCCGAAAAGCGACCCGGCCGTGCGCCTGTGGATCAGCTTGACCGCCAGCATCGGCCCCAGCGCCATGCCGAGGAAGGTCGAGAACAGGACGAACATCTCGCGCGGCGATTCCGCCGCGGCGATGCGTTGCATGTAAAGCCGCGGGTCGCCGCCATCGGTCAGGAACCAGACCCCCACCAGGATGCCGACCGACCAGAGGATATAGACCGCCCCCGCGAACAGCAGGCCGAGAATCAGCCGCCAGATTTGCGGGCGGGCACGGGCCGGGGCGACATAGGCCTCGAACGGGGGGTGGTATCGCGCGTCCATGGCGCTTGGTAGCCTGCCCGGCGCCGGTCGGAAACCCGCCCTGTCGCCTGGCCCGCGCGATCTGTTGCCCGGCGGACGGCCTGCGGCTTGTGTCCCCCAAAACACTCGCCTATTGCCTCATGCGGAACCGAGTACGGGAGGGCGAGCGATGCTCAAGGGGAAGACCGACAAATCGAGGCTGCCCAGCCGCCACGTGACCGAGGGCCCGGCGCGGGCGCCGCACCGGTCGTATTACTACGCGATGGGCATGACCGAGGCGGAAATCCATCAGCCCCTGGTCGGCGTCGCCACCTGCTGGAACGAGGCCGCGCCCTGCAACATCGCGCTGAACCGCCAGGCGCAGGCCGCCAAGATGGGCGTCAAGGAGGCGCACGGCACCCCGCGCGAGTTCACCACGATCACCGTCACCGACGGCATCGCCATGGGGCATGAGGGGATGCGCTCGTCGCTGGCCAGCCGCGAGGCGATCGCCGACACCGTCGAGCTCACCATGCGCGGGCATTGCTACGACGCGCTGGTCGGGCTGGCGGGCTGCGACAAGTCGCTGCCGGGGATGATGATGGCGATGATCCGCCTGAATGTGCCGTCGGTCTTCGTCTATGGCGGCTCGATCCTGCCCGGCAGGGCGCCGAACGTGCCGGAAGTGCCCGAGGCCTACAAGAACCGCGATCTGACGGTCCAGGACATGTTCGAGGCGGTGGGCAACCACCAGGCCGGGAACCTGTCCGACGCGGCGCTGGACGTGCTCGAGCGTGTCGCCTGCCCTTCGGCCGGCGCCTGCGGCGGGCAGTTTACCGCCAACACCATGGCCTGCGTCAGCGAGGCGATCGGGCTGGCGCTGTTCAACTCTTCCGGCGCGCCCGCGCCCTATGAAAGCCGCGACCAGTATTGCGAGGCGTCCGGCCGCGCGGTGATGAACCTTCTGGAACGGAACATCCGCGCCCGCGACGTCTGCACCCGCAAGGCCTTCGAGAACGCCGCGCGGGTGGTGGCCTGCACCGGCGGGTCGACCAATGCCGGGCTGCACCTGCCGGCGATGGCGCACGAGGCGGGGATCGAGTTCTTCCTCGACGATGTCTGCGAGATCTTCCGCGACACGCCCTATTTCGTCGACCTCAAGCCGGGCGGGAAATACGTCGCCAAGGACCTCTACGAGGCGGGCGGCGTGCCGGTGGTGATGAAAGAGCTCAGGAAGGCCGGGCTGATCCACGAGGACTGCATCACCGCCAGCGGCAGGAGCGTCGGCGAGGAACTGGACAGGGTGACGCGCGAGGCGGACGGGCAGGTGATCCACTCCGTCGCCACGCCGATCACCAGGACCGGCGGCGTGGTCGGGCTGAAGGGCAACCTGGCGCCCGAAGGCGCGATCGTGAAGGTCGCGGGGATGGAGCGCGACCAGCAGGTCTTTACCGGCCCGGCCCGGGTGTTCGAATCGGAACAGGACGCGTTCGAGGCGGTGCAGAACCGGACCTACAAGGAAGGCGAGGTGATCGTGATCCGCAACGAGGGCCCGGCGGGCGGCCCCGGCATGCGCGAGATGCTGGCGACGACCGCGGCGCTGTCCGGCCAGGGCATGGGCAAGAAGGTCGCGCTGATCACCGACGGGCGGTTCTCGGGCGCGACCCGCGGGTTCTGCGTCGGCCACGTGGGGCCGGAAGCCTATCACGGCGGGCCAATCGCGCTGCTGCAAGACGGCGACATGATCACCATCGACGCGATCAAGGGCGAGATCGGCGTGGCGCTCAGCGACGACGAACTTGCCGCGCGCAGGGCCGCCTGGGCCGGCCCGCGCGAGACGATCTATGCCAGCGGGGCGCTCTGGAAATACGCCCAGCTTGTCGGTGAAACCTACAAGGGCGCCGTGACCCATCCCGGCGGCCAAGCGGAGCGCCATGTCTACATGGACCTCTAGTCGCAGCGCTTCCGCCGCGACGGCGGCGTTTCTGCTTGTGTTGGCCGGGTGCATGCAGGCCCCGGGCGTGGCGCGGCTGAACCTGCCGTTCGCCGACGAGGCGCCCGATACGGTGACGGTGGCGCGCCGGTCGGTGGTGATCGGCGGACCGCCGGGCTATTGCATCGACCGCGGCGGATCACGGCTGAAGGGCGACACGGCCTTCGTGCTTCTGGGAAGCTGCGCCTCGATCCTGCAGGACCTCGGCGCCGGCGCGCCGCCGGTTCCGGCGCTTCTGACCGCGTCGGTCGGCGCTGCCGGGCCGCAGGCGCCCGGGACCACCGCCGCCGCGCTGGACCAGCTTGCCTTGTACTTCGAAACGCCGGCCGGACGCGCCACGCTGGCGCGCGACGGTGTGGCCGACGCGGTCGAGATTTTCTCGACCAGCCGCGAGGGCGACGCGCTGATCATTCACCTGCGCGACGCCAGCGAAACCGGCAATCCCGGCCTCGATGACGTCTACTGGCGCGCGCTCCTGGATGTGAACGGGCGGCTGGTGACGATATCCGTGGTCAGCTTCGCCGACCGGCCCCTGTCGGGCGGCGAGGGGCTGGAAACGATCCGCGCCTTCGTCGACCGGATCCGCCGCGAAACGCCCGCGACGGGCGCGCCTGCCCGCGCCGATGTGGCGGAAAATCCGCGAAAAAACCTGTTCCGCACCCTGTTCAGGTGAGATTATTTGTTTCTAAACCAGAAACAAAGATTGTATCCGCGGTACGTGTGGGCAGGCGACGGCTATGGGTCTCGGCAGGTTGATCGACAGGATGTTTCACCGGCGCGTGCTGCGGCGCTGGGGCCGGATCGCCCGTGATGCCCAGAAATTCGACCTGAGCACCTTGCGCGGCCACATGAGCCGCGCGCGCGAGGTGCGCCGGCGGCTGGACCAGGTGCTGTACGTCGCCGAGGGGCGGCTGACGCTGCCGGCGGTCGGCTCGAACGCGATTCTGAAGCCGCTGAATACCGACTGGGCCTATCGGCCCGAACTGTGGCGCGGCCCGGTGCGGCCGCTCGGCCTGGTCGCCGTCGAGCCGAAGACCGAATACGGCAGCGAGGTGAAGGTGTTCCACGACTGCCGGATCACAGAGCTGACGCTGCGCCAGGTGCGCAACTCGCGCGAAAGCGACCTGGCGCCTTTCGGGCTTCGGATGGATGTGTTCCGCTTCGACGGCTCGTTCCTGTCGCTGGTGGTCGAGTTGCCGGACAACGCGGTCAAAGGGCTGGAGCGGCGCCACCTGGTGCGGCTGACCACCGTCGTCGAGATCGAGAAGCCGCTGGAAATCTTCGCCCGGCTGAACATCAAGCACGGGCCGAACGTCGAGCAGATCGTGCGCGAACTGCCGCTTGGAGAGGAAGAGGTCTCGGTCGAATTCGACCTGGCCTATACCAAGATGAACGAGAAGCGGCTCGAGCGGATGTGGCTGGACCTGATCTTCGAGGGGGCCGAAATGAACCAGATCGTGCTGCGCGACGTGGCGCTGACGCGCCGGCCGCGGGCCGAGTTGTAGGAGGGCGCGATGGCGGACTTGTCGCTGGTCAAGACGCGGATACACGCGGGCATCTGGGAGGGCGTGCTGACCGGCGGGCTGGGCACCGGCGCACCGCCGGAAGTATTGGTGACGCATCTCGAACAGCCGGTGACGACGGTGGCGGTGACCGCCGACACCGAAAGCCCCGGCGCATGGAACGTCAGGATCGCGATCCCGCCCGAGCTGTTGTCGGACGGGGTGCAGACCTTCGTGATCACCGACCCGGCGACCGGCGAACGGCTCGACAGCTTCACCGTGATCACCGGCATGCCGCTGGAGGACGACATCCGCGCCGAGGTCGATCTGCTGCGCGCCGAACTCGACATGCTGAAAAAGGCCTTCCGGCGGCACTGCGTCGAGACGGCGTGACCCGAAGGAGTGCCTGCGGCACGCTCTTTCCTGCCCGTACTCGCCTTTGGCTGCGTGCGGGCGAACCGGGCGCGCCGCCCCGCCGCCCGGCGGTCACCTTGACCGATCGCGCGGTCATCGGCGGCCCCCGGGGTCTTTCCGGCCCGATGAGGCATGCGGCGGTGACGCGGCGTCCCGCGTGACTTTTCCGCGTGGCCGGGTATGCGAAGACCAAATTGGAGGCCTCCATGTCCAATCTCTATCCGCATCTGCTGGCGCCGCTCGACCTCGGATTCACGACGCTCGCGAACCGGGTGCTGATGGGCTCGATGCATACCGGGCTGGAAGAAACCGGGGACTGGAACCGCGTCGCGGCGTTCTACGCCGAACGCGCGGCGGGCGGGGTCGGGCTGATGGTGACGGGCGGCATGGCGCCCAATCGCGAGGGCGGGGTGTTTCCGGGCGCGGCCGGGCTTTACACCGCGGAAGACATCGCCAACCACCGGATCGTGACGGATCGGGTGCGCGCGGCGGGCGGCAAGATCGCGATGCAGATCCTGCATGCCGGGCGCTATGCCTATGGCCCCGACTGCGTCGCGCCCTCGCCGGTCAGGTCGCCGATCTCGCCGTTTCCGCCGAAGGAACTGGACGAGGCCGGGATCGAACGTCAGATCGCCGACATCGCCACCGCCGCCGCCCGTGCCCGCGAGGCGGGGTATGACGGCGTCGAGGTGATGGGGTCCGAGGGCTATTTCCTGAACCAGTTCCTGGTGCGGCACACCAACAAGCGCACCGACCGCTGGGGCGGATCCTACGAGAACCGGATGCGGCTGCCGCTGGAGGTGGTGCGCCGGGTGCGCGCCGCCGTGGGCGCGGATTTCATCGTGATCTACCGGCTTTCGATGATCGACCTGGTGCCCGACGGCTCGACCTGGGACGAGGTGGTGCTGCTGGCCCGCGAGATCGAGACGGCGGGGGCCACGATCATCAACACCGGCATCGGCTGGCACGAGGCGCGGATCCCGACGATCGCCACTTCGGTGCCGCGACGAGCGTTCACCTGGGTGACGAAGAAGCTGATGGGCGAGGTGTCGATCCCGGTGATCACCTCGAACCGGATCAACACGCCTGAGGTGGCCGAGGCGGTCCTCGCCGAGGGCTGCGCCGACATGGTGTCGATGGCCCGGCCGTTCCTCGCCGACAGCCAGTTCGTCGCCAAGGCGGCGCGCGGCGAGGCGGCGCTGATCGCGCCCTGCATCGCCTGCAACCAGGCCTGCCTGGACCACACGTTCGGCGGCAAGATCAGCTCTTGCCTGGTCAACCCCCGCGCATGCCACGAGACCGAGTTGCGCTATGACGTCGCGCCTGCGCCAAAGCGGATCGCCATCGTGGGCGCCGGGCCGGCGGGTCTGTCGACCGCGCTGGTGGCCGCCGGGCGCGGCCACGCCGTGACGCTGTTCGAGCGCGACGCGCGGATCGGCGGGCAGCTGAACATGGCGCGCGTGATCCCGGGCAAGGAGGAATTCGACGGGCTGGTCGACTGGTACGCCGCCGCGATCGCCGCCGCGGGCGTCACGCTGCGGCTGGGGGCCGAGGCGGACGCCGCGGCGCTGGCCGGGTTCGACGAGGTGGTGATCGCCACCGGCGTGCGCCCGCGCGACCCGGGCATCCCGGGACAGGACGGCGCCAATGTCGCGGGCTACAAGGATATCCTGCAGGGCCGTATCCAGGCCGGCCCGCGCGTCGCCATCGTCGGGGCGGGCGGGATCGGGTTCGACGTGGCCGAATACCTGGTCCATTCCGGCGAAAGCCCGACCGAGAACCTGGCGGCCTGGAAGGCGGAGTGGGGCGTCGGCGACCCCGAGGACCGGCCCGGCGGGCTGGCCGCGGCCGGGCCGCGCCCGGAACCGGCGGCGCGCCAGGTCACGCTTTTGCAGCGCAAGGCCGAGAAACTGGGGCGGGGCCTGGGCAAGACAACCGGCTGGATTCACCGCGCGGCGCTGAAAATGAAGGGCGTCGAGATGATCGGCGGCGTGAACTACGAGCGCATCGACGCCGAGGGGCTGCATGTCAGCTTTGGCGAGGCGCGCGAGCGGCCGACGCTGATCCCGGCCGATACGGTGGTGATCTGCGCGGGGCAGGAACCCGAGCGGACGCTCGCCGATGCGCTGCAGGCCGCGGGAACGCAGGTGCACGTGATCGGCGGCGCCGACGTGGCCGCAGAACTTGACGCCAAGCGCGCCATCGACCAGGGCAGTCGGCTGGCGGCACGGTTCTGATGGCGGCACTGCCGGCCGGCCTGACCGTCATCGACTGGCTCGGCGTGCTCGGCTCGATCACGATCGCCGGCGCCTATCTCGCCGTTTCTCGCGGCTGGGTTGCGGCGAAACGCCCTCCATTCAACCTTTTGAACCTGTCCGGGGCGATCCTGATCCTTGTTTCGCTTTACTACCGTCCCAATGCCGGGGCGATCCTGATCGAGCTGCTCTGGGTCCTGATCGCCCTTTTCGCGCTGGCGAATTACTGGCTCGGCCGTCGCTGAGCGGCCCTGGGCGGGCGCGGCATGGGGCGCTGTTTCCGCGTTTCTCTGCCGCATACGATCCCGCAGAAAACCTTGGTATTGTCCGGTCCGCTTCGCATTTGTGCCCGATTTCGCCCGGATAACCCGGCGCTGAGGGGCCGGCAATGAACGAGTAACGTAATGGACAGATTGACGGAAATGGAGGCCTTCGCGACGGTGGTGGACCAGGGCGGTTTCACCGACGCTGCCAAGAAGATGGGCATCTCCAAGTCTGCCGTGTCAAAGCATGTCTCCTCGCTCGAGGCCCGGCTTGGCGCGCGGCTGCTGAACCGCACGACCCGCCGCGTCAGCCCGACCGAGATCGGCCTTGCCTATTACGACCGCGCGCGGCGCGTGCTGAACGACGCCGGAGAGGCCGACGCGCTGGTCACCTCGATGCAATCCGCGCCCTCGGGGCTGTTGCGGATCAGCGTCGCCACCGATTTCGGCGTGAACCATCTCAGCCCGGTTCTGGGCGAGTTCCTGCAGGAATTCCCCGAGATCACGGTGAACATGGTGCTGAACAACCGCTACGTCGAGCTGATCAGCGAGGGCTTCGACATGGCCGTCAGGATCGGCGAGCTGGAGGATTCCACGCTGC
Organism: Rhodobacter sp.; assembly: GCA_041627895.1. GTDB lineage: Bacteria > Pseudomonadota > Alphaproteobacteria > Rhodobacterales > Rhodobacteraceae > JBFKQC01. The sequence continues at coordinate 78,844 of JBFKQC010000001.1, forward strand.
GCGCCCGCAAGCTGACCGAGACCACCAAGAAGATGATCGGTTCGCCCGCCTATTTCCAGAAATACGGCCGGCCGATGAAGATCGACGACCTGAACGAACACAAGCTTCTGCACTATTCCAGCCAGTCCTCGGGCAATGTCTGGAAGCTGACCGCGCCGTCGGGCGAAAAGCGCCAGGTGCGCACCGCCGGCTGGCTTTCGGTCAACGACGGGCAGTCGCTGCTTAACGCCGCGATCAGCGGGCTCGGCATCGCCTATCTGCCCAGCTTCCTTTACGCCGACGCGCTGGATCAGGGGCTGGTCGAAGAGGCGATCCCCGAACTTCCGATCGAGACCCAGGGCATCTATGCGGTCTATCCGCCGGGCCGCTTCACCCAGCCCAAGGTGCGCGCCTTCATCGACTTCCTGGTGCACCATTTCGCCGACAAGGGGCCCGACGCCTGGTAACGCCGGCGCCGCGGCAATCCTGATGTGCTATTGGGTCGAGGTGAGGATCGCCTCGACCCGTCTGTTTTGCGTGCGCCCCTCGGGCGTCAGGTTGCTGGCGCGCGGTGCGAGATAGCCGACGCCGTCGGCGCTGATCTGCGCCGGGTCGATGCCGTGCCGTTCGACCAGACGGCTGGCCACGGCCGCGGCACGACGCTTGGACAGCGCGATGTTGGCATCCAGCGCACCCTCGGCGTCGGTGTGCCCGACCAGCGTCACCCGCCGGTCAGGATGCGCCTTCAGGTAGTCGGCAAGTCCGGTCAGCGAGGCAAAGCCCTCGTCGCCCAGTTCCGACGACCCGGTCTTGAAATACAGATCGTCGAGCGTCGCGTGCCCCTTCGCCTCCAGCTGCTCGCCGACCGGGCCGCTATCGGCAAGCGGCAGCGTCGGTGTCGGCGCCTTGGTGGCGGCGGTGATCGCGACGCTGGCCTCGGGCGCGCCGACGCGGGTGAGCTGCACGAAGCCGGCATTGGCGCTGCGGCTGACGATCAGGCTGACGTATTCCGGCCCGTCCTCGGTCACGCGCTTGCCGCTGAAATAGCGGTAGTCGCCCAGGTTGACGTGCATTTCAGGCTCGGGCAGCACGTCGATCTGATAGCGAAAGTCGAACCCGCCGCAGGCATCGGCCTCGCATTCGAACAACGTCTCGTAGCCGGCGGCCTGCAACTGCTCGCGCAGGGGCGCCAGAAGCTGCAGCGTGGTCAGCCCGCCGCCGGTCACCCGCCAGGATTGCTTGCGGATCGCGCCCTCGGCGTTAAGCCCCTCGATCGGCCCTTCGAAGAACGGATCGGTGGGCAGGAAATGGCTGTCCTTCACCACGCTGAAATCGGCGATCGGCGTGGCGAAACCGGGGAAATCCAGCGTCAGCGCCCCCGCCGCCGCGGGCAGCGACAGGAACAGGCCGCATATGGCGCCCGTCGCTTTCATCGGCCGAGGGCGTGGTACTCTTCGTTCGGGCGCATGTCGACGGCCGAGGCGACGCGGTTCGACATGTTGAAGAACGCCGCGACGCTGGCAATGTCCCAGATGTCGCGGTCGCCGAAACCGGCATCGCGCAGCGCCTGCCGGTCCGGTTCCTCGATCGCCGCGCTGGACGTAGTCAGCTTTTCGGCGAAGGCCAGCATCGCGCGCCGGCGCGGGTCCAGATCGGCGGTGCGCCAGTTCATCACCATGCGCTCGCCCAGTTCCGGGTCGCCGCTTATCTGCCGGACCGCCGCACCATGCGCGACCTGGCAATACCAGCAGCGGTTGACGGAACTGACCACCACCGCGATCATCTCGCGTTCCAGCTTGCTGAGCCCGCTCTCGCCCAGCATCACGTCGTTGTAGAGCGCGGTGAAGGCGTTCAGCTTGTCGATGTCGAAGGCATAGGCCCGCAGCACGTTCGGCACGAGACCCAGCTTTTCCCGGCAGATGTCGAAATACTTCTGCGTCTCGGGCGGCAGCGGGTCGACCATCGGCAGGTCGAGCGCGGTGGGCTGGTCGTTGGCTTTTCGGGACATCGCTGCTCCGGGCGTGTGGCGCCCTACTTTATTCGGTAGTGGTAGTGTCCCACAACCTGCATGCCTAAGGAAGCGTAGAGCGCATTGGCCGGCGCGTTGTCGCGGGTGACGGCGAGCGTCAGATGCGCCGCGCCCCGGCGCCCGGCCCAATGCGCCGCTGCGCGCAGGATGTTGGCGCCCACGCCGCTGCGACGCAGCGCAGGCGCGACCTCGATGGCGTGGATCATCGCGATGTCGCCGTCGAGCGCGACAAAGGCTGCCCCCGCAGGCTGGTCCCTGTGACGCGCCAGGATCGCGGTCTTCGGGTCTTCGGCGCGGTCCATGACCGCCAGACGCGCGGCGCCGATGCCGCCCGCCGCCCAGAGATCGGCCATGATCGCCAGCGGCGGCCAGATATCGAACGCCGAGACCGGGCGCAGCGGTTCCGCGGTCAGCCGGCCCGTCGCGACCGCGTAAAGCAGGACAGGGTCCTTGACCCGGTAGCCTGCCGCGGCCAGCAGGTCGTCAAGCACCCCGTCGCCGGGGCGGATCATGAAAAGCCTGGGCTGCCCCAGGTCGGCCATCGCCGCCTCGGCCGCCGGCAGGTCGGCCGCCGTCACCGGCGCTTCCGCCGTGGCCGCGGCCACGCGCTGGCCGCCGCCCCGGCCCTCGCGGATCGTCCAGGGGCCCAGGTGCCGGGTCCGCGCGGGCGGCCAGGTCGCCTCGACCACGCCGATCAGCCGGTCGCGGCCGGGAAGCGTCACGACCGGGCGTCCGGCAGTTTGGCGCGCAGCGCCGCTGCGGCCGCGGCAACCGCGTCGCCGTCGCTGCCCCGGATCACCACGTTCGCGCCGAAGCGGCCGTTCATGTTGAACGGATAGGACCCCAGCGACAGCTCGGGATGCGCCGCGGCGACCTCGCCGAGCGCCCCGGCGATCTCGCCTTCGGGCATCTCGATCAGCAGCGTCTCCGAGACCAGCGGCGCGCCGCCGGCAAGCCGCGGCAACAGACCCGCGACCATCGCCTGAAAGATCGCCGGCACCCCGGCCATGACGTGCACGTTGCCCAGGCTGAAGCCCGGCGCCGCGCTGATCGGGTTCTCGATCAGTTCCGCGCCATCGGGCACCCGCGCCATGCGCAGCCGCGCCTCGTTCATCTCGATCCCCTGCCGGTCGTAATGCGCCTTCAGGATCGCCAGCGCATCCTCGCGCACCCCGATCGCCGCGCCCATGGCCTCGGCGATGCTATCGGCGGTGATGTCGTCATGCGTCGGACCGATGCCGCCCGAGGTGAAGACATGGGCAAAGGCGCCGCCAAGCGCCCGTACCGCCGCCACGATGGCCGCGCGGTCGTCGCTGACCACGCGCACCTCTTTCAGGTCGATCCCGACCCTGGCCAGTTCGCCCGCAAGGTGGTGCATGTTCGCATCGCGGGTCCGGCCCGAGAGGATCTCGTCGCCGATCACCAGCATCGCGGCGGTTGGGTTTGGCATCTGCGCCTCCTTGTCCGGCCCGTTGCAGCGGTATAGGTCGCTGCCGATGCGCTTTCAAACCCCCCTCGTGCCCGCCCGCCTGGTCCGGCGCTACAAGCGGTTCCTGTCCGACATGGTGCTCGAGGCCGACGGCCGCGCGGTCGTCGCGCATTGCCCGAACCCCGGCTCGATGACAGGTCTGGCGGAACCGGGCCTGCGCTGCTGGCTGGAGCCGAACGACGACCCGAAGAAAAAGCTGAAATTCGGCTGGCGGCTGGTGGAACTGCCTGGCGGACACTGGTCGGGCATCGACACCGCCGTGCCGAACCGCGTGGTGCGCGAGGCGCTGAAGACGCGGCTTGTCGCAGAGCTGGCAGGCTATGGCACCGTGCGGGCCGAAGTGAACTATGGCGCGAAAAGCCGCGTCGATTTCCTGCTGACCGAACCCGGGCTGCCGGACGCCTATGTCGAGGTCAAGAACGTGCATCTTCGCCGCGACGGCGACTGGGCAGAGTTCCCCGACAGCGTGACCGCCCGCGGTGCGCGCCACCTCGACGAGCTTTCCGCCATGGCCGCGGCCGGACACCGCGCCGTCATGCTCTACCTCGTGCAGCGCACCGACTGCGCCCGCTTTCGGCTGGCGGCCGATATCGACCCGGCCTATGCCGCGGCCTGCCGCGGTGCCCGGGACCGCGGGGTCGAGGCGATCTGCTACGGCACGACCGTTGACCCGCGCGGCGTCGACCTTGCCGGGCCGCTGCCGGTCGAGATCGCCTAGCCCGCGCTTGCTGTATGCGCCGACGCGGGGGGGCGGCCCGCTCTGGCCCTTTGGGCGGGGCTCCACTATGTAACGCCAAAGGCGAAAGCTGGAGATCGACATTGGACGAGCGCAAGCGGGGCAGACTGACCAGGGACGGTATCCGCATCTACGAACCGGCGGATTTCGGGGGCATGCGCAAGGCCGGCCGGCTTGCTGCGGAAATCCTCGACGCCGTGGCACCGCTGGTGCAGGTCGGCCAGACCACGGGCGAACTCGACCGCTTCATCACCGAGACCGTCGAGGATGCCGGCGCGAAATCCGCGACCATCGGCTACAAGGGCTATCAGCACGCCAGCTGCATCAGCGTGAACCACGTCGTCTGCCACGGCATTCCGGGGCCGAAGGTGCTGAAGGAAGGCGATATCCTGAACATCGACGTCACCGTGATCGTCGACGGCTGGTACGGCGACACCAGCCGAATGTTCGTCGCAGGCAAGCTTTCCCGCAGGGCCGAGCGGCTGATCCAGGTGACGCACGACGCGCTGTTCCAGGGGATCGGGGCGGTCCGGCCCGGCAACACCTTCGGCGATATCGGCCACGCCATCCAGAGCTTCGTCGAAAGCAACAGGATGTCGGTCGTGCGCGATTTCTGCGGCCACGGGCTGGGCCGCGTGTTCCACGCGCCCCCCAACGTGCTGCACTATGGCCGCCCCGGCACCGGCGCGACGCTGGAAGAGGGCATGTTCTTCACCATCGAGCCGATGGTGAACCTCGGGCGGCCCGAGACCAAGGTGCTGGCCGACGACTGGACCGCCGTGACCCGCGACAAGTCGCTTTCGGCGCAGTTCGAGCATTCGGTGGGCGTGACGGCGGCGGGGTACGAGCTGTTCACCCTGTCGCCCGCGCAGAAGTTCCACCCGACCTGGGAATAGACCGCCCGCGGCCTGGGTATCCATGCTAGGCTTGGTCGCGTTACGGACGGCGACCAAGGTGATTTCATGGCGACGAAATTCAGCACCCGCAAGACGCAGCGCTTCTATTACAGGCTGAACGGCGGCGACGAGGACAGCTATGTTCTGATCTACGGCGACGAGGTCGACGTGACGCCCGGCGCGTCCTTCAAGGGTGCCGGGTTCGCCAGGGCCGCGTACCGCGGGCGCAGCGGCGCGATCAGGAAGTACCGGATCGGCGGGGCCGATCGGCCGGATGTCGGCGACGACCGGACGCTTGAGATGTACTTCCTCGATGTCGGCCAGGGCGACGCGGCGTTCATCGTCACTCCGAACGGCACCACGATCCTGGTCGATGGCGGCATCAGGCGCACCACGACCACGGATTTCCTGGTCTGGAAGTACCGGCTCGACGATCCGGCCAACGCGCTGACGATCGATCACCTGATCCTGAGCCACGCCGATTCGGATCACGTGATCGGCCTGATCCCGCTGCTGATGCATCCGCGGATCAGCGTCAATCATGTCTGGCACAACGGCATCGGGCTGTTCGACTCGGGCTTCGACACGCCGCTGGGTGACGTTGCGAATGACAGGCTGACGACGCTGCATTCGTCGCTCGCCGATCTCGCCGGGCTCGACCTGACCGAGACGTTCAGGGACTGGACCGACGCCGTCGCGCATCAGGGCGCCGGCTATCAGGCGCTGTCGCGCGCCGACGCGGTGCTGGATGTGGGCGACCCGGCGGTGCGGCTGGAAATCGTCGGGCCGGTGCGGAACGCCGACGGCACGCTCGACTGGCTGAAGGACAAGTCGCACACGATCAACGGCCATTCGCTGACCTTCCGGCTGGTGCACGACCATGTGCGGGTGATGTTTTCCGGCGACATGAACGTCGAGGGCGGCAGGTTGCTGATGGCGCAGCCCGGCGCGGCGCTGGCGCTGGATTCGCACGTCTTCAAGTCACCGCATCACGGCAGCCACGAGTTCCACCAGCCCTACCTGAACGCGGTGCGCCCGCTGGTCACGGTGGTGTCCTCGGGCGACAGCCCGGATCACGGCCATCCGCGCGCGGCGTTCCTCGGCGGGATCGGCCGGGCCGGGCGGTCGGACGATCACCTGATCTTCTCGACAGAGATCGCGGCGACCTTCCTCGATGCCGATGACGAGGGGCCGCCGCCGCAGGTCGATCCCGAGACCGACCCCGAATTGATGTTCGCCACTTCGGCGCTGAACCGCGACGCGCGGCGGCGGTTCAAGCAGGCGCTGCCCGGGATCATCAACGTGCGCTCGAACGGGCGCGAAATCTTCGCCGCCCGGCGGGTGCAGGCGGGGTACCAGTGGGAATCCTACGCGCCCATCGATGTGACCGATTTCCCGTGATCAGTCGGTATCGCGGCGCCGGTCCTCGCGCAGAAGCAACAGCAGCAGCGTCTCGCCGCCCGCCGGCGTGACCGCATCGCAGATCAGCAGCGGCGGGCGCCATGGCTTCGGCTCGGGCGCCGGAAGTGTCTCGGCCGTCCCGGGCCAGGACCGGATATCTGCAAGTGCGGCGATCATGGGCGAAGGATAGCGCAGCGGGCGGCGATTGCGAAGGCCCGGATGCGCGCCCGCCGCGCCGCACGCAACGGCGCCGCAAATCCAGTTAACCGGATAACCGGTTATCCGGATTTCTGGTAACGTATTGAAAAACAACGATGCTGTCGCGGAATTGCGTCAATTCTCCGTTCAGTTCCTAACGACCCGTAAACGCCGCGGACGTCGGCTTTGGATGTCACCCAGCCCGGATCGTATGGCCAACCCACAGCAAGGTCACGGCCAAAGCCCCAGCAGCCCCGGCAGGTCGTCCATCCGGTGAAACGGCACCGCAGCCTCGACGGCCAGGCGCGCGCCGTCATCGTGTTCGGCATAGCCGAAACAGCGCATCCCGGCGCGGCGGGCGGCAATGCAACCGGTGGGGCTGTCGTCGACCACCGCGCAGCGCCCCGGCGCAACGCCGAAATCCGCCGCGGCCTTCAGGAACAGCCCCGGGTCCGGCTTGGCCAGGCCGATCACATGCGCCGAATACAGACGGTCCTTCAGCCGGCGCCACAGGTCGGGTGTCTGGCCGAGCGTGATCTGCATCTTGCGCAGGCTGCCGTTCGAGCCGACGCAATAGGGCAGCCCGGCGGCATCCAGCCTGTCCAGCACGCCGACGATCCCCGCAACCGGCGGCGTGCCCCCGGCGAGCGCCTCGTACATCTGCTCATAGAAGCCCTCGACCCAGCCGGGCGGGATGTCGGCCCCCATCCCGGCCGCCGTTTCGCCCACCGCGCGCATCGTGCCGCCGACGAAGAGGCGCATGATCTCGTCCAGCTCCAGCGTCAGCCCGCGCGCGGCGAGATCGGCCTGCAACAGCCGGTTGGTGATCGGCTCGCTGTCGACCAGCACGCCGTCGCAATCGAAGATCACCAGGTCGGGCGTCATCTGCCGTCCCATCGCAGGAGCGTGACATGCGTGTCGCCCCAGCGGCGCTGGTCCAGAACCGCGAAGCCCGTCGGAGCGGCCTGCGCGGCGCTCTCTTCCCAGACCACCAGCGCGCCGGGCGCCAGCCAGCCGCCCGCCACGGCAGCGGACAGCGCGCGCTCGCCCAGCCCCTTGCCATAGGGCGGGTCGAGGAACACCAGCGTGAACGGCGCCGCGGGGCAGGGGCCGAGCCGCGCCGCGTCGCGGCGAAACAGCCGGGTCTGCCCGCCCGCCTGCATCAGCCCGGTATTTTCCCGGATCAGCGCCCGCGCCTTCGCGCCGTCGTCGACGAACACCACCTGCGCCGCGCCGCGCGACAGCGCCTCGAACCCGAGCGCGCCGGTTCCGGCGAAGAGATCCAGCACCCGCGCGCCGGTGATCGGGTCGCCGAACCGGCCCGAGGTCAGCACGTTGAAGATGCTCTCGCGTACCCGGTCGGCGGTCGGGCGCAGATGTGCCGCCGCGTCGCCCGCGCCGACCGAGGCGAGCCGCAGCCCGCGTTTCGCTCCGGCGACGATGCGCATCAGGCGCGCAGCAGCGTTTTGAGGTTGGTCGCAGGGTCCTCGATCGCCGCCGGCTCGGGGGTCTTGCCCATCTCGATCAGCCGCTTGCCGACCATGTAGCCGCGCGCGTCGTTCATCGCGTCGACCGCCAACAGCCTGTCGCCGGTGTAATACCAGAACGACACCGCCTCGCCGTCGCGCCTGGTGACGATCCTGTCGTAACCCGCGTTCAGCCCGGCGATCTGCAGCTTGCAGTCATACTGGTCCGACCAGAACCACGGTACCGGGTCGTAATCCTCGCCCGCGCCCAGCATGTTCGCGGCGACGCATTCCGCCTGGTCGATTGCGTTCTGCACGCTCTCCAGCCGGATGCGGCTGCCCTTGTACGGGAACGAGGCACAGTCGCCCGCCGCCCAGATCGCGGGGTCCGAGGTGCGCCCCGCTGCGTCGACGCGAATGCCGTTCTCGATCTCCAGCCCCGCGGCCTCGGCCAGTGCTGTCGCGGGCGCGATGCCGATGCCGACCACCACCAGGTCGAGCGGCAACTCCGTGCCGTCGCTCAGCACCGCGCCGGTCACGTGGTCGTCGCCGGTCAGCCGGGTCAGCCCGATCCCCTCGCGGATTTCGACGCCGTGGCCCCTGTGCAGGTCGCGGAAATAGTCCGAGGTCTGGGGCGAGGCGACGCGCTGCAGGATGCGGTCGGCCATCTCGACCAGCGTCACCTGCATGCCCTTCTTGGCCGCCACCGCCGCGGCTTCCAGCCCGATATAGCCGCCGCCGACGATCAGCACCCGCGCGCCGTGCACGCAGCCGGGGGCCATCGCGTCGACATCGGCCAGCGTGCGCACCACGTGCACGCCGGGCAGATCGCCGCCGATCGCGGAAGGCAACCGGCGCGGCACCGATCCGGTGGTCAGCGCAAGCTGCGCATAGGGAATCCGTTCGCCGCCCGCGATCACCGCCTTGTCGCTGCGGTCGATGGCGTCGGCGGTCCGGCCGGTCAACAGCGCGATGTCGTTCTCGGCATAGAAGCTGGCGGGGCGCAGATACAGCCGCTCGACCTCCATCTCGCCCAACAGATAGGCCTTGGACAATGGCGGGCGCTGATAGGGCGGCAGGGGTTCCTCGCCGATCAGCGTGATCTTGCCCTCGTGGCCCAGCGCGCGCAGTTTCGCCACCAGCGAGGCGCCGGCCTGACCGGCGCCGATCACCACGATGTCGTTCATCTGCCCCTCCACCACTGGCGCGTATCGCGAAACCAGCTATATCCCGTCAGTGAGAAACGCAATCGGACAGGAGCACGCAATGTCTTTGACGGTCGGCAACAGGTTTCCCGGCGCATCGCTGGTCAGGATGGGCGAGGATGGCCCCGAGACGGTCGATCTGGCCGGCTACGTGGCGGGCCGCAAGGTCGTGCTGTTCGCGCTGCCCGGCGCCTATACCGGCCCCTGCAGCACCGTGCACATGCCAAGCTTCGTGCGCACCGCCGAGGCATTCCGCGGCAAGGGCGTGGACGAGATCATCTGCGTCGCGGTCAACGATCCCTTCGTGCTGAAGGCATGGGGCGAGGCGACCGGCGCCGCCGCGGCCGGCATCACCCTTCTGGGCGACGCCGAGGGCAAGCTGACCCACGCACTGGGCATGGGGTTCTCGGCGCCGCATCTCGGGCTGATCGGGCGATCGAACCGCTATGCCGTGGTGCTGGAGGATGGCGTGATCGCCCACGCCAACGTGGACAAGCCCGGCGAGTGCAACATCTCGAAGGGCGAGGAACTTCTGGCCGCGCTCTGACGCGCAACACGGAGAGGAAGCCATGCTTTCAGTCGGCGACAGGCTGCCGGACGCGACGCTGCTTCGAATGGGCCCCGACGGGCCGGAACAGGTGCGGCTGTCCGACCGGACGGCCGCACGCAAGGTGGTGATCTTCGCCCTGCCAGGGGCCTTCACGCCGACCTGCGATTCGGCGCATCTGCCCAGCTTCATCCGCACCAAGGCGCAATACGACGCCAGGGGCGTGGACGAGATCATCTGCATTTCGGTGAACGACGTCCACGTGATGCGCTATTGGGGCGAGATGTCGGGCGCGGCCGCGGCCGGCATCACGCTGCTGGCCGACCCGGATGCGAGCTATACCAGGGCCGTGGGGCTGGCTTACGACAACCCCGCCGTCGGGTTCTACAACCGCTCGCGCCGCTACGCCCTGATCGCCGAGGACGGGGTCGTGACGGCGATGCACCTCGATCAGCCGGGGCAATGCGCGATCTCGACGGGCGAGGCGCTGCTGGAGGAACTCTGAGGCGGGATCGGGGCGGCCGGGGCGGGGCGGCAGCGTGGAACGAATGGCTTGATTCTTTCGTTCGCGTCCTTCCCGGCGCGGAACAAGTCCGAAGGCCGCCGCGCCATCGCCGACCCGCCCCGGTGGGGCGGCGATTGGGTAAGGCCAGCGCATCGGTTCGAAGTTGCGCGGCAACCGCGGGATAAATCGCGCCGACCCGCCGTCGGCTCGCCACCCCGCGGGTCGGCGATGCGGCGGCTTGGCGCAGCAACGGCAGCGCCGGCAAAAGCCCCGTCCCGCTTCTGGCCCGACCCCGCCAGGCGCTCCCCGCCGATCACCCCGCCAGCGCATCCAGCTTTTTCGCCAGCTTCACGTCCAGCACCGTCAGGCCGCCGGCGTCATGCGTGGTCAGTGTGACGTCGACCGTCCTGTAGACGTTGCACCACTCGGGGTGGTGGTTCCACTTCTCGGCCCAGATCGCCGCGCGGGTCATCCAGCCGAAGGCCTCGACGAAGTTGCGGAACTCGAAGCGCCTGGATATCGCGTCGCGTTCCGAATCGTGGCTCCATCCCGCCGCGTCCAGCTCGGCAAGCGCCGCCTCGCGCTCGGCGCCCTCGATCCTGTCGGTCATTCGCTTTCCCCTCCTGTCTTGCGGAACGGGCCGTAGCCGGTCATCACCTCGATTTCCTCGCCGACCGCGGCACGCTCGGCCTTGAGGTACTCGTCCACCGCCCGGCGGAACCCCGGATCGGCGATCCAGTGCAGCGAGTGGCACTGCATCGGCAGATAACCGCGCGCCAGCTTGTGCGGACCCTGCGCCCCGGCCTCGACCCGGCGCATCCCACGGCAGATGGCAAAGTCGATGGCCCGGTAATAGCACAGCTCGAAATGCAGGCAGGGGTGGTCCTCGACGCAGCCCCAGTAGCGCCCGAAAAGCGTCTCGCGCCCGATGAAGTTCAGCGCCCCGGCAACCCAGCGCCCATGGCGCCGGGCCATGACCAGAAGGATGTCGTCGCGCAATTCCGCATGCGCCAGATCGAAGAAGTCCCGCGTCAGGTAGGGCGAGCCCCATTTCCGCGCGCCCGTGTCCTGGTAGAACCGCCAGAAGGCGTCCCAGTGCTCGGGCGCGATCTCGGCGCCCGACAGTTCCACGATCTCGCCGCCGAAGGCCTGCGCCTGGGCGCGCTCCTTGCGGATGTTCTTGCGCTTTCGCGACGACAGCGCGGCCAGGAAAGCGTCGAAATCGGCATAACCCGCGTTCAGCCAGTGGAACTGCTCGCTGACCCGGTGCAGCAGCCCCATCCTGGCGCCCGCGCGGGCCTCGTCCCCGGTGCAGAATGTGACGTGCAGCGAAGACACCCGGTTCTCAGCGGCAAGCTGGACCGCCCCCTGCACCAGCGCCGCCTGTCCCATCTCTTCCAGCCCGCTGCGCACCAGAAGCCGCCGCCCGGTGGCCGGGGTGAAGGGCACCGCGATCTGCAATTTCGGATAATACTGCCCGCCGGCGCGTTCATAGGCATGGGCCCAGTTGTGGTCGAAGATGTACTCGCCCTGGCTGTGGCCCTTGGCATAGCAGGGTGCGGCGGCGATGATCTGCCCGTCCATCGCCGCGGTCAGGTGCCGCGGCGCCCATCCGGTGCCGGGACCGACCGAGCCCGAAACCTCCAGCGCGTTCAGGAACCGCCAGGTGGTGAACGGGTCCAGCGGCCGGCCGCCATCGGCCGCCTCCGGGCAGGCACAGCCGTCCCAGTCGCCTGGCGCGATCTCGGCCAGGCTGCCCGCCACGTTGATCTCGATCCGGGTCTCGCGCATCTTCGCTGTCCGCTGGATGGACTAATCATGGGGCTCAGGCCCGGGGCGTCAAGGCGCGGGGATTTCGGCGGCGTAGCCTTCGAAGGTGATGTTGTGCGCGACCTCGCGCGCCTTCGCCTCTTCCGCCGGGGACCGCACCGTCCAGCACAGGATACCCGCGCCCTGCGCCTTCAACTCGGCAATGCGCGGGCGGCCGAGGTCGGTGGCGCGGTGACTGACGAAGCTGACGCCGAGCCGATCGTAATCCGGCACGTCGCGCAGGTGCACGAAGACCGCTTCGGGCAACTCGGGCCAGTCGCGCGGCTGGTAGGCGCAAGTGGTCAGCCCGCGCGGCACGTCCGGCGCGGCCTCGGCGAAGACCTCCACCGCGTGCGGGTTGAACGACATCACCGCGACCGGCCCGGCATAGCCTGCCAGTGCCGCGGCCACGGCGCGTTCCAGCGGGCCGACATTGCGCATCATGGCGCCGTCCTGGTCCTTGATCTCGACCAGCAGAGGCACCCGCCCGGCAACCTGGTCCAGCACGTCCTCGAGCGTCGGGATACCCTCGTCGCCGCCCGTCAGCGTGATCGCCGACAACTCGGCCGCAACGCGCTCGCGGACCTTGCCGGTCTCGCCCGTCAGCCGGTCGAGGCTGTAGTCGTGGAACACCATCGCCCGGCGGTCGGCCGAAAGCTGCACGTCGCACTCGATGCCGTAACCCGCCGCGATGGCCGCTGAAAACGCGGCGCGCGAGTTCTCGGGGCGCCGCAAATCCCAGTCGTGATAGCCGCGATGCGCAAGCGGCAGGCGCAGGAATTTCGGGTCGAGCGGGGTCATCTGACCTGGAAGATGCCCTCGATCTCGACCGCGACGCCCAGGGGCAGCGATGCCGCCGAGACCGCCGACCGCGCATGCCGCCCGGCATCGCCCAGCGCCTCGACCAGGAAATCCGAGGCGCCGTTGATCACCTTCGGCTGGTCGGTGAAGTCGGCGGTCGAATTGACGAAGCCGGTCAGCTTGACCGCGCGCACCAGCCGGTCCAGATCGCCGCCGCAGGCCGCGCGAACCTGGGCCAGCAGACTGATCGCGCAGGTCCGCGCCGCGGCGGCGCCGGCCGCGACGTCCAGGTCGGCGCCAAGCTTGCCCTTGATCAGCCCCTCGGCGGTCTGGCTGATCTGGCCCGAGACATAGACGATGTCTCCGACCTGAACGGCGGGCACGTAATTGGCGGCAGGCGCAGGCGCGTCGGGCAGGCTGACGCCCAGTTCGGCCAGGCGGGTCTCGATGGCTCCGGGCATGTCGGGGTCCTTTCGCGGGTCATTCGCGTCGCACGCTAGCGCGGCCCGCGGCAAAGGAAAACCGATTCCGCACCGGCCCCGCGCTGCGGGTTCAGCTTTCGCGGAACGCCTTGGCGAAATAGTCGGTCAGCGGCTTGACCAGATAGGCCAGCGGCGTGCGGTCCTCGGTGCGGATGAAGGCCTCGACCGGCATGCCCGGGATCAGCACCAGCCCCGGCGGCAGCTTTTCGATCTCGCCCTCGGGCAGGCGGATCTCGGCGCGGTAATAGCTGCGCTGGGTCGTCTCGTCGATCAGCGCATCGGCCGAAATCTGCACGACCTGGCCGGTCAGTTCGGGCGTGGTGCGGCTGTCGAAGGCGGAAAACCGCACCGTCACCGCCTGGCTGGCAAAGACCTGGTCGACATGGATCGGGTCGACCTGTGCCGCGATCACCAGCGGCCGGTCCTGCGGGATCAGGTACAGCACCGGCTCGGCCGGGCGGATCACCGAACGCGGCGCAAAGACCTGCATCGAATAGACGATGCCGGCCACCGGCGCGGTGATGTCCAGCCGTTGCAGCTGGCTTTGCAGCGCGCGGCGCTGTTCGGCCAGTTCAAGCTCGCGCACCTGAAGATCGCGCAGCCGGGTGATCGCGTCCTCGCGGCGCAGCGTGTCGAGCTTGAGGATCTCGATATCTATCTCGGTGATGCGCTCTTCGGCCTGCGCGCCGCCGGCGACCAGTTCGCCCTTGCGCCCGACCAGCCGCGCCTCTTCGCGCTGCAGCCCCAGCACCCGTGTCGCCTGCGCCAGCCCGCGGTCCAACAACGACTGCTGGTCGGCCAGTTCCTTGCGGATCAGCTCGATCTGGATTTCGAGCGAATCCATCTGCGCCCGGATGCCGTCGACCTGGGTCAGGATCTGGCTGCGCCGCTTGCCAAGCTGCTCGGTCTCGTTCGCCATCGACAAATTCCGCGCCTCGAACAGGCGCTGCTGGCCGTCGATCAGGTCGGCCACCTCGGGCCGCCCGGCGGCCAGGTCGATCAGTTCCGGTTCGAACGCGATGCTGGCGGCGCCGTCGCGCTCGGCCTCCAGCCGGCCGCGGCGGGCGATCAGTTCGAACAGCTGACTCTCGACGATGGCGAGGTCGGATTTCAGCCGCAGCGGGTCGAGCCGGACCAGCAAATCGCCCTCTGCGACCAGGTCGCCCTCGCCCACGCGGATCTCGGCCACCACGCCGCCGTCTGGGTGCTGCACCACCTGCCGGTTCTTTTCCACCTCGACCTGGCCGGTGGCGATGATCGCGCCCGAGATGTTGGCCAGCACCGCCCACGACCCGAAGCCGCCCACCAGAATCAGCAGCCCGAGCACGCCCAGGATCAGGTGGCGGCGCGAGGAAAACGTGCGGGGGGTCGGCGCGTCGCTCATGTCACGCCGCCCGGCCCGGCGCTGCGGCGCACCTCGCGGTAGTTCTGCAGCACCTCCTTCATCACCTCGTCGCGCGGCCCGAAGGCGCGGCGCGCGCCCATGTCGAGCACCAGAAGCGTATCGCATTCCTCGATCGCCGCGGGCCGGTGCGCCATGATGATCACCGATCGGCCCTCGGCCTTCATCTGCCGGATCGCCGCGTTCAGCGCGCGCGAGCCTTCGTTGTCGAGGTTCGAATTCGGCTCGTCCAGCACCAGCAGAACCGGCTCGCCATACATCGCCCGCGCCAGTCCGACGCGCTGAATCTGCCCGCCCGACAGCCGCCCGCCGCCCGAGGTCACGCGGGTGTCATAGCCGTCGGGCAGCTTCAGGATCATGTCGTGCGCCGCGGCCTTGCGAGCCGCCTCGATCACCTTGGCGGGGTCCGGCTGCAGGCTCAGCCGGGCGATATTCTCGGCAATCGTGCCGTCGAAAAGCGGCACGCGCTGCGGCAGAAAGCCGATATGCCGGCCCAGCGCATCCGGATCGTACTGCTCCAGCGCCGCGCCATCCAGCCGGATCTTGCCGCCCGCGGGGCGCCAGACCCCGGTGATCGCGCGCGCCAGCGTCGACTTGCCCGATCCGCTGGGCCCGATCACACCGCAGGCCTGGCCCGGCTTGACGTCGAACGACACCAGCCGCAGGCTTGCCACCTTCTCGCCGGGCGGCACCACGGTAAGTTGCTGCACCGTCAGCTTCGCCGCCGGCACCGGCAGCGCCATCCGCTCGGGCTCGACCGGGACCAGCGCCAGCAACTCCGCCAGCGACTGCCAGCCCTTCATCGCGCGCTGGATCAGCGGCCATTGCCCGATCGCCAGGTCGATCGGCGCCAGCGCCCGGCCCAGCAGGATCGAGGCGGCGATCATCGCGCCGGGCGTCAGATCGGCGGTCAGCACCAGGTAGGCGCCGAGGCCCAGCATCGCCGATTGCAGGAACAGCCGAAGCGTCTTCGAGAGCGTCGAGAACCCGCCCGAGCGGTCGCTCGACTGCACGCCGGAGGCCAGCGCGCGGCCGCGCACGATGTTCCAGCGCGCGAAGGCGGCCGACTGCATGCCCATGCTGCGCACCATCTCGGCCTCGGTCCTGATCTGGTCCGACAGGTGCTCGGCCTGCGCGTTGGCCATGTTGGCGTTCAGCACCGGGCCCTTGGTCATCACCTGGTTCAGTACCGTCACCAGGATCAGCACGGTTCCGCCGACCACCGCCAGCGCACCGAGCCAGGGATGGAAGACGGCGATTCCCAACAGGAAGACCGGCGTCCAGGGGATGTCAAAGAGCGCCGCGAAGACCGGCGAGGCCAGCAGCCGCTGCACCGCCTCGAGGTCGCGCAATTCGTTGCTGCCGCTCGGGTCCTGGACGACGCTGGCCTTCCGCACCACCGCGGAAAAGACCCGCCGGTCCAGCGCCGCCTGAAACGTCGCGCCGATTCGCGCCAGGATGCGGCCGCGGACGAAATCCAGCAGCCCCATCATCCCGAACAGGAACGCCATCAGGATGAACAGCGCCAGAAGCGTTTCCTGGCTGCG
This sequence comes from Rhodobacter sp., assembly GCA_041627895.1. Classification (GTDB taxonomy): domain Bacteria; phylum Pseudomonadota; class Alphaproteobacteria; order Rhodobacterales; family Rhodobacteraceae; genus JBFKQC01. Next base: position 95,336 of record JBFKQC010000001.1, read on the forward strand.
GCTGCCCAGCACCCGGTCGTAGACCTGCAGCATGAAGATCGGGCCGGTCAGCATCAGCAGGTTCACGAAGAAGCTGAAGATTCCGACGGCCCAGAACAGCCCGCGGCTGGCCCGCCGGGCCTGCCGCAGTTCCCTTCGCCCGGCCTCGATATCCGGCCTGCGCAGCGCGGTCGCGTCGATCGCCACACCCTCCGCCAATCGCTGAATGTCACCAATTGGCCACTACAATTACACGAGATTCGGATAATATGTGGGAAACGCGGCGTCATCCATTATGTGAATCCGGGTGAGATTTTTGTGGGTATTAGAAGAATTGCTGCCATGGCCCGCCATCTGACCGGACGCATCGCCGCGCTTCTGGCCTTTGCCGTCGTGGCGCTTGCCGGCTGCGGCACGCCAGAGGTCGCGCACGGCATCAACGATCCTTACGAAGACAAGAACCGCGCCGTGCACGAGGCCAACAAGGCCATCGACCGGACGATCCTGAAGCCCCTGTCGGGCGGTGCGGGCGGTCTGCCCGAGCCGGTGATGCGCTCGGTCGGCAACTTCGCGCAGAATCTCGGCACGCCGTCGGACATCGTCAACGACCTGTTACAGGCCAATATCGACGACGCGGCGCACAACTTCACCCGCTTCCTGATCAACACCACCTTCGGAATCGGCGGCATCTTCGACCCGGCCACCGACTGGGGACTCTTCGCACGCGACAGCGATTTCGGCGAAACCCTGCATGTCTGGGGCGCGGCCGAGGGGCATTATGTGGAACTGCCGCTGCTCGGCCCCTCGACCAAGCGCGACGCGATCGGCAAGGCGGTGGACCTGTTCACCAACCCACTGAGCTATATCCTGCCGACGCCCGAGCGCTATGCGATCCCTGTGTCGGGCGTCGCATCACGTATTGGTGACCGGGGCCGTTTCGCCGACACGATCGATTCTATATTGTACGAAAGCGCGGATTCGTATGCGCAGTCGCGGCTGCTTTACCTGGAATCGCGGCGGTTCCAGCTGGGTGGCGAGTCCGCGGTGAACTCGGAAGAGACGTTCGAAGATTACGAGGACTTCTATGGCCAATGATCTCACGCGACGTAGGTTTCTGGCGGTGACCGGCGGCGGCACCGTCGCCATGCTGGCCGGTGCGCCGGCGCTGGCGCTGAACTCGGCGCAGGCCGAACACCTGATCGACCAGGTCGTCGCGCGGATCAACTCCGTGATCAACTCCGGCGGCTCGGAAGGCGCGATGCTGGCCGAGTTCGAGCGGATTTTCGGCGATTATGCCGACGTCAACTTCATCGCCTTCAAGACGCTCGGCCCCCCCGCCCGCAGCGCCACCAACGCGCAGATGCAGGCCTATTCGCGGGCGTTCCAGGGCTACATGGCGCGCAAGTACGGGCGACGCTTCCGCGAGTTCATCGGCGGCCGGGTCGAAGTGATCGAGGCCCGCGCGGTCAAGTCGTTCTTCGAGGTCAAGACGCTGACCAAGCTGCGCGGCCGCGCACCGTTCGACGTCAGCTTCTTCGTCAGCGACAAGAGCGGGCGCAGCCTGTTCTTCGACATGCGCATCGAGGGGATCAGCCTGGTGAACAGCGAGGCGACCGAGATCCGCGCCATGCTCGACCGGCGCCGCGGCGACCTCGACCAGATGATCAACGACCTTACCCGGGCGGGCTGATCCGCGCGGCCCGCGCGGTTCCGCCAGGGGACATCCCGCGCTAAAGCAATTTCCAGCGAAGCCGATCGGGCGAAGCGCCGCGAAGTTGCGCCCGGCAATCAGGATCGGGCGCATTCCGTGACTCGAAGATCGCGGAATGTGCTCTACTCGGCCAGCAGCCGCGCCAGTTCCTCGATCACTTCGGTCGCATGGGTCAGTCCCAGCGCATGGCCCGCGCCCTCGATCACGCCGTGCCGCACATCCCGGTTCCACTCGGTCAGCCGGCCCATCGCGGTGATCGGGATCACCTTGTCCTCGCGGCCCCAGATCGCCAGCACCGGCAGCCCAGATGCGGCGATGGCACGGTGCTCTTCCTCCAGCGTCTCGGCCAGCAGGTTGCGCTGGCTCGACAGCACCGCCGGCAGATATCCGCGCCAGGCGGTCTCGGCGCCCTGCCGCTCGGCCACACCGGCAAGATCGGGCGCCGCGCGCGCCAACTCGCGCGCAACGCCGCGCAATTGCGCCCCGCCGAAGGTCAGCATCAGCCAGTCGCCGACAACAGGCAGCCGGCGCGCGATCGCGGCCAGCCTGCCGGGCGCGTGGATCATCCCCGCCGGCGCCAGCAGGATCAGCCGGTCGACGCGATCCGGTTCCTCGGCGGCGAAGATCGTGGCGATGCTGCCGCCCATCGAATAGCCGATGACCGAAACCGGCCCGCCGACGCCCTCGTGCTGCAACAGCTCACGCAGCTGCCGGATGAAGAAGCTGCGGGTCTGCCGGCCCCGCGGCCGGTCGGAATAGCCGCGCCCGAAAAGATCGTAGGTCAGCACCCTGAACCCGGCCTCGGCCAGCGCGGGGGCCAGCCGGTCCCAGACATAGGCGGGCGTCGTCAGCCCGTGGACGCAGACCAGCACCGGGCCGTCCGCGGGACCTTGCCACTGATAATGCGTCTGCCCGTCCGAAAGCGCCGCGAACCGCCCCGGCGCCAGCGCGCGCACGTCGTCGTCCATGTCGGGCCGCCGGCGCTCTGCCACGAACGGTGCCACGGCGGCCGCGGCCAGCAGGATCAGGACCAGCCAGCCCATCAGCCCGCCCAGGCGTCGAGGATGTAGCGGCTTGTCATCAGGTCCAGATGCGCGCCGCCGCCGTTCTTGAAAAGCGTGATCTCGTCGTCCGAGGTGCGCGCGAACCGGCCGGTGCCGAGATCGTAGAAATCGGCCAGCACGTCGGCACGCCCGATCACCCCTTCGGCAAGCGGCGTCTTCAGTTCGCCGATATGGTCCAGCGTGGTGTCGAAACTGTCGACGAAGATGCGCGCGCGCCGCAGCGCGGCGCCGTCGGCCTCGCGCATGTCGGCGCGGTAGGCGCCGATCAGGTCGACATGCTGGCCGGGCCTCAGCCACTCGCCCTTCAGCACCGGCTCGGTCGACATCGTGGCGCAGGCGACGATGTCGGCCGCCGCCACCGCCCCGGGCAAGTCCGCCGCCACGGTCACGCCCGGATGCGCCGCCGCCAGCGCCTCGGCCCGCGCGCGGGTCCGGTTCCAGACCGTGAACGCGGCGCCGGGAAAGCCCGCGCCATAGGCCGCGATCAGGTTTTCGGCGACGCTGCCGGCGCCGACGATCAGAACCTCGCGGCTGTCCTTGCGCGCCAGACGCAGCGCGCCCAAGAGCGAATCGCCCGCCGTCTTCCACTTGGTGACCAGGTGGAAATCGACGATCGCCTCAAGCGTGCCGTCCGCGTCGGAATAAAGACAGACGCCGCCGTTGATCGGTGCCGCGTCGCGGTTGCCGGGAAAGATCGTCGCGGTCTTCACCGCGATCCCCAGCCCGTCGATCCAGGCAGCGCGGCTCAGCACCGTGTCGCCGCCGCGGCGCAGGAACGTGTCGCCGACCTCGGCCCGCGGCAGCCGGTGCCCGGCCGCCAGCCGCTCGGTCAGCGTCAACCAGTCAAGCCGCGCCTCGCCCTCGGCGAAGGGGATCACCGGCACGCTCACGGCGCTGAACCTGCCAGCAGCCCCTCGACGACCAGCCGGTCGCGCAACCCGCCGGGCCCTTCGAAGAGGTGCGTCTGCCAGCCGCGATCCGCGGCGGCGGCGATGTTCTCGTGCCGGTCGTCGGTGAACAGCATCGCCCCCGGCGCCAGGCCAAGCTCGGCCTCGACATGGGCATAGATCGCGGGGTCGGGCTTCATCACGCCCAGCCGCCCGGAGATGAAATGCCGGTCGAACTCGGCAAGCACCGGATAGTGGCGCTCGGCCAGCTCGAACGTGCCCGCGCCGAAGTTCGACAGCGCATGCACCGCCACGCCGCCCGCCCGCAGACCGCGCAGCAGCGCCGCCGTGTCGGGCAGGTCGGGCTGCAGCATCTCCAGCCAGCATTCGTGCCAGATCAGGATGTCGCGCGCGTCCTCGGGGTGCGCCTCGGCAAGCGCGCGAACCTCGGCGGCGATGTCGGCGCCAAGGTCGACCCTGACGTTCATCGCGGCGAAGTCGACCCGCCGGAACAGCTCTTCGCGCCGCGCCTGCCCCAGCAGCCGGTCGAACGGCCTGGCCGGTTGCCATTCCACCAGCACGTTGCCGATGTCGAAGATCACCGCCTCGATCGCCATGCCGTCCCCTCGGCCCCGCATGGGCTCAGGTTACGGGGCTTCCGCGCCGTCCGAAAGCGGAAATGGGCAGGCGGCCCCCGGTCCGGTCATGGCGTTCGGGTCACCGCGCGCTACGCCGGCCCCGCGCCCGCCGCCCGCGCCGCGCGGTCCAGCGCCGAGAGGAACCGCGCGCGGTCGGCGCGGGTGAACCCCTTGCCGCCGCCCTGCCGGAACGGGTCGGCGGCGCGCAAATCGGCCATCAGGTCGCGCAGCGCCAGCGCGTTGCCGATATTGGCTAGCGTCAGCGCCTCGCCGTTCGGCTTCAGCACCGCCGCGCCGGCGGCCACGCATTTCGCCGCCAGCGGAATGTCGGCGGTCACCACCACGTCGCCCGGCCCGGCGCGTTCCGCGATCCACTTGTCGGCCTCGTCCGGGCCGGCGGCGACAAAGACCATCTCGACCAGCGGATTCGCCGATGGCCGCAGCCCGCCGTTCGACACCATCGCCACGCGCACCCGCAGCCGCGTGGCGACCCGCTCGACCTCGGCCTTGACCGGGCAGGCGTCTGCATCGACGTAGATCATCGCTCCCACGGGTGCCGGACGACGAGCTGCGGCGCGACGAATGCGCCGAACCCGGCCTCCGCGGCCTTCAGCGCGAAACCCTCGGTCTCGATGTGCAACTGATAGGGGGCTTCGGGGAAATCCACCCCGGCCTCGGCCACGTCGCGCCGGATCAGCAGGAACGTGCCGCCGACCGAATGCAGCGGTTCGATCTCGCGGCCCTGCCGGAAATCGGGGTATTCGCGGAAATAGCCGCGCGGCGGCTGGTAGATGCCGCCCCGCACATAGCGCCGCGCCATCCGGTCGGTGATCGGGCGGGTATAGCGGAACGCGTTGAGGTCGAAGACCGCCTCGCTGTCCTCCAGAAGGCAGTTCGCCATCAGGATCGGCGCACGAAAGGCCAGCGCGCGCTTCAGCGTGTCGGGCGGGATCGCCGCCAGATCGACGTCGATGAACAGGACATAGCCCGCGCGCGTGTCCAGCGCCGCCCGCATCAGCCGGTTGCGGCAGGCGGCGATCGCGGCGCGCCGGTCGCGCTGGATCGCGGGGCGCGAGCGCCGCCCCGCGCCCTGCTCGAACCCGGTGTTGAGGGTCAGCAGCCCGGCACTGGCCAGCCGCCCTGCACGGGCCGCGATGCCGTCTGCGGCAAGCCTGCGCGTGTCGTCGGTGGAATCGCCCTCCAGCAGCCGCAGGTGCAGGCTGTCCCCGGGATAGTCCAGCGCATCGACCAGCGCGAAATAGCGTTCAAGGTCCTGCGCGGCGTTCCTGCAGGGCGTCAGGATCGCGACCTCGGGCAGCGGGTCGGGCAGGGGCTGCGCCTCGGGCAGCGGAAAGGCCCGCAACTCGTGCGTGAACCGGGTATGGCGCCTGACCGGCTGCAACACGTCGGAAAGCTTCAGGACCCCCAGCCGGATGTCGCGCCATAGCCCCATTCAGGCGCCGAGCGCCCCGGCGTGGAACGCCACGTGATCGGCCATGAACGAGGCCACGAAGAAATAGCTGTGGTCGTATCCCGCCTGCATCCGGAAGGCGGCCGGCTGGCGCCGTGCGGCGATCGCCCCGGCCAGCGCCTCGGGGCGCAGCAGGTCGATGAACTGGTCCTTCGTGCCGGTGTCGATCAGCATCGGCCCGTCGAACCCGCGCGCCGCCATCAGAAGGCTCGCGTCATGCGCGGCCCAGGCCGCCATGTCCGCGCCCAGATAGGCCGCCAACTGCTTGCGCCCCCAGTCGCTTTGCGTCGGGTTGCAGATCGGCGCGAAGGCCGAGACGCTGCGGAACCGACCGGCCAGCGTCATCGCCGCGGTCAGCGCGCCGTGCCCGCCCATCGAATGCCCGGTGATGCCCTGGCGCGCCTCGTCCAGCGGGAACTCGGCGAACAGCAGCGCCGGCAGGTCGCCGGTCACGTAGTCCCACATCGCGAAATGCGGCGCCCAGGGCGGCTCGGTGGCGTTCACGTAGAACCCCGCGCCCTGGCCCAGGTCATAGGCCTCGTCGTCGGCCACGCCCTCGCCCCGCGGCGAGGTGTCGGGAAAGACCAGCGCGATCCCGGCCGCGGCGGCATGCGCCTGCGCGCCGGCCTTCACCATGGCGTTCTCGTGCGTGCAGGTCAGCCCCGAGAGATACCAGAGCACCGGCACCCGGCCCGACCTGGCCTGCGGCGGCAGGTACAGCCCGAAGGTCATGTCGGTCCCGGTCGCCGCCGAGCGATGGGCATAGACCCCCTGCACGCCGCCGAAACAGGCGTTTTCCGATACGGTTTCCATCTCTGTGCCTCCCGCCGTTGACCCGGCCTACTGAAACGCCACGCGCTCGGCAAGCCAGGCCAGCACCAGCGACACCGTCGCCACACTGGCGGCGGTCGAGATCAGGATCGTCGACGACACCCGCTGCGGCGCGACGCCGTAATTCGCCGCCAGCATGTAGATGTTGCCCGCCGTGGGCATCGCGGCGCTGGCGATCATCACCGCGGCCGCATAGGGCTCGACCGGCCAGACCACCAGCGCCGCGACCGCGATCGCCGCCGGATGCAGCACCAGCTTGGAAAACGAAAGCCACGCGGCGACCGAAGGCCGCTCGGCGGATTTCGACGCCAGCGACGCGCCGATCGCGAACAGCGCCCCCGGCGTCGCCGCGGCGCCGAGGATCGCCAGGAACTCGTTCACCGGCCCGGGGATCGGCCAGTCCATCGCCGACCATGTGAACCCCAGGACGATCGACAGCAGCATCGGGTTGGTCGCCAGCCCCTTCGCGGCCAGCGCAACCGGCCCCGGCCCCTCGGGCACGGCCCGGCTGCCGGTGATCAGGATCACGATCAGCGTGCCGAAGACCAGCAGGTCCACCCCCAGCATCATCATGATGTAGCCCACCGCCGCCTCGCCCATCAGCAGCGCCAGCATCGGGATGCCGAGAAAGCCGATATTGCCGATCACCGCGCATTGCGCCTCGACTGCCGCCTCGGCAATCGGAATGCCGCGCCACAGCGCCGCCGCGCTGGCGATCAGATAGACGAAGGCGGTGGCCCAGAGATAGACCATGACGAACCTCGGATCGAACACCTCGCCGAAGCTCAGGTTCGCCGAGAACCGGAACAGCATGGCCGAAAGCGCGAAGTAGAACACGAACTTGGTCAGCGCCGCCGCCATGGATTCGGAAAAGAACCGCGTCGCCGCCGCCGCATAGCCGACGCCGATCAGCATGAAGAAGGGCAGCGTCTTCAGGAATATCTCGACCATGCGGCGCCTCTAGCATCCCGCGCCGGTGCTGCAAACGCCTCGGCCCCTTCGCGCCGCGCGGTGTTGCCGCCGGTCCCCGGATGCGGCCCCGCCGGGCGCCGGCCGGTCGCCATGTGCAGCCGCTACCCCGCGCCGATCAGCGCGCCCGCGCCGAAGACCAGCGCACCGCCCAGCACCACCTGGAAGGTCGCGCGCAGGAACGGCGTCTCCATGAACCGGTTCTGGATCCAGACGATCGCCCAGAGCTCGACGAAGACCACCGCGATGGCGATGACCGTCGCGGTCCAGAAATCCGGGATCAGGTACGGCAGCGCGTGGCCGAGCCCGCCGATCGCCGTCATGATGCCGCTGGCGAAACCGCGCTTCCAGGGCGAGCCGCGCCCGGATAGTTCCCCGTCGTCCGACGCCGCCTCGGTGAACCCCATCGAAATGCCGGCGCCGACGCTCGCCGCCAGTCCCACCAGGAACGTCGTGTGCGTGTCCTGCGTCGCGAACGCCGTGGCGAAGATCGGCGCCAGCGTCGAGACCGAGCCGTCCATCAGCCCTGCCAGCCCCGGCTGCACCCAGGTCAGCACGAACTGCCGTTTCGCGGCCCGGTCCTCGCCCGCCCGCGTCTCGTCGTCCAGGTGTTCCTCGACCAGCGCGTCGGCCGTCTCGCCATGCCCCGCCTCGGCCGCCGCCAGATCGCCCAGAAGCTTCCGGGTATCGGCGTCCTGCGTCTGCGCCGCCGCCTTGCGATAGAAGGCTTCCGCATCGCGCTCCATCGCCTCGGCCTCGTCGCGCATCCGCTCCAGCCCGAGGTTCTCCACCAGCCAGACCGGCCGCCGCGCGTAGAACCCCGACACATGCTCGCGCCGGATCAGCGGGATCACCTCGCCGAACCGCTTCTTGTGCAGCTCGATCAGCCGGTGCCGGTGCTGGTCCTCCTCCGCCGCCATGCCGTCGAACACCGCCGCGCTGCCGGGAAACTCGGCCCGCAGCCGCTCGGCATACATCCGGTAGATGCGCGCGTCGTCCTCCTCGGACGAGATCGCCAGCGCCAGGATTTCCTGCTCGCCCAGGTCGGAAAACCGCCGCCTGCTGGTCACACCTGGAATCATCGCCGCACCTACTCGCTGGAATCGGTCCAAATAGGTCGCAGGCCGCGCCCGGTTGCAACCCCCCGGCAGCGGCGCATTCCGCCTTGCCGGAACTGAACCGATCGGTCTATATTCGCTTTCCGGAGGACATGGATGAACGTCGAACCCGTCGAGATCAAGAAGGGCCGCAAGTTCGACCAGGTGCTGGAAGGCGCGCGCCAGGTGTTCATGGCCGACGGGTTCGAGGGCGCCAGCGTCGACGCCATCGCCCGCGCCGCCCGGGTGTCCAAGGCCACGCTCTACAGCTACTTCCCCGACAAGCGGCACCTGTTCATGGAGGTCGCCAAGCAGGAATGCCAGCGCCAGGCCGACGCCGCCATCGCCCAGACCCGCATGGCCGGCCCGGCGCGCGAAGTGCTGTTCAACGCCGCCTCGACGATGGTGCGGTTCTTCCTCAGCGATCTCGGCCGCCAGACCTTCCGCATCGCGGTGGCCGAGGCCGAACGCTTCCCCGAGCTTGGCCGCGACTTCTACAATTCCGGCCCCACCATCGCGCGCACCGCGCTGAAGGCCTACCTCGCCGACCGCATCGCCGCCGGCGAGCTCGCCATCGACGACATGGATCTCGCCGCCGACCAGTTCATCGAGCTTTGCAAGGCGGGCGTGCACACCAAGATGATGATGGGGGTGAAGACCGATTTCACCGACGCCGAGATCGCCCGCGTGATCCGCGGCGCGGTAGAGACGTTCCTGGCGCGGTACGGCGCGGCCGGCTGAGAGCGCCCCGCAGGCTGGCTGATCTCACCCACCGCACCGGCGGATGCAAACCCCCCGGTTCCCGGCACCCGTTGGCAAGGCTTGCCCGAACGATCGCAACGCCGCGCGAGCGACCGACCGCGGGCGGGCGCCGCAACGGTGCCGGCCCGCGCTTGATGGCGCCACCTCTCCCCAACGCCCATTCGGTGCGCGACGCCACAAAAGCGCCCGCCCGGGGGGGCGGTCGGGCGCTCGCGTGGCGGCCTTCGGCCGCTGTTCGCGCGATCCGGCAGGAACCGCCCCGGTCCGCTCCGATCCGGGGTCCCGCCACGACGCGTAGGGCGGGGTTCCACCCCGCCGCGCCGACGGGCATCGGACCTCGTACTCTACGCGCGGCCAAAGAAGATCGTATTGGACCGTCAGCAGGAGATCACCCCAAGCGGGCACGCTGATGGAAGCACCATTGTTCTCGGTCTTGCGCCGGATCAGCCGATCACACCGCTCAGGACAACGGCACGAACAAACGGGGCCATGCCTTGGGGCCCGGACTTCCGGTCTTTGAGGTGAATCGAAATGTCCGGGCGCTTCGACGCTATCAGTGCGATCAAGGCGCCTCTGGTGTTGTCGTCCAGGCCGGCTCCCATGATGGCAACGGCGATATCCGGAAAGTCATCAAGTGCTTGCTCGACTGCCGAGAGATTGCCGGCCTCACACCATTCAACGCCAAGATCCCCGTATCTTTCCGAAACCGCTGCAACGATTCCAGGTTTTCTGCCCATCACAAGCACACGATTCATCGATAGCCCCCCAGGCCTGTTGCCGTTTGAGCAACCGTAGGATGGGCAGTCCTGCCCACCATCCCCCACCGCGCAATACCCTACCAACCCCTTACCCCACCGCACGCCCTGTTTACCCCGCCGAACCCCGCCCTTCGCACCGACGCAATACCGACGGAATACATACGTGATACCGACGTGCCGATTCCGGGCAAAACAAGGCGTTAACCCCCGATTCGCGGGCCTTCGCCCGGACTCGCGCGCGCGCCCCGTTAACCGCTCGCTAATCTCAATCCACCCGCCGCACCAGCAGCTGGTTGCCGGTCTTCCGCGTCTCGAACCGGTTCAGCCCCGCCACCAGGTCGCTGAGTTTCCTCTTGCCGTAGGTCCGGCAGTCGAAATCGGGGTTTTCCGCCAGGATATGCTGGCCCAAGAGCCCCAGCGCGTACCAGTCGTCGTCCTGCTCGATCCGGTCCATCGCGCGCAGGAACAGCGGGATCGCCTCGCTCGGGGGTTTCTTGCCCGTCGCCTTCGAGGGCTTGCCGCGCACAGGTTCCGGTTCCTCGACGATGTTCTCGATCAGGATGAAGCGGTTGCAGACATTTCTCAACGATTCCGGGGCCTTCGCTTCGCCGATCCCGATCACGTCCATGCCCTGCTCGCGAATCCGGTTGGCGAGCGCGGTGAAGTCGCTGTCGGACGAGACCAGCACGAACCCGTCGAAGCGGCCGGTATGCAGGATGTCCATCGCGTCGATCACCAGCCCGATGTCAGAGGCGTTCTTGCCCTTGGTGTTCGCGGTCTCCTGGTGCGCCACAAGCCCGTGGTCGCGCACCTCGCGCGTCCAGCCCGAAAGCTGCCCCGAGGACCAGTCGCCATAGACCCGCCGCAGCGCCGGCTCGCCGAAGGACGTGATCTCCTTCAGAATCGCGCCCGCGTACCGCGCGGGGATGTTGTCGGCGTCGATCAGCACGGCGTAAAGCTTGCGTTCGCGGTCGGTCATCAGGTGTTCACCAGTGATTTCAACATGATAAGGGCATCAACATAGCCCCTTTCGGGATGCAGGAACACCCCCGGTAGGCGGCCGATCTCTTCGAATCCGGCCCGCCGCCACAGCCGGATCGCGCCCTCGTTCGTCGCCACGACGAAGTTGAACTGCATCGCCCGGTACCCCAGCGCGCGCGCCTCGTCCAGCGAATGGTTCAGCATCGCGCCCGCGACGCCGCGCCCCCGCGCCGCCGTCGCGGTGGCGTAGCCGCAGTTGCAGACATGGGCGCCGCCGCCCCGCTGGTTCGTCTTCAGGTAATAGGTGCCGAGGATTTCGCCATTGTCCTCAGCCACATAGACCCGTCCCTGCCGCCAATAGGCCAGCGCGTCCCCGCGCGAGATGTCGGGGTCCACGGTATAGGTGTCGCCGGCGCGGAAAATCGGCGCCAGCACCGACCAGATCGCCTCGGCGTCGCCCGGCCCCGCCGCGCGCACCCGCATCAGCCACGCTCCGCCGCGTGCTCGGCACAGCCAATCTCGCCCCTGAGCAGCCGCGCCGTGCGTGCCGCGTCGCGCGCCGAGGGCATCGAGGCCGCCAGCCGCCCCGATCCGATCACCTCGACGATCGTTGCGCGGATGATGACCTCGGCGCAGGCCGAAACGGTCGCCGCCTCTCCGACATGCCCTGCCGTGAACAGCGCCAGTTTCTGTGCCCCCGCCGTCGTCAGCACGACATGCAGCGCCGCCCCGGCCTCGGCCCTCGCCTCGGCCCCGGCGATCTCCCCGGGCTTGAAATCCAGGCGATCCCCGGCCGCCTCGATCCGCAGCACCGGCTCCGCAAGGGCCGTGCCGGCGGCAAGGAAAAGCGCCGGCGCCAGCCGGATCAATACACCACCACCGACCGGATCGACTTGCCCGCATGCATCAAATCGAAGCCCTCGTTGATATTCTCCAGCGTCAGCGTGTGGGTGATCATCGGGTCGATCTCGATCTTGCCGGCCATGTACCAGTCTACGATCTTCGGCACGTCCGTCCGCCCCCGCGCGCCGCCGAACGCGGTGCCGCGCCAGACCCGCCCCGTCACCAGCTGGAACGGCCGCGTGGAGATCTCCGCCCCCGCCGGCGCCACGCCGATGATCACGCTTTCACCCCAGCCCTTGTGCGCGCATTCCAGCGCCGCGCGCATCACCTGCACGTTGCCCGTGGCGTCGAAGGAATAATCCGCGCCGCCGCCGGTCAGGTCGACGAGATAGGGCACCAGGTCGCCCTCGACCTCGCCCGGATTGACGAAATCGGTCATGCCGAAGCGCTCGGCCATCGCCTTCTTGTCCGGGTTCAGGTCGACACCGACGATCTGGTCGGCGCCGGCAAGCCGGAGCCCCTGGATCACGTTCAGCCCGATACCGCCGAGGCCGAACACCACACAGCGCGACCCGATCTCGACCTTGGCGGTGTTGATCACCGCGCCGATCCCCGTCGTCACGCCGCAGCCGATATAGCAGATCTTGTCGAACGGCGCGTCCTCGCGCACCTTGGCCAGCGCAATCTCCGGCAGCACGGTGTGGTTGGCAAACGTGGAACAGCCCATGTAGTGCAGGATCGGGTCGCCATCGAGGGTCGAGAACCGCGAGGTGCCGTCGGGCATCAGGCCCTGGCCCTGGGTCGAGCGGATCGCCTGGCAGAGGTTGGTCTTGGGGTTCAGGCAATAGTCGCATTCCCGGCACTCGGGGGTGTAAAGCGGAATCACGTGATCGCCCGGCTTCACGCTGGTCACGCCCTCGCCGACCTCGACCACCACGCCCGCGCCCTCGTGGCCCAGGATCGCCGGGAACAGCCCCTCTGGGTCGGCGCCGCTAAGCGTGAACTCGTCGGTGTGGCAGATCCCCGTGGCCTTGATCTCGACCAGCACCTCGCCGGCGCGCGGCCCGGCCAGGTTGACCTCCATGATCTCCAGCGGTTTGCCTGCGGCGGTGGCGACGGCGGCACGGGTCTTCATCTCGGTTCTCCCTGGAAATCGGCTTCCGGCGAGCCTCGGTCAAAGCCCCAGTATTTGCAAGCGACGGTTTCCCCGGCGCTGGGTCCCATGCTTGTTCTCGTCGGAAATACGCATTTCCTGCCCCGGTCGCATGCCGACCGCCCGGGATTGCGCGTCGCCTCGCCGCTGGCAGGACAAGAGCGCGCGGAAGCGCACATTTCGATGGCAGCCGGCCCCGGGGTTGTCCTCTGCCCGGTTCCGCCGGTCCGGACGGCCCTGCGGCCGACTCGACTCCGGCCGGCGAGAGGACTAGAACAAAACCCGAACATCTGCTGCCGAGTCTGCCGATGCCCAAGCGCCGTATCCTTTCGCTCTGGTTTCCGCGGCTTGCTGCCGAGCGGCTCTTGCGGCTTGACCGCGGGCATCTCGACCGGCCCTTCGCCGTGGTCGCCGACCGCAACCACATGCAGGTGCTCGCCTCGCTCTCGGTCGCGGCCTCGGCGGCGGGGCTGGTGCCCGGCCAGCCGCTGCGCGACGCGCAGGCGATGTGCCCCGAGCTCGCCACCCGGCTCGCCAACCCGCAGTCCGAGGCGGCGTTTCTCGCCGCGCTGCGCCGCTGGGCCGGCAAGTTCAGCCCCTGGGTCGCCGAAGAGCCGCCCGCGAGCCTGGTCGTCGACCTGACCGGCTGCGCGCATCTCTTCGGCGGCGAGGAAGCGCTCCTGCAGCAGATCGAACAGGACTGCGCCGATCTGGGCCTGTCCGTGCAATGCGGCATCGCCGACACGGTGGGCGCGGCCTGGGCGCTGGCGCGCTATGCCGGCCAGCCCGCGCCGCTTGCCCGCACCGGCGACGCCATCGATCAGGAGGCCCCCGCCACCCGCGCCCGCGCCGCCAGACGGCGCCACTGGGAACGCGGCGGCCCGGCGCCGAAGGCGGCGCAGCGGACCCCGCGCACGCACCGCATCGCGCCGTCCGGCAAGGCGCATTCGGCGCTGGCGCCGCTGACGGTCGCCGCGCTGCGGATCGACGCCGACACCGCAGCCCAGCTTGCCCGCCTCGGCCTGCGCAAGGTGGGCGATCTCGCCGGCATGCCGCGCGCCGCGCTCGCCCGCCGCTTCGGCCAGGCGCTGGTCGGGCGGCTCGACCAGGCGCTGGGCGTCGCGCCGGAACCGGTCTCGCCGGCGCAGCCGGCGATGCGTTTCGCGGTGCGGCTGACCCTGCCGGACCCGATCGGGCTCGATGCCGACATCATGGCCGCGCTCGACCGGCTGCTGCCGGAACTGGAAAAGCGCCTGACCGCCAGGGGCCGCGGCGCGCGGCGGGTCAGGATGCAGCTTTTCCGCGCCGACGCGACGATGCAGACGGTCGAGATCGGGCTCGCCCGCCCCTCGGCCAGCCCCGACCGGATCCGCCCGCTGCTGATCATCAAGCTCCCCGACATCGACGCCGGCTTCGGCATCGACTGCGTCCGGCTCGAGGCGCATGTGACCGAGCCTGTGCATGCCCGCCAGCACCGCGGCCACATGGATGCCGCGGCGGATGTCAGCGCGCGGCTCGGGGCCGACACCGTGCTTGACGACCTGATCGGCCGGATCGGCGCGCGGATCGGGCTCGAGGCGATCACGCGGGTCCATCCCGCCGACAGCCACATCCCGGAAAAGACCTCGAAACGTCTCGCCGCCGCCTGGTCCGAGCCGGCGCATGACTGGCCCGCGCCGCCCACGCCGCGCCCGCTGATGATCTGGCGGCCCGAGCCGGTGACGGCCGACGACCGACCCGACCCGCCCGCCGCGTTTCGCTGGCGCGGGCGCGCCCATGTCACCGCCGCGGTCAGCGGGCCGGAACGCATCTCGCCCGAATGGTGGCTGGACGAACCTGACTGGCGTTCGGGCGTGCGCGACTACTGGCAGGTGACGACGCAAGGCGGCGAGCGGTTCTGGCTTTACTACGCCCACGGCGCGGCGATGTCGTCGGGCTGGTTCTGCCAGGGCAGCTTTGCCTGAGCCGGACGGCGCCCGATTGACCCGGACGCGGCGCGACCGGACCAAGGCGCCCGCAGCCGCCCTTCGCGGCCACCGGCCGCCCCGCGCTCAGATCTTCCAGGTGTAAAGTGCCGTCACCGCATAATTCCACGCCGCCCCCACCAGCACGCCGGCCAGCGCCGACGCGTACCAGATCGTGCCAAGCGATTCGAAGAGATAGACCGCCACGCCGACATTGGCGACCGCGCCCACGGCAGAGGCCGCGCAGAACGACAGCCAGCCGGGCAGCAGCCGCCAGCCCCGCAGCCGCCGGTCGTGATAGGTGAAGACGTTGTTGACGAAGAAATTCGCCGTCATCGCCACCAGCGTCGCCGCGGCCTGCGCCGCGGAAAAGCCCACGTCCAGCCCGCGGAACAGTCCCGCAAGCACCACGAAGTGCACCCCCACACCCAGCCCGCCCACAAGCGAGAACATCACGAACTTGACCGGAACGTAACGCCCGACGGTCTTGGCCAGCAGAAGCTCGACGAAATCCAGCGCCACCTTGGTGCCGAGCTTCGACTGCCCCTGCCGCCGGGCGCGGAACTGATAGGGCACCTCGCGCACGTCGAGCGCCGGGCCGGGCGTGGTCAGGATATCCAGCAACAGCTTGTAGCCCACGCCCGACAGCCCGGCCGCGCGAACGCGCAGCGCCTCGGTCCGGATCAGGAAGAAGCCGCTCATCGGATCGGCCAGCGTGACGCCTGCCACGCGCCGCGACAGCGCAGTCGCCAGCCGCGACTGGCGCCGCCGCGCCGCGGACCACTCGCCGGTGCCGCCGCCCTCGACATAGCGCGAGCCGACCACCAGATCGAGCCGCTCGGCCCGCGCCAGCCGCAGCATCTCGCCCAGCCGGCGCTCGTCGTGCTGCAGATCGCCGTCGATCACCGCGGCAAAGGGCGCCGTGGTGGCCAGCATGCCCTCGATCACCGCGCCCGACAGGCCGCGCCGCCCGATACGCTGCAGGCAGCGGATGCGCCCGTCGCGCGCCGCAAGCGCGCGCACCGCGTCCGCCGTGCCGTCCGGGCTGTCGTCGTCGACGAACAGGATCTCGAAGGCGATGCCCTCGAGCGCGCCGGTCAGCCGGGCGACCAGCTCGGCGACGTTGTCCGCCTCGTCATAGGTCGGCACGACCACGGCCAGTTCGGGCCCGGCCGTGGGCGCGGAGCGCGGCGCGGCGGCCATGTCGGCGGCGCCAGCCGCCAGGGCTCGGTCCTCCGGTTTGATGGCTGGGTCCCCCTGCGCATCCGTGGTCGGAGCCCTACATGGCCCGTCGCGCCGCGCGATGCAAAAGGAAAACCCGCCTCGGGGGGCGGGTCGGGCCGGCGAAACATCCCGGCGGTTCGATCTGGTGGGGGCTATGTCGCCGAACCGCCGGGGTCACTCGTACTCGCTGTAGGGCCGGTTATCGGCGCCGATCGGGGCGGCGTGATGATCGCGTGGCGACGCTTTGCGGGTCATTTCTGGGCGAAAGTCTGTCCTGGTTGAGTTCCTGGTGTGAAACTCGCCCCTCCAGCGCATCGCCCAAGAAAAAAACCGCCCGAAGGCGGCCGCTTCGCGACAAGAGCGTCCCCGGCGCTGCGACTGGGTGGGGGCTATGACACCGCACCGCCGGGGAACAGCTCTTCATCGCTATGATCCCGTTATTCGCGGCAATCGCGTCGGAAACGCGGAACGATCGTGGTATTTCTGCGGTCATTTCCCGGCGCGTTCCGGCCACAGCTTGATTTCGCCACGCGAAGCCTCCACTCTTTCGGGCATGACGATCCAGACGCCGACCCAGTTCCCGCCCGTTGCGCGGCTGCCCGAGCAGGTCGCCTTCGACCGGAAGGAGCTGGGGGTGATCATGGGGCTTTACGGACGCATGGTCGCCGCCGGGGAATGGCGGGATTACGGAATATCCAGCCTGCGCGAGGTGGCGGTTTTCGCGGTGTTCCGCCGCACGGCGGAGCACCCGCTATACCGGATCGAGAAACGCCCCCGGCTCAGACATCGCCAGGGGCTTTATTCTGTCATAGGGATGGACGGGCAGATCCTGAAGCGCGGGCACGACCTGAAGACCGTGCTGCGCGTGCTGGAGCGCAAGCTGATCCGGGTGGTCGAGTAGGCGTCAGGGCCGCCTGCGCGACGTGACCGGCCCGTCGCCCTGCGCCGCGATCCGGGCGATTGCCGCCTCGATGGGCTCGAAGGCCACCGCCATGTGGTACGCGTTGGCGTGGATCAGCGTCGCCGCATCCGCCGCGATCGCCACATGGCCCTTCCAGAACAGCAGATCGCCGCGCGCCGGCGGCGTCTCCGGGGGCAATGCCCGGCCAAGTTCCGCCGCCTGCATGTCGCTGTCGCCGGGGCAGGGGATGCCGCAGGCCAGGCAGGCGGCCTGCACCAGCCCGGAACAGTCGATCCCGAAGGCCGAATTGCCGCCCCATAGATAGGGCGTGCCCAGCAGCAGCTCGGCCACGTCGGCCGGGTTGCCGAAACGCTGCCCGACGGGTGCCAGGTGCACCGCGGGAACGAACTGGCGAGCCGGCTCGCCCCGGTCCGAAGGGTCGATCTCGATTTCCGCCCAGCCGTCGCGTTCGCCGACCACGCGCAACAGCGACCCGAAGGACAGGTGAAACGCGCGGCTGGTGTCCTTCAGCCCGGACGCCGCCTTGCGGTAGCTGCGCGCCGCCACAACCCGGTGCGTGACAGCGGCGGCCGGGTACAGCAGGGCGCTGCCGACATAACCGCAATAGCCGTCGCGCTCGGCAAAGCCGAAACTGTGGCGGCCATCGTCGTCGAGCACGACGAACACCTCGCCGGTGACAAGCTCGCGCGCGCGCGCGCCGTCCGGGCGCGACAGCAGCGCGACGCTGGTCACGCTCGGCTGCCGGCGCGCGCCCTCGACGAATCGCCCGGCTTCCACCTGTCCGCGCAGCGAGACATGCGCGACGCGCCCGTTCGAGGCCAGGCGCCGCCGGTCGGTCACAGGCCCAGCACCCCGGGCAAGGCCGCCAGCAGCGCCCGCGCGCCCTGTCCGACACCGCCGACCGGGCGGCCCGGCTCGGCCTTGGGCTGCCAGCAATAAATGTCGAAATGCGCGTATCGCGGCGTTTCGGTCACGAACCGGCGCAGGAACAGCGCCGCGGTGATCGACCCGGCAAAGCCGCCCTTTGGTGCGTTGTCCAGATCGGCGATCTTCGGTTCGATCATCGCCTCGTAGGGCGCGTGGAACGGCATTTCCCAGACCGGGTCGGCCTCTGCGGCGGCGCCGGCCCGGATCGCGTCGGCGAGCGCCGGATCGGTGGCGTAGAACGGCGCCAGGTCGGGGCCGACGGCGACCCGTGCCGCGCCCGTCAGCGTCGCCATCGACACGATCAGTTCGGGCACCTCCTCGTCGGCCAGCGCCAGCGCGTCGGCCAGCACCAGCCGGCCCTCGGCATCGGTGTTGTTGATCTCGACCGTCAGCCCCTTGCGGCTGGTCAGCACGTCGCCCGGGCGGAAGGCATTGCCGCTCACCGCGTTCTCCACCGCCGGGATCAGGACGCGCAGCCGAAGCGGCAGCTTCAGCGCCATGATCGTGCGCGCCAGCCCCAGCACGCTCGCCGCGCCGCCCATGTCCTTTTTCATCAGCCCCATCGAGGCGCCCGGCTTCAGGTTCAGCCCGCCTGTGTCAAAGCAGACGCCCTTGCCGACCAGCGTCAGGCGCGGCCCGGCACCGCCCCAGCGCATCTCGACCAGCCGCGGCGCGCGGGCGGCGGCGCGGCCCACGGCGTGGATCATCGGAAAGTTCTCGGCCAGCAGCGTGTCGCCGATCCAGGCGTGCACCTCTGCGCCGAACGCGGCCGCGACGTCGCGCACCGCCTGTTCCAGCGCGTCGGGCCCCATGTCGGCGGCGGGCGTGTTGATCAGGTCGCGGGTCAGTGCCTCGCCCGCGGCGATCGTCTCGATCCGCGCGGCATCCATGCCGGCAGGCGCCTGCAGCTCGGCGCGGGTCCCGGGTCCGGCCTTGTAGCGGTCGAAATGATACTGCGACAACAGCCAGCCCAGCGCCTCCTGCGCGAGGTCAAGCCCGGCCGGATCGCCCGCCAGCCGGTAGACGCCGGCGGGCAGCGCGGCGCGGGCCGCGGCCAGCGCGAAGCGGCCGCGCGCGCGGTCCCGGTCCGATCCGACGCCCGCCGCAGCCGCGGCGATGCCGCCGCCATCCGCCGGCAGCAATGCGACCCGCCCCGCAGCCCCCTTGAACCCGGTCGCCTCGATCCAGGCCCGGTCGGGCGCGCCGAGCGAGCCGAGCCAGGCGTCGAAGCCTTCCGCCGTCACCACATGCAGCGGGATCGCGGGCGCGTCATTCGCGGCGAAGGTCAGGGGCATGGGCGCTTTCCGGTTGCTTGGTCCGGCGCCAGCCTAGCTGCTGGGGCGCCGCCCGCAAGCGGTTAGACCGACAGGTCCTGCACGTCCCAGATCGCCACCAGCGACCGCTCGCCCAGCCGCGCCAGGCGGCTGACATTGGCGGCGAGCGCCGCGTCGTCGCGGGTGCCGGCAAGCGCCTCGACCGTCCCGGCAACGCGCGCTAGCTTGGCCAGTCCGATCCGGTCTGCGATGCCGGATATCTGTCGCGCGCATAGACCGAGTTCGCCGAAGTCCGCGGCCCTCCACAGCGCCTGCGCCCGTTCCAGCAGGACCGCGAGGTCCTCCATCGCGGCACAGATCGCGGCCTCGCCGCCGATGCAGCCGAAGTGAAGGCAGATCTCTTCCAGCCGCCGCATATCCAGTTGCACGGCCTCTGACGGCCGCAGCTTGCATACCTGCATCGGCACCACACCCCTTGTCCCTCATGCTCGGGCAGGCTGATCCGAACTGACGAATATTCGGTTGATCCGATATGCGGAAATGGCTCGAATTTCGCGAAAATGCCCGCTAGAGAGGCCGGGAAACGAATTGCCGGGGACCGCGATGCAAGCCGCCAAGCCGCTGCCTTCCTATCTCGTCCAGCGTTACCGGGGCTGGCAAGCGACAACCTATGCCGAAAACCAGGCCTGGTACCGGCGGCTGGCCGGCGAAGGCCAGCATCCGCGGGCCATGATCATCTCGTGCTGCGACAGCCGGGTGCACGTCACCTCGATCTTCGGCGCCGACCAGGGCGAGTTCTTCATCCACCGCAACATCGCCAACCTGGTGCCGCCCTACGAGCCCGACGGCGACCACCACGGCACCTCGGCCGCGGTCGAATACGCGGTGACCGCGCTGAAGGTGGCGCATATCGTTGTCGTCGGGCATTCCAGCTGCGGCGGGGTCAAGGGCTGCTTCGACATGTGCTCGGGCGCGGCGCCGGAGCTTCTGGACAAATCCAGCTTCGTGGGGCGCTGGATGGATCTGCTGCGCCCGGGATACGAGCGGGTCAAGGGCATCGCCGAACCCGCCGAACGGCTGCGCGCGCTGGAACACGAGGCGATTCTGGTGTCGCTGGAAAACCTGATGACCTTCCCCTTCGTCGCCGCGGCGGTCGAGGACGGGTTGCTGACGTTGCACGGTCTCTGGAACGACATCTCGGAAGGCGCGCTGGAACAATACGACGCCGCGCGCGGCGAGTTCGTCGCCGTCTAGCCCGATGACGCCCCGCCGGAATGCCCCGCCCTGCGCGCCGGCAAGGCGATCGGCGGTACGCTATTGCGCCTGTGTCCGGCGGGGGCGCGGTTGAACGACATCCTGGCACTGGCGGCGGGCAACCTGGTGTCGCCGATCATCCTCAGCTTCGCGCTCGGGCTGTTCGCGTCGCTGGCGCGGTCCGACCTGTCGATCCCCGAGGCCGTGGCCAAGGGGTTGTCGATCTACCTGCTGTTCGCCATCGGCTTCAAGGGCGGGGTCAGCGTCGCCTCGCACGGGATCGACGCCACGCTCGCGCTGTCGCTGCTTGCGGGGCTGGTGCTGTCCTTGTCCCTGCCGCTGGTGGCCTACGCGCTGCTCGGCGCGATCACCCGGCTCTCGCCGACCGACGCCGCGGCGGTCGCGGGCCATTACGGCTCGATCTCGATCGTGACCTTCGTGGCGGCGACATCGGTGCTGGAATCGCAGGGGATACTGGCCGAGGGCTACCTGGTGGCCGTCGCCGCCGTGATGGAGGCGCCGGCGATCCTGTCGGCGCTGTGGCTCGCGGCGCGGGCCGGGCGCTCGGCCAGGATGGATGCCGGGCTTTGGCGCGAAATCCTGCTGAACGGTTCGATCGTGCTGCTGATCGGCGCCTTCCTGATCGGCTGGGCGACGGGGCCGGAGGGGCTGGCCGAGATCGAGGCCTTCGTGGTGGCGCCGTTCAAGGGCGTGCTGTGCCTGTTCCTGCTCGACATGGGTCTGGTCGCGGGGCGTGGGCTGCGCCAGGGCAGCAGGCTGCTGGACGCGGGCGCGATCGGCTTTGGCGTGGCGATGCCGCCCATCGGCGCGGCCGCCGGGCTGGCGATGGCGCTGGCGCTCGGGCTTTCGACCGGCGGCACGATCCTGCTGATGACGCTTGCGGCCTCGGCCAGCTACATCGCGGTTCCGGCGGCGATGCGCGTTGCTCTGCCCGAGGCCAATCCCTCGGTCTACCTCACGCTGTCGCTCGGCGTGACCTTCCCCTTCAACCTGACGGTGGGCATTCCGCTTTACCTCGCTGCCGCCACATGGATGACCGGAGCCTGAGCCATGCAGACCCATCCCGCCAAGCGTGTCGAGATCATCATCGAGTCCCCGATGGAGCGCCGGCTAAAGGCTGCGATCGAGGGCACAGGCGTCAGCGGCTACACCGTGCTGCCGGTGCTCGGCGGCTCGGGCCGTTCGGGGCGCTGGAGCCGCGAGGGCCAGGTCAGCCGCGCCGGCGGCATGGTCGCCGTGGTCTGCATCATCCGCCCGGAACGGCTCGAGGGCCTGCTGCAGGCGGCTTTCGCGGTGGTCGAGCAACATATCGGCGTGGTGTCCGTCACCGACTGCGAAGTGCTGCGCGCCGAGCGGTTCTGAGGTCTTGCCACGGCGAGGGCCACCGCCGCCTGGTCGCCCTGGCTCGAGCGCGACCCCGGGACGGTTCCTACCTACGAGGGTCCCGACAGCGGCGTCGGCAACCGGCAGACCTGGACCAGCGAGAACCCCCAGGTCGAAAGCGGCTGACACAACCGCCGCCCGCCTGCTAGTCTGGCGCGAACATGAACCAGGGAATTTTGGTCCGCACCCCGAGAGAGGCCGGGCCGGGACGTCATTGCGGCAGCTGATTGCAACCATTGCCGGGCACGTGATCGCGCTTTTCGCGCGGATCGTCACCGCGCCCCGGGTGATCTGGGACGGCTGCGACCCGGTCCGCCGCCAGCGGGTCTATTTCGCCAACCACACCTCGAATGCCGACTTCATCCTGGTCTGGACCGTGCTGCCGCCGCCCTTGCGCCGGGCGACCCGGCCCGTGGCCGCCGCGGATTACTGGCTGATCAACCCGCTGCGGCGGTTCATCGGCGAGAAGGTGTTCAACGCCGTCCTCATCGACCGCAACCCCGAGACCCGCACCGACGACCCGGTCGCGCAGATGGTCGAGGCGCTGGACACCGGCGTTTCGCTGCTGATCTTCCCCGAGGGCACCCGGAACGTCACAGACGACCCGCTTCTGCCGTTCAGGACCGGCCTCTTCCACCTCGCCGGCGCGCGGCCGAACGTCGACCTGGTGCCGGTCTGGATCGACAACCTCAACTCGGTCCTGCCCAAGGGCGAGGTCGTGCCGGTCCCGCTGATCTGCACCGTCCGGTTCGGCGCGCCGATCCATCTTGAGACCGGCGAGACCAAGGACGCCTTCCTGACGCGGGCCGAGGCGGCGCTGCTTTCCCTGTCCGGCGCCGAGGAGCGGGCCGCATGACCGCACCGCCGGAATTCGCGACTCTGCTGGCCGGAATTCTGGTCTTTCTCGTGGTGGCGACACTCGTCGGGCGCAGCCTGCGCGCGCGCCTCGCCCCGGACTATTCCAGCCCGGCCATCGAGAACCTGAACGCCCGGATCGGAGCCTGGTGGGCGATGGTGACGCTGCTGGCGCTGGCGCTGCTGGCGGGCCGCGCCGGCGTGGTGATCCTGTTCGCGCTGCTGTCGCTCGCGGCACTGCGCGAGTTCCTGACGCTGACGGTCAAGTCGCGCGCAGACCACTGGGCGCTGGCGGCGGCGTTCTTCGTCGTGCTGCCGATGCAGTACTGGCTGATCTGGATCGACTGGTACGGCTTCTATTCGATCTTCATCCCGGTCTACGCCTTCCTGTTCCTGCCGATCCTTTCGGCCCTGCGCGGCGAGGTCGAGGGATTCCTGCCCCGCATCGCGGAAACCCAATGGGGCCTGATGATCTGCGTCTTCTGCGCCAGCCACGTGCCGGCGCTCTTGTACCTGCAAATCCCCGGCTTCGAGGGCAGGAACGTGCTGCTGATCGCGTTCCTCGTCGTCGTCGTACAGCTCAGCGACGTGCTGCAATACGTCTGGGGCAAGTTGCTCGGCCGGCACCGGATCGCGCCGTCGCTATCGCCGTCGAAGACCTGGGAGGGCTTCCTCGGCGGTGTCCTCTCGGCCTCGGCCGTCGGTGCCGGGCTCTGGTGGCTGACGCCGTTCACGCCCTGGCAGGCGGCGCTGATCGCGCTGCTGGTCACGCTGATGGGCTTTTTCGGCGGGCTGGTGATGTCGGCGATCAAGCGCGACAAGGGGGTCAAGGACTGGGGCCACCTGATCGCCGGGCATGGCGGGTTCATCGACCGGCTCGATTCGGTGGTGTTCTCGGCGCCGATCTTCTTCCACGTCCTGCGCTATTTCTGGTCGGCGGTATGAACGGCCGGGTCGCGCGCGTGGCGGGCAGCAATCTGGCGCACATGGCCGGGGGATTCGTGCTGATGGGAAGCTGGGCGGCGTTTGCCAACCGTGCGCATCCCTGGCCCGCGCCGCTGCTCGCCGGGCTGGTGCAGGGCGCGCTGACCGCCGTGATCACGCTGTTTCTGAAGCGCGTGGTCGAGTCCGTCTCGGCCCGGTTCAGCGATCACCGGCGGCGCTGGGTGCCGCCGCTGGCCGCCGCCGGCATCTCGGCCGGGCTGCTGACGGTTGCGCACGGGCTGGCCGGGACGCCGGCCCTGCTCGCGACGATCTCGGTGCCGTTCTGCGTCGCGACCGGCTATGCCGCGATCTATGCGCAGACGCTGGCGACGCGCGGGGGCGCCGATGGCTGACCCGCGGAACCGCCGCCCGATCGCCAGCCGCAACGCCGCCTGGGCGCGGGGCCTCGCGCGGTGGCTGGCCGCGACATCCGTTTCGCCGAACGCGATTTCCATGGCCTCGGTCGCCTTCGCCGCGCTGGCCGGCGCCGCGTTCTGGCTGTCCGGCGGAGCCGAGGGCTGGGTGCGCGCCGTCTGGCTGATCCTCGCGGCGCTCGGCTGCCAGTTGCGGCTGGTCTGCAACCTGATGGACGGGCTGGTGGCGGTCGAGGGCGGCAAGGGCGCGCCGGACGGCCCGTTCTGGAACGAGGCGCCGGACCGCGCGGCGGACATCCTGATCCTCGTGGGCCTCGGGCTGGGCGCAAGCGCGCCCGCCCTCGGCTGGGCGGCGGCCACGGCCGCGGTGCTGACGAGCTATGTGCGAGAGCTTGGCGCGGCGCAGGGGCTCGGCCAGGACTTCGCCGGACCGATGGCCAAGCCGCAGCGGATGGCGGCGGTCACCGCTGCGGCGCTGGTCGCCGTGCCGCTGCCCGTCGTCGCGGGGTGGCCGGTGCCGGTTCTCGCGCTGTGGCTGGTCTGCCTCGGCGCCTTCGCCACGGCGGCCCGCCGCAGCCTGCGGCTGATCGCGGGGCTCAACGCCCGTTGAGGCCCCCGCGAATTGATTCTGCACCTGCGAGGGATTTCGCCGATGCTGCACTGCAGTACATACGTGATACCGACGTAATACCGACGCGATACCGCACGCCGATTCCGGCCCGGGATCACGCCAGTTGCAGCACCCGGTTTCCGAGCGTTTCGGCGATCTGCACCGCGTTCAGCGCCGCGCCCTTGCGCAGGTTGTCGCTGACGCACCAGAGGTTCAGGCCGTTCTCGACCGTCGAATCCTGGCGGATGCGGCTGATGAACGTGGCATAGTCGCCGACGCACTCGACCGGCGTCACGTAGCCACCGGGTTCGCGCTTGTCGACGACCAGGATCCCCGGCGCGGTGCGCAGGATTTCGCGGGCCTCGTCCTCGTCGAGGAACTCTTCGAACTCGATGTTCACCGCCTCGGAATGGCCGACGAAGACCGGAACCCGCACGCAGGTCGCGGTGACCTTGATCGCCGGGTCGACGATCTTCTTGGTCTCGGCGACCATCTTCCATTCTTCTTTGGTCGACCCGTCCTCCATGAAGACGTCGATATGCGGGATCACGTTGAACGCGATCTGCTTCTGGAACTTCTGCGGGTCGCGTTCCTGGCCGGGCACGTACATGCCCTTGGTCTGCTCCCAAAGCTCGTCCATGCCTTCCTTGCCCGCACCGCTAACCGACTGATAAGTCGAGACGACGACGCGCTTGATCCGGGCGCGGTCGTGCAGCGGCTTCAGCGCCACGACCATCTGCGCGGTCGAGCAGTTCGGGTTCGCGATGATGTTGCGGTTCTTCACCATCTCGATCGCGTCGGGGTTCACTTCCGGAACGATCAGCGGGATTTCGGGGTCGTAGCGATACAGGGACGAGTTGTCGATCACCACGCACCCCGACTTGGCCGCCTTCGGCGCATAGGTCCTGGTCGCGTCCGAACCGATGGCGAACAGCGCGATGTCCCAGCCGGTGAAGTCGAACGTGTCGAGGTCCTTGGTCTTCAGGGTCTTGTCGCCAAAGCTGACCTCGGTGCCGAGCGATTTCCGGCTGGCCAGCGCGGCGATCTCATCGACGGGGAACTGGCGCTCGGCCAGGATGTTCAGCATCTCGCGGCCCACATTGCCCGTGGCGCCGGCGACGACGACCTTGTAGCCCATCTGGTGTCTCCTTGTTCGGACGGCGCCTGATACCGCAAGCCGGGCGGCGGGGGAAGGGGGCTGCCCGCGCCTTTTGCCGCAGCGCAGCATTTCGCCCGCCATGTCGCCTGAACGACGTTCGATTGAGTTTGCGGGTTTGGATTCGCGCAAAAGGCTTGGTGATCCTGCTGGCCCGGCTTAGGCTTGGCGCGGTTGGTTCAGAGACACTCGATTTCCGGGAAAGGGATTTTGCAATGACATCGGCATTGGGGATCTGTCGCGGTATCGCGGGCGCACTTGCGATCATCGGTCTGACCACAGGCGCGGCCCTTCCCGACGGGCTGTGCCCCGACGACATGGGCGCGCCGCAGTTCGACCCGGCGAACCACGCGCTGTGCGAGGACCTTTGGCCCAGGGTACAGGCGCCCAGCAACGCCGATGGCACGCCGAAGCCGCTGAACGACTACGAGGCCGATGTCGGGCGGTTCTTCAACGCCTTCTGCCACCGCGATCCCGAACTGACGAACGCGAACGGCACCGGCTGGGCAGAGGACAAGTACGTGCGCGACACCGGGCCTTATGTCGCGCACCGCAACGCGCGCAACGAATGGGTCGGGGAATACCACGGCTTTCATGCGCCGGTGGTGATCTGGTACTCGCCCGGGATGATCGAGTGGATCGAGGCCAACCGCCCCGCCGATCGGGCGGCAGCGCCCGAATCCGTCGCGCCGGTGCCAGACGGGGCGATCATCGTCAAGGAGATGTACACGCCGCCGGGTTCGCGCTGCCGCGACCGCGAAGTGGCGAACCTGAAGCCCGCCAACGGCATCGCCTACATGGTGCGTGACGCCGATGCCGCATGGGACGGCTGGTTCTGGGGCTATTTCGGCTTTTTCGATCCGGCAAAGCCCGACCCGAACATCGACTGGCCCGCGCCGCCGCCGAACCGCCCGCTGAACTCGCCCGCCTATGCGGGTTTCGGGCAGTATTGCCTGAATTGCCACGCCTCGGCCGAGAACAACTCGACCTTCTCGTCGCTGGCGAACATCAAGGGCCAGCCCGGCGAGCCGCTGGTGTTCCTCAGCCAGGACTGGTTCCTGACCGAGTTCGAGGGCGACATTCCCGAACATGTGCCGCAGCCCTCGGCCACGTTCGCGCCGATCCCGAACAGCACACCGCTGGCCGAGGTGCCCGCCGATTTCGCGAAGTATTTCACCCTGCCGCCGGACGCGCCCGCGCCCGACAAGGCCGAGATCACGTTGCCCTCGCAGCTATACGACAATGTCTGGGCCGGCCACGGCGACGACGCGCCGCCGATGTCGAGCGAGTACCTGACCTCGGACCAGTGCGCCGGCTGCCACGATGCCGGGTCCACCGGGCTGGCATTCGACATGACCGTGCCCAACCCGCATGGCGACAACCTGATCAACCTGTCGCCCTACGCCACCTGGCGGTCCTCGCCGATGGGACTGGCAGGACGGGACCCGATCTTCTTTGCGCAGCTGTCGTCCGAAGAGCAGTTCCACGCAGGCTCGATCCCGCTGATCTGGAACACCTGCTTCGGCTGCCACGGCATCATGGGGCAACGCCAGTTCCAGCTTGACGGCTACCTCGAGGCCAAGGCGACGGGCGTGGACATGTCCGACCCCGACAAGGTTTGCGAAGGCATCGTCTTCAATCCGGATTTCGTGACTGCCGTGCCCTATTCGGGTGCAGGGACCGGCGACCCCCAGGCCGTGCACTACGATCCGGAGCACGCGAAGTACGGCGCGCTGGCCCGCGACGGGATTTCCTGCGTCGCCTGTCACCGCACGCTGCTGACGCCGGAACAGGAGACCGAGTACGACGGCGAGTGGAACGCCTGCATCAAGGCGCGGCAGGACCAGCTGAACGCCGGCATCGGCGGGCTCGAGGGCTTCGGGCGCACCTTCACCGGCAGCTTCCTGGTTTCGGGGCCGGGCGACCTGTTCGGGCCGTTCCCGAACCCGAAACAGACGCCGATGGGGCACGCGCTGGGCAACATACCGCAATTCGACGCCTCGATCGCCAGTTCCGAGCAATGTGGCACCTGCCATACGGTGCACCTGCCGGTGCTGTGGCAGCCGCCGGGCGGGCAACCCGAGGTGATCGCGGACACCTACGAGCAGACCACGTATCCCGAATGGCTGTTCAGCAAGTTCCGCACCGGCCGTGCGGCTTTCCTGCCTGCGGGCGAGATGCTGCCCGAAGGCCCCGGCGAGACGCCGGTCTCCTGCGCCGGGTGCCACATGGAAAGCCACCAGCCCGACGGCACGCCGTTCCGGTCCAAGATCGCGTCGATCCAGGAACGCTCGAACATGCCCGAGGCCGAATACGTGCTGCCCGGCGACAAGATCGACCTGCAGCCGCGCGACGGCTTTGCCCGCCACACTTTGGTGGGGCTGAACCTGTTCCTGGTGAAGATGGCGCAGCAGTTTCCGGACGTGCTCGGCATTCCGCTGGAAGACCCGATGCTGGTGGCCAAGGGCCTTGCCGGGCTGGAGCGGACCGAGCTGGAGATGGTCGCGAACGCGCAGCGCAAGACGGCGGACATCTTCGTCCAAGGCCGCGGGATCGAGACCGACGACGCCGGCAACACGTACCTCGACGTCGACATCCGCATCGACAACCTGGCGGGCCACAAGTTCCCCTCGGGCGTCAGCTTTCGCCGCGCTTTCGTGGAATTCGAGGTGTTCGATGCGCAGGGCGCCACGATCTGGCATTCCGGCAAGACCAACGCCTATGGCGTGATCGTCGATGCCGCCACGGGCGACCCGCTGAACGGCGAGCTCTGGTATGACGGCCAATGCGTGAAGACGGTCACGCAGACCGATTTCCAGCCGCACTACACCGAGATCAACCAGCCGACCCAGGTGCAGATCTACCAGGAGATCAAGCTGAACCCCGGCGATCCGGCGGCGGTGGGCGATCAGCCGTCCTGCGGCAAGGATGCCCCGATCGACCCGTCGGCGAACCTGACGACCAGCTTCCTGTCGATCTGCCACACCAAGAAGGACAACCGCCTGCTGCCCGCGGGTCTTCTGGATTTCGATCAGAGGGTGGCGGTGGCCGAGGCGCTGGGGCTGACCGCGACGGCGGTCGACGGCACCGAGACCGAGGCCGAGATGATGGCGCGCGAAACCGGGGCCGAGGCTGTCGGCGACGATCCGGATTACGTGACGGGTGGCGGGGATACGCTGAAATACCGCGTGCCGCTGGCCGATCTGCCCCAGGCGCCGGCGGCGGTGCGCGCGACGCTGCATTACCAGGCGACGCCGCCCTTCTTCCTGCAGGACCGGTTCTGCACCGGCACCGGCGCCAACCGCGACAGGCTGTTCTACCTCTCCAGCCTGCTGGATGTCTCGGACACGCCGATCGAGGACTGGACCTTCCGTCTGGTCACGACCGGAAAGGTGGCGGTGGGGCCATAGCCGATCGGTCCGGCTACCGCACCACCTTGCGCAGGGCGAACAGGGTCGCCGCCGGGCCGAGCAGTTCGAAGGCGACCGTCGTGCCGATGGTTACGGTCAGAACCGTCTCGGCGTACTGCGGGAACCGCTCGCTCGCGATCAGGGCGATGCCCACCGCGACCCCCGCCTGCGGCAGAAGCGCGATGCCGTACCACGGCCGTTCGGCGACCGGCGCACCGCCCGCCGCCGCACCGATCCAGCCGCCAATGACCCGCGAGACGATGCGCAAGACGATATAGGCGATCCCGATCTTGCCGACATTCGCCAGCGTGTGAACCTCCAGCGACGCGCCGGCGAGGATGAAGAACAGGATCATGAAGGGCCACTGGATGTGCTCGATCTCGTGGAAGGCGCGGTCGTGGTGGCGGGCCACGTTCACGATGATCGCGCCGGCGGTCATGCCCGCGATCAGAAAGGAAACGCCGAGCCAGAGCGCCGCGCCCGCGCAAAGAAAGACGACGCCCAGCGCCTCGGTCTGCATCGGCTCGCCCTTCTTCAGCCGGCCGGTCAGATAGGCGGCGGGGACGCCGATCGCCGCGCCAAGGCCAAGCCCGCCGCCGACCTCCCATGCCGCGTGGGCCAGCGCGCCGTCGGCGCCGGTGCCGTTCAGCGTGCCGACCAGCACCACGATGAAGCTGAACACCATCAGCCCCCAGGCGTCGTCGATGGCGACGATGCCGACGAGCGTGTCGACGAACGGGCCCGTCTTGCCGGATTGCCGGATCGCGTCCTGGGTGGCGGCGGGCGCGGTTGCGGTTGCGATCGAGCCGAGGATCAGCGCAAGGCCCAGTTCGACCCCCATCGCCCAGAGCCCCGCACCGACCATCGCGATGGTGATCAGAACCACCGCGACCGAGATCGCCACGATCGTGCGCCCGTGGCTGGCCATATTGCTGCGCGACAGCGACCCGCCCAGCAGAAAGGCCACCATGGTCAGCGCCGCGATGGCGAGGAATTCGTACCACGCCTCGGCCTCGGGCGGCAAAAGGTCGAACCCGGAACTGCCCACCGCGATGCCGCACAACAGCAGCAGCGTGACGCGCGGCAACCGCGTCTGCTGCCCGACCTGGTCGGCGGTCAGGCCAAGCAGGAACAGCGCCCCGAGGGTAAGAAAGGCGAGGTGAAGCTCCATCCTGCGGGGAACCTACTGCGTCTTGTCCCGCCTTGACTTGATCTGGCTCATGCGCCGGCCGGCGCGGTCATGTCCTGCGGCGGGCCGGTGCGCGGCTCAGTCCTCGATCGGCTCGAGGTATTTCTCCAGAAGCTCGGCGCGCAGGTGTTCGTGCTGCGTCGGAAGGCGCAGCGCCTCGCCCAGATGCGCGGTGTCCTCGTCACGGTCGAATCCCGGCTCGCTGGTGGCGACCTCGAACAGCACGCCGCCGGGGCTGCGGAAGTAGATCGCCCAGAAATAGTCGCGGTCGATCACCGGCGTCACCTGATAGCCGGTGTCCAGCAGCGCCTTGCGCACATCGAGCTGTCGCGCGCGATCCTCGACGGCGAACGCGATGTGATGCACCGACCCCGCGCCCTGGTCCGCCGGGCTGGCGCCGGGCAGCGTCTCGATGTCGATGAAATCGGCGCCGTTGCCGCCCGGCACGGCGTAGCGTGTGACGTCGCGGTCGCGATCGACCTCGTGATATCCCATGTATCGCAGCAGTTCGGCAGAGGCGCCGCCATCCTTCAGCCGCATCGACGCAGAGTGAAAGCCGCGGATCGCCTCGTCCGCGGCGATGTCGCCGCCGGTCCAGGGCGCGCGGTCATCCTCGGTTTCCACGAGCGCCAGTTCGTCGCCATCGGGGCCGGTGAAATGCAGCCGGGCCTCGCCGAAGGTGCTGGCCTCTGCCAGCCCGGTGACGCCCTGCGCGGCAAGACGCTCGCGCCAGAAGCGCATCGTGCCCCTCGGGATCGCGAAGGCGGTGACGCCGACCTCGCCGGTCCCGTGCCGGCCTCGCGACGATCCCGGGAACGGAAAATAGGTCATCACCGTGCCGGGCGTGCCAACCTCGTCGCCGTAATACAAATGATAGACCTGCGGCCGGTCGAAGTTGACGGTCTTCTTGACCCTGCGCAGGCCGAGCGTGCGGGTGAAGAAGTCGTTGTTGGCCTGGGCGCCGCTGGCGAGCGACGTGACATGGTGCAGGCCCCTGATCTGGTTCAGCATCGGTGTCTCCTGATCCTGGCGGCCGAACGGATGGCGCGTTGTGCTTCTGGTCCGAATGTCGTCATTCTTGGTGCCGGGGAAACCGGCATCGCGGCACGTCTTCTGTGCATGATCGCACGGATGCCTGGCGGCGGCACCGGAATTCTTGCGAAAGGCGGGGAAGATGGACGCGGATTACGTGATCGTCGGTGGCGGCACAGCCGGTTGCGTTCTGGCCAACCGGCTGAGCCGGACCGCGCGGGTCGTGCTGCTGGAAGCCGGGGGCAAGGACGATTACCACTGGGTGCATATCCCGATCGGTTATCTCTACTGCATCGGCAATCCGCGCACCGACTGGGGCTTCCGCACGGCCGAGGAACCGGGCCTGAACGGGCGCAGCCTGCTTTATCCGCGCGGCCGCATCCTGGGCGGCTGTTCCTCGATCAACGGGATGATCTACATGCGCGGGCAGGCGGCGGACTATGACCGTTGGCGGCAGATGGGCCTGCCCGGCTGGGGCTGGGACGACGTCCTGCCCTATTTCAAGCGGTCCGAGGATTACGTCGATGGCGAAGACGCGTTTCACGGCGCCGGCGGCGAATGGCGGGTCGAGAACCAGCGTCTGCACTGGCAGGTGCTCGACGATTTCATGGAGGCCGCGGCAGAGGCCGGGCTGCCCAAGGTCACCGATTTCAACACCGGCGACAACGAGGGCGTGGGCTATTTCCGGGTGAACCAGCTCCGCGGCTGGCGCTGGAACACAGCCAGGGCGTTCCTGGGGCCCGCGATGGGCCGCGGTACGCTGCGGGTCGAGACCCACGCCCAGGTCGAGCGGGTGTTGTTCGAGAACCGCGAGGCCGTGGGCGTCGCCTTTCGCCGGGACGGCGCGCTGAACGAGGTGCGCGCCGGGCGCGAGGTGATCCTGGCCGCCGGCGCGATCGGCTCGCCGCAGATCCTGCAGCTCTCGGGCGTCGGGCCGGGCGATCTGTTGCGGGCGCACGGGATCGACGTGGTGCTTGACCGTCCGCAGGTGGGCGAAAACCTGCAGGACCATCTGCAGATTCGCTGCGCCTACAAGGTGCACGGCGCGAAGACGCTGAACACGATGGCGGCCACGCTTTTCGGCAAGGCGCGGATCGCCGCGCAATACGCACTGTGGCGCAGCGGGCCGATGTCGATGGCGCCCTCGCAGCTTGGCGCCTTCGCGCGGTCCGGTCCCGATGTCGAGACCGCCGATCTGCAGTACCATGTCCAGCCGCTGTCGCTGGACGCCTTCGGCGAGCCGCTGCATCCCTTCGATGCGATCACGGCAAGCGTCTGCAACCTGCGCCCCGAAAGCCGCGGCCACGTGCGCATCACCTCGCCCGACCCGGCCGCGCATCCCGAAATCCGCCCGAACTATCTGTCGGCCGAGCGCGACCGCCGCGTCGCCGCCGAGGCGATCCGCCTGACGCGGCGGATCGCGGCCCAGCCCGCCCTGGCGAAGTACCGGCCGGAAGAGTTCAGGCCCGGCCCCGGGATCGAGGACGACGAGGGCCTGGCCCGGGCCGCCGGCGACATCGGCACGACGATCTTCCATCCCGTCGGCACCGTGCGCATGGGCGCCGACGCCGCCGCGCCGCTGGACGCCGCATTGCGGCTGCGGGGAATCGGCGCCCTGCGCGTCGTGGATGCCTCGGTGATGCCGACGATCACCTCGGGAAACACCAATTCCCCGGTGATCATGATCGCCGAGAAGGCCGCGCACCTGATCCGGGCCGACGAAATGGCGACAATTTGAAAGGTTAAGGCCGCCTTCACCTGCACCTGCTAGCACGGTTGCGGGGTAAAATTTCGAGGTGGTGGGATGAGCGCGAATGATGCCGCGCCCGTCATCATCAAGCGGAAGAAGGTCACTGGCGGCGACGGCCACCACGGCGGTGCGTGGAAGGTCGCCTATGCCGACTTCGTGACGGCCATGATGGCCTTCTTCATGCTGATGTGGCTGTTGAACGCGACGACGGAAAAACAACGCAAGGGGATCGCGGATTACTTCAATCCGACGGTTCCGGTGAACCGCATTTCGGGCGGCGGCGAAGGCTCGTTCGGCGGCGACGACATCCTGACCGAAGAGACGCTCGCGCGGACCGGCAGCGGCGCCACGCTGGTTCACCCGACCGACCGCCGCAGGGCGTCGGGCGAGACCGGCACCAGCGACGCCGAGGACGCCGCCGACAAGGACGCCGAAGAGAAGGCGCTGCAGGACATCGCTGACGCCCTGACCGCGCGCAGCGGCGAAAGCATGGCCAGCGAGGACCTGGCGCGCCACATCGTCACCCGGGTCACCGACGAGGGGCTGGTGGTCGAGATCTTCGACCTGCCCGACGCCGTGCTGTTCGAAGAGAACAGCGACGAACCGACCGGCCTGATGGTGCAGCTGACCGCGATGATGGCCGAGGTCTTCGGCTTGGTTAAGAACGAGGTCGCCGTTGCGGGATACCTGCGTTCGCAGCCCGTCGTCGTGGCGGATAACCCAGTCTGGGACCTCAGCGCCGGGCGCGCAGACAGGGTGCGGCTGATGCTGGAAGAGACCGGGCTGAAGCCCGGGCGCGTGCAGCGCATCAGCGGCTTTGCCGACCGCAGGCCGGTCGCGAAGAACCCGATGGCGCCGCGCAACAACCGGATCGAGCTGATCCTTCTGCGCCGCCACCGCTGATCGCAATGTCCGGAGAATTCGATCCATTAGCGCGGTGTTAATTCGGTTCGCCTAGGCATGGCGCTCAGACAGGGGCTATGCAGCAGAAAGGCGCAACCCATGACGATTTCCTCTTCGCTCGCCGCAGGTGTGGCCGGCCTCAATGCCAACGCCGCACGGCTGGCGACGATTTCCGACAACATCGCGAACTCGGCCACCTTCGGCTACAAACGGTCCGAGATCGACTTTTCCGCGCTTGTGGTCTCCGGCGCGGCCAGCACCTACTCCGCCGGGGGCGTGCGCACTTCGTCGATGCGGCTGATCGACGAACGCGGCCCGCTGGTCTCGACGCAGAACCCGACCGACCTGGCGGTGTCGGGCCGCGGCATGCTGCCTGTCACCACGGCGACGGCGGTGAAGGCCGGTAACGGCAACCTGCCGCTGCAGCTGATGACCACCGGCTCGTTCCGGCCGGACGAATCCGGCATCCTGACCAACGAGAACGGGCTTGTGCTGATGGGATGGCCCGCCAATGTGGACAGCACGATCCCGGCCTATCCGCGCGACACGGTCGCCGGGCTGGAACCGGTCAAGGTGACGGTCAACCAGTTCTCGGGCGACCCGACGACCGAAATGCAGATCAGCGTGAACCTGCCCGCGACCGAGACCGAAGCGACGGCGTCCGGCGCACCGCAGGAGATGTCGCTGGAATACTACGGCAACATGGGCACGTCGGAACTTCTGAACGTGACCTTCACGCCGACGATCCCCGGTTCCGGCAGCTCGAACGAGTGGACCATGGTGATCACCGACGATGCCAGCGGCGGTGCCGTGGTGGGCGAATACGTCCTGACCTTCGCCGACAACCGCACCGCCGGCGGCACGCTCGATTCGGTCACCACCGTGTCGGGCGGCGCCTATGACGGCACGACCGGGGTCCTGACCATCACCACCGCCAGCGGCGACATCGACCTGAACATCGGCGCGCTGAACGACCCCGCCGGCCTGACCCAGCTTAGCGACAGCTTCGCGCCGGTCTCGATCAACAAGAACGGATCTCCCGTCGGCAACCTGACCTCGGTCGAGGTCGACGGCAACGGGCTGGTGCACGCGATCTATGACATCGGGTTCACCCGCACGATCTACCAGATTCCGCTGGTCGACGTGCCGAACGCCAACGGCCTGATCGCGCTGTCGAACCAGTCCTACCAGACCTCGCCGGAAAGCGGCCCGTTCTTCCTCTGGGATGCCGGCGACGGTCCCTGGGGCGAGGTGATCAGCTATGCGCGCGAGGAATCGGCGACCGACGTCGCCGCCGAACTGACCCAGCTGATCCAGACCCAGCGCGCCTATTCGTCGAACGCCAAGGTGATCCAGACGGTCGACGAGATGCTGCAGGAGACGACCAATATCAAGCGATAGCCATAACCTTGGCGGAGGGGCCCGCGGATGAGCCTCTCCGGCGCCCTCTCGAACGCGCTGTCCGGGCTGACCGTGTCCAGCCGGATGGCCGAGGTCGTGTCCTCGAACGTTTCCAACGCGGCAACCGAGGGCTATGGCCGGCGCACGCTGGAAATCACCCAGCGGGTCGTCGCCGGCGTGCCCTCGGGGGCGCAGGTCGGCGGCATCGCCCGGCATGTCGATCCGGCGCTTCTGGCCGACCGGCGGCTGGCCGATGCGGAGCTCGGGCGGTTTTCCACCACGGCCGATTTCCTTGCCGAGATCGAACGCGCGATCGGATCGCCAGACGACCCGGCCTCGCTGACGGCACGGATCGCGGCCTTCGGCGGGTCGCTGATCGAGGCCGCCAGCCGCCCCGACCTCGAAGCGCGGCTAGAGGTCGCCGTTGCCGCCGGGCGCGGCATCGCGGATCACCTGAACACGGTCTCGGACCGTATCCAGGGCGAACGCGAACGCGCCGACACTTCGATCGCCGCGGCGGTCGAGCACATCAACACCTCGCTCGAACAGCTCGCCGACCTGAACGGAAAGATCCTGCGTACCGAGCGCCACAGCCAGGACGCCGCGACGCTGTTGGATCACCGCCAGCGCCTGATCGACGGCATTTCGGAACTGGTTCCCGTCCGGGAACTGGTGCGCGACAACGGCACGGTGGCGCTTTTTACCACCGGCGGCGCGATCCTGCTCGACGGGTTGCCGGCGGAACTTGGTTTTTCCGGCGCGGGTGTGATCACGCCGCACATGTCGCTTGCAGGTGGAACGCTCTCGGGCCTTACGATCAACGGCAAGCCGGTCGCGACCGGCCTCGACTCGGGTCCGATTTCGGGCGGCAAGCTGGCGGCCCTGTTCGACGTGCGCGACGTCCAGGCCCCGGCCGTGCAGGCCCGGCTCGACGCGGTCGCCCGCGACCTTGTCGAGCGGTTCCAGGACCCGGCGGTCGATCCCACGCTCGGGCCCGGCGATGCCGGCCTGTTCACCGATGCCGGCGCGGCGTTCCTGCCGGCCGACGAGGTCGGCCTGGCCGGGCGCATCGCGCTAAACCCGCTCGCCGACCCCGATTCCGGCGGCGCGGCCTGGCGGATTCGCGACGGTCTCGGCGCCGCCTCGCCGGGCGCCGCAGGCAACGCGACGCTGATCACGGCGCTCTCGGATGCGCTGACCGCCAACAGGGTCCCGGCCTCGGGCGGCTTCAGCGCAGCGCATTCGGCCACCGGGCTGGCAAGCGACCTGTTGTCCGGCATATCCGCGTCGCTGCACGGCGCCGAAACGCGGCAGACCTATGCCCGAGGCCAGGCCGAGGCCCTGACCGAGATGGAATTGCGGAACGGCGTCGACACCGACCAGGAGATGCAGCGGCTCTTGCTGGTCGAGCAGATCTTCGCGGCCAATGCCCGCGTCGTCTCGACCGTCGACGAACTGATCCAGAGCCTGTTGAGGATCTAGGCGATGTCCACCCTGTCCTTCGGCGATCTCGCGATGTCCTACCGCACCCAGCTGAACAGCGTTCGAATCCGCAGCGAGCTGCAGCGGCTCGGCAGCGAGCTGGCGTCGGGGCGCACCCGGGACCTGCGCGACGCCACCGGCGGCGACCTGGGAAGCTATGCCGCGATCGAGACGGCGCTGACGGGCCTGGCCTCGTACCGGATCGCCGCCGAAGAGGCCGCGACATTCACGGCCGCGGCGCAGCGCAGCCTCGCCACCGTGCAAGAGATCACCTCGGAACTCGCGCCCGCGCTGCTGCTTGCCGCCTCGACGAACGAGGCGACGATCCTGCAATCCGGCGCCACGGACGCCAAGGCGCGGTTCGCGACCGCGGTGTCCGCGCTGAATACCCGCGTCGCCGACCGCGCCTTGCTGGCCGGCACGGCCACCGGCGGCGTCGCCCTGGCGGATGCCGAGGCCATGCTCGCCGCACTGCAGGCGGCGATTTCCGCCGAGACGACGGCGACCGGGGTCGAGACCGCGGTCGCGGCCTGGTTCGACGACCCCGGCGGCGGGTTCGAGACCGGCGGCTATCTCGGCGGCGCCGATCCGCTTGCGCCGCTCCAGGTCGGCGCGAACGAAACCGCGGCGTTCCAGCTGAAGGCCGACGACCAGGCGGTGCGCGACCTGCTGAAGGGCTTCGCCATCGCCGCGCTGGTGGCCGACGGCGCGCTCGCCGGACAGCACGCCGAGCGCGTGGCTCTGGTCGAGGCCGCAGGCACCCGCCTGATCGGCGCCGACCGAAGTCTCACCGACATCCGGGCCGGGCTCGGCGCCACCGAGGCGCGGATCGAGACCGCGCTTGCCCGCAACGGCGCCGAAACCTCGGCCCTGGAAATGGCGCGCAACGACATCGTCGCGGTCGATCCCTACAAGACCGCCACCGCGTTG
This sequence comes from Rhodobacter sp., assembly GCA_041627895.1. GTDB lineage: Bacteria > Pseudomonadota > Alphaproteobacteria > Rhodobacterales > Rhodobacteraceae > JBFKQC01. Next base: position 133,525 of record JBFKQC010000001.1, read on the forward strand.
CAGCAGGCCGAATTGCAGCTCGAAACGCTCTACACGATCACCGCGCGCCTGTCGCGCCTGACGCTGACGGAGTACCTCAGATGATCCGCCTCATTGCCGCGCTGACTGCTTTAATGTTCCTCGCGTCCGGCGCTGCGGCGACACCCGTCCGGATCAAGGACCTCGTCGAATTCGATGGCGTGCGCGGCAACGACCTGGTCGGATACGGCCTGGTGGTGGGGCTGAACGGCACCGGCGACGGCATCCGCAACGCGCCGTTCACCGAAGAGATCATGTCGAACATCCTCGAGCGGCTCGGCGTCAACGTCACCGGCGAGCAGTTCCGGCCCAAGAACGTCGCCGCGGTCTTCGTCACCGCCGAACTGCCGCCGTTTTCCCGCGCCGGGGGGACCATCGACGTCACCGTCTCGGCGATCGGCGACGCCAAAAGCCTGCTCGGCGGCACGCTGGTGATGACCCCGCTGAACGCCGCGGACGGGCAGATCTACGCCGTTGCCCAGGGCACGGTGATCGCCGGCGGCGCCGCGGCCGAAGGCGACGCCGCCTCGGTGGTACAGGGTGTGCCGACGGCAGGCGTGATCCCCTCGGGCGCCAGGGTCGAGCGCGAGATCGCGTTCGATTTTGGCGCGCTGGAGACCGTACGCCTGGCGCTGCGGACGCCGGACTTCACCACCGCCGGACGCATCGAGGCGGCGATCAACACGACCCTCGGGCGCGCCGTGGCGCGGATGCTCGACCCGGGCACGGTGGTGATCGACATCCGCGCGACCGGCGCGGGATCGCCGGCGCACGCCATGGGCCGGATCGAGAACATCGCGATCGAGCCGCAGCGCCGTGCCCGCGTCGTGGTCGACCAGCGCTCGGGAACCATCGTCCTCGGCGAGGATGTCCGGATCTCGCGCGTCGCCGTCAGCCAGGGCAACCTGACCCTGCGCATCGAGGAGGCCCCGCTGGTGATCCAGCCCAACCCCTTTGCCGAGGGTCAGACCGTGGTGATCCCTCGCTCCACCGCGGCGATCGAGGAAGAGCCCGGCATCGGCCTGGCCGAGATCTCCGGCGGCGCGTCGCTGTCCGAGGTGATCGCCGGACTCAACGCGCTTGGCGTATCGCCGCGCGACATGATCGACATCCTGAAGAGCATCAAGGCGGCCGGCGCGCTGCACGCCGAATTCATCGTGCGATGACGCAAGGCCCGGCGACCCGAGCCTGCCGCGGATTTCGCGGCCGCTCTCTTGCGGTTCGAACGCGCATTGCGGTGCCGGCTGGTTCGGTGCGCGGGTCGGCACGCGCCTGATCCGGGCGCGCTTCGCCGGTCCGGGCTGCAGGACTGTGCGGCGCACTGGGCGGCCGCGGGGACTTTCGCGAAAGCCCGCGGAACGCGCCCGCAGGCCCCGCAGTCGCCGGCGGCCGGTGCGGCCGGTCAGAAGTAGCTTCGGACCAGCGCGTCGGCGACCAGGCTCCAGCCAACGCAACCACGAAGAAGGCGGGCTCGAAGCGCAGAGAGCCTTTGGCCGGCGGCGCGCGCATTCGCAGAGGTGCCATATGGGCGAACCGTCCGGCGCAGCTCGCCGCGATTGCCGGCGGCGGGTGCGGCGGGTCGGAAGTGGCTGCGGACCGGCGCGTCGGCGACCAGGCTCCGGCCGTCTCTGACCACGAAAAAGGCGGGTTTGACGGGCAGAGAGCCTTTGGCCGGCGGCGGGTGCATTCGCAGTGGTGCCGAATGCGCGAACCGCCCGGCCCGCAGCGCCCCGCGACCGCCGTCGGCAGGTGCGGCCGGTCAGAAATAGCTTCGGACCAGCGCGCCGGAGATCAGGCTCCAGCCATCGGCGACCACGAAGAAGGCGAGCTTGAAGGGCAGCGAGACGATGGCCGGCGGCACCATCATCATCCCCATCGACATCAGCACCGCGGCGACGACGAGGTCGATGATCAGGAACGGCAGAAAGATCAGGAACCCGATCTGGAAGGCGCGCTCGATCTCGCTGAGCAGGAAGGACGGGATCAGCAGCGGCAGCGGCGCCCCCGGCGCCAACGCCTCGGCGCCGGCGCCCGGATCGCGAAGCGCCGCGAGGCTTTCGAACGTCTCGGGCATGATCCGGCCCGCCATGAAGCCGCGGAACGGTTCGAGCCCGCGCTGAAACGCCGCGTCGACCGCCATTTCGCCGTCGATCAGCGGGCGCGCCGCCTGCTGCCACGCCTCGGAAAACACGGGCTCCATCACGAAGTAGGTGAGAAACAGCGCCAGGCTGACGATCAGCATGTTGGGCGGCGACTGCTGCAGGCCGATCGCCTGCCGCAGGATCGCCAGCACCGTCACAATGAACGGAAAGCAGGTGATCATGATCGCGAGCCCGGGCACCAGGCTCAGCACCGTGATCAGCACGATCAGCTGGATGCTGCGCGCGGCAAGCGAGCCTTCGTCGCCCAGCGAGATCGTGATCTCCTGCGCCGCCGCAGGCCCGCCGGACCACGCGAGAAGCCCCAGTGCCAGAGCCGCGGCAAGGACCGCGGCGAGTACCTGAAGCGGACGGCGCGCCGCGCGCATCGGCCTAGAGACCGTTGGCCAGATCGGCGACCTCGATCAGGCGAACGGCCAGTTGCCCTGCATGTTCGCCGTCGAGCTCCTGCAACTCGCCCCGCGCGATCAGCTTGTCGCCGACATAAAGCTCGACCGGGTCCTCGACGCGCTTGTCCAGCATCAGCACCGCCTCGTTCTCCAGCGCCAGCAATTCGCGCACCAGCGGATGCGCGCGCCCGACCGACACGGTGATCTCGATCGGCACGCGGGTGAAGGGATGGCTTGCGGCGCCGTCGGTGTCGCGCTCAGGCATGTTTGAGGGTCCTTTCGTTCAGGTCATAGAGCGAGCGGATCGCGGTGGATATCCGTTCGAGCGCGCCGGCGATGTCGACCTGCCGCTCGGCCGATCCGACGCGCAGATAGGCCTGGCCCTCGGCAAGGCTCGGCTCTTCGACGAGGCGGAACGCCCCGGCGCCGGCACCCTCGAGCTGCCGTTCGAGCGCGGCGCGGTTCGCAGGCGCGATCACGACCTGGATCGGGCCATCGGCGCGGTCCTCGACCAGGGGGCGCAGTTCCTCGAGAATCCTGGCGCCGAGCGTTTCGGCCACCAGTTCCGGCAAAAGCTTGCCCACAAGTTCCAGAAGCAGGGGCTCCATCGCCTGGATCACGTGCGCCCGGGCCTCGTGGAAGGTGAACGACATCTCCTGCAGGTTGCGCGCAAACTCGGCGCCGATCCTGGACTGGTTCTCGGCCTCGGCACGGGCCGCATCGTCCCAGCCGGCCTTGTAGCCCTGCTCGTAGGCAGCCACGCGTTCCGATTCGACCGCCGCCGGCGGTTGGACGGGCGCCTGCGGCGCCGGCACGGGCGTCTCCCTGACGCCGAAATCATCGAGCGACAGTGGCATCACGCGGTTTCCTCGCGGTCATCCATCCAGTTGCGCAGCACCTCGACCGTCTCTTCACGGCGCTCGCCGATCAGCTTGCGCAGCCGTTCGACCGGATCGCCGCCCGTTGCCGCCGCACCGGCCATCATCTCTTCGGGGGACACCGTGGCGAGTTCCGGAAGCGGGCCGAAGCCGTCGTCGATCTCGCCGGTCAGGACCGGCTCCGATCCGGACGCGGCCGAGGCCGCGCGGCCGACCGCGACGGGCCGCCCGGCGCCGCCGCCATCCGCCGCGCCCGCGGCGACGGCCCGTGCCGAGGAAGGACCAGACCCCGCAAGGGCCGCGCCGGCAGGCGGCGCCAGCGCGCCCGCGACGGGCCGCGGCGCGGCGGCAAGCACCGGGCGCACCACGAAGAGGCCGAGGACCAGCGCCACCAGTGCCAGCACGCCAAGCTGGACCAGACGCATAACGTCCAGGTTCATCTGGCCGAGAAGGCCGGCAGGGGCGGGCGGATCCGCGACCGCAAGCGCCGTGAACTCCATGGATTTCAGCGTGATCGAATCGCCGCGTCCGGCATCGAATCCGACCGCCGAGGCGACAAGCTCGCGCAGTGCCTCCAGTTCCTCGTCGGGCCGGGGCTGCCAGGCCTCCGCGCCGGTTGCCGGATCGACGGCGCGAATGCCATCGACCAGCACCGCCACCGAGATCCGCCTGGTTGCCCCCGGCGCCCGGAGGATTTCGCGCGTGGTTTCGCTGACCTCGTAATTGATCCTTTCGCGGCTTTCGCTGTTCTCGCTGCGCGAGGTGCTGTCGCCGCCCGCCGCGTCGCCCTCGGGCAGGTTGCTGGCGACGGTGACCGCGCCGCCCTGTGAGCCGCTCGACGAGGTCGAGCGCTCTTCGACTTCAGAGCTGATCGCGACGCGGCTGTCGGGATCGAACCGCCGCTCGGTGATCGCCTCGCGCTCTGTGGCGGTCTCGACGCTGACCTCGACCACCGCGTTGCCGGCGCCGACCCGTGCCTCGAGGATGCGCTGGATGTTGCGGCGCAGCTCTGCCGCGCGATCCTCGCCGGCGGCGGGCGAGGTCGCCGTGTCGTCGCCGCTCAGTACCAGCCCGCTGACCCCGTCGATCACCGAGACGTCCTCGGGCGCGAGCCCGGCGACAGCCGAGGCGACCAGGAATTTCAGCGCCCTGGCGTGCGAGCCCGAAAGCGTTCCGGCGCCCGTCGTCACGGTGACCGAGGCCGAGGCCCTGAGATCACGCTGGAACGGGTTCGAGGACGGGTTCGAGATGTGGACCCGGGCGGATTTGATCTGCGGACTTGCCACGATCGTGCGCGCCAGTTCGCCCTCTTTCGCGCGCCAGTAGGCGGCATCGAACATCTGCGAAGTGGTGCCGAAGCCGGTCAGCGAATCGAGCAACTCGTAGCCCTGCCCGTTATTCGCCGGCAGCCCCTCTGCCGCGAGGGTCATGCGCAGGGCGTCGCGGCGCGCCGCCTCGACGAAGATCGCGCCGTCGCGCACGTCGTAGGCCACGCCCTGCTGGTCCAGCGCGGCGACCACGTCCCCCGCGGCGGCGGGCTCGAGCCCCGCATAGAGCAGCGCGAGGCTGGGCTGTGACGCCATCCGCGACAGGCCGAGCACAGCCGCGAACATCGCGACCGTGGCCGCCGCGACGACGAGGCGCCGGCGGGCATCCAGCGAGGCCCAGACCGATAGGATCTGCTGCACGACGGGTCTCCCATTCTGAAAGCCGTGGCCGCAGCATTGCGCGATCAGCCTTAACAATCGGTTAGTCGAGATCGGTCTATACCGATTCCCGTAACGCCACCGCGCAAGGGACGGGCATGGCTGACGAGACGGAAGAAACCGAAGACGAAGCGCCGAAAAAGAAATCGAAGCTGCCGGTGATTCTGGGGCTTGTGCTGGCGCTCGCGCTCGGCGGCGGCGGGTTCTTTGCGGTCTATTCCGGCCTGGTCCTGGCGCCGCCGGACGACGGCGCGCATGGCGACGAGCCCGAAAAAGAGGCCAAGCCGCTGCCCCGGGTCGCGTTCGTGCCGCTCGACCCGCTGGTCGTCAATCTCGGCGGCGGCAGCTCGAATCGCCACCTCAAGTTTCACGCCCAGCTCGAGGTCGTGCCCGCAACCGAATCGGAAGTGACGTCGATGCTGCCGCGGGTGATGGACGTCCTGAACGGTTATCTGCGCGCGATCAGCGTCGAAGAGATCGAGGACCGCACCGCGCTGATCCGGCTTCGCGCGCAAATGCTGCGGCGCATCCAGATCGTCACCGGAGAGGGCCGCGTGCGCGACCTGCTGGTGATGGAATTCGTGTTGAACTGACGAGGACCGGGATGGAACTGATCGCCGATATTCTACTGATCGCTGGCGCGTCCGGCGCCGCATTCTACTGTATCGTCCTGTCGCGGCGGCTCAGCCGGTTCAACGACCTGGAAAAGGGCGTCGGCGGCGCGATCGCGGCGCTGTCGTCGCAGGTCGACGACATGACCCGTACGCTGGAGCGCGCGCAGGGCACGGCGAACGGGTCGACGGCCTCGCTCGAGGCGCTGACCGGACGTGCCGAGGATGTGGCGCGCAGGCTCGAATTGCTGTTCGCGTCGATGCACGACCTGCCGGCGAAGGAAGAGTCCGCCGCGCCGGCCGCCCCGCCACCCGCCCGGCCGCCGCAGGACGAGGCGGCGTCGATCTTCCGCTCGGCGCGGCGCGCTGGGCCGAGGGCCGTGGCATGAGCGCGGACAAGGCAGGGAGGTCCCGCCGCGCCGGCCGCGGCGCGCTGTGGCTGGTCGCGGGGCTGCTGCTGGCCTCGGGCGTCGTGCGGCTGGCCACCGGAACCGGCCCCGCGCTGGCGCGCGAGATCCAAGGCCTGACCGACCTCGGCGCGGGCGATCCTGCCGCGCAGTCATGCGACGCGCCGGCCGACGTGGCTCGGGTGCTCGAGGCGCTCGCCGAACAGCGCGCGGCGCTGGATGACCGCGAGGCCAGGCTGGCTGACCGATTCGCGGCGCTGAGCCTGGCCGAAGAGGAGATTCGCCGGAACCTTGCCGCGCTCGAGGCCGCCGAGGCCGAATTGTCACGCACCCTGTCGCTGGCCGAAACCGCGGCCGAGGGCGATCTCGAACGGCTGACGGCGGTCTACGAGAACATGAAGCCCAAGGAGGCCGCCGCGCTTTTCGAGACGATGGACCCCGAGTTCGCCGCCGGGTTTCTCGGCCGCATGCGCGCCGACGCCGCCGCCGCGATCATGGCGGGTCTAAGCGCGCAGTCGGCCTACACGATCAGCGTCGTGCTCGCCGGCCGGAATGCCAATGTGCCGAAAGAGTGACGCCGAAAACCGGCGGTTAACGCTCTTCTGCAAGACTCGCGCGCAGGCGGCATGTGCCGTGGAGGGATACCGGACATGATCGGAATCGTCGGCATCGCACTGATCTTCGTGATGGTCTTCGGGGGCTATCTCGCCGCCGGGGGCAAGTTGGGGATCATCCTCAAGTCGCTGCCCTACGAGCTGACGATGATCGGCGGCGCCGCCACCGGCGCCTTCGTGATCTCGAACGACATGGCGGCGATCAAGCACACGGTCAGGGATGTCGGCAAGGTCTTCAAGGGGCCGAAATGGAAGCACGGCGACTACCGTGACCTGCTGTGTCTGTTGTTCGAGCTGATCCGGCTCGCACGCTCGAACGCCGTGGCCCTCGAAGAACATATCGAGGACGCGGACAATTCGTCGATCTTCCAGCGCTACCCGAAGATCCTGGCCGACAGGGAAGCGGTCGAACTGATCTGCGACACGCTGCGCTCTGCCTCGATGAACTACGACGACCCGCACCAGGTCGAGGAGGTACTGGAAAAACGGATGGAGGCGACGCTGCACCACGCGATGCATTCCAGCCACGCGCTGCAGACCGTCGCCGACGCGCTGCCGGCGCTGGGAATCGTCGCGGCGGTGCTGGGCGTGATCAAGACCATGGGCTCGATCGACCAGCCGCCGGAGATTCTCGGCAAGCTGATCGGCGGGGCCCTGGTCGGCACGTTTCTCGGCGTGTTCCTGGCCTACGGCCTGGTCGGCCCCTTCGCCACCAAGGTGAAGGCGGTGGTCGAGGAGGACGCGCATTTCTACCAGCTGATCCGCGAGGTCCTGGTGGCGAACCTCTACAACCATGCGACCAACATCTGCATCGAGGTCGGCCGGCAGAACACGCCGGGCCATTGCCGCCCGAGCTATTCCGAGCTCGAGGAGGCGCTGAAGGAAGTCAAGCAGGCGGCCGCATGAGGCGGGTCCTCTGCACCCTCGCGATGTGCCTTCTCTGCCTGCCCGCCGCGGCGCAGACGGTTGCGGTGCAATCCGGCGAACACGCCGATTTCTCGCGGGTCGTCCTGCTGTTTCGCGACGTGCCCGACTGGGCCTTCGGCCGGGTCCGCGGCGGTTACGAGCTGCGCCCCGCGTCCGGCGGTGCACGATATGACCTCGGCAGGGTATTCGACTTCATCCCGCGGGACCGGATCGAGGCGGTCGAGGCGCGCACGGATGGCCGGCTGTTCTTTCGCGTCGGTTGCGATTGCCACGCCGATGCCTTCGAAATCCGGACCGGGCTGGTGATCGACATCAAGGACGGCGGGGCGCCCCGCCGCGCCCGGTTCGAGGCGGACCTGCCGCCCATGGAAGACGACGCGCAGGGGGCCGGCCCGCCACCGGACAAGCCGCCGGGCGACCCGGCGCCGGACCGCGCGGCGGTGCTGGACCTGCCCCTGGTCCGCGACCTCGCCGACCTATATCCCGCCGCCCGGACACCGCATGCCTGGCGCGAGCAGCTTGCCGTGCCCGCACCCGTCCCGCGCGGCGCGCCGTCCGGCGACACCGCACCGGCGCGCGCCGGGGATGCGGTGGACGACCGGGTCGCCGAAATCCAGCAGGCGCTGATCGCGCAAATCGCGCGCGCGGCATCGCAGGGGATGGTCGAGGCCGACCTGCGTGCGACCGAAGCCCGCGTCGACGCGGCGCATCCGGACGTGAAGGACCCCGAGGGGGAAACGATCCGGCCGGACCCTTTGCCCGCCCCGCAGGCCGCGGACACCACGAATGTCCGGTTTCAGACCGCGATCGACCGGGCCAGGGAGGCGCTCGACGACAGTGCGGCGATAACCCTGGACGGCATTCGCTGCCTTCCCGTCCGCGAGGTCGACATCGCGTCATGGGGAAACCCGCCGGAACCCGGCGCGCCGTTGCCGCTGGATCGCGCCGGCATCGTCGGCGAACGCGGAGAGCCGGATCCGCAGGGCATCACACGCCTTGCAAGGGGCTATCTCTACCTCACGTTCGGGGCCGAGGCCCGCGCCGTGATCGCCGGCTCCGGCGCCGAAGTCCCGGGTGCGGCGACGCTGCTGGCCATGGCCGATATCATGGATGCCGGGTCCAGCGCCTCGCCCGCGCTGCCGGCCGACCATGCCGCCTGCGAATCGGGCGTGGCGCTCTGGGCGCTGCTCGCGGCCGATCCGCCGCCCGGCCGCGAACGGGTGGCGACCGGGGCAGTCCTTTCGGCATTCGGCGGGTTTCCGGTGCATCTGCGCCGATACCTCGGCCCGATGCTGGCCGCGCGGTTTTTGCAGATCGGCGACCCGGACGCGGCGGCCACGATCCAGGCGGCGATCGCGCGCGCACCCGGCGCGCACGGCGATTCGGTCGCCATGATGCAGGCCGAGATCGCCGCCGAGACCGGCCAGAGCGCCGAGGCGGCCGCGACCCTGGACCGGCTCGTCGAAGAAGAAGGCCCGCTGGCCCCCGAGGCGCTGGTGCGCTCGA
>JBFKQC010000002.1:0-136157 GCA_041627895.1 Rhodobacter sp.
ACGACAACTGGACCTCGGCCCGTCAGTCGGGCGTTATCCGGTTATCCGGTTATCCGGTTATCCGGTTATCCGGTTATCCGGTTATCCGGTTATCCGGTTATCCGGTTATCCGGTTATCAGGTTATCCGGTTATCCGGTTATCCGGTTATCCGGTTATCCGGTTATCCGGTGAAACGGAATCCCACCGCGCAGGGTTGTCAAGCCCGGCCCGCGCCGCCCGGCCCGCAATGCCGGGGCCAGGGGCGCGGCCGCGCGTCCCCGCCCTACCGCGCGATCGCCTTGTATAGCGGGATCGTGACGTCCAGCGCCGCGCCGTAGGCTTCGTAGTCGTCGCGCCCGATCCCGTCGTAGTTCAGGCCCAGGCTGATTCGCCCGCCGCCCTCGGTGGAAAAGCTCAGACCCGCCTGCACGCGCCCGCGCCAGCCCTCGGATTCGCTGCCGCCCTGGCCGCCCAGCGTCACGCCCGAGGTGCCCGCGATGTTGTAGATCCCCTCGACCGTCAGGTAGGGCTCGTAGAACATCCCGTTCTCGGCCTCGAACCGCCCGGAGAATGTGGGGCCGATCTTGAGCTGGCCAAGCTCGACCGTCTGGCTCGGGATCGCAACGCCCAGCGAGTCGACATAGCTGTCCTGCGTCTCCTGGTAGTAGGCCAGGCTCGCATTCGGCCGGATCGTCCAGTTGCCCCGGTGGAACTCGCCCGTCAGGTTCGCCACCGCCAGCCAGCGGAAGCTGTCGAACTCGTCGATGTATGTGTTGAACGGGCTGACCTCGTTGGTCGCGGCCCCGGCCGCGACGCGGGCGTCGAAATAGAGGTTCGGCGCCAGCCGCGCGGTCATGTACGGCCCCGCCATCCATCCGGTTCCGTTGGCCGAGGTGTTCAGCGCCACGGAATTGTCCTCGATCCGGTCGATCTGCACGAGCGCACCGATCAGCAGGTCGCGGTTCACCAGATAGTCGGCGCCGAGATAGAGGATCCCGAAATGGCCCTCGCCCTTGGCGCCCTCGTCGAACCTCTTGTAGTGCGCTTCGAACCAGGCGTCGAAGCGGTAGTTGTCGACATAGGCGACCTCTTTGGTCGAGCCATGCGCCAGCGCGATGTTGGCCGCCGCCTGCCGTGCGGTCAGCAGGCTGCCCGAGACCTGCACGTTGTCCGACCCGATGGTCAGCGGGTCGAAACGGAACGGCGACATCGACATCACGTCGCCGGTGGCGAACCGCGTCGGTGCCGAGTTGTCGAAGCCGTTGTTCAGCCGGTCGATGCGGCGGCCGAGGCGCGGCTCGGTGGACAGCATGAAGTTCGCGCGCTTGCTCAACAGCCGGTTGATCGTGTCGACGGTCTTCTGATCGGTGCGGAACGAACTCAGTTCACACAGGATCGACTCGCCGGCTGCGATGTTGATATTCATCGTGCGCGCTGCCGGATCGCCCGTGCTGTCGGCGTCGTCGCAGACGATTTCCAGTGTGCCGAAGCCGTCCGGCGGGGTCTGGCTGATCGTATAGCTGCCCGGCGCCAGCGAGACCGGCCCGAAGGTGCCGATCCCGCCCGCAGTCTGGATCTGGAAGTTCAGGCTCGCCTCGGACGAGGAAAAGCCATAGAGCCCATCCGGGTCCGACCGCTGCACGATGGTCAGGTTGCCGGTTATCGGCGCCTCGACCGTCAGCGTCGCCGCCGCGGTGCCGCTGTTGCCGAGCGACGAGGTGAGCGGCCCGGCCGTGTTCGGAAACACGCCCTCGGCCGAGGCCACGACCGGCACGGTCACGGTGCAGCTTGCCCCCGCAGCGACGGACGCACCGCTCAGGCTGATTGCGCTGGTGCCCTCGGCCGCGGTGAGCGTTCCGCCGGTGCAGGTGGTCGAGGCCGGCACGCTGCGGCTGATCAGGATGCTCGGGTCCAGCGTGTCAATGAAGGCCAGCGCGGTCGCCGGGACCAGCGCGGCCGAGTTGTCGATGGTGAAGCTCAGCGTCGAGGTGCCGAACACCGTGATCGTGGCGGGGCTGTACGCCTTGGCAAAGCCCGGCGCCGGCGCCGGCGTCACCGACAAGGTGTCCGAGGCCGGCCCCGAATTGCCGAGCGACGACGTCAGATCGCCGGTCGTGTTGATCTGGTTCGCCCCCTCGGTCACGGTCACGGTCATCGAGATCGTGCAGACGTCGCCCGACGCGATCGTGCCGCCGCTCACCGAGAATGAGGCATCGCCCACCGCGCCGGTGATCGTCGGGCCGCCGCACTCGGCTGAGGCCGAAGGAACGCTCGCCAGGATCAGGCCCGACGGGAAGTTGTCGACGAAGGCCACGTCGGTGGCGTCGAGGAACCGGTTGCCGTTGGTGAGCGTGAAATCCATGCCCAGCGTTTCGCCCTGGTCGGCAGAGGCCGCGGCGAAGGCCTTGACGAAATCCAGCACGGTCGCCGCGGTCACCGACAAGGTGTCCGAGGCCGGCCCCGAATTGCCGAGCGACGACGTCAGATCGCCGGTCGTGTTGATCTGGTTCGCCCCCTCGGTCACGGTCACGGTCATCGAGACCGTGCAAACGTCACCCGGCGCGATCGTGCCGGCGCCGAAGCTGAATCCGGCATCGCCCACCGCGCCGGTGATCGTCGGGCCGCCGCACTCGGCCGAGGCCGTGGGCGCCGTCGCCAGAATCAGGCCCGAGGGGAAGTTGTCGACGAAGGCCGCGTCGGTCGCGGTGAGGAAAGTGTTGGGGTTGGTCAGCGTCAGGCTCAGCCCAAGCGTCTCGCCCTGATCGGCCGAGGCCGCGGCGAAGGCCTTGGCGAAGTCCAGCACCGACGCCGCCGTCACCGTGATCGAATCCTGCGCATCGGGCGAGGCGCCGAGCGACGAGGTCAGCGTCGCGGTGTTCACCAGGTTGTTGCCCTCGGTGATCGTCACGCCTGCGGTGATGACGCAGGTCGCCCCCGCGGCGACCGTTCCGCCGGTATAGCTGATACCGGTCGCGCCCACGGCGCCGTCGATCGTGCCGCCTGTGCATCCGGCGTCGCCCGAGGCGGCGGTCGAGACCACCAGCCCCGCGGGAAACAGGTCGCCCAGCGTGACGGCCGTGGCCGGCAGCGCCGAGGCGCCGTTGTCGATGCTGAGCGTCAGCGTCAGCGCCTCGCCCTCTTCGGCGGCGTTGGTCGAAAACGCCTTGGTCAGCGTCGGCGGCGGCGGAATGGTCAGGTTCGCCGTGGCCGGCCCGGCCAGCAGCGTCCCGCTAGAGGTCAGGTTGCCGGTGGTGTTGGTATAGCTTCCGGGCGCGGCGCCCGCGGGCACCTGCACGGAGACGACGAAGACGCAGTTGCCGTTGCCCGCAATTTCGCCGTCGTTCAGCGTCAGAACGCCGGTTCCGGTTATCGATGACCCGGCACCGCAGGGCGCCGCCGGCAGCGTCACCGCCGTCGCGCCGGAAAGCATCGCGCCCAGATCGTCGGTAAAGCGCAGCCCGATCAGGTCGGACGCGTCGTTGTTGACGATCGTGAAGGTCAGGTCGATGGTGCCGCCCGGCGCCGACAGCCCGCCGTTGCCGAAGGCCTTGGTGAAGGTCGGCGCGGACGGGTCCAGCACTTGCAGCGTGTCGGACGCCGCCGCGGTGCTGAACGACCCGGCACCGACGTCGTAGTCGAGCGTGCCGGTGGTGTTGGTGTAGCCTCCCGGGGTCGCCGCGGCCGGAACCTCCAGGTTCAGGCTGATCTCGCAAGTCAGGCCGGGTCCAAGCGACCCGCCCGCATAGCTGAAGCTGCTGGTCGGGAAGCCGCCCGCCATGCCGCCGCAGGTGTTGGTGTTGGCGCCCGAGAACTCGGCCCCGGCCGGCAGGCCCATGCCGGAAAGGTCGTCGGTGAAGGCGATGGCCGTCGCCGTGGACGAGGGGCTGAGGTTGTCGATGGTCAGCACCATCGTCGCGGTGCCGCCGGCGGCGACCGGATCGTCGGTGAATTCCTTGGTCCAGGTCAGGATTTCGCCGATCACCCGCAATTGGTCGGTCGCCGGCGTCCCGGTGCGCAGTGCGCCGTTGACCGTGGCGGTCGGCGCCGTGGTCGTGTTGCCGTAAGACCCGACGGCGGCGGCGCCGGGGACGGTGATCGGCAGTTCGAAGGAACAGCTTGCCCCCGCCACCAGCGATCCGCCGGTGAATTGCAGGAAGTTCTCTAACGGGAACGTGGGCGTGACGTCGCAGGTGTTGTTCGCAATCGCGCCGTAGGACGCGGCGGTCAGACCCAGCGACATGGCCGCGAAATTGTCGAAGAACTGGATGCCGGTCGCCAGCGACGTGGCGTTCGGGTTGGTCAGCGTGAAACGCAGCGTCGTGGCGCCGCCCGGCGCGACCGGATCGTCGATGAACGACTTGACCAGTTGCACGGGCGCGGAATCGGCGGCGTAGACTTCCAGCGTGTCCGACGCGGCGGCGAAGGCCACCGGGGTCGCCCCGGCATTGCCGGTCAGCTGGCTGGTGGTGTTCGGGTAATTGCCCGACGCGGCACCGCCGGGCACGTTCACCGTGACGTCGAAAACGCAGCTTTCGCCCGGCGAGATCGTCGCGCCGCTAAGCGTCAGGAACGTGTCGCCCGCCGATCCGGCCAGCGTGCCGTCGCCGCAGACCGCGGTCAGCGGCAGGCCGGCGGCCGTGGTGCCGGTCAGCATCGCATCCAGGTCGTCGGTAAAGGTGACGCCGGTCATGTCGACCGTGGACTCCGCGGCACTGGAAATCGTGAAGCGCAGGTTGGCGGTATTGCCGGCGATCACCGGATCGTCGGTGAACTCCTTGATGAAATTCACGTTCAGCCCGCCGCCCACGGTGAAGGATGCGGATGCCGGCGGGCTGGTCAGAATGCCCGCGTCGCCCAGGCTGGCCGTCAGCTCGCCGGTGGTGTTGGTATAGGTCCCGCCGGCCATCGTGGCCGGAATGTCGAGAACGACCTCGAAGGAACAGGTCGCGCCCTCGGCCACGGAGCCGCCGGTGTAGGACAGGCTCTGGCTTTCGTCAAAGGGCGAGATCAACGAGATCGCACCGCCGCAGGGCGAGGCCGGCAGCGTCGCGCTGACCGGGAACGGCATGAAGGCCGTCAGATCGTCGACAAAGCTGATGTCCGTGGCGTTGAAATCGCCGCTTCCGACCGGATTGCGGTTCTCGAAGGTGAACTGCATCCGCGTCGAATCGCCCGCGTTGACCGGGTCGTCGAGGAAGGACTTGGTAAAGACCAGCGGCGCCGCCGCGGTGACGCTCAGGTCGGCGGTGGCGACGTTGCCGGTCACGCCGCTGCCGTCGATCGTCGCGGTCACGGCAGAGGTGTTGTTTGTCACCGTGCTCGTGCTGGTCCCGCCCGGAACGGTAAAGGCGACGCTGATCGTGCAGAAGCCCTCGGGCGCAATGGTGCCGCCCGAGACCGTGATCAGCCCGGTTCCGGTACCCGAGACGCTGGCGCCGCAATCGTTAAACAGCAAGCTGTCGAAGGTCGTGCCCGCCAGCATCGCGGCCAGGTCGTCGGTGAATCCAACCGCGGTCGCCGGGAAGACCCGGTCGGTGTTGCGGATGGTGAATTCCAGCGTGCCGGTGCCGCCCGCGGCAACCGGATCGTCGGTGAAGTCCTTGGAAATGTCGACCGTGCCGGAACTCGTCACGGTCAGCACCGCCGACGAGGCGCCGGCCGGCTCGAATTCCGCCAGAAGCTGGCTCGAGGTCAGCGTATGCGCCCCGACCGAGGCGCCGACCACGTTGACGGTGACCGTGCAGGTCGCGCCCGCCGCGACGGCGGGGAACCCACCCGTCCCGTTCGCGTCGAGCGTGATCGTCGACCCGCCCGCAGACGCGGTCAGGGTCGGCGGGATCGTCGGCGTTCCGCAGGTGGTCGAGGCGTTTGTGGGCGAGGCGATGGTGATGCCGGTCGGGAAGGTTTCGTTGAAGTCCAGCATTTCCACGCCCGACGCGTTGGCGATGTTGTCGATCAGGTAGGTCACGGTCGAGGTGCCGCCGAATGCAACCGTGCTGGGCGACAGCGACTTGCTGAAACTCGGCAGCGTGGTGTCGACGATCAGGCTGTCGGACGCGGTCCCGCCCCCGCCGATGCTGGAGGTCAGGTCGCCCGTGACGTTGTCGTAGGACCCGGCCACGCCGCCCGCGGCCACGTCCACCGTCACGGTGCAGGTGCCGAAGGCGCCGAGCTGTGCATCGCCGAGCGAAATCGTGCCGCCGCCCGCGGGCGCGCTGAGCGTGGCGTTGGTGCAGGTCGTCGAGGCGCCGCCGCCGGCGATGGTCATCGCGTCAGGCAGCACCGGCAGGACGTCGGTGAAGGCGACGTCGTCGGCCGGGGTCGATGTCTTGTTGGTGATCGTGAAGGTCAGGGTCGAGGTGCCGCCGGGGCCGACCGTGTCGGGCGAGAACAGCTTGAAGAAGTCAAACGGCGACTGCGCCTCGGCGCCAGGGCCGATCGACCATATGGCGAGCGCCAGCGTCAGTGTCACGAAGCTGCGAAGTCCGGCAATCAGGCGCATGGGTAATGTCCGTCCCGTTTCTCTGTCCCTGCCCCGGGGAGAATGCCGGTTCGGATGCCGGAACGGGGCGCGGTGCCGCGCCATCCACGCATCGTTACGAACGGAACTCATCCCCGGTTGCGCGAAGGCTCGCACGAAGCCCGCGCAAGAGTAAACGGAATCTTTCCGCGCCCCCGGGCCGAGCCCCCGCGCCCGTGCAATAATGCGACACTTGCCGCGGTTTCGCGCCAAGGGGGCGGCCTCGCGCGGCGCTGCGCACCATCGGGACGAAGGTTTCGCACCGGCGCTCGCGCCATGCGGGCAAGCTGCGCGGGCGGCTTGACAGGTCACGAACTTCCCGAAAGGCTCGGGCCGGGAAACGAAAGGGCGCGGGCATGGACGTTTCGGCCGAGAAACTCTCTATCGGCGTCGAGGAGGAATATCTTCTGGTCGACGCAGAGACCCGCGAACTGGCCGCGCGTCCGCCGGCCGAGTTCATGGCGACCTGCAAGGCGCGGCTCGACGCGCGGGTGACGCACGAATTCCTGCGCTGCCAGGTCGAAATCGGCACCGGCGTCTGCCCGACGGTGGCCGATGCCCGTGCAGAGCTTTCCGAACTGCGCCAGGTGATCGGCGAAACCGCGCGCGAGTTCGGCATGGCGATGATCGCCGCCTCGACCCATCCCTGGGCGCACTGGACCAGCCAGGAACCCGTGGACATGGACCGTTACCGCATCCTCGGCGCCGAGCACGCCACGCTGGCGCGGCGCATGGCGATTTGCGGCATGCATGTCCATGCCGGGATCGAGGACCCGAACCTGCGCGTCGACCTGATGAGCCAGATGAGCTATTTCATGCCGCATCTCCTGGCGCTTTCCACCTCGTCGCCGTTCTGGGAGGGCCACGATACCGGGCTGAAGGCATTCCGCCCGGTGATCATCGGCGATCTGCCGCGCTCGGGCTTTCCCGAGGTGTTCGAGAACTGGAACGACTGGACCGACATGCTGGACGACCTTTCCGCCTGCGGCATGGTCAACGATCCCTCGAAAATCTGGTGGGACATCCGCCCCTCGGGCAAGCACCCGACGCTGGAAATCCGGATCTGCGACATCTGCACCTGGCTCGAGGACGGGCTGACCATCGCGGCGCTCTACCAGTCGATCCTGGCCTATCTCTGCGACCTGCGCGCCCGGAACGAGCGGCGCCGGCACTACCGGCGCATCCTGCTGGCCGAGAACAAGTGGCGCGCGATGCGCTACGGGACAGAGGCGAAGCTCGGCGATTTCGGCAAGCGCAAGCTCGTGCCTTTCGCCGATCTCACCGACGAGCTGGTCGAGATCCTGCGGCCCTATGCCGAACGGCTGGGCTGCGTGGCCGAGGTGGAACATGCCCGCGTGATCGCCCGGCGCGGGTCGAGCGCGGATCATCAGCTACAAGTGTTTCGCACGGCGCAGGCGGCCGGCGCGAGCGAACGCGAGGCGCAGGTCGCCGTGGTCGACTGGCTGGTTGCCGAGACCGCGGCGCTGAAGGGTCCCGGCCTTGCCAAAGGCGATGCGGAGACCTAGCTTCCCCGGAGCCGGCGGCAAAAGGCCGGGACGAAAGCGACGAGCAGCATCGCGGAAACCGATGAATGTCCAGCCTGCCCCTCTGACGGGGTCCCTGCCCGCCCCGTTGCGGCCGCTGTTCGGCGCCGGCCTGCCGGACCGTGCCGCGGTCGGCGCCTTCCTTGCCGAGCACGGCGTGCCGCTGGCGGAACCGGGCAGCCTGACCTTCGCCTATGTCGGCGAGGCCGACCGGGTCGAGTTGCTGCGTTGGATTCACGGTGGCGCCGACCGCGCGGCCTTTGCCCGCGTCCCCGGCACCGCGCTTTGGTATCTCGTCCTGCCGGTCGAGGATGGCGGCCGGTTCGAGTACAAGCTGGCCGTCGCCCGTGACGGCCACGAGGAATGGATGCTCGACCCGCTGAACCCGGCGCGCGCGGGCGATCCGTTCGGCGAAAACTCGGTCGCGATGACCTGGGGCTACGCCCGCCCCGGCTGGACGCTGCCCCGCGGCGCGCCCGAGGGCGAGGTCGTGCCGCTGGCCGTCGCAAGCCGCGTCTTCGGGCATGAACGCCGCGAGTCGGCCTACCTGCCCGCCGGGTACGACGGCGCGCGGGCGCATCCCGTGGTGGTGATCCACGATGGCCACGATTTCAACGCCTTCGCCGATCTCCGTCTCTCGCTCGACAACCTGATCGCGGCGGGCGACATCCCGCCCCTGGTGGCGCTTCTCATCCAGACCGACGACCGGATGGGCGAATACCCGCGCGGCCGGCGGCACGCGCGCTATGTCGTCGACGAGCTTCTGCCCGCCGCCGAGGCGCGGTTCCGGCTCAGCAGCCACGGCGAGGACCGGATCGCGCTGGGCGCCAGCCTCGGGGCCGTCGCCTCGCTTGCCACCGCCTTGCGCTATCCCGGCAGCTTCGGCGGTCTGGTGCTGAAATCCGGCTCGTTCATCCTCGATCCGCAAAAGCTCGACGCCCGCCCGCACCCGGTCTTCCGCCGGGTGGCGGGGCTGGTCGCGGCGCTCCGGCGCTCGTCCAGCCAGCCGGCGACCCGTGCCTTCGTCTCGACCGGCGAATGGGAGGGGCTGGCCGACGAGAACCGCGCGCTGGCATCGCTATTGCACGAACGCGGCGTTGATGTTCTGTTCAAAAGCGCGTGGGACGGCCATCACTGGCACAATTGGC
Source organism: Rhodobacter sp. (assembly GCA_041627895.1). Classification (GTDB taxonomy): domain Bacteria; phylum Pseudomonadota; class Alphaproteobacteria; order Rhodobacterales; family Rhodobacteraceae; genus JBFKQC01. The sequence goes on from JBFKQC010000002.1 coordinate 9,193, forward strand.
GCGACCAGTTGCGCGACGGGCTGATGTGGGTCCTGCGCCAGAACACAAACGGCTGACGGCGCCCCCTGCGGCGCGCGGACGCCGCGGAACAAAGGGGGACACATGGCCGAACGCACCGCCCGCATCGGGCTGTCACTTGGCGCCGACATCTGCTGGCCGATCTGCTACGAAAGCCTGCTGGACCGGCTGGACCTGGACATGAAGATCGGCCGCGACAAGGTGCGCGTCGCCTGCGAGCGGGTGACGATCGAGCCCTTCGATTTGCGCCAACCGGTGAAATACGACGTGGTGATCGACCGCCTGACGCACTGGTATTCGGTCAGCCGCGAGTGGATCAAGAAAGCCATCGTTCTCAACGACTTGTACGTCTACAACAATCCCTGGTCGCTGCAGTCGAACGAAAAGCACACGTCTTACGCGGCGATGATGCGGCTGGGGCTGGCGATCCCCGATACCTGGATGCTGCCGCCCAAGGCCTACGACCCGTCGGACGACCTGGAACCGACGCTTCGCAAGTACGCCAGGCTGTTCTCGCTCGACGAGCTCGGCGACCGGATCGGCTATCCGTTCTTCATGAAGCCCTACCACGGCGGCGGCTGGAAGGGGGTCAGCAAGATCGACAATGCCGCCGACCTGCACCGCGCCTACGACGCCAGCGGCACCGAGGTGATGAACCTGCAAAAGGCGGTCCTGCCCTACGAGCATTTCGTGCGCTGCGTCGGGCTGGGTCCGCAGTTCCGCATCGTGAACTACGACCCCGGCGCGCCGCTGCACGACCGCTACCGGATGGAGCAGGGCTTTTTGACGCCCGAGCAAGAGGCGGAACTGATCGACATCGGCCTGACGATCAACACCTTCTTCGGCTGGGATTTCAATTCCTGTGAATCGCTCTTCAAGGACGGCACCTGGCATCCCATCGACTTCGCCAATGCCTGTCCCGACAGCCAGGTCACTTCGCTGCATTACCATTTCCCCTGGCTGATCAAGGCGAACCTGCGCTGGTCGATCTTCTGCGCCGCCACCGGGCGCCAGATGCGCAAGAACATGGACTGGGCGCCCTACATCAAGATCGCCGACAGCGACCGCAGCCAGGCCGAAAAGCTGAAGGAGTATGCCGCACTGGCCCGCAAGCGGCTGGACACCGACAGGTTCCGCACCTTCTGCCGCAAGCACCTCGGCCACCTGGACGAGCTGGCCTATGACTTCTTCGGCTCTGAGATCATGCGCGACGCGATCCGCCAGAAGGTCACGGCGCTGTTCCCGGCGCACGAGATCGACGAGTTTACCGAGCTGTTCTGGAGCCGGATCCAGGACTGGCGCGAACGGGAGGGCGCGCGTGGAGATCAAGACTTCCACTAGCTGGCATTCAACCCGGGTCGACCACAGGATCACGCTGGTCCGCTGGGGGCACTGGGGGCAGCCGGTGCTGCTGTTCCCCACCGCCGGGGGCGACGCCGAAGAGGTCGAGCGCATGGGCGTGATCGGCGCGATCTGGCCCCTGATCGAGGCCGGCCGCGTCAAGGTCTATTCCTGCGACAGCATCGCCGGGCGGGCGTTGGCGGCGGGCTGGGGCTCGGTCGAACATCGCTGCCGGCTGCTCAACGGCTTCGAGGAATACGTCGCCGACGAGGTCGTGCCGGCGATCCGGACCGACTGCCAGGACGGCGCGGCCCGGGTGATCTCGGCCGGGGCCTCGATCGGCGCCTTCAACGCCGTCGCCGTGGCCTGCCGCTATCCATGGGCGTTCCGCGCCGCGCTGGGGATGAGCGGCACCTACGATCTGGAACGCCTGCTCGGGTTCAAGGGCACCGAAGACTATTATTTCTCGGCACCGCTCTCGTTCGTTCCCGGCCTCGACGGCCCGGCGCTTCAGGCCTTGCGCGGCAGCTTCATCCTGATGGCCTATGGCGAGGGCCGCTGGGAAAACCCCGACGAGGCCTGGCGGATGGCGGGCGTCCTGGGCGCCAAGGGTGTGCCGAACCGGGTCGATGTCTGGGGCCCGGAATGGGACCACGACTGGCAGACCTGGCGCGAGATGCTGCCGAAATACCTGAACGAACTGGTGCCGGGATAGCCCCATGAACATTCTCTTCCTCGAACCCGCCTTCCCCGCCAACCAGCGCGAATTCGTCCGTGCGCTGGCGGCCATCGGCGCCAATGTCTACGGCATCGGCGAACGGCCCTGGGACTGGCTCGACGACGAGGTGAAGGGCTGGCTCAAGGGCTACCAGCAGATCGAGAGCGTCACCAACGAGGCGGCGCTGGAATGGGCGGTGCGCGAGGCGCAGAAACACTGGTGGATCGACCGGATGGAGGCCACGGTCGAGGCGCATATCCTGCCCGCCGCCCGCGTGCGCGAAAAGACCGGCATTCCTGGCATCTCGGCGCGCACCGCCTTTCTCTGCCGCGACAAGGTGGCGATGAAGGATGTGCTGCGCCGCGCCGGCGTGCCGACCGCGGCCTCGGACGGCGTGGCGACGATGAACGAGGCGCGCGGCTTTGCCGCCGAGCACGGCTACCCGCTGATCCTGAAGCCGCGCGATGCCGCCGGCGCGGCGGGCACCTACAAGGCCGCCAGCGCGCAGGAATTGGAGCAGGCAGGCCGCGCCTGCGGGCTGGCCGACGGCGCCGCGGTGGCGATCGAGGAATTCGTCGAGGGCCACGAGGGCTTCTACGACACGCTGACGGTCGAGGGAACGATCCACCACGATTTCATCAGCCACTATTTCCCGAACGTGCTGGAGGCGATGCGCACCCGCTGGATCTCGCCGCAGATCGTCTCGACCAACCGGATGGACGCCCCGGACTATGCCCAGCTTCGCCAGATGGCGGACCGGGTGAACGCCGCGCTCGGGATCGGCACCGCGGCGACGCACATGGAATGGTTCTTCGGGCCGAAGGGGCTGAAATTCTCGGAAATCGGCTGCCGGCCGCCGGGCGTCGGGCAATGGGACAGCTATTGCCACGGCAACGAGTTCGACCTCTACCGCGAATGGGCGCTCGCCGTCTGCCACCATCGGACCGAAACGCGCCCCTCGCGGCGCTATGCCTGCGGCATCATCGCGCTGCGCCCCGACCGCGACGGGCGGATCACGCATTACGAGGGCACCGACGCGGCGTTCCGCAAGTACGGCCACCTGGTGGTGGGCCAGCATTTCCCCGAGCCCGGCACGCCGACCCAAGGCGTCGAGGCCGGCTATATGGCGAACGCCTGGATGCGGGTGCGGCACGAGGATTTCGACGCGCTCCGCGGCATCCTGAACGATATCGGCGAAACGGTGCAGGTGCGCGCGTCCTGAGGCGCCGCGCCGCGCGAATTCACGGCGCCTGACCGCGAATTCACGGGGCCTTCACCTGCCGCGGAACATTCCGGCGACGGCTGCGGGGGAATGTCGGCAGCATACCGAACCTGCCGGAGGAAGACCGATGTATGCGCCGACGACCCTTGACGACAGTGCCGAGCCCTGGACGCAGCTCCTGCCGCAGCCCCCCGCCCTGCCCGCGCCGCGGCCGATCTATCTCGACCATAACGGCTCGACCCCGGTGCCCGCCGCCGTGATCGAGGCGATGCGGCCCTATCTGGGCGGCGGTTTCGGCAATCCCTCGGGCGGGCACTGGGCCGCGGCCCCGGCGCGCGCGGCGGTCGAGGCGGCGCGCCGCGACGTCGCCGCGCTGATCGGCGCGGCGCCCGGCGAGGTGGTGCTGACCAGCGGCGCCACCGAGGCCAACAACATGGCGCTCAACGGCGTCTGGCACGCCGACCCGCGCAGGGCCGGCCACGTCATCACCAGCGCCGTCGAGCATGACGCGATGCTTGGGCCGGCCCGGCATCTCAGGACGCGCGGCGCGCGGCTGACCGTGCTGCCGGTCGACCGCCACGGCCTGGTCGACCCCGACGCGGTGGCCCGCGCGATCCGGCCCGACACCGTGCTGATCTCGGTGATGCACGCCAACAACGAGACCGGCACGATCCAGCCGGTGCGCGAGATCGCCGCGATCGGCCGCGCGGCCGGCGTTCCGGTGCACACGGATGCGGCGCAGAGCGTCGGCAAGATCGAGGTCGATGTCGAGGACCTGGGCGTCGATCTGTTGTCGCTGGCCGGGCACAAGTTCGGTGCGCCGAACGGGAGCGGCGCGCTCTATGTCCGCGCGGGCGTGGCGCTGGCGCCGCTGCTGCACGGCGCGGGCCAAGAGGGCGGGCGGCGGGCCGGCACCGAAAGCGCGCTCCTGGCCGCCGGGCTCGGCGCGGCGGCGCGGCTGGCGCATGGCAAGGACACGAGCGCCGTGCGCGCGCTGCGCGACTATTTCTGGAACCGGCTGCAGGAGGTCTTCGGCGACCGCGTCGTGCTGAACGGCCATCCCTACCGGCGGGTGCCCAACACGCTGAGCGTCGGCTTTCCCGGCCATGTCGGCGCCGAGGTGCTGGCCGGCATGCCGCACGTGGCGGCGACCACCGGCTCGGCCTGCCACGCGGGGTGCATCGAGATGTCCCGCGTGCTGGTCGCGATGGGCACGCCCGCCGGGGTCGGCGTCGGCACGATCCGGTTCTCGCTGGGCGAGGGCAACACGATCGAAGAGATCGACCGCGTGGTCGCCGCATTGGTGCGGGCGATGCGCTAAAGCAATTTCCAGCGAAGCCGATCCGGCGAAGCGTCGCGAAATCGCGCCCGGACAAAGGGATGGTGCGGATTCCGTGAATCGAAGATCGCGGAATGCGCGCTAGCATTTCGCCGATCAGAAATCGCGGTACCCGGCGTACCAGCGCCACAAAAGCCCGCGGTACAGCTCGACGTTAAAGCCGATCTCGAAAATGCCGTAGATCAGCGCCGTCGTGACACCGACCACGGCAAGCGCGAACCAAAGCCGTTCCTTCGCCAGCACCGCCATCAGCCAGACCCCGAACAGGAAGATGCCGGCGTAATGCCCGAGCGCCGCGATCACCGCGATCAGTGCCGCCATCCAGCCCGACATCGCCGCGACCTTGTTGAACTGCGCCGTGCGGCCCGCAAGCGCCAGCCTCAGCCGGCGGGCCATGTCGACCTCGCGCCGCACCCGCCAAAGCCGGAACCCGTGGATCAGGATCAGCAGGAACAGCGGCGCCATGATCACGAAGGGCGTGCGCGACGAGACCAGCTCGTAGCTGAGCGCCTCGAGGAACGCCGCCAGAACGACCAGCCCGACGATGCCCAGGAACACGATCTCGAGCGTCAGCATGTTGGCGGCGTGCGCCTTGCCGTCCTCGCCCTCGCCGGGCGGCAGGTCGGGCCCCGGCCGCTCAGCCATGATACTTCGTCCTGCGCCGGTCGCGCCGGATCGCTAGGACGTTCCAGCCCAGGAACGCCACGGTGATGATCGTCAGCGCCCGCGGGATCGGCTCGGCGACGATGAACCAGGGGCCGTCCAGCAGAAGCGCGAGGTAGAGGTTCTTTTCCACCGCAAAGCCCAGGACGAAGCCGATCAGCATTGCCGCCCGGGAATAGTTCAGGATCTTCATCAGGTAACCCAGCACGCCGAAGACCAGCGCAACGCCGATATCGAAAAGCGAGCGGTCGCCGGCATAGGCGCCGGTGACGATGATCGCCATCAGCACCGGCACCATGATCTCGGCCCGGATCGAGGTGGCCCGCGACAGCGGATTGACCAGGAACATCCCCACCACCGTGCCGATCAGGTTGCCGAGGATGATCGTGAAGATCATGATGAAGATGATGTCGACATTGTCGTTCAGCATCTGCGGTCCGGTTTCCAGCCCGAGGATGAAGAGGCCGGACAGAAGGATCGCCATCGACGACGAGCCCGGAATGCCGAAGGCGATGGTCGAGGCCAGCGCGCCGCCTTCCACCGCGTCGTTCGAGGCCTCGGGCGCGATCACGCCCTCGACATTGCCCTTGCCAAAGCTCTCCTTGTCCTTCGCGGTCTGCTTGGCGTGGCCATAGGCGACGAAGGCCGCAGGCGCCGAGCCGAGGCCGGGGATCAGGCCCATGGTGGTGCCGATGGCGGAACAGCGAAGCACCAGCCACCACTTCCTGAAGGCCAGCCCGATGCCCTGGAATATCTGCTTCTGCGTGTCCCTGGCGGAAAGCGGCCTGGAGGTATGGCGCGCCAGCGCGCCGCCGCGGGTCCAGAGGTCGATCATCTCGGCCACGGCGAAAAGCCCCAGGATCACCGGCACCAGCGACAGCCCGTCGGCCAGCCGGTCGGACCCCATGGTGAAGCGGTGCGTGTTGGTGACGTTGTCGACGCCGATCATCGCCAGCAGCAGGCCCAGCAGTGCGGCGATCAGGCTGCGGGTCATGTCCTCCTTGCCCAGCACCGCGACGAAGGTCAGCGCCAGGAACGCCAGCACGAAGACCTCGGGCGGGCCGAAGAACAGCACCACTTCGCGCAGGACCGGGATCAGCAGGCCGAGGACGATCGCACCGAACGTGGCGCCCAGAAAGCAGCTTGCCATCGCCGCGCCCACGGCGAGCCCCGCCTGGCCATTGTCGCGCATCGGCGGGCCGTCCAGTAGCGTGGCCGCGTTCTGCCCCGTTCCCGGCGTCGAGAACAGGATCGCCGTCAGCCCCCCGCCCTGCGCCACGGTGGCATGGGCGCCGAGGATGAAGGCGATCCCGGCGCCGGGCTCCATCGAGTAGAGAAATGTCACCGCCATCGCCATCGCGAAATGGCCCGAGAGGCCGGGGATCACGCCGATGACCAGGCCGAACAGCGCACCGATCACCAGATAGGCCAGGACGCCGAGGCTGATCGACTGCACAAAGCCGCTCATCATGCCTTCGATGATGGTCATGGCGTCCCGGCCCGTCTGTCGGGGAAAAGCGGTGTCCCCGCCGCGCCGATGCCGGCCGCGGCGGGGACCGGTCGCGTCAGAGCTCGCCCTTGATCGCGGCGATGAACAGCGCCCGCGTCTTGTCGTCGAGATCGGTCGCCGCCCTGGCGATCGCCGCGGTGGCGTCGCCGTCCTTGAAGGCCAGGTCGCGCCCGCCCTCTGCGGCCTTGGCGGTGAATTCCGGGTCGGCCATCGCCTTGGCGAAGGCCTCGCGCAGATAGGCCAGCCGGTCCTCGGGCACGCCCGGCGGCGCGGCGACCGGGCGGCCGACCGCCGACAGGCCCTCCCACGCGGTCAGGATCTTCGCCTGGCCGTCCGGGTCGTCCGACATCTTGGCGACGTCATAGACGCTGGGGATGCCTTCCAGCGGGCCGGACGGGTTCATCTCGGAATGCAGGATAACCATGTGGTCGCCCGCCTTGATGCCCTTCATCGCCGAGCCCAGCGAACCCCACATGCCGTGCACGTCGCCGCGCGCCATCGCCGCGCGGATGTCCGAGGACGAGTTGAAGCCATGCACCACCTTCTGGTCCATGCCGAAGACGTCGCCCACGATCACCGCGTCGACATAGGTCGATCCGCCAAGCCCGGTGGCGCCGATCACCTTGGTGCCGGCATTCATGAACTCCTCGTAGGACGTGATGCCGGTGCCCTTGCCGACGACCATCACCCGGGTATCCGCGACGATCCGGCCGAGAAAGTTGTAGTCGGCGACCTTGTAGTCGGCGCCCTCGATCCCGGCCAACTCGTTGGTGATCATCGCCGAACCGTTGATGATGCCGATATGCAGACCGTCGCTGGGCGAGTTGAAGATCTCGACCGCGCCCTTCATGCCGCCCGAACCCGGCATGTTGACGATGTCGACCCGCGCGCCGGTGTATTTCTCCATGTAGGGCGCCAGCAGGCGGCTGTATTCGTCATAGCCGCCGCCGGGCTTGTAGGGCACGATCCACTTGATCGCCTTGCCCTGGTAGAACTCGGCCGGCGTCTCGGCCACTACCGCGCCCGGCGCGGCCAGCACGGCGCCGGTCAGAAGCGCGGCAAAACCTTTCAGGAACGTTCGTCTCATGGTCTCCTCCCTGGTCGTCTGCGCCCGGGCCCGGAAGCCCGGACCTGGATCATGGTCTTCCGGCAAGATCTGCGCCCCGCGCCGCAGGCATGGCGGGCGGCGCGTCGGTGCGCGATCCTGCATAAGGCAGGCGCGCGGCCGGAAAAACGTCGATGATCTGCACGCGGCGCGCTCTCCTCCCCGGATGTGCCGGCTGCGATCCCCAACACGAGCCTATGACGCGCAGCATTTGTCCGTCAATGGGACAGCGGTCCGCATGACGGAACGTGATGGAGGGTCTGGCGCCTGCCCGCGGCCGGTCGCTCGCGTGGCATCGCCCCATTCGCGGGCATCGTCCGTGGCGGGCCATTCCGCAACCCGCCGGCCCCGGCCCAGGGCCGGCGCGCATCGGGTGCCGCATGGGCGCCTCAGCGCCGGCGCGCCGCGTTCAACGCCTGCCAGATGCGCGCCGGGGTCGCAGGAAGCTCGAAGGCCTCGACCCCCGCGCGCCAAAGCGCGTCGGACACCGCCGAGGCCAGCGCGGCGGTGGCGCCGACGGCGCCGGCCTCGCCCACGCCCTTGACGCCCAGCGGGTTAAGCGCGGTCGGCACCTCGACCGAGCCGATCCCGAGGGCCGGCAGATCGCCCGCCCGGACCAGCGCATAGTCCATCAGCGTGCCGGTCAGGATCTGTCCCGCCTCGTCAAACACCATCCGCTCGCCCAGCCCCAGCGACAGGCCCTGCGCGATGCCGCCCTGCAACTGGCCCTCGACCAGCGCCGGATGCAGCACCCGGCCGACATCCTCGACCGCGACATACCGCGCGACCGCCAGCGCGCCGGTCTCGGGGTCGATCTCGACTTCGCAGACATGCGTGCCGTTCGGAAAGGTGGCGGCTTGCGGCGCGAATTCGGCCTCGACCTGCCAGCGCCCGCCGAAGCGCGCCTCTGCCAGTGCCGCCAGCGAGATGCTGCGGTTCGTGCCCCCGGCGTGAAACGCGCCGTCGCGATAGGCGACGTCCGCCGCCCCGCAGCCGAGTTCGGCGGCCGCCGCCGCGCCGCCCTCGTCGATCACCCGGCCGAGCGCCGTCCAGACCGCAGAGCCCGCCACGGTCAGCCCCGCGGATCCGCCACTGCCACGCCCGAACCCGACCGCGCGCGTGTCGCCCTGGCGATACGCGATCCGCCCGGGGTCGATTTCCAGCCGTTCGGCGGCGAGGCGGGTCAGCGCGGTTTCATGGCCCTGTCCCACCGACATGACGCCCGGCGCCAGCGCGATCCGCCCGTCGCCGAAGACCGAGATGCGGGCGCAGTCCGGGCGCGGGTTACGGACCGGACCGCCGGCGCTTTCGATGCAGTTTGCCAGCCCGATGCCATAGAGCCGCCCGCGCGCCCCGGCGGCGGCGCGGCGGCGCTCTGCGCCGGGATTCGCGTCGAGCGCGGCCAGCATCACGCGCGGGAAGTCGCCGCAGTCTATCCGGGTACCAAGCGCCGTGGTGGCAGGCATCTCGTCCGGCCGGATCAGGTTGCGCAGGCGCAACGCCACCGGATCGGCGCCGATCCGGCGCGCGACGGCGTCGAGCGCGCGCTCGATGGCCTGGGTCGCCTCGGGCCGCCCGTTGCCCCGGAACGGCGCCAGCGGTGCCCGCGCGCTCAGCCGGCCCTCGACCAGCGCGAAGGCATGGGCGACGCGGTACATGCCGGTCAGCCCGTTGATGTTGTTCATCAGCCCGAAGGCGCGGCGCCCCGGATAGGCGCCGCAATCCACGGTGAACCGCCCCGCGACGGCGAGGATGTCCAGATCGGCGCTCAGCCCGATCTCGACCTCGCCGGCCACGCCGCGGCCCTGCGCGTCGGCCAGAATGGTCTCTGACCGCCCCGGCAGCCAGGCGATGGTCGCGCCAAGCCGTCGCGCGGCCCAGGCCAGCGCCGCATCCTCGCGCGTCATGTGGCCCTTCAGCCCGAACGAGCCGCCGACATCGCCCGCGGTGACGTGCAGCGCCGCGGGGTCCCAGCCGAAATGCGCCGCCATCTGGTCGCGGATCGCGAAGGGGTTCTGCGTGCTGGCGCGGTAGCTCAGCCCGCCCTGCCCGTCCGGGGTCGCGATTGCGCCGCGCGGCTCCAGCGCCAGCGCGGTGCAGCGCGGAACCTCGATCCCGATCCGGTGCCGGTGGCTGGCGCGGTCCAGCGCGGCGCGCGTGGCGGCCTCGTCGCCGAAGCGGCGGGCGAAGGCCAGTCCGGCAATGGCCGGCGCCTCGGCCAGATCGACTCCGACCGCCTCGATCGCGCCAGGCAGCGCGCCCTGCGTCTCGGCCACCACCAGCGCCAGCGGCTCGCCCAGGTGGCGCACCCGGTCGGCGCAGAGGATCGGCACCGGGTGATTGCCGGGCGCCCCGCCGTCGTCGCGCGGCAGCGGATCGTGCGGCAGCGGGGCGATGCCGTCGCGCGCCAGATCGGCCGCGGTCAGGACGGCGCGGATGCCGGGCATCGCGGCCGCGGCGCCCGTATCGAGACGAGCGATCTTCGCGCTGGCGAGATCGGCGCGCACGAAACCCGCGAACAGCGCCCCCTTCGGGATCGCATCGGCCAGATAGCGCCCCTGCCCGGTCAGCATCCGGGCATCTTCCAGGCGGTTGTCGGGGCGGTCCGTCATCAGCGTGCGTCGGTCATCCTCGCAACCGATAGCGCGGCGCGGGCGGGGTTTCAGGACTTTCAGAACGCGGTTCCGCATCGGGGAATGCCGGGCGCGCGGGCCCCGGCCGCGAAGACGCCGCGCCGGCCCGATCCTGCGATGCCCATGGGATGGTACCGCCTCCCCGGCTCGAACGGGGGACCTCTGGATCCACAATCCAGCGCTCTAACCAACTGAGCTAAGGCGGCACTGGCGCGGGAAATACCCCCCGATCCCGGCGATTGCAAGTCTCGGCGGTCAAGCGCCCGGGGACGCCGCGGCGATTTCTCCTCGCCGGAGGCCTGTTACCCAGCTAGAGATCGGCCACCCAGGTCTCTTCCACGCTGTCGCGGCCGAAATGGCGCCCGGGCACGCTGTCGACCAGCCGAAATCCGTAGTGCCGGTATATCGCGCGCGCGGTCGTCTGGGTCGCGTGCGTCATCAGCGTCATCCGGCGAAAGCCAGCGCCGCGCGCATGATCCAGACAGGCGGTCATCAGGCGCTTGCCCAGGCCCGCGCCCCGCGCCGCGGGTTCCACCAGAAACAGCCGCAGCTTCGCCACGGCGGGGTCCTCGGTCGCCATGCAGAAGATCGAGCCCAGGCGCACCCCGTCCCGATGCGCGATGAAGCCGCGGTTGCCGCCGGTGCCGTTCACTGGCAGGAACCTTGACAGGATGTTCATGACCAGCGCTTCCATCCGCCAGTCGAACCCCAGGTCCTCGGCGTAAATCTCGGCATGGCGCTGCACCACCCACCCGGCATCGCCCGGCGCCATTTCGCGGATCGCGACCGCGCCGGGGGCCTCGGGCGCAAACGCCTGCATCGCCGCCCAGAGCGCGTCGGCAACGCGCGCCGGGTCCGAGCCGTTCAGCCGCTCCCGCGTTTCGGCCCGGGCCTTGCGGACCAGGTCGTCAAAGACGGCGCGGCCCGCATCGGTCAGCCGCAGGGTCTTTCGCCGCGCGTCCTTGTCCGAGGGCGTGCGGGTGATCCAGCCTTCCCGCTCGTAGCCTTGCAGGATGCGGCTGACATAGCCTTCGTCCAGGGCCAGGTCCTGCGCGATCGTGCGGGCGGTCCGGTCCTCGTCCGCCTCGATCTCGTAGAACACGCGAAGCTCGGTCACGCTGCGCCCGGTGCCGCCGTAGTCGCGCGAGAACAGGCCGAGTTTCCTGGTGTAGAAGCGATTGAAGTGGCGGATGCGCTCGATGTCGTCCATGGCGGCGGCCCCACTTTGCTTGACAAAGGCAAGTGTATATCAGATTGCTTGCTTTTGTCAAGCATTCGCGATGTTGCCAAGGCATACCCCGGCAGCTAAAGCGATTTCCGGCGAAGCGTCGCGAAAATGCGCTCGGCAAACAGCATGGGGCGCATTCCGTGAATCGCAGATCGCGGAATGTGCTCCAGGGCGTGTTTCGAAAGGGTCCGGCATGGGCATCAACAAGGAAAGCAACGTCACGGCGAACCTGCAGATCGGGCCGACCGATCGCGGCATGGTGCGGATCTATGTCGAGGGCGAAGGCATCGACCTGCCGATGGATTTCGACCCCGACGAGGCCGAGGAGATCGCCGAGGAAATCCGCGCCGCGGCGTCAAGGGCGCGGGCGATGGGCCGGAAAGGCGGCAAGAAGCGCTGATCGCCGCCGGCGGCGGCCGGGTCAGGGCAGGATCAGCCCCGGATCGCGCGCCGCCTGCCAGCGAAGCGCCGCGTGGCGGGCGAATTTCGCCACCATCACCTTGCGCCGCGCCGGGGCAAGCCTGGCTTCGGGACCCATGCGCACGATTTCCGCGTCATAGGCGTCGGCGATGATCAGCCCGGTCTCTTCCGGCAGCAATTCGGCCGGAAATGCCTCGTCCACGGCCCAGAAGTAGCGGTCGCACCAGTCCAGATAGCCCTGCCATTTCGCATCCGCCTGGAAATCGGCGCGGCTGGACTTGCACTCGACGATCCAAACCTCGCCCTTCGGCCCCAGCGCCATCACGTCCACCCGCAGGCCGCGCGCGGGCACCATTTCCTCGACCGTGACGAAGTCGTGGCTCAGCATGTGCCGGCAGACGCCGCGCGCCAGCATCTGGCCGGGCTTCAGATCGGGAAGGATCAGGTCGTCGGGCATGCCCGTAAACATGAACAAATCGTAAACAAATTGCAAGGGAAGTTGGCACTTGACATGATACCATACGGTATCGCATCAATTAATGAAACCAAATGGTATCACAAACGGCCGCGCCATGACCCCTGCCCTGCAACCCGCCTTTCGCGCCCTTGCCGATCCCACCCGGCGCCGGATCCTTCGCCTTCTGGCCGGCTCCGAGATGACCATCGCCGAGGTGTCCAGGGCGTTTCCGATGACCCGCGCGGCGGTGCGCAAGCATCTGGCGATCCTCGAGCAGGGCGCGCTCATCGACAGCGAGCCGCGCGGGCGGGAACGCATCAATCGCCTCAATCCCAATGGATTACGGCCTGTTCTTGACTGGATGCACGAGCTTGACGCGGCCTGGGACGACCGCCTGGCCGCCCTGAAATCCGCCATCGAAAGGAACACGTCATGACCACGATCCGAAAATCCATCTACCTGAAAGCACCGAAACCGGCGGTCTGGGGGTTTCTGACCGAGGTCGAGAAGGTTAGAACCTGGTTCCACCGCTACGATGCCGACCTGACCGAGGGGCGCGACTACGGGATGTTCGGCCACGACAGCGGCAAGGAACTGGGCCACGGCAGGGTCCTGCGCGCCGATCCCCACGATCTTCTGGAATACACCTTTTGCATCGGCCCGATGCAGGGCGCCACCAGCAACGTGCGCTGGACCCTGGACGAGGTGCCCGGCGGCACGAGGCTGAACCTCGAGCATTCCGGCCTGGCGGACGGCGCCGAGGGCTTTGCGCTGATCCTCGCGCTCGACGCCGGCTGGGACGACCATCTGCGCCGGTTGCGGGCGCCGCTGTCCGCATGACCCCTTGCCTGAATGCTCCGCGCGGCCTATGTCGCGGGATGGCGGGCACTGCCCAACGCGTGAGAGGCTCAATTCCGGTGGCCTTAAGTCAATCCGAGGGAGCTGGCTCTGTCAGGGTCCTGGCCCAGTTACCCGGCGCCCACCTGTGAAAGCAGGTCCTCGGGAATTCATCACCTCCACGGTTGCCGGCGGTCCCGCCACACATTTCCGGCTCAATAGCCGCGGCCGCGGTCGACCAGGCCCGCCGGCACCCTGCCCTCCAGCACCGCGCGCACGCCCTCGGCGACCGATCGCGCCACCGCCTCGGGGTGCGCCTCGCTCGCCACGTGCGGGGTCAGCATCACCCGTGGGTGCGACCAAAGCGGGCTGCCGGCCGGCAAGGGCTCGACCGAAGTGACGTCCAGCGCCGCCAGCGCCGGGCGCCCGGCATCGAGCGCGGCGATCAGGTCGGGCTCGACCACATGTGCGCCGCGGCCGATCTGGATCAGGATCGCGTCGTCGCGCATCTGCGCGAAGGCGGCGGCGTCCAGGATGCCCGCGGTCGCCGGCGTCAGCGGCAGCACGTTGATCACGGCGGCGCTTTCGGCCAGCACCCGGGCCAGTCCGTCGGCCCCGGCCAGCACGCGGATGCCGGCCTCCTCGCGCGCGCGCCCGGCCCAGGCAGTGACCGGAAAGCCCAGGCCGGCGATTCCCGCGGCCACCGCCCGGCCCATGTTGCCGAAGCCCAGAACGCCCACCGCAAACCCGGCCGGCGTCACCCAGTTGAGGTCGCGCCATTCGCGCCGCGCCTGCTGTGCGGGATAGTCGAACATGCGCCGCTGCCAGCCGGTGACATAGAAGACCGCGAAGGCCGCCATCATCTCTGCCTGGCCCGGATCGGTCATCCGCTTAATCGGCAGGCCCGGCGGCAGGCCCGGGTGGCCCAAGAGCCCGTCGACGCCGGCGCCCCAGCTGCAGATCAGCCGCAGGTTCGGAAACCTCTCGAACGCGTCCGGCGCCGGGTCGTGCGCAAAGGCAAAGCCGACGCCCGCCGGGTCGCGCACCTCGTCCGGCGCCAGAAGCCGCACCCACGGCGCCTGCCGCGCGAAGGCCCGCGTAAACATCGCCTTCAGATCGAATTGCTGGCTCAGGCAGACCAGGTCGACGAAAGGCAGGGCATCGGGCGGCTGGGACTCGGGCGGCCGGGCATCGGGCATGGGCCGGGATCAGCCGTGGCGGCGGGCGGCCGGCACCGCCGCTGCCCTTGCCCGCGCGGCAGGTCGGCGGGTTCCGCCGGACCCGGTTTCCTCGGCAAGCCGCATGATCGAAATCCCGAACTGCACGCCGGAGAACACGATGCCGTTGAACATCCATAGCAGGAACAGCGCCAGACCCCCCACGTCCGAGGTCGAGATCAGGTGCCACAGGTTCGCCACGTTGAACCACATCAGCAGCGCCACGAAGCACCCCGCGACGCCGAACCCGATCAGCGTGTGGCGTATGTAAAACCTGACGAGCCTGGGCATCCGCACTTCCCCCTGGT
Organism: Rhodobacter sp.; assembly: GCA_041627895.1. Lineage (GTDB taxonomy): Bacteria > Pseudomonadota > Alphaproteobacteria > Rhodobacterales > Rhodobacteraceae > JBFKQC01. Next base: position 24,209 of record JBFKQC010000002.1, read on the forward strand.
GCCGCCCGATCCTAACACGGCGGCCCGGCGCGCAGGCAAGTCCTTGCCGACCCGCCGAAGCCATTCCACATTCCCCCCGATCCCGCCTATAACGGGCCGGGTCGGGACCGGAGGACGCGGCATGGCGGACCACGAGAACGGGCTTTCGCGCGCCGAGGCGCACGGGCTCAGATACGCGCAGGAACTCGAGGGCCATCTCGGCTGGCTCGATGGCTTCACCTCGGCGGCGCTCGCGGTTCTCGCCGTGGCCTCGGGCATCTACACCTATCTCGGCGTCTCGTCCCTGCTGGACGACAACGGCGCGCTCAGCTTCTTCGCGGCGATGGCCTATTCGATCGCCGTCTCGGTCGGCATCTTCGTGTTCTGGTCCTACCTGATGCGGCTCTTGCCGGCGGTGCGCACCGCGGGCGCGCGGATCGGGCTGGTGGTCTCGATGATCGCCGGGTCGCTCGCCATCATCGCGATGTCGTCCTGGCTGAACGCGGCCGCGCTGGCCGGCGCCGCCGCGGTCGAGCAGCACCTCGCCAAGACCGTGCAGGACTACCAGTCCTCGCTCGAGCGGGCGCACACCATCGCCGTCACCGCGCAGGGGCTGGAACGCGACGTGTCCCGCGTGCGGCAAAGCTTCGAGGACCTGTCGGAACAAGAGGCCGGCGGGCAGCTTTCCGGCCTCGCCGGGCGCGGCGCGGTGTTCCGCGTGCTGCGGCAGAAATCCGAGGAACTGGCGGCACTCGAGGCGCAGATCGCCAGCCAGGCGCCGCTGGTCGACGCGGCCTTCGCCGAGGGCAACGCGATCCTCAGCCGGATGCGGGCGCTGACCGTCGAGCCCGGCCCGGTCGAGGCGCGCAGCGTTCTGTTCAGCGAAGAGGCCGTGCGGCTGGCCGGCATCATCACCACGCTGCGCCAGCTTTCGGTGGCGCCCTTGGTGACGCGCGCGGCGCGCGACCTCTCGGCCTCGGTGGTTCTGCCCGAGATCGACAGCCTCAGGGGCGAGCAGCAGGCGACGGTCAGCTCGGTCCTGGCCGTGCTGGCGCAGCGCGCCGACACGCTGCGCCAGGCCGCCGAGGCGGTGATCGCGATGCCGCCCGCGCCGGACACCAGCTATACCCCGATTTCCGCCGCGGACGCGGTGATCCTCTATGCCGGCAATTTCGTGCCCTCCTGGGCCGGCGCCATCGCCATCGACCTGCTGCCCGCCGTACTGGTGCTGATCGTCGCGATCACCCAGGCGGCGATCCGCTCGGGGCGCGGCCGCGCAGGGATCGAGGACACGCTGACCATGGCCGAGTTCCGCGCCGCGCTTGCGGCAGTGCGCGACGTCGAGCTGGCGCTGCAGCGCACCCAGCCCGATGCGGCACAAGACCCCGCCCCGCCGAAGGTCCAGAAGCTGAAGGCGGCCGGCGATGACTGAGCGCCTCACCGCGGCCCGCGGCATCAGGCTGATTCTTGCCGTCCAGATCGCCATCGCGGCGATCCTGTTCGCCGGCGACATCGCGCGCGTGCTGCCGCAGGCCGCGCTGCGCCCCGACGCGCCGGGCCTGACCCAGCCGGTGCTGCCCGGCGACCAGACGCGGCGCTACGACCGCCGCCACGTGCCCGCCGGCCCCGCCGCGCCCGGCACCGCCGACATGCCCTCGCGGCTGCTGTTCGAGCTGGAGGGCGACACGCTGACGCTGACCGGCGCGATCGCCGAGCGCGACGCCGCGCGGTTCGACGACTGGCTGTCGGGCCGCGAACTGCCCGCCACCGTCATGCTGCATTCCACCGGCGGCTCGGTCACCGACGCGCTCGCCATCGGCCGCCGCCTGCGCGCCGCCGGCGCCGCGACCGAGGTTGCCGCGGGCCGCGCCTGTCTCTCGGCCTGCCCCTACATCCTCGCCGCCGGCACCGAACGCCGCGTGCATCGCGACGCCTATGTCGGCGTGCACCAGCACTATTTCGGCGAGAACACCGCGCTTCCGGCTTTCCTCGCGGTCGAGGACATCCAGCGTGGCCAGGGCGAGGTGATGGGATATCTCGCCGAGATGGGCATCGACCTGCGCCTGATGCAGCACGCGCTGACCACCCCGCCAGAGGATATCTACATCCTCGTGCCGCAGGAACTCGAAGATTACGGGCTGGCAACCGCGGTCACCGGTTAGGCCGGGGCGGGCCCTGGCGGAACCGGACGGGCTGCCCATCGCATATTGCGGGATTTGCCATTGCAGTTCGAATCGGCGCCATCGCCGGCCGAAGCCGATACGGCGAAGCGTGAGACATCGTGCGCCGCACGACCGCATTGCCGGCCACGGCCGGCCTCAGAACGCCTCCGGGCGTGCCTCGCGGGCCATGTGGTCGAGCACCGCATTGACGAATTTCGGCTCGCGGCCTTCGGGGAAGAACGCCTTGGCCACGTCGACGAATTCGCTGATCACAACGCGGGGCGGCGTCTCGCCCGCCAGCAACTCGGCGCCGCCCGCGCGGAACAGCGCGCGCAGCGTCGGGTCGATCCGCGCGATCGGCCATTTCGCCACCAGGGCGCGGTCGGTCATCTGGTCGATCCGCGCCTGCTCGTTCACCGCCCGGTCGACCAGCGCGCGAAACAGCTCCACATCGCCCTCGACCATCTCGTCGTCGTCGAGGCGCTCGCCGAAGCGGAAGTCCTCGAACTCGCGCGCGACCTTGTCCGCGGTCTGGCCCGAGGCCTCCATCTGAAACAGCGCCTGCACCGCGTAGAGCCGCGCAGCAGATTTCATCTGGCGCTTGGTGGGTGTGGTCATGCGGGGTCGGATCCGCCGCCGCCCGGTCCGCCGGCCACCCGATAGCTCTCGCCCGGCGCGACAAAGCCGATGCCGCCCCTGGCGTCGCCCCATCTGCGCGCCAGCGCGATCAGGTGCAGCGCCGCCTCGGCCGCGCCGCCGCCCTTGTTCTGGCCTTTCGCCTCGGCCCGCACTTCCGCCTGCTCGCGATTTTCCACCGTCAGGATGCCGTTGCCGACGCAGCAGCCCTGCAGCCCAAGAAGCGTCAGGCCGCGGGACGAATCGTTGCAGACCGTGTCGTAATGCGTGGTCTCGCCGCGAATGACGCAGCCCAGCGCCACGTAGCCGTCGTAATTCGACAGCCGGTGCGCCAGCGCGATCGCCTGCGGCACCTCCAGCGCGCCCGGAACCTCGGCCGTGTCGTGCGTGGCGCCGGCCGCCTCCAGCGCCGCGCGGGCGCCGGCCAGCAACTGGTCGGCGATATCCCTGTAATAGGGCGCCACGACGATCAGCACTTTGACCGGGCGCTCGAATGCCGGCAGCGGCAGGGTGTGGTGGCTTTCGGACTGGGCCATGCGCCTACTCCTTCGGGATCGGCCGGGTGCCCTCGATCGACAGCCCGTAGCCTTCGAGCCCCACGACCTTGGGCCTGGCGGAATTGGTCAGCAGGATCAGCCGGCCGAGCCCCAGCGACGACAGGATCTGCGCGCCGAGCCCGTATTGCCGCAAGGTCTGCGGCGAGACCTCTTCCTCCATCACCAGCTTCATGTGCGTGTCGCGCAACAGGACCAGCACGCCGCGCCCCTCGCGCGCGATCACCTGCATCGCGTGGCCGAACTCGCTCGACCGGCCGGGCGCGCCGACGCCGACGATGTCGAGCATCGGGTCCAGCGTGTGCATCCTGACCAGCACCGGGTCGTCGCCCGAGATGTCGCCCTTGATCAGCACGATATGCTCGGACCCATGGGTTTCGTCGGTATAGACCCGCATCGCCCATTCGCCGCCGAACTCGCTGGTGATCATGCGTTCGGTGGTCACCGTGACCAGGTTGTCGTTGCGCCGGCGATAGGCGATCAAGTCGCTGATCGTGCCGATCTTCAGGCCGTGGCGCTGGGCGAACGCGACGAGGTCGGGCAGCCGCGCCATGGTGCCGTCCTCGTTCATGATCTCGCAGATCACGCCCGAGGGGTTCAGCCCGGCCAGCCGCGCGATGTCCACCGCCGCCTCGGTATGGCCCGCGCGCACCAGCACGCCGCCGCCGCGGGCGCGCAGCGGAAAGATGTGCCCCGGCGTGGCGATGTCGGCCGCCGTCTTCGTCGGGTCGATGGCCACCGCGACCGTATGCGCCCGGTCATGCGCCGAGATGCCGGTCGTCACCCCCTCGCGCGCCTCGATCGAGACGGTGAACGCCGTCTCGTGCCGCGACGAGTTGTAGGACGCCATCAGCGGCAGGCCCAGCGCGTCGATCCGCTCGCCCGGCAGTGCCAGGCAGATCAGGCCGCGGCCGTGGGTGGCCATGAAGTTGATCGCGTCCGGCGTGCACATCTGGGCCGGGATCACGAGGTCGCCCTCGTTCTCGCGGTCCTCGTGGTCCACGAGGATGCACATGCGCCCGTTGCGCGCGTCGTCGATGATCTCCTCAAGGGTCGAGATCGCGTCGGAATAGTCGGTGCCGTTGCCGTCGGCCATTGCCGTCTCCTGCCAGTCGCGGGGCACTTAGCCCAACCCGCGCGCCTTCGCCAGCCTCATGGCGCACCGGCGGCGACGAAGAAGCGATCGGAGGGCAGGAAACCCGCCAGCCGCCCCGCCATCGACCAGTCGCGCTCGAAGGCCGCATCGCCGACCAGCAGCACGCCGTCGGCCGGCTGGCCCGGGGCGCGGGCGCCGTCGATGGCCGCGCGCATGGCCGACCAGGCCGCAAAGGCCGGCGGCGCCGGGCGCACCGCGTCCAGCACCGCGGCGCCGTCCTGCGCCAGCGCGACATCGGCCGGCGCCAGCGGCGCGACCGCCAGCGCGGTTCGCCCGCAGCCGAGCATCGCCGCCAGCCTGGCGGCGCGGTCGCGTTCCAGCCGCTGGTGCTGCCGGAACAGCCGCAGCGCGTTGGTCGAGAACAGCACCGCCACGATATCGCGCCCGGTCGTGGCGCGAACCGTCGCGTAGGTCGTGTAGTCGAGCCCGATCTCGGCCGCGCGGCGCACCCGGTTCCGGACCACCTCGATCGGCAGCCGCGGCAGCAGGTCGCGCCGCGCCCTGGCCCAGCAATGCCGCCGCCAGCCGGCGCCGGGCTCCAGCGCGGGCCCGCCGTTATGGCCGATCCCGGTCATCCCCGCGCCTCATCGGGCTCGGCGCGGGGCCAGCCCGCCGCGGGCAGCCCCACCGGCCTCATCCGCCCCACTCCTGAAGCCGCGCGACATAGCGCGCCAGCGTGTCGATTTCCAGGTTCACGGCGTCGCCCTCGGCCACCGCGCCCCAGGACGTGACCTCTTTGGTATGCGGAATCAGGTTCACGCCGAACTCGCGCCCCTCGACCTCGTTCACCGTCAGCGAGGTGCCGTTCAGCGCAACCGAGCCCTTCGGCGCGATGAAGCGCGCCAGCGCCCCGGGCGCGCGAAGCCGCACGCGGGTCGAATCCCCCTCGTCCGCCACCCCCACGACCTCGGCCACGCCGTCGACATGGCCCGAGACAATATGCCCGCCCAGTTCGTCGCCCACCTTCAGCGCGCGTTCCAGGTTCAGCCGCTTGCCCGGCGCCCAGCCGGTGCGGCCGATATTGGTCTTCGACAGGGTCTCGGCACTGATTTCCACGTCGAACCAGCCGCGGGGCGCGGTGCCGGTGGCGACCACCGTCAGGCAGACCCCGTCGCAGGCGATCGAGGCACCGATGTCGATTCCGGCGACATCATAGCCGGTCGCGATCCGCGCGCGCAGGTCGCCGCGCCGCTCGACCTCGAGGACCTCGCCGATATCGGTGATGATGCCCGTGAACATGCGTGTCCCCAAATCTTGCCGCCGATCCGCCCCGCCGGGGCAGCAGGCTTCCGGTGATATCCCGAACCGGATCGCCGCCGGAACTCCGCGCCGCCGCGCCGCGCCGGTGCCTCTCTGGCTCTAGCCGTGACGCGCGCCGAGGGCAAGGCCACGCCGAATTACACCTTTGAGTCACAACTTTGCCCTATTGAACGAACATGCTATGGGCCGGGAAAATGCCGCCCGGGCTTGAACCGGCGCGGCGGCGAGGGTCGAGAGGATGGTAACGGGCGACAGGCGCACATTCCTGTTTCTGCAGGGCCCCCACGGGCCGTTCTTCCGTCGCCTGGCGAAAATGCTGCGCGCCGCCGGCGCCGAGACGCTGCGCGTGGGCTTCAATGCGGGCGACCAGTGGTTCTGGGACCACCGCGCGCGCTTTGTCCCGTTCCGGGCGTCGCAGGACGAATGGGCCGGAACCTTCCGCGATATCGTCGCCGAGAAGGGCGTGACCGACATCGTGCTTTATGGCGACACCCGCCGCATCCATGCCGAGGCGGTGGCCGCCGCGAAGGACCTGGACCTGATGGTCCACGTCTTCGAGGAGGGCTATCTGCGCCCGTACTGGGTGACCTACGAACGCGGCGGGTCGAACGGCAATTCGGTGCTCATGGATCTCGGCGTGCCCGACATGCAGAAGGCGCTGGCCAACGCCGAACTGGATATGCCCGAGCCGCCCGCGCATTGGGGCGACATGCGCCAGCACGTCTTCTACGGCGCGCTCTACCACGGCTTTCTGCTGCTCGCGAACCGCCGCTTCCGCAGCTTCAAGCCGCACCGCGCGATGACCGTGGCCCAGGAATTCCGCCTGTATCTCAAGCGGTTGCTGTTGATGCCCTTCATCTGGGCCGACCGGGTGGTCGCGACCTGGCGCATCAAGTACGGCGGCTTTCCCTATCACCTGGCGCTGTTGCAGCTCGAACACGATTCGAGCTTTCAGATGCACAGCCCGTTCGCCACGATGACCGAATTCCTGGAAACCGTCATCGAGGGCTTCGCCCGCGGCGCCCCGACGCATCACCATTTCGTCTTCAAGGCGCACCCGCTGGAAGACGGCCGCGTCAACCTGCGCCGCGAGATCCGGCGCCTCGCGCACGAGCAGGGCGTCGCCGAGCGCGTGCATTACGTGCGCGGCGGCAAGCTGGCGCAGCTTCTCGACCACGCCCGCGGCGCCGTCACCGTCAACTCGACCGCGGCGCAGCAGGTCTTGTGGCGCGGCCTGCCGCTGAAGGTCTTCGGGGATGCGGTCTATGCCAAGCCCGAATTCGTCTCGACCCAGCCGCTGGCGGAGTTTTTCGCCCGCCCAAGCCGCCCCGACAGCCGCGCCTACCGCGACTACCGGCATTTCCTGCTTGAAACCAGCCAGATCGCCGGGGGCTTCTATTCCGCGCGCGGGCGCCGGCAACTCTTGCGGCAGGTGGTCGACATGATGCTCGCGCCCGAAGACCCCTACGAGGCGCTCAGGACCGGCACAGCGGCGCCTCGGCAACAGTTGCGCCTGGTCAAGTAGCCCGCACGCCATTTGCGGACTGGATTTTTGCACCGCATCTCGGTAACTTACCGAAAAAAGCTGAGGCAGATACATAGGTCGAGGAGACCGAGCAGTGAAAATCCATGGCTCCCGCTGGGCGAAATCCGTCGCCCTTTTGGCGCTTGTCGGCGTCCTGTCGTCCTGTGGCCTGCCGCGCGGCGGCCCCAACAAACGCGAGATTTTCTCGGGTTCCGTGCAGAAGCAGGGCGATGCCTTCGTGGTCTCGGTCAACGACCGCGTGACCCGCGCCACCGCCGTGGTCCCGGCGCTCGGCTTCACCCAGGCGTTCCTGGGCGCAGGCCAGATCGGATCCGACACGATCCGCCCGGGCGACACGCTGGGGCTGACGATCTACGAGAACGTGGAAGACGGGCTGCTGGCCGGCACCGGCACCAATTCGACCGTGCTCGACGAGGTGCAGGTCGACGGCGCGGGCTTCATCTTCGTGCCTTACGCCGGGCGCATCCGCGCCGCCGGCAACACGCCCGAGGCGATCCGGCGGATCATCACTGACAAGCTCGACGACCAGACGCCGGACCCGCAGGTCATGGTGCGCCGGCTGGCCGGTGACGGCGCCACGGTCTCGGTGCAGGGCGCGGTCAACGGCCAGGGCATCTATCCGATCGAGCGCCCGACCCGCACGCTGACGGCGATGCTGGCGCGCGCCGGGGGCGTCGCGGTCGAGCCGGAAATCGCGCGGATCAGGGTGATCCGCGGCCACCACACCGGCGAGGTCTGGTTCGAGGATCTCTACGACGACCCGCGCCACGACATCGCGCTCAGGGGCGGCGACCGCATCCTGGTCGAGGCCGACACCCGCAGCTTCACCGCGCTCGGCGCCACCGGCCAGCAAAGCCGCGTGCGCTTCGACACCCAGGTGATCTCGGCGATCGAGGCGATCGCCCAGGTCGGCGGGCTGTCGTCGCAGCGCGCCGACCCGACCGGCGTCTTCATCTTCCGCAACGAGCCCGAAGAGATCGTGCACCAGGTTCTCGGCCGCACCGACCTGATCGGCACGCAGCGCATGGTCTACGTGCTCGACCTGACCGAGCCGAACGGGTTGTTCCTGGCGCGCGACTTCGTGATCCGCGACGGCGACACCGTCTATGTGACCGAGGCGCCCTATGCCCAGTTCTCCAAGGTTCTCGCGGCGGTCACCGGCACGCTCTCGACCGCGGGATCGGTCGCCAACGCCGTCAACACCGGCAACTAGTCGCGGGTGTGACACCGGCCGGTCCAGACCACAGCCAGGAAAAGCCGCCCCCCCGGCGGCTTTTCGTCTATAACGGCGGCTTCCTGACCCAGCGCCGGGTGCGGCGCATCCTCGAGTTGTCCGGATGGGACATCCGGCTCGGCGCGCCCGCCGAGGGCGACTGGGTCGGCGTCTGGGGCCGCTCGCCGACCTCGCCCCGCGGCGAAGGCGTGGCGGCACGCCGCGGCGCGCCGGTCCTGCGCGTCGAGGACGCGCTGCTGCGCTCGGTCCATCCCGGCCGTGCGGGCAGCCCGCCGATCGGCCTGCATCTCGACCGGACCGGCGTGCATTTCGACGCCTCGGCACCCTCGGACCTGGAAACGCTCTGCGCCACGCATCCGCTGGACGACACCGCGCTTCTGGACCGCGCCCGCGCCGCCATCGCGTGGCTGCGCGATGCGCATCTGTCGAAATACAACTCCTTCGACCCCGCCCTGCCGGTGCCCGAGGCGCCCTATGTGCTGGTGATCGACCAGACCCGCGGCGATGCCTCGATCGTGCATGGCGGCGCCAACGAGGCCAGCTTTCGCGAAATGCTCTACTGGGCGCAGGAGGAAAACCCGGGCGCCCGCATCGTGATCAAGACCCACCCCGAAACCGCGCTGGGCCACCGTCCGGGGCATTTCGGCCCCGGGGACGCGACCGGAAACCTTTCGCTTCTCGCTGATCCGGTCAGCCCCTGGACGCTGTTCGAGGGCGCCACGGCGGTCTATACCGTCACGTCCGGACTGGGCTTCGAGGCGATCTTCGCGGGGCACCGGCCGCGGGTCTTCGGCCAGCCGTTCTATGCCGGCTGGAACCTCACCGACGACCGCTTTCCGGTCGCGCGGCGCAAGCGCAGGCTGACCCGCGCGCAGCTTTTCGCCGCCGCGATGATCCTCTACCCGACCTGGTACGACCCGTATCGCGACCGGCTTTGCGAACTCGAGGACGCGATCGCCGCGCTCGAGGCGCAGGCCCGCGCGTGGCGCGCCGACCGGCGGGGCTATGTCGCCACCGGCATGCGGCTCTGGAAACGCGGGCCGCTGCAACGGGTGTTCGGCGCCGAGCGGCGGGTGATCTTCCAGCGCGACCCGGCCCGCGCGGTGGCGCGCGCGCGCAGGACCGGGCGCGACCTGATGGTCTGGGCCGGACGCGAGACGCCCGCACTGGCCGCGCCCGATGTCCGGCTGGTCCGCGTCGAGGACGGATTCCTTCGCTCGCGCGGGCTCGGCGCCGACCTGGTGCCGCCGCTGTCGCTGGTCACCGACGATCTGGGCATCTACTACGACCCGACGCGCGAAAGCCGCCTGGAGCGGTTGATCGCCGAGGCCGCGGCGCTGGACCCGCTGCGGCTGCGCCGCGCCGCGGCGCTGATCGCCGCGCTGACCCGTGCGCGGCTGTCCAAGTACAACCTCGGCCGCCGCCCGCTGCCCGACCTGCCCGCGGGGCACCGGGTGCTGGTTCCGGGACAGGTCGAGGACGACGCCTCGATCCTGAAGGGCTGCGACGAGGTGCGCGGCAACCGCGCGCTCCTGCAGGCGGCGCGGGCGGCGCATCCGGGCGCCGCGATCCTCTACAAGCCGCACCCCGACGTCGAGGCCGGGCTGCGTTCCGGCGCGCTCGGGCCGGAGGAAACCGCCGCCGCCGACATGGTGCTGCCGGGCGCCGATCCGGTGGCGCTGATCGAGGCCTGCGACGAGGTCTGGACGATGACCTCGCTGCTGGGTTTCGAGGCGCTGTTGCGCGGCAAGCCGGTGACCTGCCTCGGCACGCCGTTCTATGCCGGCTGGGGCCTGACCCGGGATCTCGGCCGCGTGCCGGCGCGCCGCGCCGCACGGCCGGGCCTGGCCGCGCTGGTCCATGCCGCGCTGATCGCCTATCCACGCTATTTCGACCCGGTGACGTCGCTGCCCTGCCCCGTCGAGGTGGTGGTCGACCGGCTGCAATCCGGCAGACTGCCGCGGCCCGGCCCGGCGAACCGGGCATTGGCGAAACTGCAAGGCATCTTCGCCAGCTACGCCTGGGTCTGGCGCTGATGCAAGGGCCGGCACGGTACTTGGTGCGGGTGGAGGGACTCGAACCCCCACGCCTTGCGGCGCCAGAACCTAAAATTCGCGAAAAATCCGGAAAATCATCCGGTTAGCTGTTTTGTTTCGCAGGACAAACCGGAAACGAACCGTGAAACTGCGAAACCCCAACGCTCGACAATGTCTCGCTTCGCCAAGCCGGCCCACAAGTCGGCAGCGCGGATGCTGGGTTACGCACTGACCCTCAACGACTTCGACACATGGGCGGGGCTGGCGCTGGTGCTGCGGGCGCGGCTGGACACGACCGAGCGGGCAGCCCTGGCCTACATGGCGCTTCGTAGCTTGGACGAAGCCGACGCGATAGCGACTTCCGAAGCGGCGCTTGCAGAGTTTCGGAGGTTGGCGTGATGGCTGACGGCACCTTTGACGATTGGGTGGAGGCCGGTTGTCCGCCGGACCAAGAGCCGAGAAAGGCACCGCGCCGCACGATCCTTCGCGCCGGTGATCGAGCTTGGAGCACGCGTGAGCGAAATAACGGGACGGTTGTCCGCATCGACGAAAGGGGCCTTTGGTTTCGCGGCGACGGCTTTCCCGAGGACTCTTGCACGCTCCATTTCGCGGAGCATCTGCGGTCGCCTGTCTCTTCTGTGAAAGAGCCTCAGAGTAATCGGGAGTCGCGGTTCTACAGCGCGGCATCGCTCAAGGGAAAGCCCGTCCCGCCCCGGCAATGGCTGGTGCACGGGCTGGTGCCCCAAAAGACCGTCACGCTTTTCAGCGGCGACGGGGGCACCGGCAAGAGCCTCTTGGCGCTGCAACTGGCGGTCGCGGTCACGGCGCAAACGGCCTGGATCGGCAGGACGGCGGACACCGGGCGCGTGATCTTCCTGAGTGCCGAGGATGACTACGACGAATTGCACCGGCGGCTTGATGACATTCTGACGGCTGAGGGCCGGGACTATGACGATCTGTCGGGCCTAACCCTGCGGTCGCTAGCGGGCGAGGATGCGCTCTTGGCGGTCGAGACGCAAATCGCCCTGATGCAATCTGCGCTGTTCGAGGAACTGGACAAGCGGGCGGCTGAGGAAGCCCCGGCCCTGATCGTGATCGACACCCTGGCGGACGTATATCCCGCCAATGAGAACGACCGGGCCAAGGTGCGGCAATTCGTGAACATCCTGCGCGGTCTGGCGATCAAGCGGAAATGCGCGGTCCTGTTGCTGGGGCACCCGTCCCTGACCGGCCTCAATAGCGGCACGGGAACGTCAGGATCGACGGCATGGAACAACTCTGTCCGGTCGCGGCTCTACCTGTCGCGGATCACCGACGACGGCTTTGAGCCTGACCCTGACGCGCGGGTGCTGTCCACCAAGAAAGCCAACTATGGGCGCACGGGTGGCGAGATCAACCTCAATTGGGAAGCCGGTGTATTCGTCGCTGAGGCGCAGCCCACGGGGCTTGATGCGCTGGCGGCAGGGGCCAAGGGCGAGCGGGTTTTCCTCAAGCTGCTGGACACCCTGACGGCGCAAGGTCGCTACGTCTCTGCCAGCCCCGGCCCGACATACGCCCCGACGCAATTCGCCAGCCACCCCGAGGCTGAGGGCTGCACAAAGCGGGCGCTCAAGAGCGCGATGGATGCGCTTTTCGGACGTGGCGAGATCGTCATCGCCAGCCACGGCAGCGGCGCGAAAGCCCGCTCACACATTGCCAGAAAGGGGGCCGATCATGGTCAAGAGTAAGGGTGCAACCCCCGGTGCAATACTGAGTGCAACCCCCGGTGCAACCCCCCGCCAACGCCCGGTCAACGGGGGTGCGACACATACCCCTTATACCCCGAGCGTTGCACCCGCCCTTGGCGGCTGGGTGCGCGCCGCAAATGGCGGGCGGCATCTGGTCCCAATGCCCGACTTCTGGGAGAGGGGCGTGTACGCGGAGCGGGGTTTTCCGTTCGCGCTTCGCTCGAAAGGCCACGAAATCCCCGCAAAAACGAAAAGAGCGCTACCGTTTGCAGATCGCGTTGAAGTCTTCTTCAAGGCAACTTGTGCTGCACACTTCACAGAATTCAGCGCACAACTCCTTAATTCTCTCAGCGGATTCAAGTTGGCATATCAATTGCATTCTGCTGACGTGCGACGAAAAGGCCAAAAGACTGGAAACAGTAACGGACGGCTGTCTATCGCAAGCCTCTCTCAAAGTATTAACTTCCGGAAAAAAATAACTAAAAAGCGGAGACATCGGCTCGCCAGTAATCGCGCCTTGAGATGCGTTATTCCAGCCCTCAATATAGGAGAGCGCAGCGACAATTTTCTGCCTCATTTGGCTTGCTTGTGGCAAATCATCAAGCGCTCCAACCCCAGCCGCATCAAGGACAACAAAAAAGTCTTTGCAAGGGGCATCGCTAACCAGTGCCAACCGCTCTCTGTCAATGAAGGATTCTTGGGAACGCGCTTGATCCGCTTGGAACTGCGCCAGAGCCAAGAACGATATCACCGAAATCAAGCCTCTCATTCTCGTCACCTCCTTTGCGAGACGTTCACATGAAGGCATCCACCCTCGCAATCCGTTTTCTCGAAACTCTGCGCATCCCGGAGGGACCGCGCGCGGGCGAACAGATCAAGCTGGCACCCTTCCAAAAGCAATTCGTCAAGGGTGCCTTGGCCGATGGTTTCAACGTCGCGGTGCTGTCGATCGGCAGGGGCAACGCCAAGACGGCGCTTTCGGCGGGCATCGCGCTTGGCGCGGTCATGGGCAAATGGGACCGGCAACCCCGGCGCGAGATCGTCATAGCCGCGCGAACGCGGGATCAAGGGCGCATCGCCTTTGACTTCGCGGTGGGTTTCATGCGGTCGCTGTCCGAGGATGAGCAAGCCTTGTTCAAGGTCAGATCGTCGCCGCGGCTGGAAATCGAATACACCGGCGACGGCGGCGGGCACGTGATCCGGGTCATCGCGGCGGATGGCAAGTCGGCTCTGGGCGGCGCTCCGACGCTGGTCCTGATGGACGAACGGGGCCATTGGGAAGCGGAAAAGGGCAACGCGCTTGAACACGCGCTGTTGTCGGGCATCGGCAAGCGGGGCGGTCGGGCGCTGATCATCTCCACGTCTGCGGCGGATGACGCGCATCCGTTCTCTGTCTGGATAGATCAGGATCAACCCGGTGTTTACCGGCAGGAACACCGACCCGCGCCGGGGCTTCCCGCCGATGATCTGATATCGCTGAAAGAGGCAAACCCCGGCGCGGCTTACGGCATCGGCTCAAGCCTCGAATGGCTGCAAGCACAGGCGCGGCGCGCGGTGGCGCGAGGCGGTTCCACCCTGACCGCGTTCCGGCTCTATAACCGGAATGAGCGTGTCAGCGGCGAAACCCGCGACCTGCTGTTGACGGTCGATGAATGGCTGGCCTGCGAGACGGCGAACCTGCCACCCCGGCAAGGTCAGGTGGTCATCGGGATCGACCTGGGCGGCTCTGCCAGCATGACGGCGGCGGCGTTCTATTGGCCCGAGACGGGGCGGCTTGAGGCTCTGGGCACCTTCCCGTCAAAGCCGTCCCTGCTGGACCGTGGCCGGAATGACGGCGTGTCCGGGCGCTACGTCGAAATGCAGGACCGGGGCGAGTTGTCCACTCTGGGGGATCAGACGGTTCCCGTCGCGCCTTGGCTGATCGAGGTGATGGCCCATACCGAAGGCGAGCCGGTCGCGGCGATCACGGCGGACCGGTACAAGCGAGCCGAACTTGGCGAGGCAATAGACCGGGCGGGCATCCGGTGCCCGGTTATCTGGCGCGGTCAAGGGTTCCGCGATGGCGGCGAGGATTGCGAGCGGTTCCGGCGCGCGGCCTATGACGGCAAAGTGAAAACCGCCCCCTCGCTGCTGTTGCGATCCGCTTTCGGAGATGCGGTCACGCTGCGCGATCCGGCGAATAACCTGAAATTGGCAAAGGCGCGGTCCACTGGACGGATCGACGCGGCGGCAGCAACCGTTCTGGCCGTGGCGCAAGGCGCGCGGATGACCGGACGGGCCGACAAAGACCGGAGGGTCGCAGTATGGGTCTGACTGTTTCCGATCTTTGTGCGGGTTTCCCCGACCTCTTCGACTACGGGCTGCGTCAGATTGCACACATGGCGCTCGGCGCGGTTGCCAGCTTATTGCCGAACCCTCTTGCGACGGTTGTGGGCGTTCTGTGGCTTGGCAAGGAACTCGGCGGCGATCTGCCGGGATGCGGCTGGGTGACGACGGTCTGGCTGGATAGCGCCGCGGATTTGGCATTTGGGGCGGGCGGTTTCATCGCCATGCAACGGTGGCGGCAATGAGGTATCACCGGCACTCTGCGACGGTCTTACGTTCCAAACGCTGGCCTGCTCTGCGCTACGCGGCGAAACGGCGGGACGGCTGGGCCTGCGTCCAGTGCGGCGACAAGCACCGGCTGGAAGTCGATCACATCAAGCCGGTGCGGACGCATCCCGGCTTGGCCTTCGATCTTGGCAATCTGCAAACCCTTTGCGGCGCGTGTCACGCCCGCAAGACACGGCTGGAATGCGGGCATCCCTCGCTTTCCCCCGAACGCCAGCAATGGCGCGACCTGGTGCGGGAAACGCACCGCAAACCTACCGAGCAACGAGGAAATCCAAATGCTTGAGTCTGTCAAAATCCAACGGCGGCAATCGGAAATCCGCCAAAGCCTTGCGGCGCTTGTCGGCAAGGAAACCCCGTCCGAAGACGAAACCCGGTCGATGGACGATCTGGACCGGGAATATCGGTCCAACGAGACCCGGTATCGCGCGGCGCTGATTGCCGAGGACACCGAACGACGGGAAGCCGGGGCTGATCTGGAAACCCGGTCCGATCGGGAATGGTCGGACCTGATCGGGCGCTTCGAGGTGCGGCAGGTCGCGCTCCTGCTGGACGAGGGACGCCAGCTTGACGGCGCGACAGCGGAAATCGTCTCGGAACTGCGCTCGCACGGCGGCTATCGCGGCGTCCCGGTTCCGTGGCAGGCGCTGGAACAGCGGGCTGGGGAAACCGTCGCCAGCGGCACACCGGACCCGATCACCACGGGGCCGATCATCGACCGGATCTTCGCGCAATCGGCGGCGGCGCGGATGGGCGCGCGGATGATCAACATCGGCACCGGCGAGGCGGAATATCCCGTCACCACGTCCAGCGTGGCGGCGGGCTGGGCGGCTACCGAGACCGGGTCAGTCGCGGGTCCGACCGTCTACGCCACGACCGACCGGCCTCTTGCGCCGGATCATACCCTCGGCATCACGATGAAGATCACGCGAAAGACGCTCAAGCAATCGGGCGCGGGGTTGGAACAGGCGGTGCGGCGCGACATGAACGGCTGCATTGCCGAGGCGATGGACACGGCGGTGTTCCTCGGTTCCGGGTCCAGCGGCGAACCGACCGGCATTCTTGCCGGGGCGTCGGGCTGGGGCATTACCGAGACGGCGGTTGATGCGGCGGCGAGCTGGTCGGCGTTCCGCGCGGCGGTGGTGCGGTTCCTGACAGCGAACGCGGCGAACGGTCCCGGCGCGGTGAACCTGATGATCCGGCCCGAGGTCTTCGGCGCGATGGACGGAACGCTGATCAGCGGCACGGCGGTCTCGGAATGGGATCGGCTGGTGAAGAACGTCCCGGCGTCCAATATCGTGATGACGTCGAACGCGCTGGCGGCACCGGCGGGCGGACCGCCGGTCGAAAGCGTGGCGGTACTGACGACCACGGTCGGCGGCGTGTCGCCGATCTTCGTCGGCACCTGGGGCGCTATCGACCTGATCCGCGACCCCTACTCGGATGCCACGTCCGGCGGGCTGCGGCTCACGGCGCTGGCGACGATGGACGTCACGATCAGCCGCACGGCGCAGATCGAAATCCTCACGGGCGTCCAGTGATGCTTTGGGGCGGTCACGGCGGCGGGCTGGAACTCCGCAAGCGGGCATCCGGCGCGATGGCGCTGCATGGCCGCTTCCCATACAACCGGCGCGCGGTCCTGTCCGATGGCGGCAGGACCGGGCGTCCGAAAAAAGAGGTCATCGCTTCACGGGCGTTTGCCTACCGGGTCGATGATCCGAACGAGGATATTCATTTCCTTGTGGGGCATTCCTACGACCGGCCTCTAGCATCGCGCGGGGCCGGGACACTGGACATTCGGGATGGTGCCGAGGCGCTTGTGTTCGAGGCGGTTATCGCCCCGGAAATGCAGGCGGTCAGCTACGTGCAGGACTTCCTCGCGGGCTTTGCAGCGGGGCTGATCATGGGGCTTTCCCCCGGCTTCCGCATTCCGCCGAAACGCGCGGTCGAGGAAGCCGAGACGGTCGAGGAAGAAGACCCCAAGGAAGGCGACGCGCTGATCCGCACGGTGCATCACGCGCTGCTCTACGAGGTCTCGGCGGTGACGCGACCGGCCTACACCGATGCGCAGATCGAGGCGCGGAACTGGACGCCAGCGCCGGAATGGGTCCGTCCGACCCGGCCCGTCCATCCCGTCGCGCGGTGGAGGTGACGCAATGGCCGAAACACTCTCACGGATCGAGGCAATCCCGGCCAGCTACCCCGACGCACCGGGCGGGCTGACGGCTGCGGCGGCGGCGCTTGACTCGGACATGATCTGGCAACGGATCGAGGCTTACGTCGCGCACCGCTGGACGGCGCGGGCGGTGGTCTGGACGGTCGAGGGCGGCGGCGACTGGCAACCCGACCTGACCCCGGCGACGGTCTCGGCGGTCGAAGTCTGGCAAGACCACGACTGGACGGCTGTCACGCTCAACGCATCGCCGCTTGGCGGCTATGTGCTGGACGGTGACGGGCCGTATCGCTTCACGGTGTCTGTCGGGTCCGTTGACGTGCCAGCGGCGGTGTCTGAGGCATTCAGGCGCTTGGCCGAATACATGGCAGAGGTCGAGAAACACCCCGGCGTATCGGCGTTCAAGTCAACGGTCGGGCCGATCACCCTGGAACAGAACCGCGTCCCGTCATGGCTGGCGCGGGCGATGCAATTCAGCGGCGCGGGCGACCTGCTGCGTCCGTATAGGAGGACGTGACCATGTGGCCGTTCAAGCGAAAACCGAAAGAGGAAACCCGTGCCAGCGGATCGGGCTTCACAAGTGAAATCATCGCGGCGCGCGAAGCCTATGTGAGCGGGCGGCGCGGGCTGGCCGAACTGACAGCGACGGCGCAATCCTGTGTCAGCCTGTGGGAAGGCGCGTTTGCCATGGCGGACCTGGAGGGCACCGATTTGCTGGACCGGCGGTCCATGGCGCTTGCGGGCCGCTCTGCGGCGCTCCGGGGCGAAGCGGTCTTCCTGATCCGCGACACCGGCCTTGTCCCGGCGTCGGACTGGGACCTGCGAACCCGCGACGGCAAGCCGACAGCATACCGGGTCAGCGTCAGCGAGGCAGGCGGCGGACGCACCGAGACGGCGCTTGCGGACGAGGTTCTGCACCTGCGCATCGGCTGCGATCCGGCGGCACCCTACTACGGAACTGCGCCGCTCAAACGGGCCGGCCTGACGGCAAGCCTGCTCCACGCGGTCGAATCGGCACTTTGCGAGGTCTTCGAGAATGCGCCGCTCGGGTCGCAGATCGTGCCGTTCCCCGAAAGCGACGATGTGGAGAGGGACAAGCTGGGCCGGGGCTTCCGGGGCCGTCGCGGCGAGGTGCTGTTGCGGGAATCGGTCAGCGTCACGGCGGCGGGCGGGCCGCAGCCGGTGCAGGATTGGCGACCGTCTGACGTCTCGCCGGACCTGTCCAAGAGCATGACCCGCGAAACACTGTCGGCGGCGCGGGATGCGGTCTGCGGCGCGTTTGGCGTCCTGCCGGGGCTGCTGAACCCGGCGACCACGGGGCCGATGGTGCGGGAATCGCAGCGCCATTTGGCGACCTGGGCCTTGCAGCCGGTGGCCGTGCTCATGGCCGAGGAAGCCAGCGCGAAGCTGGGCCAGCCGGTGAAGATCGACACGCTCAGGCCGCTACAGGCTTACGACGCGGGCGGGCGCGCAAGGGCGGCGGCGGGCATGGTTCAGGCGCTCGCAATGGCGAAGGAGGCGGGCGTCGATTCCGGTCAGGCGTTGCGCTTGGTCGATTGGGAATAGGCAGGTCGCGCCTGCGGCATGTTTGAGGACGTTGCCAGCCGCGAAACGACCCCGTTAGCCGGTGAGTGGGTAAACCTCGGCAGGACGCGGCGGTGACACCTTATGCCGTTGAGCGTCTCAGGGCCGGGACCGGGATGGTCCCGGCCTAGCAGGTTTTCGCCAAGGCATACCGGCCGGATAAGGGAGCGTTGGCGCTGCAGGCTTTTGGTTATCCGTCGCGGAAAATCAGTTGACGTGTTTGGGGTTCTGCGCTAGAAAACCAAAAAGACATGCGACGAGGCACCAATGATAACTGCGCGCGAACACGTCTCCCGTCTGGCCGAAATAACCGGTTTCGAGGAATCGGAGTTGAGGACCGTGGACAAATTCCTCGCCGACGCGGGGCTTCGCAGGAAAAGCCTTGGAAGGGCCTACGTTCAAATTTCGACGAAGGAGTCCCTTCTGGTCTTGCTGGGCGTTATGGGTGCACCCGTGAAATCGGTCTGCGACAGTTATGTCGAAGACGTTTCTCGTTTCAGTTTGCTGGCACATGGCATCCGGACGCGCGATGGATCGGCTAACGAATTACCGGCTCTGATCGGGCTGTCAGAAGCAGACCTTGGCGATATGACTCTGATCGACGTCCTGGTCCGTATGGCGAGGCATCTCGCGTCACTGAATCCTTCGGGCGCTCGCGGGTCTTTTGGCGGTCGCGTCTGGATCGAAGTGGTTACGAATGGACCCGTGACAATTCAGATCGACTCGGCGGGGTTCCGGGGAGAAATCCAGTTTGTCGGTCCGACGGCAACACGCTTCGGCGACGGTCAACGCTTGGCGACGGTCAGCAACTTCACCCTTGCGTGGATCGGTCGGAATACCGAGGCCGAATGATGCAGAACAAGTCGGTTGCAGCGAGCATCTAATGCCCACTCCGTGCCTCATCTTCGCCAGCGAGCGCAGCGCGGCGCGCCTCTTCGACATGAAGACCGCCGAATTCCGCGAACTGGTAAAGGCCGGGGCGCTGCCAGGATCGGTAAGGATCGGCGGATTCGAGCGATGGCGCGTGGCCGATCTGGAAGCTGTGGCCAGCGGTCGAGCGATGCAAGAGGACTTCGAGACATGAAAAGACCTGATTTGCCGTACCTCGAATTCAAGACAGTCAAAGGGCGTGAATACATCTATTTCCGATGCGGCAATCAGCGGCACCGGTTGCCGGGAAATCCCGACTCCGAGGAATTCGCACGGGCTTATTGGGAAATCCGATCCGGCAAAAAAAAGTCCCTTCCGAAGACCACCTGAAGCAATCTGATTGACGCCTACTACCAGACGGCGGGCTTCAAGCGTCTCTCGAAAGGCACTCAGTCTAACTACCGGCGGCATTGCGAGGCGATCCGCGAAAAGAACGTTGACCGGGACATGCGCAATTTCCGGCGGAAGCACGCTATCGCGGCACGGGACGCATTGCAGGACACGTGGTCCAAGGCGAACGAGCGATTGGCCGTCCTGTCGATCCTGTGCAAGTTGGCGGTCGATCTGGAATGGATCGAACGGAACCCTGTGACGGATATTCCGAAGCTGAAAGGCGGCGAGTACGAGGCTTGGCCCGACGACAAGCTGCAAGCCTACGAACGCTACTGCGACCGGCATGGTCTAACCACGGCGCGTATCGCCTACGAGTTGGGCGTCGGTACGGGGCAACGGATCGGCGACTGCGCAAAGATGACATGGGACGACTTCGACGGCGAATACGTGGCCGTTGTGCAGGACAAGACCGGCGCAAAGATTTGGGTCTATTGTCCCCAGCGACTGCAACTCTTCCTGTCGAGAATACCGCGAGCGGGGCGCTACATTCTTGCAAAGAACCTGACGCAGCCAATCGGGAAGCGGGCGGTTCAAAAGGCTGTTGAAGAGGTCCGCGCGGCGCTGGGCGTGTTGAGCGGGTCGAATCGTCTTGTCCCTCACGGGTGGCGCTACACCGCCGCAAAGCTCTTGGCCGAGGCGGGATGCTCTGACGCGGAAATTCAGGCTGTCACGGGCCACAAGACTCTGGGCATGATCCAGAAATACCGGAGCCATGCCGATCAAAAGCGCCAGTCGAAGAAAGCGCAAGAACGTCGTGACCGATAGAGAACGGAACAGAAACAGAACAGGAAAGTGCGAAACCGATTGCGAAACTGAAGTAGAGCAGACCCTGCAGGCAAAGGAGAAGATGGAAGAAAACGCAATGAAGTCAGAGTGGTGCGGGTGGAGGGACTCGAACCCCCACGCCTTGCGGCGCCAGAACCTAAATCTGGTGCGTCTACCAGTTCCGCCACACCCGCAACGGCGCATTCCCTAACAAAGCCGCGGGCCGGATGCGAGCGCAAATCGCGACGCAAAATGAGCCCCCCCGCGCCATATTCGCGCCCCAATCGAGTCGGAAACCTGAACCCGAATTGCAAGGAGGCGCCCCGATGTCCGAGATGCTGCTGACCGCCGATGCTGCCGCCCAGGCGATCCCCGCCGGCATTGCCGAGGGGACCGAGGTGCTGACGCTGACCGGCTCGCGCCCGATCGAGAACCTGCGCGCCGGCGACCGCATCATCACCCGCTCGGGCGCCTGCACGCTGAAGGGCCTGCACCGGATGCCGCAGGGATTCTCGATGGATTTCGACCGCCAGGAGGTCGTGCTGCTGGCCGACGGCCAGGTGTTCAGCGATACCGGGATCCCCTACGCCGCCTGACAGGCCCCGCCCCGCACGGGCCGGATGCCGGGCGCCGGATGCGCCCTGACGGCACCGCGAGGCCCGCCAATGGCTTGAAACGAACATTGCGGCGCGCATGCGACGCCGCGCAAGCGACAGGCCGCCGCCCGGGCGGCCTCTGACTTTTCCGCAGGCATTTTTTTTGAACCGGCGCCCGCCCGCCCGCGACGGATGGACGGAAGCCGCGGATGTCCCGCGGCCAAACGGAGACCATTCATGCCGCGCAAAAAGCTGATCATATCGCTCGCCACCGTCGCCCTGACGATTTCCGCCGTCACCGCCAGCGCCGCCCAATGGGCCGCGCGCCACGGCATGACCGGCGCCCAGTACCAGGCCGCGTTCAACCAATACACCGGCCAGGGCTACCGCCTGACCGATGTCAGCGCCTACACCGTCGCCGGCCAGGCGCGCTATGCCGCGATCTGGGAAAAGCGCGGCGGCAGCCCCTGGGTCGCGCGCCACGGGATGAACGCCGGGCAGTACCAGGCGATCTTCGACCAGTATACCGCCCAGGGCTTTGCGCCGTTCAAGGTCGACGGCATGGCCGGCGGCTCGGGCCGGTTCGCCGCGATGTGGGCCAGGACGCCGCGGCCCTGGGTCGCGCGCCACGGGCTGACCTCGGCGCAATACCAGGCCGAGTTCAACAAGTGGGTCGGCCAGGGCTATCGCCTGATCGACGTCTCGGGCTACGCGGTCGGCAACCAGGCGCGCTATGCCGCGATCTGGATGAAGGGCGGCGGCGCCTGGAAGGCGCGCCACGGCATGACCTCGGCACAGTACCAGGCCGCGTTCGACCAGTACAAGGCGCAAGGCTACCGCCCGATCCAGGTCGACGGCTACACCGTGAACGGCACGCCCTATTTCGCCGCGATCTGGGGCAAGGCCAGCGGGCCCTACGTCGCGCGCCACGGGATGACCTCTGCCCAGTACCAGGCCGAGTTCGACAAGTGGGTCGCCAAGGGCTACAAGCTGGCCGACGTCACCGGATACAGCCAGGGCAACAGCGCCCGTTACGCCGCGATCTGGGTGAAATAGGCCCGCTCAAAGCCCCAGGTCGCGAAAGACCCGGGGCAGCGCCTCGGGCAGGTCCTCTGCGATCAGCCCGGGCCCGATATCCAAGGCGCATTGCACATGCAGCCAGGCCGCCGTCCCGGCGGCCTCGTGCGCGTCGAAGCCGCGCGCCAGCAGGCCGGCGACGAAGCCCGCCAGAACGTCGCCCGACCCCGCCGTCGCCAGCCAGGGGGCCGCGCTCTCGCCCGTTGCGGCACAGATCGCCGCCCGGCCGTCCGGCGCGGCGATCACCGTCTCAGGCCCCTTCAGAAGAACCGTGCACCCCGCCCGCGCCGCTGCCGCGCGCGCGGCATCCACCCTGGCCCGCCCGGCGCCGCCCGGCGCTTCCTCGCCCGGCCGTCCGCCGAGGTCCGGAAAGAGCCGGGCGAACTCGCCGCCATGCGGGGTCAGCACGCAATCCGCGTGCAGCATGGCAAAGAGCGCCTCGGGCGCATCGACATAGGCGCCAAGCGCATCGGCGTCGAGCACCGCCGCGCGGCGCCGGCCCGGCCCCTCGCCGCCCTCCGGCACCGTGCGGGGCAGCGCGCCCAGCGCGACCGGCACCAGGTCCCTCGCGCGATCGAGGCCCAGCCCCGGCCCGAGGCAGACGGCGTTGATCCGTTCATCCCCCAGCAAGTCCGCCAGATCATCCGCCCCCCCGACCGGGCGCAGCATCACCGCGTCCAGCCGCGCGGCGTTCTCGATCAGCGCCGCGGGCGGACAGCCCACCGTGACCAGCCCCGCGCCGATCCGCAGCGCCCCGCGCGCCGCCAGCCGCGCGGCACCACCCCTGCCGGGACCGCCCGACAGGATCAGCGCGTGGCCGTGGACGTATTTGTGCGCCTCCGGCGATTTGCGCAGCGCCCCGGCCATCGCCGGTCCGCCGGTGATCAGTCGCGGTTCCCGATGCATTCATGCCTCCGGCGCGAGTGTCCGTGCCAATGTGAAGATCACAGGCCGATGTCCTTGACCACCACCTTGCCGCAGCGCATCGGCCCGTCCCCGGTCACGTGGCCGTGCTTGGCCCGGTGGAACGTCACGGTCAAATCCGCGGTCAGGTGAAAGGTCTGCACGGACTGCCCGCTGTCCGAATCCAGCCCGGTCGGGACATCGACCGCCACCACCGGCGCAGTGCTCCAGTTCTGCTCGTAGTAGACCCGGTGCAGCATCTGCGTAACCAGGTCCGGCAGCGGCCGGTTCTGTCCGACGCCAAAGACCGCGTCGACCCAGAGGTCGGGATGCGGGGCGCAAAGCCGCGGATCGCGGGCCTTGTCGTCGGTGAACGGATGCACCGGGCCGAGCGCGGACCAGCGCTCGAAGTTGGCCCGCGCGTCCGGCGGCAGGCGGCCGGGGTCGCCGTAAAGGTACAGCACCACCTCCCAGCCGCGGTCGTGCAACAGCCGCGCGATCACGAACCCGTCGCCGCCGTTATTGCCCGGACCGCACAGCACGACGGCCTTTCGCGGGGCCTCCGCCAGCGCCGGCCATTCCTCGAACACCGCCTCGACCACGCCGCGCCCGGCGCGTTCCATCAACTCCAGCCCGGTCACATCGCCGCCCTCGATCGCGGCCCTTTCGATGGCGCGCATCCGCTCGGTTGTCAGAAGGTCGGTCATGGCTGCGGCTCCATCGATTCAAAACTGCCCGCCTGCGCGGCGAGGTGCACAAAATTTGGGCAGATGCCCCGGTTTCGCGGCGCCCGGCCCCGCCCGGCCAGCCTAGCGAATTGTGGGCGCCGATGAGAAGTGGTCTGCACGCACCGGAACCGAAATGGGAGCCGCCAGAGATGAAAAAGATCGAAGCGATCATCAAGCCGTTCAAGCTCGACGAAGTCAAGGAGGCGCTGCAGGACATCGGCGTGCAGGGACTTTCCGTGATCGAGGTCAAGGGCTTCGGCCGCCAGAAGGGCCATACCGAGCTTTATCGCGGCGCCGAATACGTGGTGGACTTTCTGCCCAAGGTGAAGATCGAGGTGGTGCTGGGCGACGACCAGGTCGACACCGCCATCGAGGCGATCGTGGGCGCGGCCAAGACCGACAAGATAGGCGACGGCAAGATTTTCGTTTCGACCATCGAACAGGCGATCCGGATCCGCACCGGCGAATCCGGCGAAGACGCCCTTTGAGCGAACATATCCAGATCAGGGACAGCATCAGATGAGCAAGACTGACGTTCTCAAGACAATCCGGGACGAAGACGTCGAATACGTCGACAGCCGCTTCACCGACCCGCGCGGCAAGCTGCAGCACGTGACCGTGCTCAGCGATCAGGTCGACGAGGATTTCCTCGACGAGGGCTTCATGTTCGACGGCTCGTCGATCGCCGGCTGGAAGTCGATCGACCAGTCCGACATGAAGCTGATGCCGGACACCTCCTCGGCCTACATGGACCCGTTCTATGCCGAGAAGACGATGGCCGTACACTGCACCGTGGTCGAACCCGACACCGGCGAGCCCTACGAGCGCGACCCGCGCGGCACCGCCGAGAAGGCCGAGGCCTACCTGAAGTCCTCGGGCATCGGCGATACCAGCTATTTCGGCCCCGAGGCCGAGTTCTTCCTGTTCGACGACGTGCGCTTTTCGGTCGCGATGAACAAGGTCAGCTACCAGGTCGACGCGCTGGATGCCGCCTGGAACAGCGACACCGAATACGAAATGGGCAATACCGGCCACCGCCCGGGCATCAAGGGCGGCTACTTTCCGGTGAACCCGGTCGACGACGGCCAGGACATCCGCTCGGAAATGCTGTCGACGATGAAGCGAATGGGCATGAAGGTCGACAAGCACCACCACGAGGTCGCCTCGTGCCAGCACGAGCTCGGCCTGATCTTCTCGTCGCTCACCGACCAGGGCGACCAGCTGCAGAAGTACAAGTACGTCATCCAGAACGTCGCCCAGGCCTACGGCAAGTCGGCCACCTTCATGCCCAAGCCGATCGCCGGCGACAACGGCACCGGCATGCATGTCAACATGTCGATCTGGAAGGACGGCAAGCCCGTCTTCGCCGGCGACAAGTATGCCGATCTCAGCCAGGAGGCGCTGTGGTACATCGGCGGGCTGCTGAAGCACGCCAAGGCGCTGAACGCCTTCACGAACCCCTCGACAAACAGCTACAAGCGGCTGATCCCGGGCTTCGAGGCGCCGGTGCTGCGCGCCTACTCGGCGCGGAACCGCTCGGGCTGCGTGCGCATTCCGTGGACCGAAAGCCCGAAGGCCAAGCGCGTCGAGGCGCGGTTCCCCGATCCGTCGGCGAACCCCTATCTCTGCTTCTCGGCGCTCCTGATGGCGGGCCTCGACGGCATCCGCAACAAGATCGACCCGGGCGCGGCGATGGACAAGGACCTCTACGACCTGCCGCCCGAGGAACTGGCGGGCATTCCGACGGTCTGCGCGTCGCTGCGCGAGGCGATGGAAGAGCTGGAAAAGGACATGGATTTCCTGCTGGCCGGCGACGTCTTCACCAAGCACCAGATCGAGGGCTACATGGACCTCAAGTGGGAAGAGATCTATTCCTACGAGCACACGCCCCACCCGGTCGAGTTCAAGATGTACTACAGCTGCTGATCGCGGCTGCGGAACCGGACAGGGCGCCCCCGGCGGGGCGCCCTTTTTCGTCGCCGCGCCCGGCGCATCGGGACGGCGGGCGGGGCGATCCGCGCGCGCCCCGCGCGGGAGCGCCGGCGCGCCGGTCCCTGCGACCGCCCAGCTACGCCGCCTCGCCGCCCACGGTCAGCGTCACCCGGTCGCCGGCGAACCAGCTGGTGCCGAATTCCACCGGCCGGCCTTCGGCATCGACGTTGATCGAGACGGTGCGCAGCACCGGCGCGCCCTCGGGCAGGCGCAGGTGCAGCGCCTGCGGGATCGCCGCGGCCTCGGCGCTGATCCGGGTCGAGGCCCGGGTGAAATCGCAAAGCCCCTCGGCGGCCAGCGCGCCCGACACGCTGCCGCCCGCGGCCAGCCGGTCCGCGAGGCCGGGGAACCGCGCCGCCGGAAAGACGCTGCGGAACAGCGCGAGCGGTCGGCCGTCGGCGCGGCTCAGCCCCTCGTAGACGATCACCGGGTCCCCCGGCGCAAGCCCCAGCGCCCCGGCCTCGCCGGCATCCGCCGCGCGGCGCTCGACCGCCAGCACGTCCTTGCCCGGCACCCGCCCCTGCGCGGCGAGGTTGCGGTGATAGCGCACCCGCCGCCCGATGGCGTAATCGGTGGGCTCTGCCGCGACGAAGACCCCGGCGCCGCGCCGGGCAAGCACCAGCCCTTCGGCGGCCATCGCGGCCAGGGCCCGGCGCACCGTGTGCCGGTTCACGCCGAACCGGGCGGAAAGCTGCGCCTCGGTGGGCAGCTTGTCGCCGGGGCCATAGCGCCCCGCGGCGATATCCGCCGTCAGGCTGCTGGCGATGGAGGTCCAGACCGGGGTGCGGGGCATCGGGGCCATTCGCTTCGGGGCGCAGACGTTGTCCGGCCACGGTGTTGCGGGGCGCGCGCCGGGCGCGTAGGATTTGTCTAGTTGTATAGATAACTGGACAGATTCGCAACTTGTCCGGTTTCGCGCGAGAGTGACGCCATGGCAGGACCTTCAACCAGATACCCGGCCAACCGGCACGCGGTCCGGCACGCGGTCCGGCACGTGGTCCGGCATGCCGGCCCCCGGCACCGGCCCCGGCACGCCCCCGAGCGGTCCGGCACAGGGGCAACGCGATGACCGCCACCGTCTTCGCGGTGGTGCTGCTGGCCGCGCTGCTGCACGCGCTCTGGAACGCGCTGGTCAAGGGCGGCGCGGACACGGCCGCGGCGATGGCGGCCGTGGTGTTCGGCCAGGGCCTCGCCGGCGCGGTCCTGCTGCCCGTCGCGCCGCCGCTCGCCCAGGCGGCCTGGCCCTATCTCGCCGCCGGCGTGCTGCTGCATCTCGGCTACCAGCTGTTCCTGATGAACGCCTACCGGCTCGGCGATCTGACCCAGGTCTACCCGATCGCCCGCGGCGCCTCGCCGCTGCTGGTGGCGCTCGGCGCCTATGCGCTTCTCGGCACCCGGCTCGACGCGGTCGAGACCACCGCGATCCTGCTGATTTCGGTCGGCATCGCCTCGATCAGCCTGGTGCGCCGCAGCGACGGGCTGTTCCAGGGCAAGGCGGCGGCGCTGGCGCTGACCACCGGGGGCTTCATCGCGGCCTATTCGCTGGTCGACGGGATGGGCGCGCGGCTGGGCGGCACGGCGCTGGGCTATTTCGGCTGGCTCGCGGTTATCAACGCGCTCGCCGTCGCGCTGATCTCGCGCGCGGCCCGGCCCGGGCTGGTGCGCCGCGCGCTGGCGCAGCGCCGGCACCTTGTCCTCGGCGGCGGCGCAAGTTTCACCGCCTATGTCCTGGTGGTCTGGGCCTTCACCCAGGCGCCGATCGCGCTGGTCACGGCGCTGCGCGAGACCTCGGTGATCTTCGCGCTGCTGATCGGCGTCGGGTTTCTGGGCGAGCGGCTGAACCTTGCCAAGGTCGCCGCCACCGCGATGACGCTGACGGGCGCGATCCTGCTGCGCCTGAACAGGGGCTGAGGCGGTGGGCCCGGGGCGCCTGATCGCGGTCGTCGGCCCCTCGGGCGTGGGCAAGGACAGCGTGATCGACGCGCTCGTCGCCCGCGTGCCGGGGCTCTGTCGCGTGCGCCGGGTGGTGACGCGGCCCGAGGGTGCGGGCGGCGAGGATGTCGAGCGCGTGACGCCGGCAGAGTTCGCGGCACGCCGCGCCGCCGGCGGCTTCGCGCTGTGCTGGCAGGCGCACGGCCTGTCCTACGGCATCCCGTCCAGCCTGCACGACACGCTGGCCGCAGGCGACGCGGTCGCGAACCTCTCGCGCGCGGTGCTTGCCGATGCGCAGGCCGCCTTTCCCGGCCTCGCCGTCCTGTCGCTCAGCGCCGAGCGGCAGGTTCTGGCCCGCCGACTTGCCGGGCGCGGCCGCGAGGACGGCGCCGGGATCGCCGCGCGCCTCGCCCGGCGCGCCGCGCTGCCGCCGGGACTGGCGGTGACCGAGATCGACAACAGCGGCACGCTCGACGGCGCCGTCGCCGCGGCGCTCGCCGCGCTTTACCCCGACAGCGCGACCCGATGAAGCGCGTGGAACCGTCCCTGCGGATCCTCGCCCGCCAGCGTCACCTCGGCGATCCGCAAGGTAGAGGGCAGAAGCTGCGGCACCCGCGGCGTCAGCACATGGCGCACCGCCTCGCGCTCGGGCTCGCCCAGCCGTCCGGTCAGCGTCATGTGGAACCGGAACTGGTTCATCACGAAAGGATAGCCCCAGCGTTGCAGCATCGTCTCCTGCCGCGGCGTCAGCCCGCCCGCGCGGTGCCGGTCCAGTTCGTCCCCGGCCGGCGGCGCGCGGAACCGGTCGAGCTGTTCGACCAGCATCGCCGCAAGCTGGCGCACCGCGGTCTCGTCGCCCGCCGGGACCAGCGCCAGAAAGCCGTCGATCTCGGCGATCGCCAGGCCGTCCAGCGTGACCGGCGACAGCTGCGCGGCAAGCGCCGCAAGCGCGTGGAACAGCTGGTCCTCGTCCAGGCCCCCGGCCAGCCGGAACGGCGGCTTCAGCGTGGCGTGAAAGCCGTAGCGCCGCGGCGCCTCGGTGATCTCGGCAAGCGAGAGCGGCAGGCCGCGCACCGCGGGATGCGCCCGCGCCTGTCCCGCGGCGATGTCCCAGCCCAGCCAGGCCGCGCCGAACTCGGCGAAGGCACCGGGCGGCGGGGTGTAGTAGATCGCGTAACGTGCAAAAGACATGCTGGCTGTCCCGACCCGATCCGAGACCGAACGAGGCAAGGATGACCCAAGCGACCGTGCTTGCCAATGCCCGCCTCGTGCTGCCGGCCGGAACCGTGACCGGCGCGCTGCGGTTCTCGGGCGGCACCATCACCGACATCACCACCGGCGCGTCGGTGCCGCGCGGCGCGGTCGATTGCGGCGGCGACTTCGTTGCGCCGGGGCTGGTCGAGCTGCACACCGACAACCTGGAACGCCACCTGCGCC
Source organism: Rhodobacter sp. (assembly GCA_041627895.1). Lineage (GTDB taxonomy): Bacteria > Pseudomonadota > Alphaproteobacteria > Rhodobacterales > Rhodobacteraceae > JBFKQC01. The sequence continues at coordinate 53,619 of JBFKQC010000002.1, forward strand.
CGCGCCCGGGCGTCGACTGGCCGCCGGGCGCCGCGATCGCCGCGCACGACGCCGAGCTTGCCTCGGCCGGGATCACCACCGTGTTCGACGCGGTCCGCATAGGCTCGATCGCCAGCTTTCCGAACCCGGGCCGCCGCCGCTATGCCCGCGCCATGGCCGACCAGATCGGCGCGATGCGCGCGGCCGGCGCGCTGAAGATCAGCCACCGGATGCACCTGCGCGCCGAGCTGTGTTCCGAGACGCTGGCCGAAGAGCTGGGCGAGTTCGGCGCCGCCGACCGGGTCGGCATCGTCTCGCTGATGGACCACACGCCCGGACAGCGCCAGTTCGCCGACCCGACCAGGCACGAGCGCCACGTCCGCGGCAAGCACGCCATGTCCGGGGACGACTACCGCGTCTATGCCGCGCGTCTCCGCGAGATCGGCGCGCGGAACGCCGCCGCCCATGCCCGCACCGCCGTCGCCGCGGCGCGCCGGCTCGGGGCGGCGCTGGCCAGCCACGACGACACCACCGCGGCCCACGTCGCCGAAAGCCGCGCGCGCGGTGTCGCCATCGCCGAGTTCCCGACGACCGCCGAGGCCGCACGCGCCTGCCGCGCTGCCGGGATCGCCGTGATGCTCGGGGCGCCGAACCTGGTGCGCGGCGGGTCGCATTCGGGCAACGTCGCCGCAGCCGACCTGGCGGCCGAGGGGTTCCCGGACCTCCTGTCGTCGGATTACGTGCCCGCCGCGCTGCTTCTGGGCGCAGTGCGCCTCGGGCGGCTCTGGGGCGACATGGCGCCCGCGATCGCCACGGTGACTGCGGCCCCGGCGCGCGCCGCGGGGCTTGACGGCCGGGGCGAACTGGCGCCCGGCAAGCGCGCCGACCTGATCCGGTTCCGCATGATCGGCGAGACGCCCGGCCTCGGCGGCGTCTGGGCGAACGGGCGCCGGGTCGCCTGAGCCGACGCGCCGACGCGCCGACGCGCCCGCGGAAACCATCGTGGCGCATCACCCCGCCCAGACCGTGCAGGATGGCACGCGGGGGTTCACGTCTCGTTAGGAAATTAACGAATGGTTAACCGGAACGCCGTGAAATACCGTTTTATATCAATATTTTACCGGAATTCAAGCTGGCCGGATATCCAGAAATCCGGATATCCGGATATCCGGATAACCGGATAGCCGACCAACCGGACATCCGAACAGCCGGACATCCGAACAACCGAACAACCGGACAACCGGCCATCCAGCCATCCCAACCTGCCGGGCGCACCGCAACGCAGCCGCGCCGGACACCCGCCACGCGGCACACGGATCGCGGCATGCGCGCTCGCCTTGACCCCGGCCCGGCGCGCGGCGAAGCTGCCGGCCGAACCACAAGGAACGCCGGATGACCCATATCCTCGCCATCGACCAGGGCACCACGTCCAGCCGCGCCATCGTCTTCGACGCCGCGATGCGGATCGTCGCCGCCGACCAGCAGGAATTCGACCAGCATTACCCCGCCTCGGGCTGGGTCGAACACGTGCCCGGCGACCTCTGGCGCACTACGGTCGAGACCTGCCGCGGGGCGCTCGCCGGGGCGGGGATCGAGGCCGGGGACATCGCCGCCATCGGCATCACCAACCAGCGCGAGACCACGCTGGTCTGGGACGCGAAGACCGGCGAGGCGGTCACGAACGCCATCGTCTGGCAGGACAGGCGCACCGCCGACACCTGCCGCCGCCTGAAATCCGAGGGCCACGAGCCGATGGTGACGGAAGCCACCGGCCTGCTGCTCGACCCGTATTTCTCGGGCACGAAACTGGCCTGGATCCTCGACCACGTCGACGGCGCCCGCGACCGGGCGAAGCGCGGCGAATTGCTGTTCGGCACCGTCGACAGCTACCTGATCTGGCGCCTGACCGGCGGCCGCGCCCATGTCACCGACGCCACGAACGCCGCGCGCACGCTTCTGTACGACATCCACAAGGGCGAATGGTCGCGCGCGGTCTGCGGCATGCTGGACGTGCCCGTTCAGATGCTGCCCGAGGTCCGCGACTGCGCCGCCGAGTTCGGCACCACCGACCCGGACATCCTCGGCGCAGCGCTGCCGATCCGCGGCGTCGCGGGCGACCAGCAGGCGGCCACCGTGGGCCAGGCCTGTTTCGCGCCCGGCATGCTGAAATCGACCTACGGCACCGGCTGCTTCGCGCTGCTGAACACGGGCGACGCGCCCGTCGCCTCGCGGAACCGGCTGCTGACCACGATCGGCTACCAGCTCGGCGGCAGGCCGACCTACGCGCTCGAAGGCTCGATCTTCATCGCGGGCGCCGTGGTGCAGTGGCTGCGCGACGGGCTGAGGATCATCGAAAGCGCGCCCCAGACCCAGGCGATGGCCGAGGCCGCCGACCCGGCGCAGCAGGTGATCCTGGTGCCTGCCTTCGTCGGGCTGGGCGCGCCCTACTGGGACGCCGAATGCCGCGGCGCGGTCTTCGGGCTGACGCGGAATTCCGGGCCGAACGAATTCGCCAGGGCCGCGCTCGAAAGCGTCGGCTTCCAGACCCGCGACCTCTTGCAGGCGATGCAGGCCGACATGGGCGCCGCCGATGCGGCGACGCTGCGCGTCGACGGCGGCATGAGCGCGTCGGACTGGGCGATGCAGTTCCTCTCCGACATCATCGGCGCCCCGGTGGACCGGCCGCAGGTGCTGGAGACCACCGCGCTCGGCGCCGCCTGGCTCGCCGGCATGCAGGCGGGCGTCTACCCGGGGCAGGCCGAATTCGCCGCGAACTGGGCGCTCGACCGCCGCTTCGAGCCGGCGATGCAGGCGGACGCGCGCGACGCGAAATATGCCGCCTGGAAGGACGCCGTGCGCCGCACGCTGAGCGACGGGTAGCAGCCCGATCGACGCGGCTTGCGCACGGGCCTTCGACGGCGCTTGTCCCAACGACCACCGCACGCTCTGTTAACCATGGGGATGGCAGACATTTGCACCGACGCGATACCGACGTAATACATACGTAATACCGACGTGGCATTTTCGTTGTTTTGCCGGCGTTAACCCCCGATTCGCGGACCGGCGCCGCGCGCGGCGTTTACGCCTCGTTCATCAGGGCCGGATCGAAGGGGTATCGCGTCAGGTTCTCATGCCCGTCCTCGGTGATCAGCACCTGGTCCTCGAGCTTGATCGAAAAGTCCCCGCCCCGCGCGCCGACCAACGCCTCGACGCACAAGACCATGCCCGGCTGCAAGGGATAATCGAAGGCCCCCGCCGTGCCCTGGTCGGGATAGGGCACCAGCGGCCACTCGTCGCACAGCCCGACGCCATGCATCGCGCAGCCGTACTTGGTCTCGACATATTGCGGGTGCAGCCGGTGCAGGCGTTCGGTGATCTCGGGGATCCGGATGCCGGGCTTCAGAAGCGCCATGTTGGTCATGATATGCTCGTGCGCATGGCGCATCGCGTCGATCATGTCGCGCCGGGGCGGCGCATCGCCGATCCACCATGTTCTTGAAATATCGACGCAAATTCCATAGCACCCCACCAGGTCTGTGTCGAAGGCGAGGATCTCGTCGGGCTGCAGCTTGCGCGGCCCGCATTCCTGGAACCACGGATTGGTCCGCGGCCCGCTGGTCAGCAGCCGAGTTTCGATCCACTCGCCGCCGCGGCGGATGTTCTCGGCATGCAGCACCGCCCAGACGTCATCCTCGCTGACGGTCCCCGTGGGCCCCATCTCGCGGGCATAGTCCTCCATCGCCCGCACCGACGCCTCGCAGGCAAGGCTGGCGCAGCGCATCGCGGCGATCTCGTCGGGGCCCTTGATCGCGCGCGCCTTCTCGGTCAGTTCCTCGCCCTCCATCACCTCGAAGCCCCGGGCCTCCAGCGCGCGTAGCCCGTGCAGCATGATCTTGTCGACCGCGATCCGCCGGTTGCCGCCGCCATGTTCGCGAACCAGATCAAGAACTTGCCCGGCCCAGACGGCCGCCTTGGCGCCGGCCCCGTCGCCGCTGTCGAAATAGAAGAAATCCGCGCCGGACCGGGCCTCGCGCACCAGCGGGTTGTACGAGGTCAGGAACGGCGAGTTCTTGTAGTCCCAGATCACCATGTGCCCGTCGGCGCAGACGATCAGCGCGCGGAACGGGTTGTGCGTGTTCCAGAGCTGCATGTTGGTGGAATCCGTTGCATAACGGATATTTAGCGGGTCGAACAGCACCAGCGCGCCATAGTCCCGCGCGACGATCCCGTCCACCAGCCGGCGCCAGCGATAGTGTCGCATCGCGGGCAAATCCGGCAGCTCCAGCCCCGCCGCCCGCCATTCGCGGAACGCCAGATCGGTCGGCCCGATCTCGATCCGGTCGGCGTCGTTCGGCGTGCCGTCGCCCAGCATCGCGCCGCGCGTGGGGTCGATCTTGCGGACATCGCGGTGGTGTCGGTTCATGGCCGCTTCCCTTTGCTTGCAACAGGATGCTACGTGTCCGGGCGGGCCTCGCTGGCCCGAAACCGACCTCTTGGGGCGTCGGTTTCCGAACCTGGGGGCGATCAGGCCATGGACGAGATGCGGGCCCAGTACGAGGCCTATCCCTATCCCGAGCGCGATCCCGCGGACGAGGCGAAGCGGCTGATCACCGGCTCGCCGTCCTGGCCGCAAGAGATGGATCACTGGCTTTGGGGCGGGGCGCGGGACTGGTCGCGGCCCTTGCGCGCGCTGGTCGCGGGCGGCGGCACCGGCGACGGGCTGATCCAGCTAGCCGCCACGCTCGGCGCCGCAGGGCGGCCTTGCGAGATCACCTATCTCGACCTCTCCGGCGCCGCCCGCGGCATCGCGGAGGCGCGGGCCAAGGCCCGGAACCTCAAGAATATTTCCTTCCACACGGCGAGCCTGCTGGACGCGGCCGACTTCGGCAGCTTCGACTATGTCGACTGCTGCGGCGTGCTGCATCATCTGCCGGACCCGCAGGCGGGGTTCGATGCATTGGCCGCCGCGCTGGCGCCGGGCGGCGGGCTGGGCTGCATGGTCTACGCGCCGCTGGGAAGGACCGGTGTCTATCCCTTGCAGCACGCATTCAGGACGCTCACCAACCATCTGCCCCCGAAGGAAAAACTCGCCGCCGCAAAGGCCGCGTTCGCGCGCGTTCCCGCGGGCCACCCGTTCAAGTGCAACCCGCATCTGGTCGACCACGAAGCCGGCGATGCCGGGTTCTACGACCTGCTGCTGCACTCTTCGGACCGGGCGTTTTCCATCGCCGAGCTTCTCGCCGCGCTAGGCCATGCGGGGCTCGAACTTGCCGGCGTGCCGGAACCGGCGCTCTACGACCCGGCGGCGCTGTTGCCCGACGAGGTGGCAGTGCCCGAGGGGCTGGATCAGGCCGGCAGGATGGCGCTGGCCGAGAACCTGCGCGGCACCTTCAAAAGCCATGTGGTCTATGCCGTGCCGCGGGGCGCGCGGGTGGCGCCGCCGTCGGGCCAGGCGCAGGCGATCCCGCATCTCAGGGGCATCGACCCGAAAAGGCTGGCGCAGGCCGTGGCGCAGAAGGGCGAGGTGCGGCTGACCGCGGGCGGCGAGCGGCGAACGCATACCTTGCCGAAATCCGCCGCGCGCCTGATCGCGCTGATCGACGGGCGCGCCGATCTTGCCGCAATCCGGGGCCGCGCCGGGCTCGACCCCGTCGCCTTCGGCGCTGCCTGGGGGCCGGTGGAGCGGCTGCTCTCTGGCCACGGGTTGCTGCATTATTCGAGCCTGCTGCGGGGCCGGTGATGGACACTGCGCTTCAGCCCGCCCCGATCCTGCGATCCATGCTCGTCGATCCGCCCTGGGCGCTGCCGCGGGGTGCGGCGCTACCGGGCACCGCGCCGGCCGGGGCAGACGACTGGCTGCGGGCCGACGATGCTTTCGCCGGGCAGATGGCGTTGCGCGACCGGCTGATCGCCGAGCGCGCGGGCGACGTGCACGCGCTGGATGCCCGCGCGGTCCCCGCGGCGCGGGAAATCCTGGAAATGGCGCTGGCCGTGTTGGCGGCGCGTCCCGGCTACCTGGTCACGCCGGGCCGCGTCGCACGGCCCGACGGCGTCGAGGTGCCGCTCGACCGTGACGCGCCGCTGCTGACGCTGGGACGGCTGGTGCAGGAGGATATCTGCCTGCTGCAGGAAACCGGCGCGGGCCACGTCCTGACCGGGGCGATCCTGTGCTTTCCCGCAAGCTGGGTGCTGGCCGAGAAGATGCACCGCCCGCTCGTCGGGATACACGCGCCGGTCAGCGTCTATGACGACGACGTGGCGCGGCGGGTGCAGCGGCTCTTTGACGCGATCCGGCCCGGGCGGCCGCTGGTGCGGGCCAATTGCCTGATGTATGACGATGCGAGCCTGTTCCAGCCGCGCAGCGAGGGTGCGCGGCGGGACCGGCCGGACGCCACCGCCGGCTTTGTCCGCAGCGAACGGCAGTGCCTGCTGCGGCTGCCCGACACCGGGGCCGTCGCCTTCACGATCCACACGACGGTGGTGCGGCGCGCGGCGCTGTCGCCGGGCGACCGGGCGGCGCTGTCGGACCATGTCGCGCGCGGCGACGGCGCGCCGTCCGGCCGCACCGCGCCTGCGTCCCGATCAGGAGAAGAACCCGGTCAACCGGGGCCATGAGGCCAGCGCGGCTAGCGCCGCGATCCCGGCGGCCAGCAATCCCGGCGCCGCGCCGGCCGAACGCGCCGGTCCTGCCGCCGGCGGCCGGTCCGGCGGGGGGGTCGCCAGGGTGACGGCGCAGAGGGCATCGATCGCAAGGCCGGTGCCGGCGCCGTCCGCGTCGGCCGCGCCAGGGTTCTGGCCGTCGATCCAGGCGAGCGCCGTCTGCGACAGGATCGGCGCGGAGGCTTCTGCCTGCGCCGTGCGGAAGGCGCGATCACGAGTGAATTCGCCCGAGGTGTAAAGCGTATCGGTCTCGCACCAGAACACCAGGTCGGGGTCGGTCGTGCGGCAAAGCCAGTCCGCCAGTTCCTCGCAGATCGCGCGCAGCACATCGTCGCTTTCGTCCGCCGCGGGCGGGTCGATTTCGGGCTCTGCCACGATGACGATGGCGCAGGCGCTGTGCGCGCTGAGCCGGGTCAGGATCTCGTGTTCGCTGAGACTGGCGGCGACGGGCCGCTCGGTGCCCAGGAAATGCCCGACCGACAGGGGGTCGGGCGTCAGGCCAATCAGCACGTCGGCGATGTCGCACATCAGCAGTGTATAGATGCCGTCGATCCGCTCGGTTCCGAGCAGCATGGCGCCATGCTCTTCCAGGATGTCGCGGATGTCTTCCTCGGCGGCGGCGAGGTCGGGCTGGGGGGCGGTCTTGTAAAGCAGGTTCGCTTCGGAAGTCGGACTTCTGCGGTCCATCGTTTTTGTCCTTCAACCGTTCTGGTTGAGTTTACCTTACGTTAATCAATCTGGCTTGATTTTGACGATGCCGAGGTAGAACTGAGGAATCTTTCTATTCGCAGAAGTTGTGTGAAAGACGGGCTCACCCCGGCACGGAGTCCGGGATGAGCCCCCAGGTCAAAGCTTGAAGCCCGGAAGGAGTTGCTGGAGAAAGAGGCCGGCGCTTGCCGGCGCAGTCATTGCCATCACGGCGCCGCGCGAGGCGGCACCGAACAGGCGCGAGCCCGGCCTGGACGCGGCGTGCGCCCTGGTCCGGTCGTGGGAGAAAGCGGTCGGGCGCATGGTGTGCACGCGCTGGATCTGGTCGTCGAGTTCCGGCAGCACCTCGGCCGTGGCCGAGCCCGCCATCCATTCGGCGCGCGGCTGGCGCCGCGGCTGGGCACCTGCCGGACGTGCAGGCAGCACCGCCGCGGCGGGGCGCGGCCGGATCGGCTTGTGCGCGCCGGTCGAGCTGCGGAATTCCTCGATCGTGTAAAGCGTCGCGCTGCGTGCCCAGTACACCAGGTCGGGCTGCTGCAGCGCCAGCATCTGCATCGCCGCGATATAGCACAGCGCCAGGCGGGTATCCTGCCGGGCCGCCTTTGTCGGGCCGGTCACGCGGATCGCGACGGCCGTCCGGTGGCGATTGAGCCGGCCCTGCACCGCGACGAGCGGCGTGGCCGCGGCCTCGGGGCGGTTCGCGTTCTCATATTGCGCGATATCCAGCGGCCGCGTCGTGCGGGCGACGGTCAGCGTCAGGCCGCCGACCGCGAAGGCCAGATCGGTCGCCGTGGCGAGGCGCGGCTTGGCCTCGACATCGGTCTTTGCGAAGGCTTCGACCACGCAGGCGCCGAGCGCGGCAAAGGCCTGCGCCGGATCGGCCGTATAGAAGAGCTTGGCCTCGATTGTTTCGTATTCACTGGTCATCGCACGGTCCTCGTACACCTTTGACACCCGAGTTCTGGAGGACCAACATGGAAACAGTGGGGCGAAATCGGGAAGGTTTGTCGTTCTTTTCGCCTTAATTAGACCCAATTCGTAACCAATGCCCGGTGCTCGGCGGCGTTGTTTCCGTATCGCGGCGCTGCTGCGTGGCCACGGCTGCGGCGAGACCTGCGAATTGCGCAACAATTGCACGATTTCGGTCGCATTAATTCCTTAAATGTTTGCGAATCATGAACAGTGCAAAACCGACCCTAGCGATGGACAAGGACCATGGCGCAACCACTCGAGGCCACTCTGCTGTATCCCTGGGACGCCACTCCGTATACGCGGATCGACGTCGAGGCGCTGGGCGCCACGCTGGTGCGCTTCGGCATGCCGGTCAACCGCGTGCGGAAGATGGCGGGCGAATACGTGCATTTCGACTGCGGCTCGCTGCAGGTCGTGGTGATCGCGTCCGACACGCCGTTTCCCCTGGCCGAATTCAAGGGCGTGCTGCGCCCCGACGAGGACCCGGACCGGCGCGCCGACATCATGGCGCGGCTCACCGAGCACGGCGCCAACTTGACGGTGGTGGTCAGCGAGACGCCCGGCACGCCCGAAACCGAGGTCTCGCGCGCGATGAAGGAACGCATCTGCTGGGAAACGGTGGATCACCTGATCGCAACCACGGCGCCGGACCTTGTGCTTTGGGCCGAGGATTCGCGGCTGCTGACGCCGCGCGAGGCGGAACGCGCGATGCTGGATGCCGACCGCGCTGCGGCCTCTGCCGCGGGGATGCGCGAGACGCGGCCGGCGCCGCGGCCGGACCCGGCGGCCGAGGCACGCATCGCCGCCTGCGGCACGCGGGCCGATCTGCCGGTCGCCGACAGCCCGGCACCGGCGAACGGCGAATTCGTGCCGGTCCTGCCGCAAAGACCCGCACGGCCGGACAGGCGGACCTCGCGGCCCGACCTGTTCCGGACCGACCCCGCCCTGTCGGGCGACGTGATCGAATGGTTCACCGGGCAATCGGAAATCGACCTCGAACACGAGGAAGGCCGGATCAAGGAAGCGCTGCGCGCGTTTGTCGACCACAAGGAAGGGCCCGATGTCACGTCGCTATCCGACACGGCGGTCGGGCGCGCATCGCTTTACGTGATGAGCGCGACGATCATGAGCTTCTCGCTGCCGGTCGGCGCCGCAACGCTGACCTACACCGCGCTTTCGGGCGGCGATTTCCGGCATACGGCGCACATGATGGCACTGACCGGATTCAGCCTGGCGCTGGCCGCGATGGGTGCCCCCTCGCCGGCCTCGGCGCTGGGCGTGCTGTTCTAGGCCCGGAACGGCCCCGCACCGGATCAGGCGCGCCGCTCTCGGCCCGCGGGGCCATTGCCCCTTGCGGTTCGCGCCGGCCCCGGTGAGGGATCTAGGCGGGCGCCGGCCACGCTGTCAGGATTTCCATCGCCCGGCCCCGCGCCCGTGCTATATCTTGTGCGTTGTCCATGCCGCTGGCCGTATTTTCAGGAGATTTTCGATGACCGCCCGTTTCATCCTGTCCGCGCTCTTCTCGACAAGCCTCGCAGCCGCCGCCCTGGCGCAGCAGGCCACCGACGCCATCGCCCCCGAGGCGGCGACCGTGGCCGCGGCGGTCACCGTTCCGGCCGCCCTGCAGGCGGCTGCCGATGCCAAGGCGGCGGGCCGGCCGGTCGAGGCGTCGCGCTGGATGATCGCCGCGGCGCATCCGCTGGCGGTGGAGGCCGGGGCCGAGGTGCTGCGCGCGGGCGGCAACGCCGCCGACGCGATGGTTGCGGCGCAGGTGGTGCTGGGGCTCGTCGAGCCGCAAAGCTCGGGCCTCGGCGGCGGCGCGTTCCTGGTCTGGTACGACGCCGCCACCGGCCGTTTGACCACGCTCGACGGGCGCGAGACGGCGCCGTTGGCCGCGACGCCGCGGCTGTTCCAGGACGCCGCCGGCGAGCCCCTGAAGTTCTTCGACGCGGTGGTCGGCGGGCGCTCGGTCGGCACGCCGGGGACACCTGCGCTGATGCAGGCGGCGCATGACCGCTGGGGACGCGCCGACTGGGCGGGGCTGTTCGGCGCGGCGGTCGCGCTGGCCGAGGGCGGATTCGAGGTATCGCCCCGGCTCGCCGAATCGGTCGCAGAGGATGCCGAGCGGCTGGCCGTCTTCGCACCCACCGCCGATTACTTCCTGCCCGGCGGGCAGCCTGTCGCGGCCGGCGAGCGGCTGGTCAATCCCGCCTACGGCGCGACGCTGCGGCGAATCGCGGCCCACGGGGCCGCCGCGTTCTATACCGGAGAGATCGCCGATGGCATCGTGACCACGGTGCGCACCGCGGCCGGGAATCCGGGCGTGCTGGCCCCCATCGACCTGGCGGTCTACCGCGTGAAAGAGCGGGCGCCGGTCTGCGTGGACTACCGCGCGCATCAGGTCTGCGGCATGGGGCCGCCCTCGTCCGGTGCGCTGACGGTGGGGCAGATTCTGGGCATGCTCGCGCATCACGACCTTTCGGCCGGGCCGGGCGATGCGCAGGTCTGGCGGCTGATCGGCGACGCCTCGCGGCTGGCCTTCGCCGACCGCGGCCGCTACATGGCCGACAGCGACTTCGTGCCGATGCCGACGGACGGCCTGGTCGACCCGGCCTATCTGGCGGACCGCGCCGCGCTGCTGGCCGGCGACGACGCGCTGCCCGAGGTCGCGCCGGGCTCGCCCGCGTGGGATCACGCGGCGCTTCGGGCCGACGACGAAAGCATCGAGTTCCCGTCGACCTCGCATATCTCGATCGTCGATGCCGACGGCAACGCGCTGAGCATGACCACGACCATCGAGAACGGTTTCGGCTCGCGGCTGATGACGCCGGGCGGGTTCCTTCTGAACAACGAGTTGACGGATTTCTCGTTCCGCAGCCACGACGACGGCGTGCCGGTGGCGAACCGGGTCGAACCCGGCAAGCGGCCGCGATCGTCGATGGCCCCCACCGTCGTGCTGCGCGAGGGCGTGCCGGTGCTGGTGATCGGCTCGCCCGGCGGCAGCCGGATCATCGGCTATGTCGCGCAGGCCGTCGTCGCGCATCTGGACTGGGGGATGGACGTGCAGGCGGCGCTGGCGATGGGGCATGGCGTGAACCGGTTCGGCACATATGACCTGGAGGACGGCACGGCGCTGGCCGCGCTGGAGGCCGACTTGCAGGCGCTTGGCTACGAGACCAGCGTTCGCGAACTGACGTCGGGGCTTCATGCCATCGCCATCGGCGGCAACCTGACCGGCGGGGCCGATCCGCGGCGCGAGGGGCTGGCCTACGGCGAATGACGGCGATCGGGCCGGCGGCCGGGGTCCGACGAGACCTCGGCTAGCGCCGGTCCGGGGCGCCGAAGATCCGCGCCGCGTGCTCGGCCAGGTAGATCCGCAGCCAGGGCGTGAAGCGGCCGGGGTCGGCTGCAACCTCTTCCCGAAGCGTGCCGAGCGCGACCCAGCGCACCGCCTCGACCTCTGCCGGGTCGGGCGTGACCGCAAGGTCCTCGGCAGCGGCCGCGACGAAGAGGTCGACCACCTCGTGCTCGGTCATGCCGCCGCCGACGTCGGCGCGGTACTCGATCCGGTCGCGGTGCACCGGGTCGAGCCCGGCGATGCCCAGTTCCTCGCCAAGCCGCCGCACCGCGCAGTCGCGCGGCGCCTCGCGCCAGTGCGGGTGGGTGCAGCAGGTATTCGCCCAGAGCCCGGGCGTGTGGTACTTGCCGGCGGCGCGCTTCTGGATCAGCACCTTGTCGCCGTCCAGCACGAAGACCGAGACCGCCTTGTGGCGCAGCCCCTTCAGGTGCGCCTCGAGCTTGTCCACCGGGGCAAGGTCGCCGTTCACCCAGGCCGGGATCGAGATCGTCATCTGTCGGCTTCGCGTCCCGGGCGCCGCTGGAGAGCGATGGTTCTGGTGCGGGTCCCGATATGGGCGAGCCGGCGCCCGGGCACAAGCGCCTTGTGCGCCGCGGCCCCGTCCGCCGCGGGCGCCGCGCCTTGATCGGCATCATTGCGCGCCGCGGCGCGCTGCGGCTCTCTGGCGGCGGAAACCGAGATCGGGACCGGGATGAAGACCACCGAAATCTGGCCCATCGCAAGGCTGGTCGCACGGATCCTGCACGTGCCGGGCGCGATGGCCGCGGCAAGCGCCGTGCTGGCGGCGGCGGCCGGTGACTGGCCGGGGGCGCTGGCCTTCGCGGCCACGGCGGTTCTGGCGTCCGGCCTCGGGGTCCTGTTCGACAGGCTGATCCCGCCCGGGCATCACGCGAATTTCCGCGAGGCGATGGTGGGCTGCGCCGCGGGCTGGCTGGTTGCGGCGCTGGTCGGCGCCCTGCCCTTCCTGCTGGTCGCGCATTCCCTGCCGGCGGACGGCAACGGCGCCGCGGCGGTGTTCCGCAGCGTCTGGAACGCGCTTTTCGAATCGATGTCGGGCTTTACCACGACGGGGCTGACGATGGTCGCGCATCCGGACGATCTGCCGCTCGGCCTGCAATGGTGGCGCTCGCTCAGCCAGTGGGTCGGCGGGCTGGGCGTGATCGTGCTGGTTCTCGCGGTGGTGCATCCCGACCGCGAGTTCGCCAAGCTGTTCCGCGCCGAGGGGCACGAGCGGACCTTCGGGCAGAACGTCCTGCAGACGATTCGCGAGATCTGGGCGGTCTATGTCGGGTTCACCTGCCTCGGCGCAGGATTGCTGCTGGGTCTGGGCATGCCGGCCTGGGACAGTGTGAACCATGCGATGACGGCGATATCGACAGGCGGCTTCACCGTCGCGGACGGCGGCGTCGCGGTCTACGGAACCGGACCGCATGTCGGGGTGACGGTGCTGACGATCGCCGGCGCGGTCAGTTTCGTCTGGTACCAGCACCTGCTTCGCGGCGAATGGTCCAGGTGCCGGGCCGACACGCAGGTGCGCGGCCTGTTGGCGCTGCTGGCCCTGGGGGCGCTTCTTCTGTGGCTCACGCGGCTTGCCGACGGCGGGCCGGGCGAGCCGCTGACCAGTGCGCTGGAATGGACCGCGGCGCTGACGACATCGGGGTTTGCCGCGACCGGGCTCGAGGACTGGTCGGACGCGTCCAAGATGCTGCTGATCCTGGCGATGGTGGTGGGCGGGGCGACGGGATCGGCCGCCGGCGGCGTCAAGATCGCGCGAATCGTGACACTGGTCACGGAACTCGGCGTTTTCCTGCGGGCCATCGTGCTGAAACCGTGGCTGCTGACGTTTCGTCCGGCGACGCTAGCCGGGGAACTCGACAGCGAGACCGCAGGCAGGTTCACGGTGGCGGCGCTGTTCCTGGTGATGTGGCTCGGGCTGATCGGCGCGGCGGGCTTTCTGCTGGCGTTGATCGCGGGTCCGGGCGCGGCGATCACCGACGTGATGTTCGACGCCGCTTCGGCGCTGTCGATCACCGGGCTGAGCAGCGGCTTCACGTCGCCGGATATGCCCGCGGGCGCAAAGGCGATCCTGATACTGCTGATGTGGATGGGTCGGCTGGAAATCCTGCCGGTGCTGGTGTTCCTCGCCTGGATCGCGGGGCACGGAGGGTCGGCGCCGGCCGGGTCCGGGGCGCGGTCCGGCTAGGCACCTTCATCGGCACGGCCCGGGACGGGATCGGCCGTTTCCCGCCTTGCTGTGGCGCGCGACGGACGCGATGCGCCCGGCACCGCGCCGGGGCATAAAATTCGCGCGAGGCAGGGGTGTATCTTCGCCCGGCCCGCGATAGGCTTCGGCCGGATCAGAGTGGAGACGTCACATGAAACACAGCTGGATTTTCGCAGCGGCCGTCGTCGCGGCCGCGCCCGCCTTCGCAGAAAGCCATGCCGAGATGGGCGACGCCGACGCCGGCGCCGAGGCATTCTCGAAATGCCAATCCTGCCACGTTGTCGTCGACGACGAGGGCAACACGCTTGCCGGGCGCAGCGGCAAGTCGGGTCCGAACCTTTACGGGATCGTCGGGCGCGCTGCCGGCACGGTCGAGGACTACCGCTACGGCAAGTCGCTGGTCGAGGCCGGCGAGGCGGGCCTGGTCTGGGACGGCGAGGCCTTTGTCGCCTACGTGCAGGACCCGAAGGGCTTCCTGCAGACCTTCCTCGACGACAAGAAGGCGCGCAGCAAGATGAGCTATCGGCTGCGTGACGAGACCGAGGCGTTGAACCTCTATGCCTTCCTGAAATCCGTCGGACCGGCGATGGAAGAGATGGAGGACATGGAGGATATGGAGGACACCGAAGAGGGCACCCCGACCAACTGAGCGCGATCGCCCCGGCGCCGGGCGGTGCCGGGGCGTCCGGACGGCGGCACTGCGCGCCTCAGGGGGCTGCGGGCCGCGTTGCCGGGGCTTCATCGTGATTTCGGCGCATTGCACCGGGCGCGGGCGGTGCGCCCTTGAGGGGCGCGACCGGGTCCGCCGCGGTTGGCGCGACGCCGCGCCGGTCAGGCGCGCAGCGTGATGTCCGGCAGCCGGTCCAGCGCAAGCTTCAGCGCGTCGCCCCAGGTATCCGAGATTTCGTTGAAATAGGCGTCGTCGCCGTCGATCCGGCGCGACAGGCCCAGGCGCAGGCTGTCTTCGTCGTAAAGCTGCAGATCCAGCGGCGGACCGACCGAGAGGTTGGCCTTGATCGTCGAATCGAAGCTGACCAGCAGAAGCTTCACCGCAGCCTCGAAGCTCAGTTCCGGATCGTGCGCGCGCACCAGGATCGGGCGGCCGTATTTCGTCTCGCCGATCTGGAAGAACGGCGTGTCGTCGCCGGCCTCGATGAAATTGCCCTCGGGGTAGATCAGGAACAGCCGCGACGGGCTGCCGGCGATCTGCCCGCCGAGGATCAGCGTGGCATGGAATGCGCTGTCGGCGCTTTGCCCGGTTGTCGCATGCTCGGCGATCACGTCTTTCAGCGTCCCGGCCACGATCCGCGCGACCTGGAACATCGACGGCGCCTCGAGGATCGAGGGCGCACGGTCGCTCGGCGCCTTCATGCGCTCTTCCAGCAGGCTGACGACGGCCTGGGTCGTTGCAAGGTTGCCCGCTGTCATCATCACGATCACGCGCTCGCCCGGCACTTCCCACGAGTGCATCTTGCGGAAGGTCGAGACGTTGTCGACGCCCGCGTTGGTACGGGTGTCGGACATGAACACCAGCCCGCGCGCCAGGCGCATTCCGACGCAATAGGTCATGGGCGTTTCCTTACTGCTGCGCCACTTCGACGGCCACCGACAGGGATTCGCCCCCGTGACCGAACCTGGTGCCAGATATCGGCGCAGCCTCGGCATAGTCCAGCCCCGTCGCGACGCGCACATAGCGGGTATCCGGGGAAATCCCGTTCGAGACGTCGAAGCCGACCCAGCCCAGCCCGTCAACATGCGCCTCGGCCCAGGCGTGCATCGCGTCCTGCGCCACCCGGTCGTTCATCATCAGGTAGCCCGACACATAGCGCGCCGGGCAGCCCATGGCGCGGGCGCAGGCGATGAACACGTGAGCGTGGTCCTGGCAGACGCCGTGGCCCTCGCGCAGCGCGTCCTCGGCGGTCCAGCCGGGATGGGTGACGCCGGTCTCGTACCTCACCGCCGCCGCGATCCGCTGGCTCAGGTCATGAAGCTCGGCCAGAAGACCCTCGCCCTCGACCTCGGACACGATCTCGCGGCAGGCCCTGCCCGCGCGGGTCAGCGGCGTCGGGCGCTCGAACAGCCAGAGCGGCACGTAGCCGAGATGCGGACCGAGGACGCCGTGGGTCTCGGCAAGCTCGACCTCGCCCTCGCCTTGCACCGTGACCGAGGTGGTGCCCGGCTCGAAGCTGACCAGCGTCACGTGGTTGCGGTGGTGGTCGTCGTATTCAAGCTCGTCCCGGCCGCCCTCGATCGCGGTCTGCCAGCGCAGCACGTTCTGGGCCCGCGTGGATTTCGGCGTGGTGCGAAGCTGTTGCAGCCCGTAGGCGGCCGGCGCCTCGAACTCGTAGCGGGTGGTATGCGAAATCCGAAGCCGCATCATGCATAGAACCTGTAATCGACCTCGACCTGCCGGCTGAGCGTTGCGAGATCGCCGAGCACGCCCTGGATGAACTCGTGCAGCCCATCCTCGAAGACCCCGTCAAGGCCCTGCGCGGCGAGCCGTTCGGCCAGCGCGCGCGCCTGGCCGAGCGAGGGCGGCGCGTCGCCGTAATCCTGCGCGAGAAAGCCGAGATTGCCGCTGATCTTGCTGGAGCAGAAGCGCAGGCTGCGGGGCATCCGGCCGTCGAGGATCAGGTGCTCGACGATGTTGCGCGCGCCGACGTCCTGGCCGTAGACGATGCGGTAGCCGCGCCGCGCCGAAAGCGCGCGCAGGATCGATTCCCACTGCGCGTTGTCGAGCGACGAGCCGACCGAAAAGGCGGTCGGCAGCAGCACGTAGTATTTCACGTCGAGGATGCGGCCGGTGTTGTCCGCGCGCTCGATGAAGGTGCCGAGCCGGGCGAAATCGTAGATGTCGTTGCGGTGCATCGTGCCATGGGTCATGCCGCGCACCAGCGCCGCCTGTTGCTTGATCAGGCCCAGCACCCGCGGCAGGTCGCGTTCGCCCACCCGCCGCGCCAGCGCCTCGCGAATCGCCATCCACCCGCCGTTCACCGCTTCCCACGCCTCGTAGGACAGCGCGGTTCGCACGGCGCGGGCATTGTCGCGGGCCTGCTTGTAGACCGACAGGATCGAGGCCGGGTTGTCGCGGTCGCGCAGCATCCAGTCGACCACCGCGTCGCGAGAGTATTCGGCGTGCTTCTCGACAAAGCCGGCCTCTGCGCTGGCGGTCTGCACCACCGAGGCCCATTCGTCGTCCGAGGCGCGCGCCCGGGTCAGCGCGATGCGCTGGCCGGTCTCGATCAGGCGCGCGGTGTTCTCGGCGCGCTCGAGGTAGCGATACATCCAGAAGAGCCCGCCCGCGGTTCGTCCCAGCATCGCGTCAGTCCTCCAGCACCCAGGTGTCCTTGGTGCCGCCGCCCTGGGACGAGTTCACCACCAGCGAGTCCTTTTTCAGTGCGACCCGGGTCAGCCCGCCCGGCGTGATCGTGATCCGCTCGGGCGAGACCAGAACGTAGGGACGCAGATCGACATGGCGCGGCGCAAGCCCGGTGCGGGTGAAGATCGGCACCGTCGACAGCGCCAGCGTCGGCTGCGCGATGTAATTTGCGGGCCGGGCCTTGAGCTTGGCGCGGAAGGCGGCGAGGTCCTTCTTCGACGCCGCCGGACCGATCAGCATGCCGTAGCCGCCCGAGCCATGCACCTCCTTGACCACCAGCTCGGCGAGGTTGTCCAGCACATAGGCCAGCGCGTCGGGTTCCGAGCAGCGCCAGGTCGGCACGTTCGGCAGCAGGGGCTTTTCGCCGGTGTAGAATTCGACGATCTCGGGCATGTAGCTGTAGATCGCCTTGTCGTCGGAGATGCCGGTGCCCGGCGCGTTGGCGATGGTGATGCCGCCGGCGCGGTAGACGTCGAAGATGCCGGGCACGCCAAGCATGCTGTCGGGGTTGAAGTTCAGCGGATCGAGGAACTCGTCGTCGATCCGGCGGTAGATCACGTCGATCGGCTGATAGCCTTGCGTGGTGCGCATCGCCACGCGGCCCTCGACGATGCGCAAATCGCTGCCCTCGACCAGTTCCACCCCCATCTGGTCGGCGAGGAAGGCGTGCTCGTAATAGGCCGAGTTAAAGATGCCGGGCGTCAGCACCGCGACCGTGGGCGTGCCGGTCGCCGCGGCCGCGGGCGCGCAGGCCGCCAGCGAACGGCGCAGGTTCACCGGATAGTCCGAGACCGGCTGCACCCGCGTGGCGCTGAACAGCTCGGGGAACATCTTCAGCATCGTCTCGCGATTCTCCAGCATGTAGCTGACGCCCGAAGGCGTGCGCGCGTTGTCCTCGAGCACGAAAAACTCGTCCGGCCCGGTGCGCACCAGGTCGATCCCGACGATATGGGTATAGACGCCGCCGGGCGGCGAAACGCCGATCATCTTTGGCTCGAACGCCACGTTCCGGGCGATCATGCCGACCGGCAGGCGCCCGGCGCGGACGATTTCCTGGCGGTGGTAGATATCGTGCAGGAAGGCGTTGATCGCGCGCACCCGCTGCTCGATTCCGCGGCTGAGGCGCGCCCATTCCGTGGCCGAGATCACCCGCGGGATGATGTCGAAGGGAATCAGACGCTCTTCGGCCTCGGCCTTGCCGTAGACGTTAAAGGTGATGCCGGTGACGCGGAACACCTGTTCGGCCTCGCGCTGCTTGGCCCGCAGACGCGCGAGATCCTCGCGGTCGAACCATTGCCCGATCGTGTGGTAGGGGACCCGCGGCCGGCCGGCCTTGTCCCACATCTCGTCGAAGAACTTCGCCATGCCTCACAGCATGGCGTGGATCGCAGGATGTGCAACACAAAGCGCGGGCGAGCGGTCAAAAGCATTGCGAGTGCCCGACTTCGCGCCGCCGGACGCCGCATTCCGGCGGTCAGATCACCGCCCGGTAAAGCGCGGCCACGTTGGCCCTTGTCAACGGAACCGGATTGCTGCCGGCGGTCGGGTCGCGAAGCGCCATCGTCACCATCTCGCCGATCCGGTCGCTGCCGACGCCCAGCGCCGAGAGCCGCGGCGGGATGCCGAGACCGTTGCGAAGCCCGGCCACGAAATCCAGAAAGCCGTCGAAACCGCCGGCAATCC
This sequence comes from Rhodobacter sp., assembly GCA_041627895.1. Classification (GTDB taxonomy): domain Bacteria; phylum Pseudomonadota; class Alphaproteobacteria; order Rhodobacterales; family Rhodobacteraceae; genus JBFKQC01. Next base: position 72,582 of record JBFKQC010000002.1, read on the forward strand.
GCAGGTAATCCGCAGCCCGCGCGATCCGGTCCTCGATCGCCGGGCGATTCAGCTTCAGCACCGCCGCCATCACCACGGCATTCGTCGTCCCGTGATGCGTGCCGTAGAGCGCGCCGACGGGATGCGAGATCGCGTGGATCGCGCCGAGGCCCTTCTGGAAGGCCACCGCCCCCATCATCGCCGCCGCCATCATGTGGGACCGCGCCTGCAGGTCGCCGGGCTCTGCGTGGGCGTGGGCGAGGTTTTCCCGCACCAGCCGCAGGCCTTCCAGCGCGATGCCCTGGCTCATCGGGTGGTAATGCGGCGAGGAATAGGCCTCGAGGCAATGCGCGAAGGCGTCCATGCCGGTGCCGGCGGTGATCGCGGGCGGCATGCCGACGGTCAGTTCGGGGTCGGCGATCACCGCCGAGGGCAGGACGAGCGGGTGAAAGATGATCTTCTTTTCCTGGGTCGCGGTATTGGTGATCACCGCGGCGCGCCCGACCTCCGATCCGGTGCCGGCGGTGGTCGGCACCGCGACGCTGGGCCGGATCGCCGCGGCATCCGCGCGTTTCCACCAGTCGCCGATATCCTCGAAGTCCCAGACCGGGCGAGTCTGACCGGCCATGAAGGCCACCATTTTGCCGAGATCGAGGCCCGACCCGCCGCCGAACGCAACCACGCCGTCATGCCCCCCGGCGCGGAACGACGCGATGCCGGCGGCAAGATTGGCGTCGGTGGGGTTCGGATCGACCTCGGCGAAAATCGCCCGCCCGAGGCCCGCCGCTTCCATCAGGTCGAGCATGCGCGCGGTGATCGGCAAAGCGGCAAGCCCGCGGTCCGTGACCAGAAGCGGACGCGCGATGCCGGCCGCGGCGCAGGCCTCGCCCAGTTCGGCGACACGCCCGGCGCCGAAGCGGATGGCGTTGGGGTAGGACCAGTTGGCGGTGAGGGTCATCCTTGCGCGTCCTTCCGTCGTTGCGGCCTCGGGGCGGCGGCTGGTCAGGGCCCGGGGGCGACCGCGATCACCACGATCTCGACCAGGTCGTGCCCGTGAAGCCGCGCCCCGACGCAGGCACGCTGCGGCCAGTGCGCCTTGTCGTCGCCGATCCAGGCCACCCAGGCGCGGTCCATTTCCGGCTTGTGCTGCATCCGGTCGAGATAGACGGTGGCGTTCACCAGCCGTGTCCTGTCGGTGCCGAGCCCCTCGAGGATGCGGTCGATCTTGGCCAGCGCATTGGCGGTCTGGGCATGGACATCGGCCACCGGGTCGTCCGACGTGGCCACCGCCCAGGCGAAACCGCCCGCCGCCGACCCCGAACTGCGCCCCGTCGCGCCACCCTGCACCCGCCTGATCGGAAACATCGCCGCCCCCCCCGCCTCGCAGCCGTGCCGCGATGCTCGACGCAATCGCGCCCGATGTCGAGGGGCGACAGCATTGCGCCGGTTCTCGAAGACCGCCCGCCGCGGCGGAATTGCCCGTTCCGGCAACCCGTTGCGGTGCGGTAGGTAGGGTTTTGATCATCTTTTCAGATGCTTGAGCCTTTCCCTTCGACCAAGGCTGCGCCGAGCGGCCGTCAATCACACGTGAATGGCGGGGCCGGCAGGACGCAGCGATCACGCCCAGCCGGAGGGGCCGACAATCCCCGGATCGCGCGGCGCGAAGCGACCATTCGACCTGGGACCTGCCGACGTGGCAAGCTGAACAGCGATGCAGCGATTCTTCGCCATCGACATGCCCGCCACGCGATTCCTGTGGAATACGCTGCTGTTCAGCCTGCTTGGTCTGGTCCCGGTGCTGCTGCTGTATGTCGCCCTCACCCCTGGATTTGGTCCGATGCTGATCAATGGCGGGCCGCCGCTCGTCCGGTTTCTGCGGCAGGTCCTGACCAACGGTCTGCCGGTTGTCTTCGCCGTCAACTACGTCGGCTTCTTCCTGTTCGCCTGGGCGGATGCTCGAAAGCCTTCAGACCGCGAGTTGACGATCGTCCTTCTTGCGGACATTCCCGCGCGGCTTGCCGTCTTCGTGCTGCTGCATGCGATCATCTACGTCGTTTCCGCCGACTGGTTCGACTCGTTCGGCGGAAGCCGTGCGACCGCCCTGAGCGTCGTGGCGCCGACGCTGGCACGCTCGGCCCTGTTCGGGAACATCTCGGGCGTCTACCTTTATGCCACGCTGGTCAGCGCCTTGCCGCTATACGTCTCGCTGATAAGGCGCACTGGCTGGACCGCCGGACTCGCACGCCGGTTTCCCGGGCGCAGCGGGCCGGTCCTTTTGGCGCTGACCTGGTTCGCGCTCTTCGCGCTCGCGCTGACCGGGCTGGCCGCCGCGATCGCACGTCTGCAGGGCACCTGACCGCGCGGTGCAGGGAAAACCGCGCTTAGCTATTGCTTTCATGACGTTAAGCTAGAATTGTGCGCAGGCCTTGCAAGTCGGGAACGAGAATTCGGAAATGAAGCTGAAACCAAGATTGCTGTTGGTCGGATGGTTCGCGCTCGGGGCGTGTACCGCGTCGAACGACGGCACCGGCGGGGAGGGCGAAAGGTACCTGGAAAGCGTGCCGGATGCCGTTCTAGACCTCGCCGCACCGTATCAGAACCTGGACGCCGTGGTGCTGAGACCGGAAGACGGCTGTTACTGGTATCGTTACGACGGACCGGTGGAGACCACGCTGTTGCCGCTGCGGACGGCCAAGGGAAGCCCGATCTGCACGCGGGCACAGACCGAACCGACCGCGAAAAGCTAGGGCGGGACGACACCCGGCGGAAAAGGGGCCGGTCGGTGGCGGGAGAGGGCGTGCACGTTCTTCCCGGCGCGGAACAAGGCCGCAGGCCGCCGCGCCATCGCCGACCCGCGGGGCGGCGATTGGGTGAGGTCCGCGTGTCGGACCTAAGTTGCTCGGGAACCGCGAGATAAAGCGCACCGCCCGGATGTTGGATCGCCACCCCGCGGGTCGGCGATGGCACGGCTTCGCGATACAATGGCAATACCCGCTCCAGGGCAACCTCGCACGTTGCCATGCGGGGGTATCCGACGCGGGCTTCGGCAGACCTTGGCGGCGCTTCCTGCCGCTCGGCCCCGTACTCAGGTGCGCGCGCCGATCGCGTCCTCGGTCGGATAGAGATACGCCGTCGAACCCAGCGCCACCCGGTCGTAAAGCCCATTTATATGGGGCATGACCATCCGGACGCAGCCGGAACTCGCCCGGCCGCCGATCGATTCCGGATTGGGCGTTCCGTGAATCCGCAGATACGTGTCGCGGTTGCCGACATAGAGATAGAACGCCCGCGACCCCAGCGGATTGGTCGGGCCTCCGTCAACGCCGTCCTCGTGTTGCTTGTAGAGCCCGGGGTCGCGGCGGATCATGGCATCCGTCGGCGTCCAGGTCGGCCACTTGGCCTTGCGCCGGATCGTATAGGTTCCGGGCTCATACAGGTTGCCTCGCGCGATGGCAACGCCGAAACGCGACGCAGTGCCGTCGTCGCCGATGTGATAGAGATAGCGCGCGACCGCATCGACGTGGATGTCACCCGGCCTCAGCCCGTCCCTGGCCTCGACCCGCACCGGCAGAAAGCGCGGATGAATTCCCCAGGGGTTCGATGTCGCCGGGTCATAGTCGGGCGGTGTCACCTGAGCGTCCCACGCGGCCCACTTGCTTTGCGGTGAAACGGGGCCTGCGAGGGCGGCGCCAGCAATCGGAGGCGAGAACAGCGCCGCCGTGCTCATCACGAAGTGCCGTCTGGTCAGCATTGCATCGATTCCGTACCAAATTTCGTTTCCGCCGGATTGCACCATGGCAGATCTCCGGCTCTGGAAGGCCAGTCACAAATGCGTGCGATGCGCGAACCCGGCGCGTTCGTGTTGCCGGAATGCCGCTGAGAACCTGCCCGACCCTTCTTGATCCCTCTGCCCGTGCCGCGAGTGCTGCCCCGCGACCCCCTGGACCCGGGGCGAGGCGGCGATGATCCTGCCCGCATCGCGTCTCACTCCTCGGTCTTCTCGCGCGCCACCTCGATCAGGCGCTGCAATTCGTCGATCCCGACGAGACCGGGGACCAGGTTGTCGCCGATGACCCAAGACGGCGTGCCGTTGAACCCGAGCAGTCTGGCGAGGGTCATCGAGGTCTGAATGTGTTCCTCGACCTCTTCGGACTGCATGTCGGCCCGCAATTTCCCGATATCGAGTCCGAGGTCGGCGGCGATCTTCAGGACGCTTGCCTCTTCGGCCCGTCCCTTCAGGTCCATCAGCGCCCAATGGAACGCCTCGTATTTTCCCTGGTTGCGCGCGGCCAGCGCGGCGCGCGCCGCAAAGACCGACCCGTCGCCGAGGATCGGCCATTCACGATAGACGACGCGGACGTTGTCATCGAAATCAAGCAAGGTCTTCACGTCAGGCGCCGCGCGCTTGCAGTACGGGCAATTGTAGTCGAAGAACTCGACGAGCGTGACGTCGCCCTCGGGATTGCCGATGACGGGCGCATTCGGGTCCTGTTCCAAAAGCAGGCGCTGCTCGGACAGGACCCGGTCGGTCGCGGCTCTGGCGGCCTCTTCTTCCTGCGCCTGCAGGATCGCGACCGCCTCCATGATGATCTGCGGGTTTTCCCGGATTGCTTCCAGGGCCAGCCGCTTGACCTCTTCCGGCGTCATGTCCTGAGCGCGCGCGGACAGCGGGGATATCGCCATCAGCGCTGCGACGAACAGGATTGCCAATCGGTTCATGTCAGTTCCCCTCCAGTTGTTCTGCTTCGGTTCGCACCGATTGAATCTCTTGCACGCGCGGCGGCCATTCGGACTTGATGTAGGCAAGGATGTTCCAGATTTCGCCCTCCGAAAGCTGGTCCTCGAATCCGGGCATGCCACTGTTGAAATTGGTGATCCCGCGCTCTGCGAGCAATGCCTGTCCACCAAGCCTGGTGTAGTTGAACAGCAGATCGTCGCCGTGATGCCAGGTGTGGCCCGTCGCGTCGTGCGGCGGTGCCGGCAACGAGCCGTCGGGTCTTGGGCTTTGCCAGTTCTCTTCGCCCTCCAGACCGGGACCGTGGCAGGCAGCGCAGAAGTCCTGGTACAGCGTCTTTCCGAGATCCGGATCCGCCGTTTCAGGCTGCCGCACCGGCTGGGCGATCGCCGGAGACATCGACGCAAGGGCGCAGGTTACAAGAACCGCGTATCCCGCATTCGTCCGTGAATTCATGGGCCGTCCCTTTTCGGTGTTCGGTGATGCAGCAGGACATCGGGCAGGCATGGAACATGCCGCGGCGTCCGGGCCCTGCTGCACCAATCGTTGGGGATTGCGCGGGCACCCGAACCGGGCACCCGCGCAGACCGCGCTCAGTTGAGTTCGGCCACGAGTTCCACGACGCTCAGCATCCCGCCTTCGCGGTGTCCCGGGATGTTGCACGACAGTTGCAGGTCCGCGTCGCCGCTGAAGGTCCAGATGACCTCGGCGGTATTGCCGGGCTCGAGCAGGACGCTGTTGGCATCGTCGTGCGCCATGTCCGTCATGTTCATCATGTCGTGGTTGATGCGGTCTGCCTCGAGCGCACCGCTTTCGAGCATCATCATCATTTCGTCTTCATGGGCGAGGTGCATCTCGGAGGTGCCCAGATTGAATTCATGAACGAAATCGCCTTCGTTCCTGATGACAAAGCGGATCGTCTCGCCGCGCTGCACCTGCAGGTCCGACGGCGAGAAGTACATCTCGCCCATCGTAACTTCGATCACGCGGTCGATATGGCCCGCAGACCCGGCCTGGCCGATATCGGGCTGATCGCCGTGGCCGCCGGAATGGCCGGCCCCGGCCCAAGCGGGGACCGCTTCGAGGGAAAGGGTGGCCGCCATCAGCGCGGCCGCAGAAAGTCTGGACACGTTCATTTGTTCCGTCCTGTATGAATTGAGATTGCCAAGATCAGTCGGTTTGATCCGGACCTCACAGGCGCGGCGGCGGCGGATCCAGGACGTGGGTCACGGACGACTTCCGCCGCCCACGGGGGAGGTTCCGCGCGGATCCCCGAACCGACGCGTAGTCAGCCGGCGAACCGCCCAGATCGATCGCCACGACCGAACAGAACGACCCGCCCTGACAATGCATTTCCGCGCCGGTGTGGAGACCTGCCACGGACAGGGAAGCTTGCGCGGCGTAGCCACCTGTCCCGGCCTCGTGGGCGTGCGTTGTGTCTGCCGACAGAAGTTGTAGCGCCATCGAGATCATCAAGGCGCAAAGCAGGCCGGGTACGCGCGAGGAAAACCGATACCACACGTCTACCTGATCCCGTTCTCGCGTTGCAGCTCGCGCACGTAGGCCACGATGTTCAGGACGTCGGCGCGGGTCAGGCCTTCGACCGGCGGCATGTTGCCGAACGTCCAGTGGTGCGCGCGCACCCCGTTCTGGGCGGCCAGCACGAACGCCATGTCGGCGTGGTGGCTTGGTTCGTAGATCTTGTGAACCAGCGGGGGCGCCACGCTCTTTTGGCCTTCCGCATTGGTGCCGTGGCAGGCGGCGCATTTTGCATTGTAGGCGGTTTCGCCGAGTTGCGCCTTGGGGCTGAGCTCGGCCGGAAGCTTCACCGAGACGATAGCCGATCCCGTGGGTTCCGGCCCGGTCGCGACGCCGTTGGTGTCAGAACCGCCGAACAAGTAGAAACCCACCGCAGCAATCGCGGCTGCGGCAATTATCCAGATGGCCCTGCGAGCCAGTCCCTTTTCCTGCACCTGCAAACCTGCCTTTTCTTGAGAACCTACATGAGTTTGAATCGAGAGCCAACCTTCGCGCGCGCGACATGTTCGCCGATCTGCCCGCCGTTCCGGCCGATGCAGCCGCTCGACGGTTTTCGCTGATGGATCATGTCACTGCCTCTCGCCTGATTCGAACGTTCCGGTCTTTCTTGCGGGGCGGGATACAGGTTACAGCGGCGGGAAGGTCAACGCCGCAGGCCTCACGATGGCGTGTTTTTTTGCGATAGGCGAAGTTCTGCCAGACGTGATCCGGTGCGCCGGACCGCAACTCCGCTTCCACTTGACCTTCCAGTGACTGGAAGCCCTACATCGAGTGTACCGGCCCGTTTCAAGGCATCGTGATCTTGATCTGGGTCATTGCGGATTGAGTTGGAAAAAGCCGATCGACGACATGTTCCTGGAGTGACTCATGGCTTGGGCGATGAGAATTCGGCAGCAATGGCTTGCGCGCATCGGCGCGGCCGCCCTGTTGCTGGCCTTTGCCCTGGCGACGATTATTTCGGCCGCCCACCAGGCCGAATACGACGCGAACGATCACGGTCCGGTTCTTGAACTGGCCGCGCAGGTTGCCGATGGTGCGGATGGATCGGCCGATACGGAAGCCCACGAGGCCGGGTTCTGCGGCGCGGATTTCCTGTGCCATGTGCAGATGGGTCTGCCCGGTGGCGCCGATGGCGCGCAGGGACCGCTTTGGCTGGCGGGCGCGGTGCGGCCCGACCCGGGGCGCCTTATGACCGGGCAGACGATTGACGTCGTGACCCCGCCGCCGCTTTCCGCGCGCGCCTGACGCGCGCCGACGGATCGGAAACAGCCCCAGGACCCGTCGGTCTTTCGGCGCGCTTCCGGCGGTCGGCGTCCCCGGCGGCGTACCGCAACATCGTCGGCCCATCGGGAACATGCCCAGGCAATAGGCGCCCCAACAGACATCGTCCGGATCGTCGCCGGAATCCGCGAAATGAAGGTGGCCTGACGGCACCGAACTTCGCCCAACAAACATGCAGGGCCCGAAATCATGGACAATCACCGCCAAATCACCCCGGATCGCACGGCAGACGCGATCGTCTACACCTGTCCGATGCATCCCGAGGTGCGACGGGACCGGCCCGGTGACTGCCCCAAATGCGGCATGCACCTAGTGCCGGAATCCGAAGCCGAAGCGCATGCCCATCACCACCATCATGCGCATGAACATCACGGCCACGACACCAAGAGCGGCGGCGAATACGACACCGTGCCCGCCGGGTATTCCGGCCCGGTCTATACCTGCCCGATGCACGCGCAGGTGCGCCAGACCGGTCCCGGGTCCTGCCCGATCTGCGGCATGGGGCTGGAACTGGAAAGCGCGGCGATGGCCGGGGACGAGCCGAACCCCGAACTCGTCGACTTTACCCGGCGCTTCTGGGTCGGCGGCGTTCTGACCATCCCGCTTCTGGTCCTGACCATGGGGCCCTATCTGGGTTTCGGCGGGGTTCGCGAGGTGTTCGGCGAACGCGCAACGCTCTGGATCGAGCTGGTGCTGGGCACGCCGGTGGTGCTGTGGTGCGGCTGGCCGTTCATGGTGCGTGGCTGGAACTCGTTCCAGCGCTGGAACCTGAACATGTTCTCGCTGATCTCGATGGGGGTCATGGCCGCCTGGCTGTTCAGCGTCACCGCGGTGCTGGCGCCCGGCATCTTCCCCGACGGCTTCAGGATGGAAGACGGCCATGTCGGCGTCTATTTCGAGGCCGCCGCGGTGATCGTGACGCTGGTGCTTCTGGGCCAGGTCATGGAACTGCGCGCCCGCGAGGGCACCGGCAAGGCGATCCGGGCGCTGCTGGATCTGGCCGCCAAGACGGCGCGGATCATCCGCGAGGACGGCCGCGAGGAGGAAATCCCGCTCGAGGAAGTGCAGGTCGGCGACCGGCTGCGGGTGCGGCCGGGCGACAAGGTGCCGGTCGACGGCACCGTGATCGAGGGGCGGTCGTCGGTCGACGAAAGCATGATCACGGGTGAGCCGATCCCGGTCGAGAAGGTCGCGGGCGAGCCGGTGACCGGCGCCACGATCAACGGCACCGGCACGCTGGTGATCGAGGCCAGGCGCGTCGGCGCGGACACGATGCTTGCCCAGATCGTCGAGATGGTGGCCAACGCGCAGCGCTCGCGCGCGCCGATCCAGAAATACGCCGACAAGGTCTCGGGCCACTTTGTGCCGGCGGTGATCGGCATCGGGGTGCTGTCGTTCATCGCCTGGGCGCTTTGGGGGCCGGACCCGGCGCTTTCCTATGCGCTGATCGCCGCGGTGGCGGTGCTGATCATCGCCTGCCCCTGTGCGCTGGGGCTGGCGACCCCGATGTCGATCATGACGGCGACGGGGCGCGGCGCGCAGGCGGGCGTGCTGATCAAGAACGCCGAGGCGTTGGAGCGGTTCGAGAAGGTCGACACGCTGATCGTCGACAAGACCGGGACGCTGACCGAGGGCAAGCCGCGCCTCGTCGCCGTTCTGCCCGAGGCCGGCTATGACGAGGCCGAGGTGCTGAGGCTGGCCGCAACCCTGGAAAAAGGGTCCGAACACCCGCTGGCCGAGGCCATCGTCGCCGGTGCCGAGGCCCGCGGCGTGGCGCTGGACAAGGCCGGCGACTTCGAGGCCGTGACCGGCAAGGGGGTCAGCGGGACGGTCGGCGGCAAATCAGTGGCGCTGGGAAACCGCCGGCTGGTCGAGGATCTCGGCCTGCAGGCCGGCGCCCTGGCCGACAAGGCGAACGCCCGGAGGGACGAGGGCGAGACGGTGATGTTCGTGGCGGTCGACGGCGCGGTCGCCGGGCTGGTCAGCGTCGCCGACCCGGTGAAGGACACCACGCCGGCGGCCCTGAAGGCGCTGCACGAGTTGGGCTTTCGCATCATCATGGCCACTGGCGACAACGAGCGGACCGCGAAAGCCGTCGCGGCCCGGCTGGGCATCGACGAGATCCGCGCCGACGTGCTGCCCGAGGACAAGGCGACGATCATCAAGAAACTGCAGGCGGGCGGCGCGAAGGTCGCCATGGCAGGCGACGGCGTCAATGACGCCCCGGCGCTGGCCCAGGCCGATGTCGGAATCGCCATGGGCACCGGCGCCGACGTGGCGATCGAAAGCGCCGGGATCACGCTGGTCAAGGGCAATCTCGACGGCATCGTCCGCGCCCGCCGGCTGGCCCGCGCCACGATGCGCAACATCCGCCAGAACCTGTTCTTCGCGCTGATCTACAACGCATCCGGCGTGCCCGTGGCCGCCGGGGTGCTGTTCCCGGTCTTCGGCATCCTGATCAGCCCGATGTTCGCCGCATTCGCGATGAGCGCCTCGTCGATCTCGGTCGTGCTCAACTCGCTCAGGCTGAGGAGCGCCAGGATATGAAGACGCCCGTGACCGCTCGTGCCATCCACCGCAGTCTGGCCCGCCTCGGGCTGGGCGTCGGCCTTGCGGCTTTCGCCGGCATCGCCGCGCAGGCGCATGAATTCACCGCCGCGATCCTGGTCCGGGGTCCGAACGCCGAAACCCGGCTTGCCGAGGCGATCGACGGTTTCCTTCTGGCCGCCGACGAACGCGACGGCCATGCCCTCGAGACCTCGGACGGGCATCTGGGCGGCGTCGACGTTCAGATACTGGCGCTGCCGCGCGAGGCGGCCGGCCGGGTCCGGACCCTGGCCGGTTCACCGCGGCAGCCGCCGGATGTGGTGGTGGTGATCGGGACCGGCGCAGGCACCGATCCGGCACCAGCCATCGCCCCGGATGCCATCACCTTCGTTCAGGCCGGCATACCCGCGGACTCGGGCTGGGCGGACAGCGATCGGCAGAACGGTTTCTTCGCCCGCTTTGTCCGCGCGTACGCCACCGCACCGACAGAGGCCGCGGCGCAGGGCTACCTGGCGGCAAGGCGCCTGGACGCCGCGATCCGGCCGCATGATGGCCTTGCGCCGCGCGACGCCATCGAGGCCGCGCTCGCCGAGCCGGCGGGCGGGACGGACTGGTGGGTTTCGTCAGACAGGGACGGGGAATGACGATACGCACAGACCCTGGATTTGACGGCACGGGGCACGGGGCCGCATCCCGGCGCCCCGGCCACCGGACACAAGACCCGAGACGCGCGCGAACCGAGCGAAACGAACGGAAAGGAGACCAGGACATGTCGAGAATTCAAACGGGACTTGCAGCAGCGGCGGCCTTGCTTGGCGCAGCGGGGGCGGCACTGGCCGGCGGCACCGGCGATCATGCGCACGACGATCCCACGCCGCAGGACATGCTGAACTCGATGAAGGAAATCCACGCCGACCATGACCACGGCCACGACTTCGCGGTGATGGATGATGTCTCGGAGGCGGACATGATCCGCACGATGGAACTGCTGGTCGATATCGGGCTCGTTGTTCCGCCGATGGACAGCGCGCGCGGTGCGGCGGCCTTCATGGAAAAGGGCTGCATCGTCTGCCACGCGGTGAATGGCGTCGGCGGCGAGATCGGGCCGTCCTTCGATGCGGGCGGGATGCCGCAGCCCATGAACGCGTTCGACTTCGCCGCGCGGATGTGGCGCGGCGCCCCGGCCATGGCCATGATGCAGGAAGACCTGCTTGGCGAGATGATCGCGCTTAGCGGCCAGGAACTGGCCGACATCGTGGCGTTCGTTCACGACGCCCAGGCCCAGAAGGAGGTATCGGTCGATGACGTACCGAAAAGATTCGCGGACCTGGTCCCCTGAATCCGCGGCGCACGGGCCAACCGGCACCGGCCCGGAGACGCGGCGCGACTTCATCTATTACGCGACCGCCGGCGCCGCGACCGTCGCGACCGGCGCCGCGATCTGGCCGCTGGTCGACAGCATGAACCCGAGCGCCGACATCGCCGCGCTCTCGGTCGCCGAGGTGGACGTCGCGGGCGTCGAGCCGGGCATCAGGATCACCGTCAAATGGAGCGGCAAGCCGGTCTTCATCGATCACCGCACCGAAGAACGGATTGCCAAGGCGCGCGCCGACGACACGGCGGCCTTGCCCGATCCGGCACGCGACGCCGATCGCGCGGTCAGGCCGGAATGGCTGGTGGTGATCGGGGTCTGCACGCATCTGGGCTGCATCCCGCTGGGACAGCGCGGCACCGATCCGCTGGGCGACTGGGACGGCTGGTTCTGCCCCTGCCACGGCTCGCACTACGATACTGCCGGGCGTATCCGCAAGGGGCCGGCGCCGCGAAACCTCGATCTGCCGCCCTACCGGTTCACGTCGGACACGGTTATCAGCATCGGCTGATGCGTTTTCCCGCGCGGCCGATCCGGCGAGGCCTGGCGAAATCGCGCTCGGCCCGCAGGATATCGCGTAATTCGCCTGCCGAGCCGGCCGGTCAGAGCGGCAGTCGGACGGTCGCGGTCAAGCCCCCGCCCTTTCGGTTTTGCAGCGTCACTTCGCCGCCATGGCCGCGGATCACCGTGCGGGCGATGGCGAGGCCCAGCCCGGTGCCGCCGGTTTTGCGGCTGCGCGACGTCTCGAGCCGCCGAAAGGGCTCGAACACCGCTTCGAGCTGATCCTCGGGCAACCCGGGGCCGTTGTCCGAAACCGTGATAATCGCCTCGTCACCGTGGTCCGAAAGCTCGATATCGGCCCGCCCAGCGTATCGGATCGCATTGTCGATCAGGTTCCGCAGCGCACGCTTCAGCGCCACCGGGCGCACGCGGGCCAGGAGGGGCGGCGCGCCGACGACCTTCGCCCGGCCGCCGCCCGCGGTTTCATCGGCGAGAGCCCGCAGCAATCCGGCCAGGTCCGTCTCTACCGTGTCTTCGGTCTCTGCCTCGCCGCGCGAGAATGCGAGCGTTGCCTCGACCATCGCCTGCATTTCGTCGACCAGCGCCTCCAGCCGGTCGCGGTCTTCGCCCTCTTCGATCAACGCAAGGCGAAGCCGCATCGCCGTCAGGGGCGACCGCAGGTCATGGCTGAGCGCGGCCAGCATGCGCGTCCGGCCGGTAACGAAGCGTCTGATCCGGTCCTGCATCCGGTTGAAGGCACGGACGGTGTCGCGGATTTCGCGCGGGCCGGTTTCCGACAGGGCCGGCAGTGCCTCTCCCTTCCCTGCCCGTTCAGCGGCTTCGGCAAGCCCCCGCATCGGGCGCACGACGCGGATCGCCGTCAGGACCGCCACCAGCGTGACAAGCACCGCGGCGATCGCCAGAGCCGCGACGTCCGAGACCAGCCATTGCGCGACGGGCCGGTGGAACATCGACCGGACGTTCAGCCACTCGCCAGAGCCGAGCCGGATCGACATCGCCAGTTCCAGCGGTCCGGTGCGTTCCGCCAGCATCGCCGCATGCATCTGGCGCATCGACCGGGGCACCTCGTCGATGCCCGGCATCGCGTCGGCGCGGTCGTGAATCTCGACCAGGACCTCGCGGGACGGGTCGCCAAGCGTGCGGCGCAGCCGCTCGGCGATGCCGGCGGTGTCGTGCCCGGCATGATCGACCGCCGGGATTTCCGCGGTCCAGAACCGCACCAGCGGCGAATTGGCCGCGGCGATGATCTGCGGGTGCAGCGCCTCGGGCGCGTCGTCCAGCAGCCGCGCGACATTGGCCGCGCGGCCGGCGGCCTCGTATCCCAGCGCCGCGCGCACCGCGCGGTCGCGCTCGTCGCTGAAGACCAGAAGGCTCAGCCCCTGGCTGACGCCGAGCGCGAGCAGCAGCATGACCAGCAACTGCGCGCCGATCGATTGGGGCCATAGCCGGCGGATCACGGCGCGTCCCTCACGTCCGCCGACAGGGAATAGCCGCCGCCCCAGACAGTGGTGATCAGTTCGGGGTGCGCCGGATCGCGTTCGATCTTGCGCCGCAGCCGGCTGATCTGGTTGTCGATGGCGCGGTCGAAGACCTGCGCCTGCCTGCCGCCTGTCAGGTCGAGCAGCTGCGCGCGGCTCAGGACGAAGCGCGGGCGTTCCAGAAACACGGTCAACAGCCGGAAATCCGCCGTGGTCAGCGCCGTCTCGGCGCCGTCTTCGGCGATCAGGACCCGCCTGTCGGTGTCGAGTACCCATCTGTCGAATGCCAGCCGCCGGCCGGCCATGGCGCCGCCTTCCCGTGCCGGGGCGCAGCTGCGGCGCAGGATGGCCTTGATCCGCGCAAGCAGCTCGCGCGGGCTGAACGGCTTGGCCAGATAATCGTCGGCCCCCATTTCCAGCCCGACGATGCGGTCGGTTTCCTCGCCGAGCGCGGTGAGCATCAGGATCGGCACTTCGCCTTCGGCCCTGAGCCGCCGGCAGACCGACAGGCCGTCCTCGCCGGGCATCATCACGTCCAGCACGATCAGGTCGAAGCGCCCGGCCTTCATCGCTGCATCCATCGCCCGGGCATCCGCCGCCACCGTCGCCCGCATCCCGTTCCTTTCAAGATAGCGGGCCAGGGCGTCGCGGATCTCGCGGTGGTCGTCGACGACGAGGATATGGGGGCTGTCCGGCATAGCGGCTGACTTCCGACGATCTCGTTCCAGAGGATATCTAGGTTCGCCGGCCGGAAAAACCGTCGCATTTTCCGCCGGTTCGCGATTCTGACACGCATTGCGACACTTTCGGTCCCCGGCTGACAAAGTTCTGCGACAGGCGCCTCCCAGATCGGGGTCATCGAAACGGACTTCACGGAGGATCAAACGATGAAACGCCTGATACTCGCCACGGCCGCAGTTGCGGCGATCGGCACCGCAATCGCGATTCCGGTCCTGGCGGACGGCAACCACGGGTTCGGCGAAGGCCGCTACGGTGCCCGCGCCGATGCCACGGGCCAGATGGGTCCCGGCGCGATGATGGGCGGCGAGATGGGCCACATGATGCGCATGATGCAGATGATGCATGGCGGCCAGTCCGGCATGATGGGCCCCGGAATGATGGGCCAAGGCATGATGGGTCTGGCCGGCCCGATGATGGGCGGCGCGGATCACCTGCAGGGGGTCTTCGATGCCGACGGCGACGGCACGGTGACGCCGGAAGAGTTGCGGACCGGCCTGCTCGACGCGCTCAAGACCTATGACGCGGATGGCAGCGGCACGCTTTCGCTCGACGAATTCGAGACCATGCACACCGCGCATATCCGCGAAATGACGGTCGACCGCTTCCAGGCGTTCGACGCCGACGGCGACGGACAGGTCACCACCGACGAAATCGCCGCGCCCGCGGACCGGTTCCAGCGCATGATGCAGAGCCGCGCCGCGGATGCCCGTCCGGGCATGCCGATGATGGACGACGACGGCACCGGCCGCAGCATGATGAACGACAACTGACGACACCTCTCCCGGGCAGGACCCTCGCGGGGGGGCTGCCCGGGGCCTTCAAAGGAGACACAACGATGATGAACGGATTCGGAATGGGCCTAGGGATGGGCTTCGGCTGGATATGGGCGATCCTGGTGCTGGTGCTCACCGGCCTGGCAATCGCCGCACTGGTCAAATACCTTCGCAAGTAGCGACCGGAGAGGACGAAATGGCTTACACGATCGACCGCAGCTTTCCCGGCGCAAGCCTGGCAGAGATCGACGGACGCGCCCGCAAGGCATTGGCCGATGCCGGGTTCGGCGTTCTGACCGAGATCGACGTCAAGGCGACGATGAAGACGAAGCTGGATGTCGCGATGCCGGAATATCGGATCCTCGGCGCCTGCAATCCGAAGATGGCGTATCAGGCCATCGGGATCGAGCCGAAGGTGGGCGCGATGCTGCCCTGCAACGTGATCCTGCGCGAGACCGGCGCCGGCGTAGAGGTCTCGGCGATCGACCCGGTGGCCTCGATGACGGCGATCGACAATGCCGAACTCAAGGCCGTCGCCGGACAGGTGCGCGACCTGCTGGTCGGGGCGGTGGCCGCGATCTGATCCCACGGCCCGGTGCCCGCCGATGGCCCGGATGCGGCCCGCCGCGGCGGGCGCCGGTCGGTTTCGGTCACGTCCGCCGCAAGGACCGGCCGGATGACCGGCCCCGCCGCTTACGGTCGCCGTGTCACGTTCGAGTGACCCCTTGATCGAAATCAAAGTGTCAGGCGGCGTCTGCCATAACGCTGAAACCGAGTGGAATTCAGGAGATCGGACCCGTGCGGCGGGGGGACGCGAAATCTCTGATCAGCATTGCCGTGCTGGCGGTTCTGGTGGCCCTGTTCCTGCCGTCCGCGCCGCCGGCCCTGTATGCCGGTGCCGCTGCCAACGGTCTTGTCTCCGACAGCGCGGGCGTCGGCGCCGACACACCCGCCGCCGACAACATGCATGGAAGCCATTGCATCGCGCATCCGGACTGCGCCGCGCTCGTCCCGCAAGAGGGGCCGCAGCCCCGCCCCGTCAATGAACCGGTGATTTCCTTCGGTTTCCGGACAGGCACCGCATCAATGGCCGGCCCGCCGCCGCTGCATCCTCCGAGATCGCTCTGATCGGCGCGCGTCGATCCGATTGGGGCGTTATGGTGGGCGCGATCGCCGGGCCAGATCCCGGCAGCTTTCCGGTCGGAGGCACGAAGATGACAATCCGGCATCGCAATACATCCAGAACCGACACGACATCCGAGCCGGCAACACCAGGGGCAACACCGGGGCCGGTGCCTTTGCGGACAAGGTGGCGCACGTGATCCGGCTGGCCTGGAAGAACGCGCTGTTGCGCCCCGGCCGCACCGTCCTGATCGTGCTGTCCGTTGCCGCCGTGCTGGCCGAAATCCTCGTGCTCGAAGGTTTCCTGGCGGGGTCCTATACGCAGTTGCGCCAGGCAGTCCTGCGACGCGGCGGGGATGTCATGGTGGCGCAGGCGGGTGTGACCAATTTCCTGGCGACCCGCTCGATCCTGCCGCAGCAGACCCGCGCGGCGGTCGAGGCGATCCCCGGCGTTTCCGGAACGCACCCGCTGGCCGCGCTCGCGGCGATCTACGAGGCAGGCGACCTGCGGACGCCGATCATCGTTCTGGTCTATGACGACGCGGGCGGTCCGGCCGGCATCATGTCCGGACGCCCGCCCACCGAAGACGGCGAGATCGCGGTGGATCACGCGCTGGCCGAACGCTACGGGCTTGTCCCCGGCGATACGCTGACGCTTTCGGACTACGATTTCACGATTTCCGGCATCACGCGCGGCGAGGCCGCCCTGTTCACGCCGTTTGCCTTCATGAATTTCGACACGCTGATCGAGTTCTATTTCGATTCGGATGTCGCGTCCGATATCGCCGCGTTCCCGCTGTTGAGCTTCCTCGCCGTGGACGCGGCGCCCGGCACCGACCCCGCCGAACTAGCCGAACGGATCACCGCGCAGGTCGCGGACGCCCAGGCAATCCTGCCGAAAGACCTGGCCCTGAACGACGAGGGGCTGGGGCGCGAGCTTTTGGGGCCGATCCTGAACCTGCTTCTTGGTCTCAGCTACGGCATCGGTGCGATGGCCATCGGCATGTTCACCTTCGCGGCCGTCCGCAGCCGCCGCAAGACGCTGGGCGTTCTGCGCGCGCTCGGCTTCACCGCGCGCGATATCGTCACCGGGATTGTCGCCGAGGCCGTGGCCATCGCCGTGGCGGCCATTCCGCCCGGGCTCCTCCTGGCCATCGGCCTGGCGGCGCTGATCGAGTGGGTGGCCCCGGTCTATCTGCTGCAGGTGATGGAGCCGCGGGCATTGCTGCAGACCGCGCTGGTCGCGGTGGTGCTGGCGGTCCTCGGCGCGCTTGCGCCGTTGCGCATGCTGATGCGGCTCGATCCCGCCACGGCCTTCAGGGAGTAGGCGCCGTGCTGAACTGGACGCTCCGCGAACTGATCTCCGCCCCGCAGCAGCTGCTGGCGAGCGTCGCCGCCGTCGCGGGTGCCTTCGCGCTGGTGTTGTTCTTCGAAGGCATCTTTGCCGGCGAATCCGAGCAGATCGTCGCGCTGATCGAGCGCACCGAGGGCGACGTCTGGGTGATGCAGAAGGGCGTGGGCAACATGCACATGGCGACCTCCTTCGTCTCGGACTGGAAGATCGACGCCGTGGCCGATGTCGAGGGCGTCGAAAAGGTCACGCCGATCCTCTACCTGAATTCCGCGATCGAGGCCGGGGGGCGCAGCTGGTTCTCTTTCGTTGTCGGGCTGGAGGCGGGCGACGGGCGCGCGGGACCATGGAAGCATGCGGGCGGTGCGCCCCTGCCCGGGCCGGGAACGGCCATCGTGCCGGATATCTTCGCCGCGGATGCCGGGCTTGCCATCGGCGGCACCGTGCGCATTGCCGGGCGCGACTTCGCCGTGGCGGGGTTCTCGGCCGATACCTTCTCGATGGCGAATTCGATCACCTATGTCACCATGTCGGATCTGGCCGATACCATGTCGTCCATCGGCAGCGTCAGCTACATGCTGGTGGATGCCACGCCGGGCGTCGACCCGGCGGCGCTCGCCGGCCGGATCATGGACCAAGTCGAGAACGTCAATGCGCTGACCCGGGCCGAGTTTTCTGCCCGCGACTATTCCATCGCCGTGCAGATGGGGCTGGAAATCGTCTGGATCATGACCCTGATCGGCGGTGCGCTGGCGGTGCTGCTGACCGGCTTTATCGTCTATTCCCACATCTCGGAACGCGAACGCGAACTGGCGGTGATGAAGGCGCTCGGGGTGCGCAACCGCGCGATCTACGCGTCCACCATGCTGCAGGCGCTGGCCATCGGCGCGATGGCATTCCTGCTGGCCGTGGCGCTGATGACGGCGGCGGTCCCGCTTACGGAATGGCTGATGCCCAAGGTCAGCCTGGCGATGACCGGCGCGGCGCTGATCCGCACGGGCGTCACCGCGCTGATCGTCTCGCTGGTCGCCTCGATCATTCCGGTCCGCCGCGTGCTGTCGGTCGACCCCGTCACCGCCTTTCAGCAATGAGGATGCCGCGATGACCACACCGATCCTGAGCGCCCGCGACATCGTCAAGACCTTCGGCGAGGGCCACACGCTGGTGCGAGCTGTCGACGGGGTTTCGCTGGATCTGGCGCCGGGCGAGCTTGTGACCATCACCGGGCCGTCCGGGTCCGGCAAGACGACGCTGGTGTCGATCCTGGGCGCGCTGTTGCGGCCCAACTCGGGCACGGTGCGGATCGACGGGACCGACCTTTCGGACATGAGCGAGGTCGAACTGTCGCGCCTTCGGGCGCGATCCGTCGGCTTCGTGTTTCAGTCCTTCAACCTGCTCGAGGCACTGAGCGTGCGCGACAACGTGCTCTTTCCCGCGCACCTGGCCCCCGGCGGCACAAGGGCGGCCGAGGCGCGCGCCGACGGCCTGCTTGCGAAACTCGGCCTGACCGAGCGCCGCGACGCCCTGCCCCGGACGCTGTCGGGCGGCGAAAAGCAGCGCGTCGCCATCGCCCGCGCGCTGATCAACGAACCCAGGCTGATCATCGCCGACGAACCCACGGGCAACCTAGATACCAGGAGCGGCCAGCAGGTGGTGATGATCCTGCACGACATCGCGCGCGACCAGGGCCGGTCAGTCCTGATCGTGACCCACGACCAGCGGGTCGAGGAGGTTGCCGACCGCGTGCTCTGGCTGGAGGACGGCGTGATCCGCGATCGCAAGGCCGAGGCGCGCGACTGGGTGCGCGACCCGGTCTGCAACATGGCACTCGACGGCTGGACCTCGACGATCTTTGCCGACCACGGCGGCACGCGGTTTCACTTCTGTTCGGATCGCTGCCGCGAGCGGTTCCTTGCCGCGCCCGAGAAATACCTGGGCGACGGATCGGGTACCGTCATCCCCCTCGAAAGGAGGCCGAAATGAAACCCGTGCTCCCGCTTCTGCTGGCAAGCCTTCTTGGGACTGCGGTCCCGTCATTCGCCGCATCGGACGGTGCCGCGCGCGGGCTGGCCATCGCCCTGGAATCCGAACGCCGCGATACCGGCTGGCGCGACAGCACCGTGGCGGTGACGATGATCCTGCAGGACCGCCGCGGCCAGACCCGCGAGCGCCGCTTGCGCCTGTCGATGCTGGAAAAGCCCGGCAACGACGGCGACAAGACGCTGACGATCTTCGACTCGCCCCCCGACATGGCCGGGACGC
Organism: Rhodobacter sp.; assembly: GCA_041627895.1. Lineage (GTDB taxonomy): Bacteria > Pseudomonadota > Alphaproteobacteria > Rhodobacterales > Rhodobacteraceae > JBFKQC01. Next base: position 92,284 of record JBFKQC010000002.1, read on the forward strand.
TCTTTCTCAGCCATGCCGTCGTCGGGGCGGACGACAACCTCTGGCTCTACCTGCCGTCGCTGAAACGGGTCAAACGCATCTCGTCCTCGAACAAGACAGGCGCGTTTTTCGGCAGTGAATTCGCCTACGAGGACATCAGCGCGCCGGAGATCGGCAAATTCACCTATAACTATGTCGGCGACAAATCCTGCGGGCGGCTGACCTGTTTCGTGGTGGAGCGCTTCCCCGCCTATCGCAATTCCGGCTACAGCAAACTGATCACCTGGTTCGATACATCCGAGTACCGACCGCAGCGCATTGACTATGTCGATCGCTCGGGCCGGATTCTGAAGGTGCTGACGCTGTCAGGCTACAAGCGTTACGCCGGTCGGTTCTGGCGGCCGCAGACACTGACCATGCAGAACAACAAGACCGGCAAGACCACGATATTGCGCTATGGAAACTACGCCTTCGGACGCGGTCTGACTGACGCCTATTTCAGCCAGGGCAATCTGAGGAATATCCAATGAGAAGCGCTTTGTGGCCCGCCGTCGCGTTCTCGCTCGTGGCGGGTCAGGCGGGCGCGCAGACATCCCTGACCGGTTCTGTCGCCGGCGAGTTGCGGTATTTCCCGCAAAGCCCCGCATTTGCCGGGCAAGCCGATGATCGATTGCAGCTTTCCACCAGCCTGGAAGCCCGGTTTTCCTACGACTTCGACGGCGGCAGCGACCGGATCGTCGTTACACCGTTCCTGCGCTTCGGCGGAGCCGGCGACGGCCGCGATCACGTCGACCTGCGAGAGGCCTACTGGCTGCACCAGGGCGACGGCTGGAGCCTGACGGCCGGTATCGACAAGGTATTCTGGGGCGTCACCGAAAGCCGCCACCTGGTCGACATCATCAACCAGGACGACGCGCTGGAAGATATCGACGGCGAGGACAAGCTGGGCCAGCCGATGGTCGGCCTGTCGGTCTACGGCGATCACGGCACGTTCAGCGTCTATGTGCTGCCGTGGTTCCGCGAGCGCGAGTTTCTCGGCTTCGGGCGGCGCCTTGGCGGTCCCGCGCCCATCGGGTCCGCGACCTTTGAGTCGCCCGACGGAACCTCTCATGTCGATTTCGCAGTTCGCTGGTCCCATTCGGTCGGCGATCTCGATATCGGGCTGTCCTATTTCGACGGCACCAGCCGCGAACCGCGGATGATCCCGACCGGCCCGGCGCTGGTGCCGCATTACGACCAGATCGGCCAGGCCGGGCTCGATCTGCAACTGACCGCGGGCGACTGGTTGTGGAAGCTCGAGGCGATCCGGCGCAGCGGGCACGGGCCGGATTTCTGGGCCGCCACCGCCGGGTTCGAATGGACAATTCCCGGCATTGCGGGCACCGGCGCCGATTTGGGCCTGATCGCGGAGTACAGCCACGACGGCCGGCACCCGGTGCTGGCGCCCGCGACGATCTACGACGACGATCTGTTCCTCGGCGCCCGCCTCGGGCTGAACGATATCAACGATACCAGTCTTCTCGCCGGAGCGCTCATCGACCGCGACACCGATGCCCGCGTGTTCCTGTTCGAGGGGCAGCGGCGACTGGGGGAGAACTGGCTTCTGTCGCTGGAGGGTCGGTTCTTCGGCGGCGCGGTCGCGCCCGATCCGATCTCGGCAATCCGGAACGACGACTACCTGTCGCTCAGCCTGAAGCGATCCTTCTAGCCGGGGACGACAGAATGCACGGATACGCCGAGTTCGCGCAATCGACCCGATATGGGCCGCTGCCCCGGACGGCAGACTGCGGTTTTGCGGCACAGGCGGAAGCGGCCACACACTTGGCCGGCGACTTCGAGGGCGTGGCCGCTTCGGGTGCCGGATGACGCAAGGGAGAACCAGCTTGCCGGAAAGGGACGTTGCAGCGATCGCGGCCGGGACGCCGCACGCATTCGCATTCGATGACTGCCTCGCCGGTCTGAACGTCGGCCCCACCGGGCTGTCCGAGCCCGAGGCCGCGCGGCGGCTGGCAGAGGACGGTCCGAACGCGCTTGCTGCCCATGGCGGGCGTCATCCGGTCCTGCGGTTCCTGACCCATTTCCACAATGTGCTGATCTATGTGCTGTTGGCCTCGGCGCTGGTCACCGCACTGCTTCGGCACTGGATCGATACCGGCGTGATCCTGGCGGTCGTGCTGGTCAACGCAATCGTCGGCTTCATCCAGGAGGGCCGCGCCGAGAACGCGATGGCCGCGATCCGGTCGATGCTTGCGCCCCGGGCGACCGTGCTTCGCGGCGCCCGGCGCATGAGCATTCCGGCCGAGAGGCTGGTGCGCGGCGACATAGTGCTTCTGGAGGCGGGCGACCGGGTGCCGGCCGACCTGCGCCTGACCGGCGCGCGGTCGCTCAGGATACAAGAAGCGATCCTGACCGGCGAATCCGTGCCGGTTTCGAAGGACACCGATCCGATCGGCGCGAATGCGCCGCTCGGCGACCGCAAGCCGATGGCCTTCAGCGGGACGACGGTGGTCGGCGGCACCGGGCGCGGGGTGGTCGTCGCCACCGGACCGGCCACCGAGATCGGCCGGATCAGCGGAATGCTGCGCGATGTGGATGTCCTGACCACGCCGCTGGTCGAGCAGATGAACCGGTTCGCCCGATGGCTGACGGCGATGATCCTGCTTCTGGCGGCTGTTCTGCTGGCGTTCGGGTATTTCGTCGGCCATATCCCGTTCGACGAGATGTTCATGGCCGTCGTCGGCCTTACGGTCGCGGCGATCCCCGAGGGCCTGCCGGCGGTGCTGACCATCACGCTGGCGATCGGCGTGCAGCGCATGGCGCAGCGCCACGTGATCGTGCGCAAGCTGCCTTCGATCGAGACCCTCGGCGCGGTATCGGTGATCTGCAGCGACAAGACCGGAACGCTGACCCGCAACGAGATGACGGTGGCGTCGCTCGGGCTGGCCTCGGGCCATCACACGGTCAGCGGCGACGGCTATGCCCCGACCGGGCAGATCCAGCCCGAGCCTGCAGCGCATGATCTGGAGCCGGTCGCGCGGATCGCGGCGCTGTGCAACGACGCCGAACTGAAGGACAGGGAAGGTCACTGGACCGTCGAAGGCGACCCGATGGAGGGGGCGCTGCTGGCGCTGGCCGCAAAGGCGCGGGCCGACGTCTTCGGCTGGCACCGCCTCGACGAGATCCCGTTCGACGCCGCGCATCGCTACATGGCCGTGCTGGTCGAAGCGCCGGACGGGCGCCGCCTGATCCTGGTGAAGGGCGCACCGGAGCGGATTCTCGGCATGTGCCGCGCACAGACCGGCGCGACCGACGGGGCGCCCTTCGACCAGGGATACTGGGCCGCCGAGGCGCACCGGATCGCGAGCGGCGGGCAACGGGTGATTGCGCTGGCCTGGACCGATACGACGGCCGACGCGCTGCACATCGGCGACATCGACGGGCAGCTTACGCTGGCGGGGCTCGTGGGCCTGATCGACCCGCCGCGGCCCGAGGCCATCGCGGCGGTCGCGGATTGCCACCGTGCCGGTATCGCGGTGATGATGATCACCGGCGATCATGTCGGCACGGCGGCGGCGATCGGACGCCAGATCGGGCTGTTGAATCCCGACAAGGTACTGACCGGCGCCGATATCGAACGGATGGGCGATGCCGAACTGGCCATCGCCGTGAAGGACACCAACCTGTTCGCGCGCACCTCTCCCGAGCACAAGCTGCGGCTGGTGACCGCGCTGCAGGCGCACGGTCTGATCGTGGCGATGACCGGCGACGGGGTCAACGACGCACCGGCGCTGAAGCGGGCCGATGCCGGGGTCGCGATGGGGGTGAAGGGTTCCGAGGCGGCGAAGGAGGCCGCCGAGCTTGTGCTGACGGACGACAATTTCGCCTCGATCGCGGCGGCGGTGCGCGAGGGCCGCACCGTGTTCGACAACCTGCGCAAGGTGATCAGCTGGACGCTGCCGACGAATGCCGGCGAGGCCGGAACCATCATGGCGGCGCTGCTTCTCGGGCTGGCCCTGCCGATCAGCCCGGTTCAGATCCTCTGGGTCAACCTGATCACCGCGATCACGCTGGGCCTGTCGCTGGCCTTCGAGCCGACCGAGCCGGGCACTATGTCGCGGCAGCCGCGCACGCGTTCTGCGCCGCTTCTGACCGGCGAACTCGTCTGGCACGTGGTTCTGGTTGGCGTCCTGTTCATGGGCGCGGTATTCGGGCTTTACGCCTATGCGATGGATGGCGGCTATTCGATCGAGCTGGCACAGACCATGTCGATGAACATGCTCGTGATCCTGGAGATCTTCCATCTGTTCTTCATCCGCAACCTGCACGGCACGTCGCTGGACTGGGCGGTCGCGCGGGGCACGCGCGCGGTGTGGATCAGCCTGGCGGTGATCGTCCCGGCACAATTCGTCGTCACCTATCTGCCGGCCGCGCAGGCCATCATGGGAACCGCGCCGGTGCCGCTGTTCGACGGTGTGCTGATGGTGGCCATCGGCGCGGTCTTTTTCGCCATGATCGAAATCGAGAAGCAGCTGCGGCTGACCTTGCGGCGCAGGAACGGCAGATAGAAGGAAAGCTTCGCCCGGTCAGGCCCCGCGGCCGACGCGCGCCCCGGCCCGCACTGGCCGGCGCAATCCTGGCCGGGTCCGGTGCGTGGCCCTGAATTCCTCGCAAGGCGCCTGACGGCCCAGATCAATCCGGCACGGGCTGATCGCACAGCCGCGCCGCCGCCCGAAGATAGCGCCTTGCCATCTCAGGCCAGTTCCGGGGCGCGCGGATTTCCGGATTGCGAAGGTGGTCGATCGCCAGCCGCGCCCGGGTCAGGCAGCGCTGCAGCCCATAGACCCTGAGCAATGCGCCGGAGGGGCGCGGAAGTCCGGCCCGCTCGAGCCCGGACAGCAGCATCGGACCGATCCATTCCGCGCCGGCCAAGCCGCATTCCACGCCAAGCGCGTTGAATTCGTCGAAGGGATCGGCCAGCCGGACACCATGATCGAACTCCACCCGGTCGAACACGACCGGGGGATCGGTCAGGCAGACATGTTCGGGTCGCAGATCGCCGTGGCCCTCGACCACGATGCCCTTCGCGGCGCGGTCGATGATTTCCGAACGGCAAGCCGCCAGCGCCGACAGGCCGGTTTCCAGCACGTCGTCCCGCAGCGCAGGGCCAAGCCGCCCGCGCCACTCGCCAAGGTGGCGGATGTTGATCCGGGCCTCTCGCAGCAGCCTTGCGGCATAGGCGGGGCCTGCATCGACCGATCGCGGCCGGCTGCGATAGAAGGCGATCATCAGGTCGGAAACCGCGGCGATTTCGTGCGGCTCGGGCGCCGGGCCCGCCTCGATGCGGCGGATCAGCATTTCCGTTGCGGGCAGACGCACCGACTCGACCAGCCAGTCGACCACGCGCCCCGGCCCGCCAAGCGCCAGCCCGCCGCCGGCCGGCTGCACCAGAGGCGTCAGTCCGCGGTAGATTTCGCCCGCGAGTTCCCGGTTCAGCCGGATCTCGTCGCGGCAGAGATGCGCCCGTGCGCGCAAGGTCCGCTGGTCGATATGCATCAGGCGGACCGGCTTTTTCAGCTTCCACGCGCGATCACGAGTCAGAAAGACCAGCGAGGCATGGGTTTCGATGCACTCCGGCTGCGGCTCTCCCGGCCAGGCGGCACCGCTTTCCAGAAAGGCGCGTTTCTCGGCCAGCGGTACCTCGGGCGCCACATCTGCGCGTGCCGGGGCCCGCATGGCGCGCGAGACCATGCCGCGCGATCAGTCCCAGAGTTCCTGTATCGGCTTGCGCATCGCGTGCCGGACCTGCTCGAATTCGCCGTCCGACAGATGCCGGCGCAGCAGGTCGAACACCGCCGCGACGGCGCGTTCGGGGTCATCGAGCGGCTCCTTGACGAAGCGTGATTCGATACGCGCCAGAAGATCGCGCTTGCCGCGGGGCTTCACCGGAGTGCTCGACGGGTTCCAGCCGTCGTAGAAGACCCCGCGCACCAGCACCGGCAACTGCGCGGCAAGGTTGGCGGCCTCGTCGACAGTCAGGAAATCCCGCACCGTGTGCAGCGTCTCGTGCAGAAGAAGATAGGCTCTGGGCTTTTCCCAACCCAGATCGTCGCAAAGCTCGTTGAGCCATTCGGCAAAAACCTGCGGCGAGTGATCGAGAGTCGCTATGCCAGTCGTGGCCATGGCAGCACCTGTTCATTTGTCGAACCAAATGAAGCATGCTCCGATCGCCGGTGCGCCGCATTGACCGACGTCAATGCGCCCCTGCCACGGTTCGGGCGATCAGATAGCATGTTGTTCTTCGCGTTGAAGGGGTCGGGTCTGCTGGGTCGCCGCGTCGCCGCGGCGGGCGGGTTCGAGTTGGCGCGGCACGAGGAACGCGCGTTTGACGGCGGCGAGCACAAGGCGCGCCCGCTGGTGGACGTGCGCGGGCGGGATGTCTTCGTGCTGCATTCGCTACAGGGCGGCGCGTCGGACTCGGCCAACGACCGGCTTGTGCGGCTGCTGCTCTTTCTGGCCACCTGCCGCGAAAACGGCGCCGCGCGGGTCACCGCCATCGCGCCCTATCTCGCCTATTCCCGCAAGGACCGGCAGACCAAGCCGTTCGATCCCGTCACCACGCGCTATGTCGCGCAACTGTTCGAGGCGGCCGGCGCGGACGTGGTCGTGACGCTGGACGTGCACAACATCATGGCATTCCAGAACGCGTTTCGCTGCCGCACCGTGCATCTTGCAACGGATCGCCTGTTCGCCGCCGACATTGCGGCCCGCGCGGGCACCGTGCCGCTGGCCGTGGTCTCGCCGGACCCCGGCGGCGTGAAACGCGCGCAACTGATGCGCGAGGCGCTGGAGGCGGCCACGAACAGACCGGTCGGCTTCGGTCTCATGGAAAAGCGGCGCAGCGCCGGCGTCGTCTCGGGCACGCATTTCGCCGGAGACGTCGAAGGCAGGGCCGTGCATATCGTCGACGACATGATCTGCGGCGGCGGAACGATGCTGCGCGCCGCCGAAGCGGTCCGAAGCCGCGGCGCGGCCGCGGTGCATGCCGTGGCGACGCATGGCCTGCTGACGCCCGAGGCCTTTGCCGCGCTCGCCGCGGACGCGGCGCTGGACGGGATCACGCTGACCGACAGCGTCGCGCCGTTTTCCGCCGCCGCGGCCGGTCTGCGAGGCAAGCTGCGCGTGATCGGGTGCGCGGGGCTCATCGCCGGTGCGATACAGGCGCTGCATCAGGGCGGGCCGATCGACGATCCGGCGCGGCTCTGCGCCGCCGAAGTGCCCCTGGACGGCGATCTGTGACCAATGCCGGATGCCGCGGCCGCCAGCCGGTCAGCCCGCGGCGTGCGGCGTCTGGACCCGACGACCGGAACACATCCGGCACCCGCACCGACAAGGCCGGCGCCGCCGATTGACGGACGTCAATGACGGACGCGCCATTCTGCGGGAAAGTCCGCCAAAGGCATCCCCGGCGGAGGCAAAGCCTATGTCCTACAGAAAGCTGCTCTTTCATTCCGAAGCGCGTGAAAAACTCGCCAAGGGCACCCAGGCGCTGGCCGACGCGGTCAGGGTCACACTGGGACCGCGGTCGAAATCGGTGCTGATCCAGAAGAGCTTCGGCGCCCCGATCGTCTGCGACGACGGGGTGACGATCGCCAAGGAATTCAAGCTGAAGGACGCCGAAGAGGACATGGGCGCCCAGCTGCTGCGCCAGGCTGCCGAGCGCACCGGCGACGCGGTCGGCGACGGCACCACGACGGCCACGATCCTGGCCAATGCGCTGTTCGCCGAGGGTCTGCGCAACATCGCCGCGGGCGCGTCCGGGGTGGAACTGAGGCGCGGGTTCGAGGACGGCCTCGCCACGGCGGTCGAAGTGCTGCGAAAGCTGTCGCGGCCGGTACGGTCGGTGCAGGAGAAACGCCAGGTCGCGGCGATCTCGGCGCATGGCACCGACAGCATCGGCGACATGGTCGCCGAGGCGATGGAGAAGGTCGGCGACGAAGGCGCGATCATGGTCGAGGAATCGCGCACGACCGAAACCGTGCTGGAGGTTGTCGAGGGCCTGCAATTCGACCGCGGCTATATCTCGCCCTATTTCGTGACCGACGCCGAAACGCTGACGGCGCGGCTGGAAGAGCCCCTGATCCTGCTGCACGAGAAGAAGCTCAGCGGGCTGCGGCCGCTGATCCCGCTGCTCGAGGCGGTCATGCAATCGGGGCGGTCGCTGCTGGTTGTGGCCGAGGATTTGGACGACGAGGCGCTGGCGACGCTGGTGGTGAACAAGCTGCGCGGCACGCTGAAGGTGGTCGCGGTCAAGGCGCCCGGGTTCGGCGACCGGCGCAAGGCGATGCTGGAGGATATCGGCGTTCTGACCGGATGCAGGGTGGTGTCCCCCGATCTCGGGCTGGACATCGAAAAGCTGACGCCTGACGACCTGGGGCGCGCGGCCTCGGTCCGGATCGAACGGGAGGCCACGACGATCGTCGGCGGCGCTGGCGACCGGACCCAGATCGAGGCGCGGATCGCGCAGATCCGGCACCAGATCGCCGAGACGACAAGCGACTACGACCGCGAAAAACTGCAGGAACGTCTGGCCAAGCTGTCCGGCGGTGTCGCGGTGATCCGCGCCGGCGCGGCCACCGAGGCAGAGCTGAAATCGCGCAAGGAGGCGCTGGACGATGCGATCCACGCCACCAAGGCCGCGGTCGAAGAGGGCGTCGTGCCCGGCGGCGGGCTGGCGCTTGTGCGCGCGATCGACGCGGTCGAGGCCCTGGCCAAGACCTCCGAGGGCGACCGGCGCACCGGGGTGCTGTGCCTGGCGCGGGCGCTCGGCGCGCCGGCCCGGCAGATCGCCGAGAACTCCGCCGAGGACGGCGGCGTGGCCCTGTCCGAGATGCGCAAGGGCAAGGGCGCCTGGGGCTTCGACGCGGCCCGGAACGTCTATACCGATCTGCAGAAGGCCGGCATCATCGACCCGACCAAGGTCGTTCGCATCGCGCTGGAGAACGCGGTCTCCGTGGCCGGGACGCTGCTGCTGACCGAGGCGACGATGGCCGAAGTCACCGAGGAAGACCCCAAGGCGCCGCACCGGATGATGGAAGACTATGTCTGACGCCAGGGCCGCCCTGCCGCCCGCAAGGGGCAATGCCGCGGTCGCGGCGCGGCTGCGCGAATATTCCGGCCTGCTCGAGCAGCAGGGCGAAGACGGGTTCCGCATCCGCGCCTACCGCAATGCCGCCTCGGAAATCGACGCGCTCGGGAAACCGCTGGACGAGATTTTCCGCGATGGCGGCATGGACGGCCTGGTGCGGCTGCGCGGGATCGGCCGCGGGATCGCCGCCGCGATCGCCGAGATGCTGGCGACCGGCCGCTGGCGCCAGCTTGACCGGCTGAAGGGCGAGTTCACGCCGGAATCGCTGTTCCGCACGATCCCCGGCATCGGCCCCGAACTCGCGCACCGGCTTGCCGACGGGCTGGACGTCGACACGCTCGAAGAGCTCGAGACCGCCCTGCGCCTGAAGGGCGAAACGGTCGAGGGCATCGGCCCGCGCAGGCGCCAGGCCATCCTCGCCGCGCTGGGCGAAAGGCTGGCGCCGCTGCGGCGCAAGGCGGCGGCGGCCGGGTCGCGGCACGAGCCGCCGGTATCGCTGCTGCTGGATGCCGACGCGCTCTATCGCCGGAAGGCCGAGGCGGGCGAATTGCGGCTGATCGCCCCGAAACGGTTCAACCCGTCGGGCGCGGCGTGGCTGCCGATCCTGCACGCCCGGCGCGACGGCTGGCATCTGACGGTGCTGTTCTCGAACACCGCGCGCGCGCACGAATTGGACCGGACGCGGGACTGGGTGGTGATCTATTTCCACGAGGACGACGGCCCCGAGGGCCAGCGAACCGTCGTGACCGAGCGCAAGGGTGCGCTGGCCGGCCGGCGCGTCGTGCGCGGGCGCGAGGCAGACTGCCAGGCGTATTACGCCGCCGCGCCCGGCCCGGCCGCGTGACCCGGCGGCGGCGGGGCCCCGGGCGCTACTCCTTGATGTAGGGCTTGCCGTCCGCCGCCGGCGGACGCGCCCGGCCGATCAGGCCGGCCACCACGATGATCGTGGCGATATAGGGCGACATCGCCAGGAACTCGGACGGGATCGGCGTGTTCAGCAGCGCCAGCTTCTGCTGCAACGCGTCGGCGAAGCCGAACACCAGCGCCGCCATCAGCGCCCCGACCGGGTGCCAGCGACCGAAGATCATCGCCGCCAGCCCGATAAAGCCGCGCCCGCCGGTCATCCCCTCGTCGAAGCGGCCGACCGATCCGAGCGTGAACCATGCCCCGCCGAACCCCGCAACCATGCCGCCCAGGGTGACGTGCACGTAGCGCGTCCAGTAGACGTCGATCCCCAGCGTGTCGGCGGCGCGCGGATGCTCGCCCACGGCGCGGGCGCGCAGGCCATGGCGAGTGTGGAACAGATAGTAGGTTGCCACCGCGACCAGGACCAGCGCGCCGTAGACAAAGATGTTCTGGTCGAAGAACATCGGCCCGATCACGGGGATGTCGCCCAATAGCGGGATTTTCCACGACCGGAACACCGGCGCGTTGTTCAGGTGCCGCATCTCGGCAAAGACCTGGCTGCTGACATAGCTGGTCAGCCCCAGCACGAACAGGTTGATGACCACCCCGGCGATGATCTGGTCCATCCGGTAGGTGACGACCAGCGCGGCCAGGATGAAGCCGAAGAGGCCGCCGATCACCACCGCCGCCAGCAGGCCGCCCCAGCCGCCCAGCACCGACCCGGCCAGCGCGCCGGTGAAGGCCCCGGCCAGCAGCATTCCCTCGATGGCGATGTTGACCACCGCCACGCGCTCGCACAGCACGCCGGCCAGCCCGCCCAGCGCGATCGGCACGGCGCGGACCATCGTCGCCTGCAGCATGCCGGTCAGCGAGAACGCCTTGCCCGCAGTGGCCCAGACCAGGAAGGCGGCCACCACCAGCGCCAGGCCGATGCCCAGCGACAGCGAGGTCCAGCGCACCCCGCCGCGCAGGAACTGCCGCGCGCCAAGAAAGGCGAGGACCGCCGCGGCGACATGGATGAACGGCCCCGAAGGCAGCACCAGATCGGGCAGCGCGAACGGATCGCGCGGACGCGAAAGCCGGAACGTTGCGTCGCCGGTGGTGTCGATGCCGAAGACGAAGACCGTGAACAGCGCCAGCGCGATCAGCAGCCCGCCGACGATCCGCGCCTGGCGCTCGCGCCCGGTGTCGATCCTGCGCGGCCGCGCCGCCGCGGTGTCGGTCGTCGCGGTCATGGCTTGTCTCCGGTCCGGGCGCGCGCCTTGCGGAAGCCCCAGGGAAAGATCGCGCGCACCAGCAGCGGTGCGGCGATGAAGACGATGATCAGCGCCTGGATGATGGCGATCAGGTCGATGCTGACCCCGGCGTCGACCTGCATCTGCCGCCCGCCGGCCTCGAGCGCGCCGAAAAGCAGCCCGGCCATCAGCACGCCGACCGGATGCGACCGGCCCAGAAGAGCGACGGCAATGGCGTCGAACCCGATCCCCGCCGAGAACCCCGGCGTCGCGCGGCCCAGCACGCCCAGCACCTGGTTCGCGCCCGCCAGGCCGGCCAGCGCGCCCGCGGTCGCCATCGCGGCCACGATGATCAGCTTCGACCGCATGCCGGCATAGCGCGCCGCCTCGGCGTTTTCGCCGCTGGCGCGGAACTCGAATCCGATGCGGGTGCGGAACAACAGCCACCAGACGAAGACCACCGCGATCAGAACCAGGAAAATGCCGGCATGAACCCGAAGATTGGGGTCGATCCATTCCAGCAGCCGCGGCAGCTCGGCGCTGTCGGGCACCGATTTCGACACCGGGTCCTGGCGCCCCTCGCGCTGCACCCAGGGCTGGCGCAACAGGTAATCGAGGATGCGGTAGGACATCAGGTTCAGCATGATCGTGGATATCACCTCGTGCGCGCCGGTCGCCGCGCGCAGGTAGCCCGCGATCGAGGCATAGAACGCGCCCATCGCCGCCCCGGCCAGCAGGCACAGCGGCATCAGCACCACGAACGGCAGCCCGGGAAAGCTGAACCCCATGATCACCGCCGCCATGCCGCCCATCAGCAACTGGCCCTCGGCGCCGATGTTGAACAGCCCCGCGCGAAAGCCCAGCGCCAGCCCCAGCCCCGCCAGCACCAGCGGCGCCGCGGCGGTCAGGGTCTCGGACACGGCCTTGAGCGAGCCGACCGAGCCCTGCAGCAGCGCGACATAGGACCGCCCGATCGTCGGCAGGTCGACATTGGTCGCCAGCATCGTCAGCGCGCCGAGGATCAGCGCCACGATCACCGCAAAGACCGGCACGACGACCAGATCCTCGAAATCCGCCCTGCCCCGCGTGGTGCGCGCCAGCAGGCGGCTGATGTCCTCGTTGATACTCGCGCGATCCGTCATGCCGCAGCCTTTCCACCCGCCATGGCCAGGCCCACCGCGTTCCGGTCGGCCTTGCCGCCGATGTTGTCGAACTCGGCCACGATCCGGCCCTTGAACATCACCAGGATCCGGTCGGCGAGCCCCATGATTTCATCCAGTTCGGACGAGACGATCAGCACCCCGTCGCCTTCGTCGCGGGCGGCGACCAGGCGGGTGTGGATGTACTCGATCGAGCCGATGTCCAGCCCCCGCGTCGGCTGCGCGGCGACGACCAGCTTGGTTTCGCGCTCCAGTTCGCGGGCCACCACCATCTTTTGCTGGTTGCCGCCGGAAAGATGCCCGGCTGACAGGTGCACGCTTGGGGTGCGCACGTCGAAGTCGATGCAATAGCGCGCGGCGGCCTCGTGCACGCGGGTCCAGTCGATCTCGACCCCGCGAGCGAAATCGCCGCCGTAATAGCTGTTCAGCACCATGTTCTCGGCCACGGTGAAATTGGCGATCATGCCGCTTTTCTGCCGGTCCTCGGGGATATGGGCGATGCCCATGGCATGGCGCGCGCGCACCGAGGCGCGGGTGATCTCGCGCCCCAGGAAACTGAGACGCCCCTGCGCCACCGACCCGAGCCCGGTGATCGCCTCGACCAGCGCGGACTGGCCATTGCCCTGGACCCCGGCAATGCCGACAATCTCGCCCGAACGCACCGTCAGCGACAGGCGGTCGACGGCGATGTCGTCGTTTTCGCGCAGGACCACCAGGTTTTCGACCTCCAGCAGCGTCTCCGCCGGCGTGGCCTCGGCCTTGTCGACCTGGAAACTGACCGGGCGGCCCACCATCATCTCGGCCAGCTGTTCCTCTGTGACGGTCCTCGGATCGCCCTCGCCGGTGATGCGGCCGTTGCGCAGCACGCTGATACGGTCGGCGATGGCGAGAATCTCGTGCAGCTTGTGGGTGATGAAGACGATTGCCTTTCCTGCGTCGCGAAGCGAGCGGACGATGCCGAAGAACTCTTCGACCTCCTGCGGGGTCAGCACGGCGGTGGGCTCGTCCAGGATCAGCACCTCGGCGGACCGGAACAGAACCTTGAGGATTTCGACCCGCTGCTGCAGACCCACGGGCAGGTGCTCGATCAGTTCGTCAGGGTCGACCTCGAGCCCGTAGCGCTGATTGATCTCGCGCACCTGCGCGCGCGCCTTGTCCAGGTCCAGTCGGTCGAGCCGTCCCACCGGCTCGACCCCCAGAACCACGTTTTCGGCCACGGTGAAGACCGGGACCAGCATGAAGTGCTGGTGCACCATGCCGATCCCGGCATCGATCGCGGCGCCGGGGCCGTCGAAGGCGACCGGCCTGCCGTCCATCAGGATCTGGCCGGCGTCGGCGTGGTAGAGCCCGCACAGCACGTTCATCAGCGTGGATTTGCCGGCTCCGTTCTCGCCCAGAAGGCCCAGAACCTCGCCGCCGCGGATCGACAGGTCGATGTCGGCATTCGCCACGACCGGGCCGAAGCGCTTGGTTATCCCGCGCAGGTCAACGTCCATCGGCTTGCTCTCTGCCGGCCTGTCGGCGTTACATCCCGACCTTGATCGTGCCGTCGACGATCGCCTTGCGCAGCGCTTCGAGTTCCGCCTTCAACTCGTCGGGCACATCCGCCTCCATGTCGTGGAACGGGGCCAGGCCCACGCCGCCGCTTTCCAGCGTGCCGACGATGACTCCGCCCTCGAAGGTGCCCTGCATCGCCGAGTCGATCACCTGGAACACGGTGCTGTCCATGTTCTTCATGATCGAGGTCAGGTAGACATGGCCCTTTTCCGGGTCGGTGACGTAAAGGTCGGCATCGACGCCGATGATCTTCAGCTTGTCGACCCCAAGTTCATCGGCCAGCGCGGCAGAGCCAAGGCCCACCGGGCCGGCGACCGGCAGCACGATGTCGGCGCCCTCGTCATAGAGGTTCTGGGCAAAGGCGCGTCCGTCGTCGAGCGACTCGAAGTTGTTCGTGAACAGGCCCTCGCGCGAGGTCGGGTTCCATCCCAGCACCTCGACCTCGGCGCCCTTCTCGGCGTTGTAATGCGCGACACCGGCGCTGAAGCCGTCCATGAAGATCGTCACCGGCGGGATGTTGATGCCGCCGAATGTGCCGACGATGCCGGTCTGCGACATGCCCGCCGACAGGTACCCGGCCAGGAACGCCGCCTGGTCGGTCGCATAGACCTGGCCCAGCACGTTCGGAATCGCCGGATCATAGGCGAAGTCGACGATCGAGAATTTCTGGTCCGGGTTGGCCTCGGCCGCCTTCTTCGTCGCGTCGCCCAGCAGGAAGCCGACGGTGACGATCACGTCGCAGGCGCCGCCGAGCAGCGAGTTGATGTTCGCCTCATAGTCGGTCTCGGCCTGCGATTCGAGGAACCGCGCGTCGATTCCAAGCTGTTCCTTCGCGTCCAGCACGCCCTTCCAGGCGGTCTGGTTGAAGCTGTTGTCGTCGATGCCGCCGGTATCGGTGATCTGGCAGGCGGTGAACCCCAGGGCCGGCATCGCCGCGCCGAGCGCGAACAAGGCCGAAGCGGCGAAAGCGAGCCTGGTCGATGTCAGGTAGGTCACGGTGATATCTCCCCTCTTACGGCCGTGGCGACTGTCTCCGCCGCACCGGAAACCGGTGGCTGCGGCCGACCATGATTGCCGATTCTAGGGACCGGCGCAGGCCGCGCGTTGACCAAGGTCAATACCGGCGCACGGACATCCCGGCGGCAAGATCGGCGATCGGGCCGGTGCGAAAGGCGACCCGAAAGGCGATCTTTCCGGTTCTTGACCCGGGTCAATGCCGATTTGCGCGGATCGGCGAGTATAATGATTGTCTATATCCAAAAAGGGGCGCCGCCGTGCGCGCGATGGTCCTGGAAAAGCCGAAGGCGCGACTCGTCGCGCGGAACCTGCCCGTGCCTGTGCCCGGGCATGGTGAAATCCGCCTGAAGGTCGAGGCCTGCGGCGTCTGCCGCACCGATCTGCACATCGTCGACGGGGAACTTGCCAGCCCCGTGCTGCCGCTTGTTCCGGGCCACGAGATCGTCGGCCGGGTCGATGCGGTCGGCCCGGGCGTCGGAGACTTCGCGCCCGGACAGCGCGCGGGGATCCCCTGGCTGGGACGGACCTGCGGGGTCTGCCCGCACTGCCGGGCGCATCGCGAAAACCTGTGCGACGCGCCGGCTTTCACCGGATACACCAGGAACGGCGGCTATGCCGAGTTCTGCGTCGCGGATGCGGCCTACGCCTTTCGGCTCGACGGCGACACCGATCCCGTGCGGCAGGCGCCGCTGCTTTGCGCCGGGCTGATCGGCTACAGGACGCTCAGGCTGGCCGGCCCGGCGAACCGCATCGGGCTTTTCGGGTTCGGGGCGGCGGCGCACATCCTCTGCCAGCTTTGCGTATGGCAGGGAAAGCGCGTCTTCGCCTTTACCCGCCCCGGCGACGCCTCGGGACAGGACTTCGCCCGCCGGATGGGCGCGGTCTGGGCCGGTCCGTCGGACCACCCGCCGCCCGAACCCCTGGACGCCGCGCTGATCTTCGCGCCGGTCGGCGCGCTGATCCCGCTTGCACTGAAGGCGGTTCGCAAGGGCGGCAGCGTCGTCGCCGGGGGTATCCACATGAGCGACATCCCGTCCCTTCCCTATGCGGACCTCTGGCACGAAAGGGTGATCCGGTCGGTCGCGAACCTGACCCGGGCGGATGGCGACGAGTTCCTGCCGCTGGCCGCGCAGGCCGGAATCAGGACCGAGACAAGGGCCTATCCGCTGGACCGCGCCAACGATGCGCTGGACGATCTGCGCGCGGGCAAGCTGACCGGCGCGGCGGTCCTTGTGCCCTGAACGGGAGTGCCGGCAGATGGCGGACGACCAGTCCGAAGCGATCCGGTTCCTGATGACTCCGGCCACCTATGGCGGGAAACGGCCGGAACACGTGGAAACCCACGGCGCGCATGTGTTTCTCGCCGGCGACACCGCACTGAAGATCAAGCGCGCGGTCCGGTACGACTATATGGACCTTTCGACGCTGGACCTGCGCGAAAGGATGTTGCGACGGGAACTCGAACTGAACCGCCCCGTCGCGCCCGGCATCTATCGCGACGTCGTGCCGATCACCCGCGGCCCCGGCGGGCTTGCCATAGATGGCGACGGGCCGCCGGTGGAATGGGTGCTGCGGATGCACCGCTTCCCGAAAGAGGACGAACTGATCGAGGTCGCCGCACGCGGCGATCTGGACCCTGCGCTGGCGGACGAACTGGGCGGCGCCGTGGCGGATTTCCACATGGCGGCCCCGCTGCGCGAGGCGGACGGTGCCGAACTGATCCGCGCGATCCTGGACGAGTTGGACGACGCCTTCGTGGGGATGCGCCAGGAACTGGGCGCGGACCGCCGGTCTGCGTTTCACGATGCCACACGCGCGGCGCTGGAGCACATCGCGCCGCTGCTGCGCCAGCGCAGCGCGGCAGGTCACGTGCGCCGCTGCCACGGCGACCTGCACCTGCGGAACCTGGTCCTGATCGGCGGCAGGCCGGTGCCGTTCGACGCGCTGGAATTCGACGAGGTGCTGGGCACCTGCGATGTGCTCTACGACCTGGCGTTTCTCTTGATGGACCTCGACCGGCTGGGCCACGGGCTGGCCGCGAACGTCACGCTCAACGCCTGGCTCCTCGCCTTCGGCGGACGCGAGGATGCGGGGCTTGCCGCGCTGCCGCTCTTCCTGTCGGTGCGGGCCGCGATCCGGGCAATGGTCACGGTCCAGACCGACCACGCCGCCGGCCGCCCCGGCGCGAACGACGCAGAGGCGCGGGACTTTCTCGACGAGGCCATGAAGGCGCTGTCGCCCAAGCCGCCGCTGCTTGTCGCCGTTGGCGGCCTGTCGGGCACCGGCAAGACCCTGGTTTCGCGCCGGCTTGCGCCCGGGATCGGCGCGATGCCCGGCGCGGTGCATCTGCGCAGCGATCTGGAACGCAAGCGCCTGGCCGGGGTCGGACCGCTCGACCATCTGCCGCCCGACGCCTATTCGGGCGCCTCGGGCAGGGAGGTCTATGCCGAGATGATGCAGCGCGCGCAGACGCTGCTTGCGGCCGGGCAATCCGTGCTGGCCGACGCCACATGGCTCTTGCCGGCAGAGCGGGCCGCGTTGCAACAGGTCGCACGGCGCGCCAGGGTGCCGTTCAAGGGCCTGTGGCTGGACGCCCCGGTGCAGGTGCTGCTGGAACGGGTATCGAAACGGACGGCCGACGCGTCGGATGCGGACGCAGCCGTCGTGCGGCTGCAGCACGGCCGCGACCCCGGCAGGATCGGCTGGACCCGCGTCGATGCCTCGGGCTCGCCGGAGACCACGCTGAACCGGGCGCTGGCGGTCTTGCAGTGCTGACGGCGCGGCGGTTCCGGCCGATTTCCCTCGAACGCGAACGAAGGGCACGCGCCTGATCGCCGGAGGGACGATTGCCGCTTGCCCCGATCTTGCGACACCGCCGGGAGAGCGCCGTTGGCCCGATCAGTCATCAAAAGAGATTTCGCAGCCTTTGCGGCAGATGCCGTCCGGCGTACGGACCCGGGCCCGTGCAGTCAATGCGTGGCCCTCTGACCCTCGATCGGGTGGCTGGTGGGATCGAGATGCATTTCCAGTTCCTTCTGATGGCCGAACATAGCAGTTCACTTTATTGAGCTATTTCAGATCATTATGAGACGAAGCCGCATCAAAGCTGAACATACCGATTCGCCAGATCGCGTTACGAAAGTTGGACCAACAGGCGCCCCAACGAGCACTTCAAGTACGGGACTTGCGGCTGGCTAGTTGCGTCGACCTAGCCCTTCAGTTGTGGCCAACGGCAAGCGCCGAAATACATCAGGAACTCGGCGGGTCGAACTGAGTGAGCCTCAGCAATCGGCGTCCGGTTGATTACATGGCCAACCGCAGTAGGGGTCTTCCTAGGGACATCCGCTCTGCGACCGACACGATTGACGCTGCGTTGATGCAGAAATGCCGGTGAAGTTCTCCGATCTCGCCCGTCTGGCCGAAGTGATCGACACCAAGTGGCACCAACTGGTTTCCGTGAACCGAGCCGATCCACGACAATGTTGCCGGATGCCCATCTAGCACAGTGATCAGAAGGCAATGTCGCGGAAGCGGCGCGAGCAGGCGTTCGATGTGCGATGTGGCGGAGGAATTGCCCCGCAGCCGGGCGCGCCGCGCAGCGGCCCATCCCGCATGAAGCCGATCAGCCGATGTCACGGCGAGAACGCCAATGTCCCTCCGGTCGTTTGCGATCCGACCGGCCGCCTCGATCGCGGCTGGCGCGACAGCACCTTGATAGGCGATGACGATTTCTGCATTTGGTCCGGGTTCGCGGAGCCAGTAACCCCCGTCGATCACCCCCTGCCTGAACGCGTCGTTTCGCCGGTCTGAGGGCTGTTCAAGCGGCCGAGTGGACAGGCGCAAGTAGACCGCACCGCCCGCCGAATCCTTCAGGAAGGTTCTCGGGTCTGGCGCGGCCGCATCATGTCGCTGCATGTGCTCGAACCCCCAATCCATGATCACGGACAACTCATCGGCAAAGGCGGGCTCGAACGCCGACAAACCGTCCTGGCTCATGCCGATCAGCGGGGTTCCGATGGACTGGTGGGCGCCGCCCTCGGGGGCAAGCGTCACGCCAGACGGCGTTCCCGCGATCATGAAGCGCGCGTCCTGGTAGCAGGCATAGTTCAGCGCATCGAGACCGCGCGCGACGAAGGGGTCGTAGACCGTGCCCACCGGTAGCAGCCGCTCGCCGAAGAGGGAATGGCTGAGGCCGGCGGCGCCGAGGCCCAGGAAAAGGTTCATCTCGGCGATGCCCAGTTCCAGGTGCTGGCCCTCCGGTGTGAAATTCCATTTCTGGCTGGAGGGGATGTTCTCGGCCTTGAAGGTGTCGGACCGCGGGTCGCGGGCAAACAGGCCGCGGCGGTTCACCCAGGGGCTGAGGCCGGTCGAGACGGTTACGTCCGGCGACATGGTCACGATGCGGTCGGCCATCTCGCTTTCGGATTTCGCCAGCCGGTCGAGGATCTTGCCAAACGCGCCTTGTGTCGATTGCACCTTGTCGTCCAGCCAGATCGGAC
The DNA here is from genome assembly GCA_041627895.1 of Rhodobacter sp. GTDB lineage: Bacteria > Pseudomonadota > Alphaproteobacteria > Rhodobacterales > Rhodobacteraceae > JBFKQC01. Next base: position 111,782 of record JBFKQC010000002.1, read on the forward strand.
CGTCGCCATCGTAACGGCGCGCCGTGTGACGGCGGGTGCCCCTGGCGAAGAACGGCACGCGGCCGAGGAAGGCGGTCAACTCGGCCCGGTTTCCGACGGTCGCCAGCGGCTCCCACTCCGCTCCCGCCGGCACGGCCATGGAGGCCTGAAACGCCTCCATCTGCGCGGTGGTCATCAGGCCGCCATGGTTATCCTTGTGCCCGGCCAGCGGGGTACCCCAGCCCTTGATCGTGTAGGCGAGAAAGACCGTGGGACGGTCGTCGGTGACGCCTGCGAAGGTCTCGCACAGCGACTCGACACAATGGCCGCCGAGGTTGTTCATCAGCTCGGCCAGTTCGGTATCGCTGCGCCGTTCTAGCAGCCCGGTCACCTCACCCTGGTCGCCGAGGCCGTCCATCAGGCGCTGCCGCCAGGCCGCGCCGCCCTTGTAGGTCAGCGCCGCATAGAGATCGTTCGGGCAGCGGTCGATCCAGTCGCGCAGGCGCTCGCCGCCCGGCTCGGTAAAAGCCGAACGCTGAAGCGCTCCGTACTTCAGGCGCACGACGCGCCATCCGAAGGCCGCGAAGGTGCCTTCGATTCGTTGCCACAGCCCTTCGCGCACCACGCCGTCCAGCGACTGGCGGTTGTAGTCGATGACCCACCAAGTGTTGCGGAGGTCATTCTTCCAGCCTTCCTGCAGGCATTCATAGACGTTGCCCTCATCCAGTTCGGCGTCGCCGACCAGCGCCACCATGCGGCCCTCGCGCCGGCCCGCCGCCCAACCGTGCGCGTGGATGTAGTCCTGCACCAGGGACGCAAACGAGGTGATCGCGACGCCGAGGCCCACCGAGCCGGTGGAGAAATCCACGTCGTCGGTGTCCTTGGTGCGGCTTGGATAGGATTGCGCACCGCCGAAGCCGCGGAAGTTCACCAGGTTCTCGCGCGTCTGATTGCCCATCAGATACTGCATGGCGTGGAAAACGGGCGAGGCGTGCGGCTTGACCGCCACCCGGTCCTCGGGCCGGAGCGCGTTGAAGTAGAGCGCCGTCATGATCGACACCATCGAGGCCGAGGAGGCCTGGTGGCCGCCGATCTTCACGCCATGCTCTTCCTTTTCGCGGATGTGGTTGGCGTGGTGGATCGTCCAGCAGGCAAGCCACAGTAGGCGCCGCTCGACGGCTTTCAGGTGACGAATCTCTTGTTCGTTCATGTCGCGGCCCCAGGGTCGTGCGCCGGGCGATTCGGCGGCAGGTTGCGCCCGCACTGTGCCCGCATCCGCGCCGAATGTGCTGCCGAAGTTGACATATCTGTTTACAGGTTTCGGCATCTATTGCACATTGCGGGCACCAAGGGAGCAGAAAATGCCAAAACGGGAACTCGACGCAACAGATATACGAATACTGAACGCGCTTCAGGCGCAGGGCCGTCTGACAAACGTCGATCTTGCCGCACATGTGGGGCTGTCACCCTCGCCATGCCTCGCCCGGGTCAAGGCGCTTGAACACGCCGGGGTCATCGACAGCTACGTGGCGCTGGTAAGGCCCGAGGCGGTCGGCCACGGCGTCAACGTCTTCATTCAGGTCACGCTCGAACGCCAGGTCGAGCAGGCGCTGGAAAGGTTCGAGGCGCGGATGATGGCCTTCGACGAGGTGATGGAATGCTACCTGATGACCGGCGACAGCGATTATTTGGTGCGTCTGGTACTGCCCGACATGGAAAGCCTGCAGCGATTCATCGTGAAGGAATTGACCACCATCCCGGGTGTCGCCAATATCCGGTCGAGTTTTGCCTTGAAGCAGGTTAAGTACAAAACCGCACTTCCCCTGTAGGGCCGCAACGGATGAGAGGACCCGTGGGCGGCCCATCCCGACATTGCGAGGCGCAATAAACATGAGGCATTGATATCCGCGCCGATTAAGCTTAGATTGTAAACTGAATTTACAACTTTGGCCCGTGGAGGTTACGTGGCATTGGCGAGGTTATCGGCAAAGCAGGCCGTCGGTTTCACGACGGACAAGGGCAACTCGCCGCTGAACCGTACGAGCTATGCGGATCAGGCCTATGCCTACCTGTTTCATCAGATCACAAGTGGCGTCTACGCGGAAGGCGAGGCGTTGCCGTCGGAAAACGAGCTTTGCGCACTGTTCGGCATCTCTCGGCCGGTGATCCGAAAGGCGCTGGAAAAACTGCGCGAGGACGACCTGATCGAGTCGCGGCGGGGGGCCGGGTCGTTCGTGAAGCCGCGCGTGCGGGTCTCGGCGAAGGACGATGTGACGGCCGGCCGGCTGCGCGAATTGCTGATGAACCTGGAGTTCCGGAAGGTCATCGAACCCGAATCCGCGTTCCTTGCCGCGCAGCGCCGGACCGACGCCGATCTCGCGATCATCAAGGCCGCCGTGGACGAGTTCGAGGATTACTGCGTGCGCCAGGGCAAGGTCGGCCGCCATCTGGATTTCAAGTTCCACCATGCCGTGGCAACCGCCAGCGGCAACCGCCGCTTCGTCGAGGCGATCGCGGCGGTCGAATACGACGTGGACAACGCCGTCAACCTCGCCCGCTACCTGGGCCGGTTCGACCACCTGGAGCGATCCAAGAAAGTCTGGAAAGAGCATCTGGGGATGTACGAGGCCATCGAACGCCAGGACGCCGAGCAGGCGCGGCGGCTGATGGCCGACCACCTGGAGCAGGCGCGGCTCCGGATGATGAGCCCGCAGACATCCGCCAAGGGCTGACCTGTGGCTGCGTCATTGCCCGGCGGTCAGGCGCCGGGATCGGCGTCCAGCCGGACGATCCCGGACATGCCGGCCAGCGGCGCAGGATAGCGGCGCAGCACATCGGGGTCGTGGCCCGGCACGACGTGGCCGGGCGACGGCGCCAGGCGCCGGATTGTCCGGAAGCCGTCAAGCATGTCCGCGACGCTGTCGACCAGCGGGAACGGCGCGTCGCGCTCGACATTGGCGTAATAATGCGCCGCATCCGAGGCCAGCACCAACCGGCCCCGCCGCGTGTTCACGGTGACGAGTTGAAGCCCGCGCGAATGCCCGCCGACGAGATGCACATGGACGCCGGGCGCGATCTCGGCGGTTCCATCGTGGAACTGGACGCGTCCCGCGTAGACCCAGCGAAGAAGGGTCGCCACGTCGTCGACCGAATAGGGCCGGCGCAGCGTGGCATGGCACATACAGGGACCTGTGCAATAAGCCATCTCGCGCGCCTGCAGGTGATAGCGCGCATTGTCGTAAAGGCCGTGGTTCCCGGCATGGTCCCAGTGCAGATGCGTCAGGATCACGTCGCCGACGCGGTCGGGCGCGATGCCGAGGGCGCGCAGCCCGTCCTCGATCGGCAGCACGAGCTCGCGCGACCGCGCCGCGCCCTGCGCCCGGTCGAACCCGGTGTCGACCGCGATCACCCGGTCGCCGTGGCGCAGGACCCAGGCGAAAAAGCTCATCGGCATCGGCGCGTCATGGCGGTCGAAGCCGTCAGGCAGCGGCGCGATGAAGTTCTCGAATGTCAGGCGTCCGGCGTGGCGGCCGTATTCGATGGCATGAACCTCCCACTCCGGGAGAGCGCCCGTCGGGGCGGACATCTCAGGCGGGCTCTGCCGCAGCGGCCGCCGCGACCGCCTCGGCGATGGCCGTGCCGCAGGTCACGGTGTCGGCCGGGCCGCCGAGATCGCCGGTGCGCAGGGGTTGCTGCGACAGCACCTCCTCGATGGCGCGGACGATGGCGGCGCCCGCTTGCGGGTGTCCCAGATGGTCCAGCATCATCGCCCCGGCCCAGATCTGCCCCACCGGGTTGGCAATGCCCTTGCCGGCGATGTCGGGGGCCGAGCCGTGCACCGGCTCGAACAGCGACGGAAAGGCGCCTGTGGGGTTGATGTTGCCCGAGGGCGCGATGCCGATCGTGCCGGTGCAGGCGGGGCCGAGGTCCGACAGGATGTCGCCGAAGAGGTTCGAGGCCACGACCACATTGAACCGCTGCGGATTTAGCACGAAATGCGCGGTCAGGATGTCGATATGGTACTTGTCCCATGCGACGTCAGGAAAGGCCTTCGACACCGCCTCGACCCGTTCGTCCCAATAGGGCATGGTGATTGCGATGCCGTTCGACTTGGTGGCCGAGGTCAGGTGCTTGCGCTTTGTCCGCTGGGCCAGTTCGAAGGCGAATGTCAGGATCCGGTCGACCCCGAACCGACTCATCACCGATTCCTGCATGACGATCTCACGCTCGGTGCCCGCATACATCCGTCCCCCGACCGAGGAATACTCGCCCTCGGTGTTCTCGCGTACCACGTAGAAGTCGATCTCGCCGGGCTTGCGGCCCGCCAAGGGCGAAGGCACGCCGGGCATCAGCCTGACCGGGCGCAGATTGACGTACTGGTCGAACTCGCGCCGGAACAGCAGCAGCGAGCCCCAGAGCGAGACGTGATCTGCAATCTTCTGAGGCCAGCCGACCGCGCCGAAATAGATCGCGTCGTGGCCGCCGATTTGCGCCTTCCAGTCGGGCGGCAGCATCGTTCCGTGCTTCTCGAAGTAGTCCCAGGACGAGAAGTCGAACATGTCGAACTCAATGTCGATCTTGAAGCGGTCCGCGGCGGCCCGCAGAACGCGCAGCCCCTCGGGAACGACCTCCTTGCCGATCCCGTCGCCGGGGATCACCGCAATTCGCAAACCATTCCTGCGACCAGCCATTTGCACGTCTTTCCTGTTGCGCGGGCGAGAGATCGACCGCGAAGTGTGTCTCGGCGCACCGGGCAGATCCCGGCGCGGTGGGTCCTTCCGTCAGTCCGCCCGCTGCGCCGCCCGGCGGCTTCGCAGGTTATGGACGTGCACATGCGCACCGCGTGCGATGGCAATGCGGGCCTCGCCGATGGTTGTGCCGTATTTCACGATCGGTGCACCAGAGGCAATGTCCCCCAGCGCCAGCTTGTGGCCCATGGGCACGCTCTCGGCGGCCGCGAGTTCGATGATGGTGTCGCCGCGTTTGACGCGCAGCACGTCCCCGGCAGAGACGGCGCGCAACACCGTGGCGACGTTGTCGCCGACCGACAGCGCGATGGCATCAAAGACCATCGGCCCCATATCCCCTTCGCCCCTCACAGCGCCGCTCCGAACCGGCTGACGACCTCGTCGCCCTCGCCGAGGATTTCGCCCCAGGTGGGGGTGCCGCCGGCGACGTCGGTAAGGGTTGCCAGCAGGCGCTCGGCCAGCGCCTTGGGCGCCTCCTGGCCCAGAAACCCGGCATGGGCGTCGAAATCGAGTTGCCCGTCGAGCCGGGCGCAGGTTTCGGGGTTGGCGCTGACCTTGACGGTCGGGCTCAGCGCGCTGACATAGGAGTTGCCGACACCCGTGGTGAACAGGATCAGTTGCGCGCCGGCGGCCACGAAGCCGGTCAGCGATTCCGGGGCATAGGCCGGGGCGTCCATCACCCAAAGCCCCGGACCCCGCGGCGCCTCGGCATAGCCCAAGAGCCCCTCAATCCGGCGGCTGCCCGATTTGGCGGCGCTGCCAAGCGATTTCTCTTCGATTGTCGAAAGCCCCGCCGCGATGTTCGTCGGCGTGGGATTGGTGCCCAGAAGGTCCACCCCAGCCGCGACGGCGGCCGCTTCGCGCCGCTCGACCGAGGCCACGATGTCGGCGGCAACCTCCGGGGTCCGCGCCCGGGTCGCCAGCAGATGCTCGGCGCCAAGCCACTCCAGCGTTTCGCCAAGGATCGCGGTACCGCCCGCATCGACCAGCGCGTCGGCCACCCGCCCGAGCAGAGGATTGGCAACGAGGCCCGAACTGGGGTCGGATCGCCCGCATTCGAGACCTACGGTCAGCGCCGAAAGCGGCACGGTCGACCGGCGCAGGCGCGACATCTCGCGGATCAGCCGCGCCCCGGTCCGCGTGGCGCGCGCCACCATCTCGAAGACGTCGTTCCCGCACCCGTCCATGCTGATCGCGGCGTGCGCCTTGCCGAGCGGTGCGATCTGGCCGGCCATCTGTTCCAGCACCTTCGGGTTGTCACCCAGCAACAGCACCGCGCCGGCATTGGAATGCCCGGCAAGGCCCAGGGCCGCGCGATCGTGGATCGCCTTGTCGTCGCCGATCAGACCGGCCTCGTAGGGCAGGACCACGCAGGCCGCATCGCGCAGGGAGGACGCGATGCGGCGGGCGGCGGGCCCGGTCAGCCCGCCCACGGACAGAACAAGGAGCCGGTTTCGGACGCCGACACGGCCATCGGGCCGCCGATATCCCAGGAACTCGCCCACGATCCCGTCCCCGGCTCCCGCTCTAACTTGCCTTGGCCAATGGCGCGTCGATCCGCGCCTTCACGCCGAGCTTCTCTTCCAGCATGAACTGCAACCGTGCCGTGTCGCGGTCGCCGTGGCCGGCGACGATGGCCGCATCGAGTGCCGCCAGGCCGCCCCGGCCGATCCGGGACGGGATGCCCAGGCGCTCTTCCAGTTCCACCGCCAGGCGCACGTCCTTTGCCGCGAGGCGGATCGCGAAGCCCGGCGAGTCGTCGCCCAAAAAGCCCTTCTTCGGCATCGCGGTCGAGAACTGGCTGTTCCAGGCCATGGTGTTTTTCATGACCTTCTGCATCATCTCGAGCTTTAGGCCGCATTTCAGACCCAGCGCGATGGCCTCGGTGTTGGCGACCATGATGGTCGTGGCCAGCACGTTGTTGGTGATCTTCATCGCGTGGCCCATGCCGGGTCCGCCGCAGTAATATTTCTCGTTGCCCATGCAATCGAGCACGGGCTCGGCCTTGGCGATGGCTTCCGCCTCGCCGCCGATCATCAGCGTCAGCGTGCCGGTCACGGCATGTTCCGAAGTCTTGCCGACGGGCGAGTCGACCAGGTTCATGCCGCGCTTGCGCAGCTCGTCCCCGATCCGCTGCGAGGTCTGCGGGTCGATGGTGCTCATCTCGATCACGATGCCGCCCTTGGGCAGCCCCTCGGCGACGCCGTCCTTGCCTAGGATCGCGCCATCGACATGGTGCGGTTCCGGCAGCATCGTCACCACGAAATCGCTCGCAGCGCCGACCTCGCGCGGGGTCGCGCAGGCGGTCGCGCCGGCATCCACCAGGCGCTTGACCGCGTCGGGGTTAAGGTCGAAGACCGAGAGCGAATGACCACCCTTCAGTATGTTCAGCGCCATGGGAGCGCCCATGACGCCCAGGCCGATGAAACCCACGTTGGCCATGCGTTTCCCTTTCGAATGGCAGTTGTATCGGTGTCCCGGGCGCAGATCCGTGGGATCGGGTCGCGCCCGGGTCGTTTTGGGTCAGATCAGGCCTGCTCGGACCACTGATCCATGTTCCAAAGCGGCAGGCCGCGCAGGTCATTGACGTCCGTCCGGGTGAACTCCGACGCGGCGGTCTTGGCCCCCAGGATCTCGAAGGCCTGCTTGGCCAACGGCGCGGTCAGCTCGAAAGCGCCCTTGACCTGGGCCCAGCTCAGCGGGTCCTCGATCACGCCGCCGTCGACGAGGTACTGCGACGCCTGCTGCACAGCGCGCGCCTCGCTGACGGTGGGCCAGGCCCAGCCGCGGTGGAAGATCAGGTCGTCGTTCACCACCTTCGCGCCGTCCTCCGGCTCCAGCTGCCAGTAATCCTTGACCAGTTGCGACACGGCGCCCGGGTCCTGGGCCGAGAGCGTGGCCACCGCGTCCTGCTGCGCGGCCATGAAGGCGGTCACGACGTTCGGATGCTTCTCGGCCAGCGAGTTGCGGACCACCCAGAACGACCTGTGGACATAGTAGCCCTCGGGGTAGAACGGCGAGTTCAGGACCGACGGCACCTGGATGCCCGCGCCGGTGCCCAGCGGCCCGTCGTAGAACTCTTCGGTGTAGCCGTAGGAGTTCCAGATCGCCCGCGTGCCTTTCTTGGCGGCGGCAAGATACATGGGCTGGATCGCGATGGCCGCGTCGAGCCCGGTTGGCACAGCCGCGGCCTGGCTCAGGACCGGCACGTTGATCAGGTTGATGCCAAGCTCGCGCGGATCGGCCGAGCCAAGCTCCCAGCGCAGCATCTGGCTGAGCGCGTTGTAGGGATCGCCGCCCAAGAGCGAGCCGACGGTCTTGCCTTTCAGGTCCTCAGGCTTGCGGATGCCGCGGCCTTCGCGGGTCACGATCAGGAAACGCAAACGGCCCTCGCCAACAACCATGAGGCTCAGCGGCAGTCCGGCAGCGATCGAGCGGATGATCGGCGTGTTGCCCCACATGCCCATGTCCAGATCGTCGGCGACAAACGCCTCGACCTGCGGCATCGCGGTCGGGTAATCGCGCCAGTCGACGGTCAGCTCATAGCCGAGATCGGCGGCGTACTTCTCGAACAGCTTGTTCTCGATCATGTAGGCGGTCATCGGCGCGTTGCCGGCGGCCCAGGGGATCCGGCCGACCGAAACCGTGATCTTGTCGGTTGCAGCGCGGACGATGCCGGGCGCGGCAAGCAGCGCGCCTGTGGCGGCGCCGCGGACCAGGAACGACCGGCGGTTGAGGGCGAGTCTTGAAAGAGCGTCGGACATGGTTTTCCTCCCTTGATCCGAAACTGGGGTTCCGAACCTTGTCCGGAACGGGTTGGCGAAACGGGTGGCCGCGGATCAGGCGATGGCCTGGTAGGCCTCGTCGCGGATCAGCGACCAGATCTCCTCGGTAAGTTGCCCGAACCGCGGTTCAGAGCGGACGTGTTCGGTGCGGGGGCGCGGGATGTCGATGTCGATCACCGCGTTGACGCGCCCGGGATGGCTGGACATCACCACGACGCGGTCGGCCAGGAACACCGCCTCGTCGATGCCGTGGGTGATGAAGATGACGGTCTTGCGCTCGCCGTGATCGGCGGCCTCGCCCCAGATCCGCAGCAGTTCCACCTGCAGCACCATCCGGGTCTGCGCGTCGAGCGCGCCGAGCGGCTCGTCCATCAGCAGGATCTCGGGCCCATTGGCCAACAGCCGCGCCAGAGCGACGCGCTGGCGCATTCCGCCCGACAGCTGGTGCGGAAACTTCGTCTCGGCACCCTTCAGACCCACCATGTTGACGAAGTGATCCACCCGTTTGGATCGCGCTACGGCCGACATGCCGTTGCCCGGGGTGCCGTGCTTCAGCCCGAAGCCGACGTTGTCGCGGACGCTCTTCCACGGAAACAGGGCATAGTCCTGGAACATCACACCGCGCTCGGCGCCCGGTCCGGTCACCGGCTGGCCGTCCATCACGATCGAGCCGTTGGTCGGCTGATCGAGCCCGGCGATCATGTTCAGCACAGTGGATTTGCCGCAGCCCGACGGGCCGACCACGCAGAGAAACTCGCCGGGCCGCACGTCGAGGCTGAAGTCCGAGACCGCCAGGGTCCTCTGCCCGGTGCGCTTGGCGACGAATTCCTTGCTGACGTTCTTCAGGCGCAGTTTCGGCTTGGTCGTGGAAGGCATGGATTCAACGGTCATTGTCAGGTTCTCCAAGGAAGCAGGCGGTGCTCGGCGGCGCGGAACAGCCGGTCGATCAACAGCGCGATGACACCGACGACGATCATGCAGACCACGATGCCGTTCAGGTCGACGGAGTAGGCGTAGAAGATGAACATCATATTCCCGATCCCGCCCGAGCCGCCGCTGCCCGACTTGGCGCCCACGGCCAGTTCGGCGGCGATGATGGCGGTCCAGGCGACGCCCATTGCCAGGCGTGAACCCAAGAGCACGCTGGGCACGGCGGCGGGCACGATCACCGCGAAGACGGTCCGCAGACGGCCGATGCCCATGGTCTGCGCGGCGCGGACCAGCTGGCGGTCGACCCGGCTGACGCCGTAGACGGTGTTGACCAGCAGCGGGAAGAACGCGGCGTAGGCGACGATGGTCAGCGCGGCGGGCGTGCCTGTGCCGAACCAGAGGATCGCGATGGGCAGGATCGCCATCGGCGCGATTGGCCGGAAGCTCTCGACGATGGGGTCCAGGTTTTCACGCACCACCCGGCTCGACCCCATCAGGACGCCGAGGCCGATGCCGCAGACCATCGCGATGCCGAAGCCGGCGACGACGCGACCAAGGCTCTGCAGGGTCGACCAGATCAGGTCGCCGCTCGCGGTCAGCGCGACGAAAGATGCCACCACCTTGGCCGGGGCCGGCGCCGGCGAGTTCTCGGGCAGCGTCAGCGCCCAGACCTGCCAGATCACGACCAGCAGCGCAGGCAGTGCCACGGCCTTGGCCGCGGGGGGCAGGCTGGCGATCGAAGGCGTGCGCGTCGCAGTGGTCATTGTCCGATCCCCGTTCCTTCGGCCCACGGCGTGAGCTTGTGCTGCAGGGCCCTAAGCCCCAGGTCGCAGAGATAGCCGACGGCGCCGATTGTCATGATGAAAGCGAAGACCTTCGGACTCATCAGCAACTGGCGGTACCACTCGATGGCGAAACCGAGGCCCGAGGGCGAGCCGATCAGTTCTGCGGCGATGATCGCGGCCCAGGCCGAGGCGAAGGCGATGCGGAAACCGACCATGACAGAGGGCAGCGCCGCGGGCACCGCGATATGGGTCAGGCGCGCGCGGCGGCTGACGCCCATCGTCGCGGCGGCGGCCATCAGCTTGCGGTCGATCCCGCGCACTCCGTCGATGGTGTTCAACAGCAGCGGGAAGAAGGCGACGTAGGCCATGATGAATACCGGCAGCGTGCCGCCTACCCCGAAGATGAACAGGCCCAAGGGAATCCAGGCGATGCCGGAGATCGGGCGCAACAGCTCTACGATGGGATCGATGAAGGCGCTGGCCTCGCGGTTCAGCGCCATGAAGAAGCCCAGCGGCACGGCGACCGACGTCGCCACCACCAGCGCGACGAGAAGCCGCTGGGTGCTGATCCAGATGTGCTGGAACAGCTCGCCGCTGGCGGCAAGGCCGACGAGCGCATCGAAGACCTTGGCCGGCGGCGGCATCTGGATCGGGCTCGACACCCAGGCCGAGACGGCCCACCAGAGCGCGATGAAGACGGTGAACGAGCGCAGCACCACGAACCAGCGCGCGCGCCAGACCCGTCCGGCAATGCTCATCGGGTTGAGCGGCGTGATACCGGCCCGGCCGGCGGTGGACGCATCCAGCGGGATCTCCGACAGGTCGTTTGCGTTTCTCGTTTCCATGAGGCTGACCATCCCGTCGAATCTCCTCCTGTCTAGTTGTTATTATAGTTATCAACTTTTCGAGTTGTCAATTGTTATTACAAGTTGGCGACGATCCGCTATCCGCGCGCGTTGCAAGGATTTTCCCGGTCCGGCCCCGGCGGCGACGGCACCATGCGGGTGGCTGCTCGGTGGCGCCGGACGAATCGGGCCGCCCAGCGGATGGGGCGGCCCGGATCGGCGTCGCCTGACGTTCAGCGTGTGACGGCCGTGAAACCGCCGTCGATGTAGATGACCTGACCGTTGATGTAGGCACCCGCATCCGAGGCCAACAGCAGTGCCGCGCCGGCGATGTCCTCGGGCCGGCCCCAGCGGCGGCAGGGCGTCCAGTCGCGCACGAAATCGTGGAACTCCTGAATGTTTGCCTGACTGAATTCGGTGATGGTGTAGCCCGGCGCCAGCACGTTCACCGTCACGCCGGTCCCCGCCAGGTCGGCCGCCGCCGCCTGGGCGAAGGAATGGACCGCCCCCTTGGCAGAGACGTAGGGCACCAGGTTGGGGCGTGAAAGGTGCCCCATGATCGAGCCCATGTTGATGATCCGCCCGCCACCTTGCGCCACCATGATCCGCGCTGCGGCCTGGCCGACAGTGAAGTACGCGGTCAGGTCGGTATCGATCACCTTTTGCCAGTCGGCGTCTTCGAGCTCCAGGAACGGCTTCCGGACGATCACCGCGGCATTGTTCACCAGGATGTCGAGCCGCCCCCAAACGGCCGCGGCCTCCTCGACGCCCCCGCGCGCCGCGTCTCGGTCGTTGACATCGAAGGTCAGCGACTGCGCCTCGACGCCGGCCTCGCGGAACGCCTCTGCCTTTTGATGTACCTTGTCGCTGCGGTCGGCCAGCACCAGCCGGGCGCCGGCGGCCGCGAACGCCTGCGTTATACCCGAGGCGATTCCCCCCGCCGCGCCGGTGACCAGCGCGACGCGATCGTTCAGCGAGAACAGGCGCCCGGGGTCCAGCCGGGGCGTGCCATCGGTGGTATCGAGCATCGTTTTGTCCATTTCTGTCAGTGGGTTGTTCAGACCAGCCGGTTAGGCAGATTGCTGCCCGCGAGGTGCGCCTCGATGGAATCGAGCAGCATCTGCCCCATTCGCACCCGTGTTCCGACGGTGGAACTGCCCTGGTGCGGCTGCAGGAAAACATTGGGCAACGCGCGGTAGTCCGGGTGAATCTCCGGCTCGCCGTTGAACACGTCGAGTCCCGCCGCCGCGACGTGCCCCGACCGGAGCCCCGCGATCAGCGCATCGTCGTCGACCAGGTCGCCGCGGGCAATGTTCACGACGATGGCACCCTGCGGCAGCTGCGCCAGTCGTTCGGCGTTGAGGAACCCTTTGGTGGCGGGCGTGGAGGGCGCCGCGAGGATCAGGAAGTCGCTCTCGGCCAAAAGCTCCTCGGCGGTAGCATGATAGGTTGCCCCGGCCTCCAAGTCCGCTGCCAGGCGTGAGCGGTTGTGGTAGTGAACGGGCATGTCGAAAGCCGCCGAGGCGCGCCGCGCGATGGTGCGCCCGATCCGCCCCATGCCCAGCACCCCCAGCCGCGCGCCGGTCACGTCGCGGCCCAGCAGCTGCGTCGGCGACCAGCCGGTCCAGGTCCGGTCGTAAATCATCCGCTCGCCTTCCTGCGCCCGGCGCGCGGCGCAGAGCATCAGGAGGATCGCGATTTCCGACACCGCGTCGCTGAGGATGTCAGGGGTGTGGATCACCGCGATATTCCGGGAGCGCGCGGCGTCGAGGTCGATGTGATCGTGTCCGACCGACAGCGTGGCCAGCGTGCGCACCGTGTCCGGCAGGGCGCCGATGCAGGTCGCGTCGAACCGGTCCATCGCCATGACCAGCATCACCTCGGGCTGCCAGTCCGCCGCCGCGCGCTGCAATTTGCAGGGGTCGAGTGTTCGGTCGTCCGGGTTGACCCAGGCCTCGAAGCCGTCCGCAATTCGCGCCATCAGGGCGTCCGGAAGGGCACGCGTCACGATCATGCGCGGCTTTGATGCCATCGGCCTCTTCGCTCCACCTTCAGGACACCTGCATTTCTAGATTGCTAATTCTGACTTGTCAACTTTAATTACAACTAGTAGAAGGGGGCGACTCTTGCACCTGCCCGAACGGAGCCCTTCCAGATGGATGCCATCGAGCTTGCCCGCACAACCGAAACCCGCCTGACGCGCTTCTGCAACCTGATCGGAGGGCACCGCGAAGATGCCGATGACGGGCGCACGATCGATGTGGTCTGCCCTTCGGACGGCAAGCCGTTCGCCACGATCCCGCGCTCGGGTGCCGCCGAAATCGACCGCGCCGTCCGCGCAGCCCGCACTGCGTTCGAAACGACCTGGAGCCGGTTCACCGCCATCGAGCGCGGCCGACTTCTGGTCAGGATAGCCGAGGCGATTCTGGCCAACGCCGACGAACTCGCCGCCCTGGAATCGCGCGACACCGGCAAGCCGGTGAGCCAGGGTCGCGCCGATATCGTCGCCACTGCGCGGTACTTCGAGTACTACGGCCACGCGGCCGACAAGCTGCACGGCGAGACGATCCCGTTCCACAACGGCTACACCGTCGCCGTCGTGCGCGACGCTCACGGAGTGACCGGACACATCGTGCCCTGGAACTACCCCAGCCAGATTTTCGGGCGCTCGGTGGGCGCCTCGCTCGCCTGCGGCAACGCCTGCGTCGTGAAGCCCGCCGAGGATGCCGGGCTGACGCTGATCCGGATCGCGGAGCTTGCGCTGGAGACCGGCCTGCCAGAGGGCGTACTGAATGTCGTCAGCGGCTATGGCGCTGAATCCGGCGCGGCGCTGACCGCACATCCCGATATCGACTACATTTCGTTCACCGGCAGCCCCGAAGTTGGCACCCTGGTGCAGAAGGCCGCCGCCGAGAACCGCATAGGCTGCACGCTTGAGCTGGGCGGCAAGTCGCCGCAGCTTGTGTTCGCCGACGCCGACCTCGACGCCGCCCTGCCCGTTCTCGTCAAGGCGATCCTGCAAAACGGCGGCCAGACCTGTTCCGCCGGTAGCCGGGTTCTTGTTCAGCGCCCGATCTACGACCGGGTGTCGTCGGCGCTGGCGGAGCGGTTCACCGCCACCGTCGCCGGTCCGCACGAGCGCGACCTCGACCTCGGCGCCATGGTCACTGCCAAGCAGCAGGCCCGCGTCCGCGCCTTCGTGGCGGAGGCGCGCGAGGCCGGTGTGCCGGTCCTGGCCGAGGGCCGGGTGGCCGAGGATGCGCCCGAGGGCGGGTTTTACGTCGCCCCTGCCCTGTTCGGCCCGGTTCCGCGCGATGCGCTGATCGCACGCGAGGAAGTGTTCGGCCCTGTCCTGGCGCTGATGCCGTTCGAGGACGAGGCCGACGCCATCGCCCTGGCCAACGCCACCGATTACGGCCTTGTCGCCGGGATCTGGACCGGGAACGCCAACCGTTCGATGCGGGTCGCCCGCGCGATGCGCTGCGGGCAGGTCTTCATCAACGGCTTCGGCGCCGCGGGCGGGATCGAACTGCCCTTCGGCGGCGTCAAGAAATCCGGCCACGGCCGGGAAAAGGGGTTCGAGGCGCTCTACGAGTTCTCCGCTTCGAAGACCATCGTACTCAACCACGGATAGGGACGCTCCATGCGACTGAAAGACAAGACCGCCGTCGTTACCGGCGGCGCCCAGGGCTTCGGCTATGGCATCGCGCAGCGTTTCGTCGAGGAAGGCGCCCGCGTGGCGATCCTGGACCTGAACGCCGGCAAGGCCGAAGAGGCCGCAGCGACCCTCGGTGGCGGCACCCTGGCCTTCGGCTGCGACGTGACCGACGGCGGCTCGCTGAAATCCGTCGTCGCCGAGGTCATCGAAGCATTCGGACGGATCGACAGCGTGATCAACAACGCCGGGACCACGCACCGCAACATGCCGATGCTCGATGTCACCGAGGCGGAATACGACCGCGTTTTCGCGGTGAATGTGAAGTCGATCTATCTGATGACCCACGCGGTGCTGCCGGAGTTCCGCAAGTCTGGCGGCGGGTCAATGGTCAACATCGGCTCGACCGCGGGGATCCGCCCGCGCCCAGGGCTGACCTGGTACAACGCCTCCAAGGGCGCGGTGAACTTGCTGACCAAGTCCATGGCCGTCGAGCTTGCGCCCGAAGGCATCCGCGTCAACGCCATCGCACCAGTTGCCGGCGAGACACCGCTGCTCGCCCAGTTCATGGGCGAGGACACACCCGAGAAACGCGCCGCGTTCCGATCCACGATTCCCCTCGGCCGGCTATCCACCCCTCTCGATATCGCGAACGCGGCGCTCTACCTGACCTCGGACGAGGCGAGCATGGTCACCGGCGTCGTTCTGGAGGTCGACGGTGGCCGCTGCATCTGAGACGCGTGACCTGCGTCGGATCGGAGCGCAGCGCGACATCCTGGGCGAGTGCCCGGTGTGGGATGACCGCGCGGGCGTTCTGTGGTGGGTCGACATCCGCCGTCCCGCGATCCGCCGCCTAGACCCCTCGTCCGGCTCGGTCGAAAGCTTCGAATTGCCCCAGTTGGTCGGCGCCATCGCCCTGACCGAGGGTCCGCGCCTGCTGGTGGCGATGGGCCGTCACGTGTCGCTCTGGACACCCGGCAGCGAAATCTTCGAGCCGATTGCCGAACGCCCCGACATCGCCGGCCACCGCTTCAACGACGGACGCGTGGACCGGCAGGGCCGGTTCTGGGTCGGCACGATGCACAACGTCACCCGTGCGCCCGAGGGCACGCTTTACCGGCTTGACGGCGACGGCCTGACTCCGGTCGTTGACCGGATCTGCATCCCCAACGCGCTGGCGTGGAGCCCGGACGGATCGGTGATGTACTTCGCCGACTCGCGAACGCACCGCATCGACGCCTACGACCTCGATGCGGCCAGCGGCGCGCTGTCGGGCAGGCGATGCCTTGCGGAATCCGTGCCCCCGGCCTTCCCGGACGGCGCCGCCACGGACGCCGAGGGACACCTCTGGTACGCCGAGTTCAACGGCGGCCGGATCGTCCGGCGCGCGCCCGACGGCCGCATCGCGCAGGTGATCGAAACGCCCGTCGACCGGCCCACCGCCTGCGCCTTCGGCGGGCCGGACCTGCGGACGCTTTTCGTCACCACCACCTGCCAGAACATGACCGAGGCCGAGCGCGCCGCCGACCCGCTTGCCGGGGCGCTTCTGGCCATCGAGGTGGACGTGCCCGGCCTGCCCGAGCCGCGCTTCGCCTTGCCCTGAAGGGAGCCGAGCCGTGATCCAGATTGCCAGGATCGACGCATTTGCGATCCGTATCCCCATCGCCGCGCCGATCAAGGTCGCCTTCGGCACCTTCCGCGACCGCCCGATGGTGCTGGTGCGGGTCACCGATACCGAGGGCGCCACCGGATGGGGCGAGGCGTGGTCGAACTGGCCCGCGGTCGGCGCCGAACATCGCGCGCGGCTTGCCGTCGACCTGGGGCAGGCGCTCATCGGTAGGGAATTCGCCGATCCGGCCGAGGCGTTCGATCACCTGACCGCCCTGACCGAGGTGCTGGTCCTGCAGACAGGCGAGGTCGGGCCCGTGGCCCAGGCCATCGCCGGCATCGACATCGCGCTGTGGGACCTGCACGCCCGAAACCAAGGCTTGCCCCTCTGCCGGATGCTCGACGACAGCCCCGCCGCGCGGGCTCCGGTCTACGCCACCGGCATCAACCCGGACGGACCGGAGGTCTTTGCCGCCGCGCGCAAGGCCGAGGGGCACCGCGCCTTCAAGCTGAAGATCGGCTTCGGCCGCGACCGCGACCTGCGCAACATCGCCGCCGTCCGCGCCGCCATCGGCAGCGAGGCGACCTTCATGCTCGATGCCAACCAGTCGCTAACCCACGACACGGCGCTCGACATGATCGCGGCTGCCGCGCCCCACAGCATCACCTGGCTGGAAGAGCCGATGCGCGTCGACACCCCGATCGAGGTCTGGCAGGATCTGCGCGACCGCTCGCCGATCCCGCTCGCGGGCGGCGAGAACCTCCGCGCCGAGCAGTTTGACGCCTGGATGGCACGCGACCTGCTGGACTTCTACCAGCCCGACATCACCAAGTGGGGCGGCGTCACCGGCTGCCTGCGGGTGGCGCGCAAGGTGGTCGCGGGCGGCTTGTCCTATTGCCCGCACGTCTTCGGCGGCGGGGTGGCAAACCTCGCTTCCCTGCATGTGCTCGCGGCGGTGGGCGGCCACGGCTGGCTGGAACTCGACTGTCATCCGAACTCCGGGCGCGAGTTGATCCTGCGGGACTTGCTTCCTGTGACGGACGGCGCTGTTCCGGTGCCCGCCGGTCCCGGCCTGGGGTCTTTCGTGGAACTGACAGATTTCGCGCGCCACATCACCTGGGCGTCGGACACGTCCGGTCAGGACCGGAGGAAGGCCGGATGAAGGTAATCCGCGCCCACGCCCATGGCGGCGCCTGAGGAAAGTCCCTCGCTGGCCCAAGAGCCTCAGGCGACAGGTGAAAACCGATCGGCAAACCGGATAGATGCCTGGAACGATCAAGTGTCGGCAGAATTGCAAGGCCCGGCACGGCTCACGGTGCAAATTCAGATCGGGACGGAACCACGCCCGAAAACCGCGCTGGTCGGGCAGTGAACCGTCGGTCCAAGCGATCACATCGCTCCATTGGGGCGATTTCGCGCCACATTGCGCACCGAACCGAAGTAAAAAATCCGGAAAAACAGTTACTTACGTAGATTATGCTGGTGCGGTCGAGAAGACTCGAACTTCCACGGGTGTTACCCCACAGCGACCTCAACGCTGCGCGTCTACCAATTCCGCCACGACCGCACGCCAGTGACTTGGGTGGCGTGCGTATAGCGCCGCGGGGCACTGGCCTCAAGACCAAATTGACCGCCGGCGCGGCGCGCCGCATAGTCGGATTCACGCGATTGATGGGAGCCCCCGCCCCGGTATTTCCAAGACGAAAGGATTTTCGATGACCAAGTCCGCCGCCCGCAAGTTCCCGCTCAAGGACGCCCAGGTTCAGGCGACGCTCGCCGCCATCGCCTATGCCGGCGACACGCTGAACGGGGCCGAGCCGACGCCGGCCGAGTTGCACGCTGCGATCGGCCACCAGCTTGCCTGCCGGCCGCATTACGCCACCGGGCAGGACTGGCACCTGGTCTGGGGGCCGGTCGAATCCGGACTTTACGACAATCTGGTCTATGCCGCCTGGAACCCGGGCGACGGCACGCTGGCGATCTCGATCCGCGGCACCACATCGCAGACGCTCAGCCGGTTCGAGGATGTCCCGCGCTATCAGGCAACGTATCCCGGGCCGAAGGGATCGGCGGCGATGGTCTCGGGCCCGTTCCTGGAAGGGCTGAAGAGCGTGCTGAAGCTGGCCGATCTCTGGCACGGCAAGACGCTGGCCGCGTTCTATGCGGACTTCGCCAGCCAGGTGACGATCAAACGGGTGATGGTGAACGGCCACAGCCAGGGTGCGGCGCTGGTGCCGATGATGATGCTGGCGCTGACGGACGGGCTCGCCGGCGCGCCGAAAGTCGGCCAGACGGTGCAGGGCTTTGCCGTGGCACCCCCGACCTCGGGCAATGCGGCCTTCGCCGATATCGTCAATGCGCGCTGCGACTGCTGGTTCATCGTCAACCCCAAGGACGTGGTGCCGCTGGGCTATGACGCGATGCTCGACGTGATCGCCAAGGGCATCCCCGAACAGCTGTCGGGACTGGAATACGAGGCGGTCAAGCTGATCATCGAGGGGCTGAACGACTACGTGCATCCCGGCGCCTGGACGCAGCCCGCGCAGCGCGCGACGCTCGAGGGCGTCACCATCGTGGGCGAAGGCTTCTTCGCGCAGATCGGCGACCAGCACAATCACAACGCCTATCTGCACAAGCTGGGCGCGCCGCAGACCGATGTCGGCGATCCGTCGTTCTTCCCGCGCTCGGACCCGCCGGTCATTCATACCTGAGGCGGCAGGCCGGGCCGCCGTCGCGGCCCGGCCGCGCGCGGATCAACGCGATTCCTTCTTCGACGTGTCGCCGATGGTCGGCAGTTTCGCCTTGGCCTCGGTGCCGGCGCCGATCGGGCGCAGGACCGGCGCGCCGCCGCCCGACATCAGGTCGACCGCGGCCGCGACCGCGGCGGTCCGCTCGGGCCGGAGCGGCGCGAAGACGGCGGGACGGCCTGCGGCCAGCGCGCCCAGCGCGTCGTCGTACCAGGCCATCGCCAGGTCGGGCCGTTCCGAGGCGCCGAGACCGAGGCTCAGGTGATGCCCCATCAGCTCGCCGTAAGGCGCCTCGCCCAGCGCCACCAGCAAAAGCCCGGTGCCGATCGCGACGTCCATGTCGTCGAACCGATAGCCGGCGCCGAGGCAGATGCGCGCGGTGGCGGCCAGTTGCACCGGGTCGATCCCGGCATCGGCGACGAAGCCGCTGACATCGCCCAGCACCTCGCCGCGCGGCTTCAGCGACAGCCCGGCCACGTGACCGGCCAGCGCCGCGCCGTACTGGCTGCATTGCGCGTCGACCTGGTCCGGGGTCACGCCCGCCAGCCCGGCAACCATCCGCGCACTGTCGGCAATCGCCTGGCCGCGCGCCTCGCAGAGATGCCCGGTCAGCAGTGACTTGGCGTCATCCGCGGCCGAGGCCATCACCAGCCCCGACGCGCCGGTGCCTGCGCTGGCGCAGGCCTGCGCTAGCGAAGCCGTCGCACTCGGCAGGTTGAAGAGCGGCAGCGCACCGCCGCCGGACGGCTCGGACGAGGCCATGGTCGTGTCGGTTCCGGGCGCCGCGGTCGCCGGCGCCTCGGCCGAGGCCATCACCGTATCGTCGCGCACCACGCAGCTTGCGCCCACGCAGTTGAATGTCGCGGGCGTCGGGTCGTGGGCCAAAAGGTCGTTGCGCGCATATCCGCCCGGCGTCGAGACGAAGACCAGCGTCTTGCACTGCACGCTCGAGCACCAGAAGGATGAACCCGAATAGGACGTGTCGAGGATGTAGTCGTTGTTGCCGTCGCCATTCAGATCGGCAAGCTGGATGAAGCCCGACCGCTGCAACAGCTGCTCGGGCGTCGGGTCCGAGCTGTTGGCGATCTCGTCGACCGCTTCGCTGACCTCGATCGGCAGCCCGGCATAGCCGGCGGTGCGGCGCGGCGTGGCATTGCCCGTCATCAGGTCGCGCTGCGCCGTCAACAGCGCGCGGGCGCCGTCCGGGTCGGTCGAAACGAGCTGAATCGCGTCCGGGCTGCCCGAGATACCGCGGTTATAAGCGCCGACCAGGATGTCGCGCTCGAACTGGGTCAGCTGGCCGGTGACCGGAAAGCCCATATGGGCCTGATAGCCCGAAATCGCGGCCCGCGATCTGCGGCCCAGCACGCCGTCGGCGGTGCCGGCCGGGAAGCCGAAGTAGTTCAGCGCGGTCTGGGTCTCGCGGTTGGCCGCACGGGTCGGGTTCGGCGCGGCCGGGCGCACGACCACGGTCTTGGTCTTGTTCTTGTTGGCGTTGTTGATCGCGGCGCCGACGATGGCACCGCCGATGATTGCACCCACCAGCCCGTGGGTATCGGCGGCGGCGCGCGAGAGAGGCGCGGCCGCAATGGCCGCCGCGGCGCCGAGGGCAACGAGATGTTTCGGAAGCATGGCAAACTCCAATGATTACCTGCAAAGGCTACGGCTACAGCCTAGCACACTTCCGGTTCGTTGAAGCCATTCGGGCGGCATTACGCGGGAAAAGTCCGGAATTCCCGACCAATACGCGCGATCGGCGGCACGATCGGCGCCGGGCGCGGCCGCGGTGGCAGGCGCGGTTGCGCGGCGCGGCGAATCACCGCGGGCAAGGCTGGACTTTGCCGCCGGTTTCCTGAGACAAACGCGCCATGGTGGAATGGGCGATCTCTGACGGGCTGACAGGCTACGAGGACGCCGTCGCGCGGATGGAGGCGCGGGCGGCGGACATTGCCGCGGGGCGCGCCGACGAACTGATCTGGCTGGTCGAACATCCGCCGCTATACACCGCCGGCACATCGGCCAGTCCTGCCGACCTGACCGATCCGCACAGGTTCCCTGTCTACGAGACGAAGCGCGGCGGGCAATACACCTATCACGGGCCGGGTCAGCGCGTAGTCTACACGATGCTGGATGTGGGCCGGCGCGGGCGCGACGTGCGCCGCTTCGTACAGGATCTCGAGGCCTGGGTGATCGCTACGCTCGACCGCTTCAACGTCAGGGGCGAGGTGCGCGAGGGCCGCGTCGGCGTCTGGGTGGTGCGGCCCGACCTGGCGCCGAACCCGGACGGCACCCCGCGCGAGGACAAGATCGCGGCGATCGGCATAAGGCTGCGGAAATGGGTCAGCTTTCACGGCCTGGCGATCAACGTCGAACCGGACCTGAGCCATTTCGAGGGCATCGTGCCCTGCGGCATCCGCGAGCACGGCGTCACCAGCCTTGTCGATCTCGGGCTGCCGGTGACGATGGCGGACGTTGACGTTGCGCTGCGGCAGACCTTCGACGAGGTGTTCGTCGCAGGGTAGCGCCCCGCCTTCGGGCGGGCCGAGGGAAAATGGCCGGCCTCGTCGACCCCTCCGCCGATATGGCCCCCGGCGAATAGCGAAAGGGGCGGACCGGGCCCGCCCCTTGCCAGTTCGTTCTCGAGCCTTGGCGTCAGAAACCGACGACCAGCGCCAGGCCGAAGGTGTTGTCGGTGTTCTTGAAGCCCGGCAACGGGTCAGAGTTGTAGTCGGTCCGCACGCTGGCGCGGGTCGACAGGTTGTTCGTCACCTTAAAGTTGACGCCGAAGTCGTTGCGCACCAGCGTGTTGAACTCGGACCCCAGCACGTCGGTGTCGTTGGTCAGGTTGATCGTGTCCGTCAGCTTATAGAAGAAGCGCGACGACAGGATGCCGGCGGCCTCGGTCTGGTCGGGACCGACGGCGGGCTCGATATAGCGCACGCCGGGGCCGCCCTGGACACGCCAGGTCACGGTGTCGGTGTTCACCACCCGAACGCCGGGGCCGGCGCCGAAGAACACGTCATGCTCGTTGGTGGCGAAACCGTCGTATTCGTAGCGGCCGACGCCGAAGGCATAGACCGTTTCCGTGAAGTAGCGGCTGCCTTCGTAGGTGGCAAAGAACTTCTCTTCGTTCTTGACACCGTTCGCTTCGCCGTACTCGCCGGCGAAACCGAAGGTGTGGTTCCACTCGCCAACGCCGTAGGTCAGACGGCCGGCCAGCGAAACCTCGCCGGTGTCGGTGTTGCCGGTCGCGGCAGAGGCCTGAAGCGCCAGCGAGCCGTTCCAGCCCTGCGCCACGCCCAGCGGGCTGAAGCGCTCGGCATCTTCGCCGCGCGCCAGTTCTTCGCGGACGTCAAGCTCGATGTCCTCGATGCGCTCGTTCAGCGCGTCGGTGCCGATCAGCGTTCCCTGGGCCAGAGCCGGCAGCGCAACGGACAGCGCGAGAGCCGAGATCGACGCGAATTTTGCAATCTTTTTCATGGGTTTGCTCCCCCGATAAGCATCCTGGGCCACCGTGGCTCGTCGCGATGCTGGCGTGAATATGGGGCGGTCTGCAGACGGTTTAAGGGGCCGAATTCCGCAAAGATTATTTTCACGCGCATCTTGATTCCGGGGCCGCGGCGACGTCGAAATCGCTGCCGGAAAAATCCTGAACATCGCCATATGGTTGATCGCTGCGCCGGCAGCATAAGCCGGCCTTAAAGCCGTTCGGAAGCCACCGCGAAAGCGCAAGTTCCTGTCCGCGATCCACCGATACGTGTCCGAATTGTCACGCCGCCCGCGCGCCATGGAGGGTAAGGAATACCGGAATGGCACGCCGAGGCGAATGATCCTAGCATCTCCCTGGTCGCTGCCCGAACGGAGGCACCAGATGTCCGCGAACGTCCTCTTCCTGACAATGGTCGGCGCCGGCATGGCACTGATCGTTCCGCTTGCGGCGCTCTCCGGGTAGGCAGGGCTTCCCTTCCGGCCGGGCCCCTCCCTCCCGGCCGTTCAGAAACGCGCCCGCCGATCCGCAGCGGGCGCGTTTTTTCCGGCCCCGCCATGCCCGGGGCGGAAAACCTGCATGGGAACTGCGACAATCTGATCCCGAAATACCCCGATCGGTCGTTGCCCCCGCCCGCAGGGGCCACTAAAACACCTGCAAAGCCCGGAATGCGAGGTGACTCGCATGACCGGGCGATCTGCAACTGCGAACACGGAGGCACTCCGCATGGCAGACGCCGCCATCCATGACCACGGCCACGAGGACACGCGCAGCTTCTTCGTCCGCTGGTTCATGTCCACGAACCACAAGGACATCGGCATCCTCTACATCTTCACCGGCGGCCTCGTGGGCTTCGTCTCGGTGCTGTTCACGATGTTCATGCGCTATGAACTGATGGATCCGGGCGTGCAGTACATGTGCCTGGAGGGCGCGCGCTTCATCGCCAACGCGGCAGAGCCCTGCACGCCGAACGGGCATCTCTGGAACGTGCTGATCACCGGCCACGGCGTCACGATGATGTTCTTCGTCGTCATCCCCGTGCTGTTCGGCGGCTTCGGCAACTTCTTCATGCCGCTGCAGATCGGCGCGCCGGACATGGCGTTCCCGCGGATGAACAATCTCAGCTACTGGCTGTTCGTCGCCGGCTCGACGCTGGCGGTGATGAGCGTGTTCATGCCGGGCGGCAACGGGCAGTCCGGTTCGGGCGTGGGCTGGGTGCTGTACCCGCCGCTGTCGACGCGCGAGGCGGGCTTCTCGATGGACCTGGCGATCTTTGCGGTGCACCTGTCGGGTGCGTCGTCGATCCTCGGCGCGATCAACATGATCACCACGTTCCTGAACATGCGCGCGCCGGGCATGTCGCTGTTCAAGGTGCCGCTGTTTTCCTGGTCGATCTTCGTCACCGCCTGGCTGATCCTGTTGTCGCTGCCGGTGCTGGCGGGCGCGATCACCATGCTGCTGACCGACCGCAACTTCGGCACCACCTTCTTCGACGCGGCAGGCGGCGGCGACCCGATCCTCTATCAGCACATCCTGTGGTTCTTCGGCCATCCCGAGGTCTACATCGTGATCGTGCCGGCCTTCGGCATCATCAGCCACGTGGTCGCCACGTTCAGCCGCAAGCCGGTCTTCGGCTATCTGCCGATGGTCTGGGCAATGATCGCGATCGGCGCGCTCGGCTTCGTCGTGTGGGCGCACCACATGTACACCGTCGGCATGTCGACCTTCACGCAGACCTACTTCATGCTGGCGACCATGGTCATCGCGGTGCCGACGGGCATCAAGATCTTCTCGTGGATCGCCACG
>JBFKQC010000003.1:0-129061 GCA_041627895.1 Rhodobacter sp.
GACCGGCGCCGAGTTCGCCGAATGCGTGACCACGGGGACCGGCGGCGATATCGAGGTCGTCACCCATCCCTCGGGCAGCCTGTTCCCCGGCGCCCAGATCAAGCGCGCGATCCAGACCGGCCAGGTGCCGATCGGCGAGCGGCTGCTTTCGGGCCACCAGAACGAGAACGCGATTTTCGGCTTCGACTCGGTGCCGTTCCTGGCCACGTCGTTCGACGATGCCGAAAAGCTGTGGAAGGCCGCCAAGCCGGCGCTTGAAAAGGTGCTGGCCGAGCAGAACCTGACGCTGCTCTACTCGGTGCCGTGGCCGCCGCAGGGGCTTTACTTCCGCGACGAGGTCACGTCGGTCGCCGACATGAAGGGGATCAAGTTCCGCAGCTACAACAACGCCACCTCGCGGCTTGCCGAGCTTACGGGCATGCTGCCGGTGACCATCGAGGCGGCCGAGATCAGCCAGGCCTTCGCCACCGGCGTGGCCGATTCGATGATCTCGTCGGGCGCCACGGGATATGACCGCAAGGTCTGGGAATCGCTCAACTATTTCTACGAAGTCGACGCCTGGCTGCCGCGCAACTACGTGATGGTGAACTCGGATGTCTGGTCGGGCGTGTCGGACGCGAACAAGAACGTGATCCAGGCCTGCGCCGGGATCGCGGAATATGCAGGCTTCTGGCGCGCCAAGGAATACACCCAGTTCACGCTGAACGGGCTCAAGGCCGGCGGCATGACGGTGGAACCCGCCAACGACCAGATGAAGGCCGAGTTGCAGGAAATCGGCGCCACGATGACCGCCGAATGGCTGTCCGAGGCCGGCGCCGACGGCCAGGCTATCGTCGACGCCTTCAAGGCGATGCAGTGACCAGGGTCCGCGGGCGCCGAACAGGTGCCCGCGGCCACCCGGCGGGCCAGGGGGCGGACCATGCCATTCGAGACTTTCCGCGAGAAGGAGCGTGACGGCTGGGGCGCCAAGGCCGAGATCTACGGCGATCACACGGCCCGCATCACCACCCAGTCGATCCCGGCGCTGCTGGGCGCGGTGCGCACCCGGGTCGGAACGAAGCTTTTGGACATCTGCTGCGGGCCGGGCTTTGCGGCTGGCGCGGCGGACGCCATCGGGGCCGAGGCCGAGGGCGTCGATTTCGCGCCCGACATGGTGCGTGTGGCCGCGGAGACCTTCCCGCGCTGCCGGTTCTTCGAGGGCGACGCACAGGCCCTGCCGGTGCCGGACGCCAGCTATGACGCGGCGGTCTGCCCGTTCGGCGTCTTCCACTTCACCGAGCCGCCGCGCGCCTTCGCCGAGGCGGCTCGCATCCTGCGGCCCGGCGGGCGCTATGCCTTCAGCCAGTGGTGCGCGCCCGCCGAGTCGCCGCTCTTCGCGCTGGTCATGGGCACGATCGCAAGGCACGCCGACATGAGCCGGGTCGACCCGGCGCCCGACGCCTTTGTCTATTCCGACCGCGAGCGATGCCGCACCGCCATGGCCGAGGCCGGGTTCGACGATGTCGAGATCGCGGACGTGCCCAACGTCTACCACGCGCCGCAGGGCGATTTCCTGGACGATTTCATGAAACTCAGCGTGCGCACGCCGCTGATCCTGGATCTGCAGACGCCCGAGACCGTGGCCGCGATCCGCGACGAGGTCGCGGCCAGGGCGCGGGAATTCGCCACCGGCGACGGTTTCGCCGTTCCGGTTCCGTCCATCGTCGTCTCGGGGGTCGTTCCAGCATGACGTTCCTGCGCCGCGCGCTCGACGCGCTCTATCTCGGCGCCGGCATCCTCGCCGCGCTTTGCCTGATCGCGATCCTGGTGCTGATCGTGCTGCAGATGCTGGCGCGCTGGACCGGCGAGGTGGCGCCGGGCATCCCGGAATATGCCGGCTATTTCATGGCCGCCGCGTCGTTCCTGGCCTTCGCCAACGCGCTGAACCGGGGCAGCCATATCCGGGTGTCGATCCTGCTGAACGCGGTCGGCGCAAAGGCCCGCCGGATCATGGAAATCTGGTGCTTTGGCATCGGCGCGGCGATTGCCTGGTACTTCGTCTATTACGCGCAGAAATTCGTCTACTGGTCGTGGAAGTTCAACGACATCAGCCAGGGCCAGGACCGGACGGCGCTGTGGATACCGCAATCCTTCGTCCTGCTCGGCGCGCTGATCCTCGCCATCGCGCTGACCGACCACCTGATCCACCTCTTCGTCTCGGGCGACCACCGCATCAAGCGCGACCTGGTCGACCAGAGCTTCGGGGAGTAGGCCGCGATGGAAGACCTTTCGATCATCATCCTGTTCCTGTTCGTGCTGTTCCTGCTTCTGGGCACCGGCGTCTGGGTCGGCCTGGCGCTGATGGGCGTGGCCTGGGTGGGGATGGAGCTGTTCACCTCGCGGCCCGTGGGCGACGTGATGCTGACGACCGTGTGGTCGGCCTCGTCGAGCTGGACGCTGACCGCGCTGCCGCTGTTCATCTGGATGGGCGAGATCCTGTATCGCACGCGGCTTTCCGAGGACATGTTCAAGGGGCTTTCCCCCTGGATGGCCGGGCTGCCGGGCGGGCTGGTGCATACCAACATCGTCGGCTGCACGGTCTTTGCCGCCGTCAGCGGGTCCAGCGCCGCGACGCTGACCACGGTCGGCAAGATGTCGATCCCCGAGCTGCGCAAGCGTCAGTACCCGGAACGCATGATCATCGGCACGCTGGCCGGCGCGGCGACGCTGGGGCTGATGATCCCGCCCTCGCTGACGCTGATCGTCTACGGCGTGACGATCAACGAGAGCATATCCAAGCTGTTCTTCGCCGGCATCGTGCCGGGGCTGGTGCTGGCGGCGATGTTCATGGCCTACGTCGCGGTCATGTCGAAGGTCTCGTCGCGCTGGAACCCGGCCGCGGAACCGTCGAAGAGCTTTGCCGAAAGGGTGCGCAACTCGCGCTTCCTTATCCCGGTGATCTGCCTGATCCTCGTCGTCATCGGCTCGATGTATCTCGGCTATGCGACGGCGACCGAGGCGGCGGCCTTCGGCGTGATCGGCGGGCTGATCCTGGCCGCCAGCCAGGGCTCGCTTTCGTGGAAGACGTTCACCGAATCGCTGATGGGCGCCACCCGCACCAGCGCGATGATCGCGCTGATCCTCGCCGGCGCGGCGTTCCTGTCCTTGTCGATGGGCTTTACCGGCCTGCCGCGCGGGCTCGCCGACCTGATCGCGAAGATGGAGCTTTCGCGGTTCGAACTGCTGATGGTGCTTCTGGTGTTCTACATCATCCTCGGCATGTTCCTCGACGGCATTTCCAGCGTCGTGCTGACCATGGCGGTGGTCGAACCGATGGTGCGCGAGGCCGGCATCGACCTGATCTGGTTCGGCATCTTCATCGTGGTGGTGGTCGAGATGGCGCAGATCACGCCGCCGATCGGTTTCAACCTGTTCGTGCTGCAGGGCATGACCGGGCACGAGATGGGGTTCATCGCGCGCGCCGGGTTCCCGATGTTCCTGATCATGGTGCTGATGGTCTTCGTGCTGATCGCGTTTCCGGAGCTCGCAACCTGGCTGCCCGAGAACATCCGCAAGGGACCGGGCGGCTAGGGGTGCAACGCGTCCCGATACTCCTTGCCAGGGGCTTTCGAAAGCCCTTGGCCCGCTAGATGCACGCGCTGCGCCTGGCGGCCCGGCACGGGCGCCTCCTGCTGGTCGCGGGGCTTCTGGCGGGCTTCGCCGCACCGGGACTGGCCCAGGCGATGAAGCCCGCGCTGCCGGCGATGGTGGCGTTTCTGGTCTTCGTCTCGGCCCTGCGCATCGGGCTGCGCGCCGCGCTCGGCCGGCTCGGCGAGGCGCGGGACAGCCTGTGGCTCGTGCTTCTGTACCAGCTTGGCCTGCCGCTTCTCGTCCTCGCCACCCTCGCCGTGCTGGCCCCTGCCGGCGCGACCGGCACCGCCGCCGCGCTCGCCGTGGCGCTTGCACTCGCCGCGCCCTCGATCTCGGGCGGGGCGGCCTTTACCGTGATGCTCGGCCACGATCCGGCCCCGGCGATGCGCCTTCTGGTTCTCGGCACCCTGCTGCTGCCGCTGACGATCCTGCCGGTCTTCTGGCTGCTTCCCGCGCTCGAGGGCCTGGACGAGGTGCTGTTCGCCGCGCTCCGCCTCTCGGCGGTGATCGCGCTCGCCACCGGCGCGGCCTTCGCGCTGCGCCGCCGGTTCTTTCCTGCGCCGCAGCCCGGGACGGTGGCTGCGCTCGACGGCCTTTCGGCGATCACGCTGGCGGTGATCGTCGTCGGGCTGATGTCGGCCGTGGGTCCGGCGCTGCGCACCGATCCCGGCGCGCTGGCCCGCTGGCTCGGCCTCGCCGTCGCGCTGAATTTCGGCATGCAGGCCGCCGCCTTCGCCAGCCTCCGCGCGCTCGGTCGCGGCGACATCGCGGTGCCCGCGGCGGTCGTTGCCGGCAACCGCAACATCGCGCTGTTCCTCGTTGCGCTTCCCGCGGAGATCACCGAGTCTGTGCTGATCTTCATCGGCTGCTACCAGGTGCCGATGTATCTGACGCCGATCCTGATGCAGAGGCTCTATGGCCGCCCCTGACGCATTCCCGGCGATCCGCGACGTCGGCCTCTGCGCCAAGCTCGTGACCTTCGCCGACCGGATGAGCGAGCCCGCCAACCGCGCCGCCCTGGCCTTTCGCGCGGCGCTGGAGGCCGGGCAGATGGCGGGCGTCGCGGAAACCGCGACCTCGCTCACCTCGGTCTTCGTGCGCTACGACCCGCTGGCGCTGGAGGCGGACGCGCTGGCCGGGCGGCTGCAGGCGCTGCTGGATCGCGAGGACTGGTTCGCCGCCCCCCTGCCCGCGGGCCGCAGGCTTTGGCGCATTCCGGTCGTGCTCGGCGGCGAGCACGGGCCGCAGCTGGCCGAGGCGGCAGAGGCCGCCGGGCTCGACGAGCACGCCGCACGGCAGGCGATCGCCGACGCCCGGGTCCGGGTCCTGACCATCGGCTTCGCACCGGGCCAGCCCTACATGGGCGAACTGTCCGAGGCCTGGAACATCCCGCGCATGAGCCGGCTGAACCCGCAGGTCCCGGGCGGCGCGCTGGTGGTCGCGATCCGGCAACTGATCATTTTCGCCGGACCGGCGCCGACCGGATGGCGCCATGTCGGCCAGACCGCGTTCCGCTGCTTCCGGCCCCGTGCCGCGCAGCCTTTCGCCCTGGCCCCGGGCGACGAGGTGACGTTTCGCGAGGTCGCCCCGCAGGACCTGAGGCGCATTGCCGCCGGCGATCAGACCGGCGACGGCGGCGCCACCTGCGAGGTGCTGGCGTGACCCGGGCGCTGAAAGTCCTCAAGGCCGGTCCCGGCCTGACGGTGCAGGACCGCGGCCGGCCGGGTTTCCTCGACGAGGGCCTGTCGCAGGGCGGCGCCGCCGACCGGCTTGCGCTGGCCGAGGGCGCGGCGATCCTCGGCCAGGGCCCGGACTGTGCGGCGCTGGAATTCGCGGGCCTCGGCGGTACGTTCGAGGCGGATGCCGACCTGCGCATCGCCCTGACCGGCGCGCCGATGCCGGCGGCCGTCGACGGCGCCGCCGTGCCATGGAACGCCAGCCACCTTCTGCCCCGCGGCGCCCGCCTGACCCTCGTCGCCGCCACGCGGGGCAGCTACGCCTACCTCCACATCGGCGGCGGCATCGCCACCGAGCCGGTGCTCGGCTCGCGCTCGGCGCATCTCGTGGCCGGGATCGGCGCGGCGCTGGCCGATGGCGCCTCGCTGCCGCTCGGCGACGACCCCGGCACGGCGACCGGCCTGGCACTCGACCCCGGGGACCGTTTCGGCGGCGGCACGCTGCGCGTGGTCGAAAGCGTCCAGACAGGCCGCTTCACCCCGGCCGAGCGCGCCCGGCTCGAGGCGACCGCCTTCACCCGCAACCCGCGCTCGAACCGCATGGGGGTGCGGGTTGCCTTCGACGGCGCACCGTTCGCCGCCGCCGACCAGCACACCGTGCTGAGCGAGATGGTCGTACCCGGCGACATCCAGATCGCCGGCGACGGCACGCCCTTCATCCTGCTCTACGAACACCAGACCACCGGCGGCTATCCCCGGATCGCCACGGTGATCCCGGCCGACCTGCCGCGCGCCGCGCAGACCCGCCCGGGCGACCCGATCCGGTTCCGTTTCGTCCCGCGCGACGAGGCAATCATGGCCGAGGCCGCGATGGCCCGCCTGATCGCCGATCTGCGGCGCGCGGTGCGCCCGCTGCTGCGCGACCCGCATGACATCGCCGATCTGCTGTCCTATCAACTGATCGGCGGCGCCATCACCGGGGAGGAAGAGACATGAGCCTGACCGTCGACCTGAACGCCGACATGGGCGAAAGCTTCGGCCCCTGGCCGATGGGCAACGACGCGAGCCTTCTGGGGATCGTCACCTCGGCGAACATCGCCTGCGGCTTTCACGCCGGCGACGCCGACACGATGGCGCAGACCATGCGGACCGCGGTCGAGAACGGCGTCGGCATCGGCGCGCATCCGGGATTCCTCGACCTGCAGGGCTTCGGCCGCCGCCGGATGCAGGTGCCCCACGCCACGCTTGCGAACTGGGTCAAGTACCAGCTCGGCGCGGCGCAGGCGATGGCTAGGGCCGCGGGCGGCCAGGTCCGGCACCTCAAGCTGCACGGCGCCTTGTCGAACATGTGCAGCGAAGACGCGGCGATGACGCGCGCCTGCTACGAGGCGGCGCTCGAGGTCGACCCCGATATCCGCCTGATGGTGCTGGCGGCGACGGTGATGGAGGATGTGGCCCGCGACCTCGGCGCGCACTACGCCGCCGAGATTTTTGCCGACCGCGCCTATAACGACGACGCCACGCTGGTCGACCGCTCGCAGCCGGGTGCGATGATCCACGAGCCCGGCGAGGCCGCGGACCGCATCGCGCGGATGGTCCGGGCCGGCGCGATCATCACCACGAGCGGCAGGCAAATCGAGACGCGGATCGACACGATCTGCGTGCACGGCGACAACGCCGCCGCGGTGGCGCTGGCCCGCGCCGTGCGCGAGGGGCTCGAGGCCGAGGGCATCGCGGTCGCGCGATTCGCCTGACCGGCGCGCGGCGCGGCGCCACACGCGCGACCCGTCCGCGTTCGCCGGACCGTTCGCGGCGATGCGCCGGTCCCGGTGTTCTTCTCGTCGGAAATACGCATGTCCCGCCGCGAGCCAACCGCCGCCGTACGGTGGCTTAACGAAGTCCTAACGCCGGCCGCGTATAACCTCGCCCCGAAACGTTTCGGCGCGGGGCGATACCCTGCGCGTGCCAGACGCTCCAGCCCCGACGCCCGCACCGGCCCCGGGGACGGTTCAAGGATCGAACGGGTGCGGGTTCCAGACGCATCCGGAACCGATGGGCATGTCGACCGGCGGCGCCGCCACCTTCCGGCCAACCAGACCCCGGCAGATCACAGCACCGAGACAGGGGACGACCGGCGCGCCGCGGCACGCCGGTCCCCGGGACCGTCCGCGCACGCCCCCGCGGCGCGGCGACGCGTTGTCTGGACCGCCAGCCGCGCCCCGGACCGCGTGACGCGTCGCGCCGCGACGCACGGAACAAAGGCGCGCGGTCGCGCACTTTATGGCAGGTCATGGCGACTCCGGTCAGCGGAGGCGTCGGGCGGTACCGCTCGCCCGGCGACGGCCGGGTCGGTTTCGGCGCGATCTTTCCCAGGATGGCGGCGAACGATTTCGACCGCTTGGCGGTGGTCGAATGGGAATGCTGGCCAGAGCATCCCGAAGACGGCGCCCGCGAAGGCGCCGAATTCGTTCGCCAGCCCATCATCCGCGTGACCGAGACCGCGTTCGACGACGTCGCCGCCGGCGGCACCGATCCGGCCGCGAACAGGCGGATCCTGGGGCTGTGACGGGCGCGTCACGCCTTCCAGAAGGGCTTGCTCGCCTCGGCGCGGGCTTCGGCCTCGGTTATGCCGATATCGTCGAGAATGTGCTTGCCGGCCTTCCGCAGCTGGCGGCGGGTGCGATAGCGAAGCACGCAGTACTGTAAGTAGTTGGCGGGAATCTCGGGCCGGCCCAGTTTCGGCAGGGCGAATTCGGCCTTGGCGTTCAGGAAATTGGCTTGGGTCATAACGTGTCCTCCTGGCTGATCTGGACACAGGTTTGCCACGCTGAAGACCCGGCGACTGTGAACCGGTTCACACAGGCGGATAATTTTTCCGCCGGCAGCGGAACTTCGAGGAGGCAGAGCCGTGGGCAAGGCGCCGCATGGCCGCAAACGTCCCTCGCTGGCGGCGCGCGATGGCCGCACCGGCCCGATCCGGCACCGCTTGGTCGGCGGCTGGCGCGTGCCGACGAGGTGACGTTTCCCGGCATCTCGGACGGGGTCGCGGGCGCCGCCGTCGTCGGGGCCTGCGTGCGCAGTGCCAGGCGCGGCGCACGCTGGACCAGGCTCCGGCTCTGACCTATCCTTTCCGCGAAGACTGGGGAGAACCACGGCCATGGCCTATGCAATCGTCGCCGGCACGCCCGGCGGAACGGATGTTCTGCGCGAAATCGAGATCACGCCGCCGACGCCCGGCGAAGGCGAGGTGCTGATCCGCCAGACCGCGATCGGCGTCAATTTCATCGACATCTACATCCGCACCGGCGCCTATCCCTGGCCGGTCGAGAAGGATCTGATTCTCGGCTGCGAGGGTGCCGGCGTGGTCGAGGCCATCGGCCCCGGCGTCACCGGCTTCGCCGCCGGCGACCGGGTCGCATATACCGTGCCGAACGGCGCCTATGCCACGCACCGCCTGGTGCCGGCGAAGATGCTGCTGCCGCTGCCCGACGGCGTCGGCGACGAGGCCGCCGCGGGCGCGATGCTGAAGGGATTGACCGCCTATTACCTGATCCACGACAGCTATCCCGCGGCAAGGGGCGAGACCGTGCTGTTCCACGCCGCCGCCGGTGGGGTGGGGCTGCTCGCCGGCCAGTGGCTGAACTCGAAGGGCGTGCGCGCCATCGGCACCGCGGGCGGTGCGGCCAAGGGCCGGCTGGCGCTGGCGAACGGCTATGACGCGGTGATCGACTACACGGCAGAGGACTTCGTCCCCCGCACCAGGGAACTGACCGACGGCGCCGGGGTGGCCGCGGTCTATGACAGCGTCGGCAAGGACACGATCATGGGGTCGCTCGACTGCCTCAGAACCTTCGGCACGCTGGTCAGCTTCGGCCAGTCCTCGGGCGCGCCGGACGCGCTGCGCGTCTCGCACCTGGCGCGCGCCTCGTTGCGCCTTCAGCGTCCGACGCTGTTTCACTACGCCGCCTCGCGGGTCTGGCTGGAAACCGCCTCGGCCGCGCTTTTCAAGGCCATCGCCGACGGCCGGCTGAAGGTCAGCATCGCCTCGACCCGCCCGCTGCGCGAGGCCGCCGCGGCGCATACCGACCTGGAGGGCCGCAAGACCACCGGCTCGACCGTGCTGATCCCCTGAGCGGCGGCGCGGGGTGCCGGGGGCGCCGCGCGCCACTGCCATTCGGGGCTACAGGGCGTCGTCCGGCGGCTCCAGCGTGAACCAGTCGGGCCGCGGCCCGAATGCGCTCGCCGCCCCGACTTCGGCCGCAGCCGTCATCGCGCCAGGCGGGGCCGGTTCGGGCCCGTAGATCGCCGTCAGCGCCGCCTTCATCGCGTCGGGGTCCAGGTCAAGCCCGCCGTGATCCCCGCCGCCGCGCGGGCCTTCCCAGGGATCGGTGATCTGCGCCCAGGTTCCGTCGGCCTCGAACCAGTCGACACCATGCACCTGCTTCTGCTTTACGGTGCCGGGCCGCTCGGCCTCCTGCACGGCGAACCACTGGCCGATCCGGTCGTCGACCCAGCCATGCAGCCGCCAGAACACCGGATTGACATGGCTCGAGAACGTCTCGCCCAGATAGTCGTTTTCCGGCTTCAGCCACTTCGGGTCCCAGTCCAGCGGCGCGCGCCCCTCGGGCGCCGGCGCGCCGGTGTCGGGATTGCGCGGCACCGAGGCCCAGCGCATGTGCATCCAGTTGTGCAGCGTCCATTCCAGCCGCGCACCTAGCTCGCCCAGCGACACCCGTACCAGATAGTCCGGATCGGTGAACTGCGCCTCGGCACGCTGGAATTCGGAATGGAACGCCGCCGCGGTCTTGCGCCAGGCGAAGGTGACGTTGAAATCGCCTGCGCCCGGCAATTCCCATGCCTCGGGCACCGCCCAGCCGTCGGGATTGCCGACCCGGTCCTTGGGAAAGCCCGGCCGAAAGCTCGACGGCAGCCCGGGCGACGGCAGCCGCCCCCATCGGCTGAACGGGAATTCCGCCTGCACCATAGCGATCATCCGGCGGTGCATGTAGAGGAAATCCTCGCCCGACCCGTTGGTCCACATGCCGGGTCCGAGCGCCAGGCGCTCTGCGGATTTCGGACCCGGCTGCCAGCCCAGGTCGCGCAACCGGTCGCGCCGCGCGTCGGACAGCCTCGCCCAGCGATTCCGCGCGGCGTGCCAGATCTGATGGTGCAGCCGGTGCCGCTCGGACGCCAGCATGTCGCGAATCGTATCCGGCAGCGCCACCCGCGCCAGTCCCAACTGCGGCACTTCGCTGGTGATGCCACGCGGCTCGGCAAAAGGCTGCCGGACCGCGTAGAACGAGAACACCTCGCCCGCCGGCGCAGTACCGTGGCGCACGGTCCGCGTCACCGTGCCTGTGATCGCTGGCACCTGACCGACACCGCCCAGCCAGACCGGCGAGACATACCCGTCATAGTCGTAGATCCAGCCGTCGAACTCGGTGCCGGGCACGCCCAGCCCCCGGAACGTTACCCGACGCGGATCGCCGCCATGGCTGCGCCCGGTCACGGTCAGATACGGATGATCGGCCGGCACCACGTCCGGCCGGCCGCCGATATGGCCGTGGAACTCGCTCGAGCCAGCGATGGTCTCGATCATCAGCTCCGCTTCCCAGATCGCGACATTGTTGAAGTCGCCTGTCATCCCGGGATTGTCGGAAAGGCTGCGATAGGTCCAAACCCCATCCGGTATCGTCATTGCAATCACCTTTACTGTGCATTTCGATAAATCCGTTGCGGCGCGCACGCCTACAAACAAAAGCAGATTACCCTAAAGAACGATTCCCGCAAAGCGGGCCGCTCGATACCCCGGGAATCCGGTCGCGAACCCGATCCGGGCCCTTCTTCTCGTCGCAAATACGCCCGTCCCGCGCCGGCAACCCGCCCGGCGGCGGATATCCCGCGTCGCCTGGCCGCTGGCCGGAAAAGAGCGCGCGGAAGCGCTCCGCATGGCAGCGCCCGCCAACCCAAAGGGCCCCGCCGCGGCGGGGCCCGCTCTGGCCGTTTCAGGGCTGGATCAGGCGGCGGCGGCCGCCGCGCGGCCGGTCAGCACCCCGACCAGGTGCGCGCGGTACCGGGGCGAGCCGTGCAGGTCGCCGATCATCCCGTCGGCCGGAACCGAAAGCCCCGCCACGGCATCCGCCGAGAAGTTCGCCGACAAGGCCGCCTCGGCCTCGGTCCAGCGAAACACGCCGCCCTCCGAGGCGCCGGTGACCGCGACGCGCACGCCGTCGGGATACCTGGCCAGGAACACACCGACCAGCGCAAAGCGCGACGCCGGCTGCAGGAACTTCTGGTAGTTCGACGCCTCGGGCACCGCAAAGCGCACCTCGGTGATCAGCTCGCCCTCGTCCAGCGCGGTGGCGAACATGCCCTGGAAATAGTCGTCCGCCGCGATCTCGCGGGCATTGGTCACGATCGTCGCGCCCGAGCCCAGCACCGCGGCGGGATAGTCCGCCGCCGGGTCGTTGTTGGCCAGCGATCCGCCGATCGTGCCGCGGTTGCGGACCGCCGGGTCGCCGATATGGCTCGCCAGCCCGGCCAGCCCGGGGTAATGCGCCGCCGCCTCGCGGGCGACCTGGGCATGGGTGGTGGCGCCGCCGATGCAAAGCTGTCCGGCATCGTTCATGCGGACGCCCACCATCTCGGCGATGCCGGTGGTCGAGACCAGACGGGCCGGCGCCGCCAGGCGCTGCTTCATCGTCGGGATCAGCGTCTGCCCGCCGCCGAGCGGCTGCGCCTCGTCGCCGCCCAGTGCGGAAACCGCATCGGCGATGGTGGTGGGTTTCACCAGTTCGAAATTGTGCATCTTTCTACTCCCTAGATCGG
This sequence comes from Rhodobacter sp., assembly GCA_041627895.1. Taxonomy (GTDB): domain Bacteria; phylum Pseudomonadota; class Alphaproteobacteria; order Rhodobacterales; family Rhodobacteraceae; genus JBFKQC01. Next base: position 12,135 of record JBFKQC010000003.1, read on the forward strand.
GTGGTCCCGCCCCCGCGGCGGGGGCGGACCATCGCCTTATCCGTTCATTGCCGCCCAGACCCGCGCGGGTGACAGCGGCATGTCGATATGGGTGACGTTCCGGCCGTTTCTCTGCATCGCATCGACGACCGCGTTCACCACGGCCGGGGGCGACCCGATGGCCCCGGCCTCGCCGCAGCCCTTCACGCCGAGCGGATTGTGCGTGCACGGCGTCTGGCAGGAATGGTCGACGGCAAAGCTGGGCAGATCGTCGGCCCGCGGCATGGCATAATCCATGTAGGACGCCGACAGGATCTGGCCGCTCTCGTCATAGACGCAGCCCTCGCGCAGCGCCTGCCCGATCCCCTGCGCCAGCCCGCCATGGACCTGGCCCTCGACGATCATCGGGTTGACGACATTGCCGAAATCGTCCGCCGCGGTGAACCGCTCGATCGTCACCCTGCCGGTGTCGGGGTCGACCTCGACCTCGCAGACATAGGCGCCCGCGGGATAGGTGAAGTTGGCCGGGTCGTAGAACGCGGTCTCCTCCAGCCCGGGCTCGATATCCTCCAGCGGGTAGTTGTGCGGCACGTAGGCTGCCAGGCAGACGTCGCCCCAGGCGACCTGCTTGTCGGTGCCCGCGACCGAGAACTGGCCGTCCTTCAACTCGATGTCGGCCTCGCTGGCCTCCATCAGGTGCGCCGCGATCTTTTTTGCCTTGTTGATGATCTTCTCGGTGGCGCGCACCATGGCAGAGCCGCCCACCGCGATCGAGCGCGACCCGTAGGTGCCCATGCCCATCGGCGTGTTCGCGGTATCGCCGTGCACCACCTCGACCATCGACTCGTCGATCCCGATCATCTCGGCGATGACCTGCGGAAAGGCCGTCTCGTGGCCCTGGCCGTGCGAATGCGAGCCGGTCATCACCACCAGCCCGCCGGTGGCGTTGACCCGGACGGTCGCGCTTTCGTAGAGCCCCGCGCGCGCGCCAAGCTGGCCCACCAGCGCCGAGGGCGCGATGCCGCAGGCCTCGATATAGGTGTTGATGCCGATCCCGCGCCACTTGCCGCGGGCCTTCGAGTCCGCCTCGCGCGCGGCGAAGCCGGCAAAATCGGACATCTCCAGCGCCTTGTCGAGCGTGGCGCCGTAATTGCCGGTGTCGTATTCCACCGCGACCGGCGTGGCATAGGGGAACTGATCCGGCTGGATGAAGTTCCGCCGCCGGATCTCCACCGGGTCGATCCCCATCTCGCGCGCCGCCTTGTCGATCACCCGCTCCAGCTGGAACGTCGCCTCGGGCCGGCCCGCACCGCGATAGGCGTCGACCGGCACAGTGTTGGTGAAGACCGCCTTGACGTTCACGTAGATCAGCGGTGTCGTGTAGTTGCCGGCCATCAGCGTGCCGTGCAGCCAGGTCGGCACGCTGGTCGAGAAGGTCGACAGATACGCGCCCATGTTGGCGTAGGTGTCGGTGCGGATCGCCAGGAACTTGCCGTTCTCGTCCAGCGCCAGGTCGATCTTGGTCACGTGGTCGCGGCCATGGGCGTCGGTCATGAAGCTTTCGGACCGCTGCGCGGTCCACTTCACCGGCCGCCCGATCGCCTTGGCGGCGAAGGTGCAGAACGCCTCTTCGGCATAGTGGAAGATCTTGCTGCCGAAGCCGCCGCCCACGTCCGGCGCGACCACGCGCAGCTTGTGCTCGGGGATGCCGAGCACGAAGGCCCCCATCAGCAGGCGGATCACGTGCGGGTTCTGGCTGGTGGTGTAGAGCGTCGACTCGCCGGAATGCGCGGCATAGTCGCCGACCGCCACGCGCGGCTCCATCGCGTTCGGCACCAGCCGGTTGTTGACCAGCTCCAGCGTGGTGACGTGATGTGCCCCCGCGATCGCCTGGTCGACCGCCTCGCGGTTCTCCTCGACGAAGCCCCAGTCGTAGCACAGGTTGGTGCCGATCTCGTCATGCACCAGCGTCGCGCCGTCGGCGACGGCGGCCTTCATGTCGATGACGGCGGGCAGGTCCTCGAGATCGACGCTGATTGCCTCGGCGGCGTCGCGCGCCTGCTCGTAGGTCTCGGCCACCACGGCGGCGATCGGGTCGCCGACGTGGCGCACCTTGCCCTGGGCCAGGATCGGGTGCGCCGGTTCCTTCATCGGCTCGCCGTGGCGGTCGGTGACCTGCCAGCCGCAGGGCAGCGTGCCCACGCCCTCGAAATCCGCGCTGGTGAAGATGCGCACCACGCCGGGCATCGCCGCCGCCGCGGAGGTGTCGATGCCGCCGATCCGGGCATGCGCCACGTCCGAGCGCAGGAAGGCCACATGGGCCTGCCCCTGCAGGTTGATGTCGTCGGTATACCGGCCGCGGCCCGTCAGGAACCGCACGTCCTCGCGCCGCTTGCTGCTGGCGCCTATGCCATGATCCTTCGGCATGTTCTATTCCTCTCCTCCCAATGCGGTGCGTGCAGCCACGCACCCTTCGGCAATATGTCCGGCAGGGTGCACGATCTCGCGCACCGTCCCCCAATCACTCGGCCGCGACCGGCACCACGTCCTGCCCGGACGCCGCCATGATCGCACGTACGATGTTGTGATAGCCCGTGCAGCGGCAGATGTTGCCCTCGAGATAGGCCCGCACTTCGGCCTCGGTCGGCTTCGGATTCTCGGCCAGCAGCGCGGCCGCCGACATCACCATGCCCGGCGTGCAGAACCCACATTGCAGGCCGTGGTAATCCTGAAACGCCTGCTGGATCGTCCCCAGCGAGCCGTCGGCATTGGCCATCCCCTCGATCGTCGTGACCTCGGCGCCCTCGGCCTCTTGCGCGAACATCGTGCAGGCCTTCACCGCCTGGCCGTTGACGTGCACCACGCAGGCGCCGCACTGGCTGGTATCACAGCCGACATGGGTGCCGGTCAGGCCAAGCGTGTCGCGCAGGAAGGACGACAACAGCGTGCGCCCCTCCGTCTCGCCGGAACGGGCCTTGCCGTTCACCGTAATCGAAACCGTCGTCATGCATTCCTCCCTGTCTTAAATCCGGTCCGGCGGCTCAGCCCTTGACGAGCCGTTTAAGCCAGCCCTTTTTCGCCGCCGATTCCCCCGCGCCATCCTCGGCCCCTTCCGGCGGTCCTTCAACAGTTTGTTGGAAGCGCTGGAAAAAATCGTCCGCCATCTTCTTGGCGAAGCCGTCGATGATGCGGCTGCCGAGCTGGGCAAGCTTGCCGCCCACCTTCGCCTCGACGTCGTAGATCAGCCGGGTGCCGGTCCCGGCCGGTTCGAGCCGCACCCTGGCGCCGCCCTTGGCAAAGCCCGCCGGGCCGCCCTTGCCCTCGCCCGAGAGCGTCAGGCTTTCGCCCTCGATGATGTCCGACAGCGTGACCGCGCCCTTGAAGGTGGCCTTTACCGGCCCGACCTTCTGCACCACCACCGCCTGGAATCCCTCTTCGGGCGAGCCGGTCATCTCCTGGCATCCGGGCACGCATGCCTTCAGCACGTCCCTGTCCAGAAGCGCCGCCCAGACGGTGCCCGGCTCTGCCGCGATCTCGCGTTCGGCCGCCATCTGCATGCAATGTCCTCCCTCGCTTGAAGCCCAGACCATTCTGCCCGATCCGCGCCGCCGATGCGACACCGGTTTTGGCGGCACCTGCTTGACGCCTCGCGCGCGCGGGGTCATGGACGTCCGAGGCAAGCAGGACGTCACATGAAGCCCTTTCTGATCCTCCAGCTCCGCCCCGAGGCGGCGGCGTCCGACGACGAGTTCCAGGCGATCCTCGACAAGGGCGGCCTCGCGCCGGACCGCGCGCGGCGGATCTGCCTGGACCGCGAGCCCTTGCCGGCCGATCTGTCGCTCGACGCCTATGCCGGGATCATCGTCGGCGGCGGACCCGGCTGTGTCAGCGACCCGCCCGAGATGAAATCCGCACTCGATGCGCGGATGGAGGCCGCCGTGATGTCGCTGATGCCCGAGGTCACGGCACGCGATCTGCCGTTCCTGGGTTGCTGCTACGGCATCGGCATCCTGGCGCATTTCCTCGGCGGCGAGGTTTCGAAGGCGCGCTATTCCGAGCCGGTGGGCACCTCGACCTGCCACCTGACCGAGGACGGCCGCACCGATCCGTTGCTGGCCGGCTGTCCCGACACCTTCGACACGTTCGTCGGCCACAAGGAGGCGGTGCAGGCGCTGCCGCCGGGTGCCGTGCACCTGATGGCCTCGGACCCCTGCCCGTTCCAGATGATCCGTCACGGCAACAACGTGTATGCCACGCAGTTCCACCCCGAGGCCGACGCGCAGGTCTTCGAGACCCGGATCGCGATCTACAAGGATCACGGCTATTTCCCGGCCGCGGACGCCCGGCGGCTGACCGACATGGTACATGCCGCCGACGTGCACGTGCCCGAGCGCATCCTGCGGAATTTCGCCGCCCGCTACGGCTGAGCCGGCACCGGCGATCGCGGCAGGAATGCGGCGCATATCGGCGGCGAATCTCTCCGCCGATTTCGCATTTCTGAACATTCCCCCCCTGTAACCACCCATCGTTCCCGGATTCTCACCCGAAAAGGGCGATTTCCCAGCAAATTTGGACAAATGTTTGGCGAAATGCGGCGCGCCGGGTACCAAGATCGCGACACATGGGAGGGCACCATGAAGGCGATGACAATGGTCATGACGTTCATTCGATCCGAAGACGGCGCCGTCACGGCGGACTGGATCGTGATGGCGGGTGGCGCGGTCGGTCTCGCCTTCGTGCTGGCCACTTCGATCGGGTCGGTCTCGGTCGACTACGGAAGGGCGATCGAGACCACGATGGTGAAGCGCGGGATCGTGACGTACTGAGTTGGGGGTTCAAAGGGGCGCAATCCGGCCGGGGGCACAGATTGCCTGCCGGGGGGGGGCACGGGCAATCGGGCCGGGTTGCGCACGAGGGGGCACGCGGCTGGAGCATCGGCCCGCCACGGGGGCGGCAGGCCGGTGCTCTATGCCTTCGTGCGCTCGGATTTCGGATCGTACATCGGCCGCAGCGACGCCTCGGCCGTGACGCGGGTGCCGGCCACCTCGATCGCATAGGACGAGGCCAGCACATCCGCGGCGGTTTCGCCCTTGCAGGGCACGTATCCCATACCGATGGCACCGCCCAGCGTATGGCCGTAATTGCCCGACGAGAGATAGCCTACGACCGCGCCGTCGCGGATCACCGGCTCGTTGTGATAGAGCAGCGGCCCGGGATCGGTCAGGCGGAACTGCACCAGGCGCCTGTCCAGACCGTCATCCTGCTTTCGCAGCACCGCGTCGCGGCCGATGAAACCGGGCTTGGCGGTCTTCACCGCAAATCCCAGCCCGGCCTCCAGCACGTGATCCTCGCAGGTGATGTCGTGGCCGAAATGCCGGAACGCCTTTTCGATCCGGCAGGAATCCATCATGTGCATGCCGCAAAGCCGCGCGCCCATGGCCTGCGCCTCGTCCCACAGCGCTTCGAAAACATGGCCGCACATGTCGGCGCCGACATATAGCTCCCAGCCCAGCTCGCCCACGTAGGACACGCGATGCGCCCGCGCCAGGCCGAGGCCGATCTCGATTTCCTGCGCCGTGCCGAAGGGGTTGGCATCGTTCGAGAAATCCGCGGGCGAAACGGCCTGCATCAGCCGCCGCGCGTTCGGGCCCATCACCGCCAGAACGCCTTCGGCCGCGGTCACGTCGGTGATCGCCACGCGGCGCTCGCCGGCATGGCGCATCAGCCACGTCTGATCGGCAAGCCGCGTCGCCGCCGGCGTGACGACCAGATAGGCGGTCTCCGACAGCCGCGTCACCGTCACGTCGGCCTCGATCCCGCCCGAGGCGTTCAGGAACTGGGTATATACGATCCGCCCCGCCGGCACCGAAAGGTCATTGCCGCAGACGTGGTTCAGGAAGTCCTCGGCGTCCGGTCCCTCGACCCGCAGCTTGCCGAAGGACGACATGTCGTAGAGGCCGACGTTCTCGCGCACCGCGCGGTGTTCGCGGGCCGCATTCCCGAACCAGTTCTGCCGGCCCCAGGAATAGCGGTATTCGCGCGCCTCGCCGGGCTCGGCGAACCAGTTCGCCCGTTCCCAGCCCGCGATCTCGCCAAACACCGCGCCCCGTTCGGCAAGGTGGGCGTGAAACGGCGTCCGCCGGACGCCCCGCGCGGTGGCCTTCTGGCGGTAGGGGAAGTGGTCGGCGTAAAGCAGCCCCAGCGTCTCGGTCGCGCGCTCGCGCAGATAGCGCCTGTTGCCCTGGAACGGCTGCATCCGCGCGATGTCGACGTCGCCCAGGTCGAATGGCCTTTGCCCGGTGTCCATCCACGCCGCCAGCGCCATGCCCGCGCCGCCGGCCAACTGGATGCCGACCGAGTTGAACCCGGCCGCCACCCAGACATTGTCCATCTCGGGACAGAGGCCGAGGTGATAGGCGTCGTCCGGCGTGAACGATTCCGGGCCGTTGAAGAAGGTGTGGATGCCCGCGTCGGCCAGCATCGGCATCCGGTTCACCGCCGCCTCGAGGATCGGCTCGAAATGGTCGAAGTCCTCGGGCAGCTGGTCGAACTCGAAGTCGTCCGGGATCGGCCCCCAGGGTTTCGACACCGGCTCGAAAGCGCCGAGCATGATCTTGCCGGCGTCCTCCTTGTAATAGGCGCATTCGTCGGGCACCCGCAGCACCGGAAGCTGGCTGAGCCCCGCGATCGGTTCCGAGACGATGTAGAAATGCTCGCAGGCCTGCAGCGGCACGTTGGTGCCCAGCATCCGGCCCACATCGTGCCCCCACATGCCGGCGCAGTTGATCACGTGCTCGCAGGCGATATGCCCGCGCCCGCCGGCCGCATCTTGCCAGTCGAGCCCGGTGATCCGGCGGCCCTCGCGGCGCACGCCCGCGACCCTGGTGCGCTCGAGGACCTGCGCGCCGCGCTGCCGGGCGCCTTTGGCCAGGGCCAGCGCGATGTTCGCCGGGTCGCCCTGCCCGTCCTTCGGCAGGTAGACGCCCGCCGCGACGCCTTCGGTGTTCAGGTGCGGATAACGCGCCTTGACTTCACCCGGCGCGATCTCTTCGATCTCGACTCCGAAGGCCCGCGCCATCGAGGCCGATCGGAAAAGCTCTTCTTTCCGCTCGGCGGTCAGCGCCACGGTGATCGAGCCGACGCGGCGGAACCCGGTCGCCACCCCGGTCTCGGCCTCGAGCGCCCCGTAAAGCTCCTGGCTGTACTTCGCCAGCCGGGTCATGTTCGCCGTCGCGCGAAGCTGCGCGATCAGCCCGGCGGCGTGCCAGGTGGTGCCCGAGGTCAGTGCCTTGCGTTCCAGCAGGACGACGTCCGACCAGCCCGCCTTGGTCAGGTGATAGGCCACCGAACAGCCGACGACACCGCCGCCGACGATCACCGCGCGGGCATGTGTTGGAACGCTCATCTGGTGTCCCTCCGGTCGTCACGGCACGCCTTCCCCATCCTGCCGGAAGGGCGATCGAGCGGGCGGCCGCGATTCATGGATACATCTCCGCGAACCGCGCCTTGTAAAGCGCGATCATCTCGGCCTCGGCCGCGCCGGTGTCGTAGACCGGCGACGACAGCGGCAGTGCCTCGTCGACCGGCACCTTGACGATCATGTTGATGCGGCCGGCCAGATCGCCCCAGAGCGCGGCGAACCGCGGCAGCAGCGCTTCGAACTCGGGCGTAGCGGGGCGCAGGAACGCCGCGCGGCCGCGGATGCGCACGCCCTTGCGGGTAAACTGGTCGACAAAGTTGACCTCGAGTTCCGGATTGACCGTCAGGTTCGCCACGGTCTGCGGCGAGCGGATTTCGCCGAACGCGACGGTCTCGTCATCGACTACGATGAAGGTGCCCTTGGGCGAGACGTTCGGCCGCCCGCCCGGCGTGACCGTGGCGACGAAGCCGAGCCGCCACATCTCGATGGTGCGGATCGCGGATGCGGTCAGTTTCATGCAGCAAGCCTCCGTCGGATTTCGGCGATATGCGCGGGGCCTACCTCGCAGCAGCCGCCGACCAAGGTCGCGCCCTGCCCGATCCAGCCGTCGACGAAATCGGCATAGGCCGCGGGGCCCAGATCGCTGCGCCGCTCCAGCGCGTCGACCGTGGACGCGGCGCCGAGGAACCCCTCGCCGATCCTGGTGAAGCCGTTGGCATAGGCGCCGAAGGGAAGGCCGAAGCCCTTGACGATCTCCAGCCCCGCCGCTACCGCCTCGGGCCGCGAGCAGTTGATCAGCACCGCGTCCGGTCCGTGCCGCGCGACGATGCCGGACAGATCGCCCAGCGCCTCGCCCGAGCGCAGCCGCGTGCCATCGAAATCGTCCACCGTGACCGCCAGCCAGACCGGCCTGCCCGATGGCATCGCGGCGCGCAGCGCGCCGTCGGCCTGGTCGACCGACGACATGGTCTCGATCAGGAAAAGATCGACCCGGTCCCGCATCAGCGCGACGTTCTCGGCGTAAAGCTCCGCCGCCTCGGCCGCGGGCGGGCAGATGTCGGGCCGGTAGGACGCGATCAGCGGCCCGAGCGACCCGGCGATCCGGCCGGACCCGTGCGCCGCGCGCGCTGCCTCGGCGGCGCTCAGCGCTATGTCGATCAGCCCCGGCACGCTGTCCTCGAGCCCGACGCGCCTCAGCCGGTCGCGCAGCACCGCGTAGGTGTTGGTGGTGGCGATCTCGGCGCCGGCGGCGAAGAAATCCGCGTGCACCTCGCGCACCAGGTCGGGGTGGTCGATCATCACCTGGGTCGACCAGAGCGGGGTTATCCGGTCGTTGGTGCGGCGCACCAGTTCCTGGCCGACGCCGCCGTCGAGCAGGGTTATCGCCATGGCGCCAGCCCGGCGCGCCGCAGGCGCGCCGCCCCCTCGTGTTCAAGCCTGAAAGGCGCAGAAGGGAGGCGGGCGGGGCCCGCTGCAAGCGGCGGTGTTCGCGTCATGCGCGAAGCCTCTCGTTCGCCGGGTCCCAGAGCGGCCGGTCGGCCTGGATCGCCGCCGGATAGCGCGTGCCGAAGATCTCGACCTCCAGCGCCTGTCCCTCGACCGCCAGATCGGCGCGGATCATCGCCAGCGCGACGCAGGCATTCACGCGGTAGCCCCAGCCGCCCGACGTCACCTCGCCCACGACCTCGTCCCCGTCCCAGATCGTCGACATGTAGGGCGGGTCCTGGTCGCCCGCCTCGACGATCAGCGTGGCGAAGCGCTTGGTCACGCCCCGCTGCCTTTCGGCCAGAAGCGCGGCCTTGCCGGGGAAGTCCTGCGGCTTGTCGAGCCGCGTGAACCGGTCGAGCCCGCCCTGCAGCAGCGAGTAATCCGTCGACAGATCGCCCTTCCACGCGCGATAGCCCTTTTCCAGCCGCAGACGGTCCAGCGCCCACATGCCGAAGGGCGTCACGCCGGCCGCCGAAAGCGCGTCCCAGATCGCCGGCGCGACGGCCGGGTCGCAGTGGATTTCCCAGCCCAGTTCGCCCGCGAAGGAGACGCGGATCAGCGCACAGTCCTGCCCCGCGACCTTGCCCTCGAAGCTCACCGACAGCCAGGGGGCCGACAGGTCGTGGCCCTCGGTCAGAGGGGCGAGGATGTCGCGCGTCTTCGGGCCGGTCACGAGGATGCACTCGACCTCGCGCGTGTGGTCGCTGATCTCGACCCCGTCGGGCGCCTGCCGCCAGAGCCACTCGAAATCGTGCCACTGGGGGGCGGCGGCGGTGATCAGGCCCACGTCATCTTCGGAATGCACCATGCAGGACATCTCGGTCACGATCCGGCCGCGGGCGTCGGGGAAATAGACCAGCCCGACGCGCCCCGGCGCGGGCAGCCGCGAGGCGGTCAGGCCGTCGACGAAATCCCGCGCGCCGGGGCCTTCGACCTTGATCCGGGTAAAGCCGGTGATCGGCAGCATGCCCGCATGGTCGCGCACCGCCTCGCATTCCGCCTTGATGCGCGGCTCCCACGGGCCGTTCCGGTCCCAGGTCTGGGTCGCCGCTTCGGAGGTGTCGTCGTCCGGCCCGGCATACCAGTTCGCCCGCTCCCAGCCGTTATAGGGGCCGAACACGGCGCCTGCCGCCCGCATCCGCGAGTGCAGCGTCGACAACTTCCTGTCGCGCCCCGCGGGCCAGGTGTGGTGCGGGAAGTGCATCGCGTATTCGTGGCCGTAGACCTCGACCCCCTTGGCGAGGCAATAGTCGCGGTCGGCGTAATCGGTGAACCGGCGCGGATCGAGCGACCAGCAATCCCACTCGGTCTGGCCCTCGGTCACCCATTCGGCGAGAATCTTCCCCGCGCCGCCCGCCTGGGCGATGCCGAAGGTGAAGACGCAGGCCTCGAAGGCGTTGGGAACCCCAGGCATCGGCCCGATCAGCGGGTTGCCGTCGGGCGCGTAGGGGATCGGCCCGTTGATCACCTTGCTGATGCCCGCCTGTCCCAGAAGCGGCACGCGCGCCATGGCGTCCTCGATGTAATGCTCCAGCCGGTCGAGATCGTCGGGGTAAAGCTGGAACGAGAAATCCTCGGGCATCGGGTCGTCAGGCGTCACCCAGTGCGCCTTGCAGTTCCGCTCGTAGGGGCCGAGGTTCAGCCCGGCCTTTTCCTGGCGCAGGTAATAGGACACGTCGACGTCGCGCAGCAGCGGCAGCTTGCGCCCCTGCTCGGCGGACCATGTCGCGATTTCGGGGATCTCGTCGCTCAGCAGGTACTGGTGGCTCATCACCATCATCGGCACCGTGCGTCCGCCGAAGGGCTTGAACCACTCGCCCACCCGCTGCGCATAGTACCCGGCGGCGTTGACCACGTAGTCGCAGCGGATGTCGCCCTTGGGCGTATACACCACCCATTCGCCGTTCGCGCGGCTGACCCCGGTCGCAGGCGTGAACCGCAGCACCTTCGCGCCCATGTCCCGCGCGCCCTTGGCCAGCGCCTGGGTCAGCTGCGCGGGGTCGATGTCGCCGTCGGCCGGATCGTAGAGCGCGCCTTCCAGGTCATGCGTCTCGATGAACGGATAGCGCTCCCTGACCTCGGCGGGCGAGATCATCTCGAGCGCCATCCCCTGATAGCGCCCCATGCCGCAGGCGCGGTGGAACTCCTGCATCCGCTCGGTCGAATGCGCCAGCCGGATCGAGCCGGTGACGTGGTAGTTCATCGGATAATCCACCGCCGCGCCCAGCCCGCGGTAGAGTTCGGTCGAGTAGCGCTGCATGTTCATCACCGCCCAGCCGGTCGAGAAGGTCGGCACGTTGCCGGCGGCATGCCAGGTGGACCCGGCGGTCAGTTCGTTCTTTTCCAGCAGCACGCAGTCGGTCCAGCCGGCGCGGGCCAGGTGATAGAGCGACGAGGCGCCCACCGCGCCGCCGCCGATGATCACCACGCGGGCCGTTGTCGGGAAATCGGACATCGGTCAGCCTTTCAGTAGACAGGAGGAGAGATCACCCAGACCGCCACGGCCGGGATGTCGTAGGGATTCGCCCAGCGCAGCGTCTCGCCGCGGACGCGAAAGCTGTCGCCAGCAGCGAGGGTGAACTTGTCGGCGCCGAGCCAGACGTCGAGCCTGCCGGAGACGATCACCGCCAGTTCCGCGGTCGGGCGGTTGACCGGGCCGCGGCGCGCGGCACCGGGCAGGAAGGTGGAGTGGACGACTTCGAAGGAATCGGTGAGGTCGGGCGACAGCAATTCCTCGACCAGGCCCTTTTCGCGCTCGCCGATGGCGCGGCGGGCATCCTTGCGCACGATCCGGCCGGCCTCGCGGCCGGGCGCCTCCGGCATCGCGAACAGCGAGACCGGCACTTCCAGCAGCCGCGCCAGCGCCGCGACCTCGGCGGCGTCGACCTGGCTGATGTCGCGCTCGACCTGGCTCAGCCAGCCGACGGACTTGCCCAGCCGGGAGGCGACGGCTTCCAGCGTCAGCCCGCGCGACTTGCGCAAGCTGCGCAGATCGGCGCCGAGGGTGCGAAGTTCGCCCATGAAATTCCTCCCGGGAATTTCATGGGGCGGAGTCGTGAAAAAGTCAAAGGAAATTTCATGCCGCGCCGCGGCGCGTGGACGGCGCAGCGGGCGGCGCGGCGAGCGGTGTCAGATGCAGGCCCAGTCGGTGAAGACCTGCCCCGGCGCGGGCGCGCGGCGCTTCAGTTCGGCGCGGCGGCGGCGGGCCTCGAGGCTGAGCGGGCGAAGGCGGGGCTTGGCGGGGCGATATGCGGGTTGATGTTCCATGCCCGTGGGTCGGGCGAGCGACGCCGATGGTTCAAAGAACCCGTCCGCGGCTTCTTCTCGTCAGAAATACGCATGTCCCGGCCCGCCACCCGCGCCACGCCCGGAACGGGGCGTCGCGTGGAGGCTTGCGGAAAAAGAGCGCGCGGTAGCGCACAATATGACAGGCGCTACCGCTCCGAGATCGGCACCCAGGCGCGGGGCGCGGGGCCGTCATAAAGCGTCAGGGGCCGGATCAGGATGTTGCGGCGCACCTGTTCGAGGCACTGGATCACCCAGCCCGGCATCCGGCCGATGGCGAAGATCGGCACGTACAGATCCATCGGGATGCCGTGCAGCTGGTAGATCACGCCCGAATAGAAATCGACATTCACGTTCAGCCCGTGGCGCGCATAGGGCTTCATCGCCTCGACCACGGCCTGCAGGATTTCGTACCACTCGGGCTGGCCCATCTCGCGGCCGAGGCGCTCGACGCCGTCGCGCATGTGCCGTGCGCGCGGGTCCTCGGTGCGGTAGACCCGGTGGCCGAAACCGGTGACCGCCTCGCGCGCGGCGCGCTTGGTCTTGACGTATCGGGCGGCGTTCTCGGGCGCGCCGATCTCGCGCACCATCTTCATCACGTCCTCGGCGGCGCCACCATGCGCCGGGCCGGCAAGGGTGGATAGCGCGGTGACGATGGCGCCGTGCAGGTTCGCCTCGGTCCCCACCGTGACCCGTGCGGCGAAGGACGACGCGTTCGCACCGTGCTCGGCATGCAGGATGAAATCCAGGTCCGCCAGCCGGGTCGCATCGTCCGAGGGCGGCTTGCCCTTCAGCATCCAAAGCCAGTTCGCGGCGTGGCCCAGCGCAGGATCGGGCGCCACCGGCGCGCGCCCGTTGCGGATGTTGTCATGCGCCGCGACGATCACCGGCACCTGCGCCGTCAGGCGCACGCCGTTCCGCAGGAATGCCGCCTCGCCCAACTCGCGGCTGTCGGGCTCCAGCGCGGCGAGCGCCGAGACCGCGGTGCGCAGCACGTCCATCGGATGACCGCCCGCCGTGGCGCGGATGATGTCGTAGACCGCGCCGGGAAGCTCGCGCGCCGCCTTCAGTTCGGCGTCGAAGGCGGCGAGGTCCGCGGCGGCCGGCAATTCGCCTTGGATCAGCAGCCAGGCGATTTCCTCGAACGTCCCGTGCTCGGCCAGGTCGTTGATGTCGTAGCCGCGATAGCTCAGCCGGCCCGCCGCCCCGTCGATGTCCGACGCGCCGGAACGCTCGAAATATACGCCCTTCAGGCCGCGGTTGATCTTGACGTCATCGGTCATCTGGGTCTCCTAGGCCGGCAGCACGGGGGCCGGCATGACGGTGGTGGACAGGGCGATCGAGGTGGCGAAGGCGCGGCGCGCCCGCGTGGTGTTCCCGGAACTGCACGAGCCGCGCGTCGCCGCGGCGGCAGCCGAGATGCGCGCCGCCGGCATCGTCGAGCCGGTGGACCTGGCCCCGCCAACCGACGCGCATGTCGCGGTCCTGGTCGAGGCGCGCGGGTTGAAAGAGGCGCTGGCGCGGCGAATGCTGGCCCGGCCGCTGTACCGCGCCGCCGCCATGGTCGCGGCGGGCGAGGCCGACGCGATGGTCGCCGGCGCCGACGCGCCGACCCGGCGGGTGATCGAGGCCGCGAGCATCGGCATCGGTCTGGCCGAGGGCGTCGGCACGGTGTCGTCCTTCTTCCTGATGCTGTTCCCCGGCGGGCGCGAGATGGTGTTTTCCGACTGCGCCGTGAACGTCCACCCGGATGCCGCCGAGCTTGCCGACATCGCCCGCGCCACGGTCGTCTCGGCGACCGCACTGCTGGGCTCGGCGCGGCCCGCGCTGTTGTCGTTCTCGACCGGCACCAGCGGCACCGGCGCCTCGGTCGACACGGTGCGCGCCGCGGCCGAGGCAACCGGCTTCCCCGGCCCGGTCCAGGCGGATGCCGCGCTGAACGCGGCCATCGCCGCAAAGAAGGGCGCGGGCGGCGGCGATGCGAATGTGCTCATCTTTCCCTCCCTCGATGCCGGCAACATCGCCTACAAGCTGGCCCAGGAACTGGCCGGCGCGCAGGCGGTCGGACCCTTTCTGCAAGGCTTCCGGCGGCCGGTCTGCGACCTTTCGCGCGGGGCCGGCGTTCCCGACATCATCGCCGCGACCGCGGTCACCGTCGCGATGACCTGACGGGCCCGGTTCACGCCGCCTGCTCCAGCAATTCCACCGCATCCTCGGCGATCATCCGTTCCTCTTCCGCCGGCACCACCCAAACGGCGACCTTCGACGTGTCGGCGTGCAATCGCGGCCCGTTGCGGTGGTTGCCGTCGGGATCCATCCGCACGCCCAGCCATTCCAGCCCCCGGCAGATCCGCGCCCGGACCCCGATGGCGTTCTCGCCGATGCCGCCGGTAAACGCGATGGCGTCGCAGCCCTCCATCGCCGCGATCAGCGAACCGGCGTGGCGCAGCGACCAATAGCAGAAATGTTCCACCGCGAAATCGCTGTCGGCGGTGTGATCCAGCATCAGGTTGCGCATGTCCGACTTGCCGCCCGACAGACCCAAGAGCCCGCTTTCGTGGTTCAGGATCGCCTTGGTGCGTTCCAGCCCGTTCTCTTCGACCAGCCGCAGCACCGCATTGGCGTCGATCCCGCCCGAGCGCGTGCCCATGGTCAGCCCGTCGAGCGGCGAATAGCCCATGGTGGTGGCCACCGAATGGCCGTTGTGGATCGCGCAGAGCGAGGCGCCGTTGCCGAGGTGGAACGCCAGAAGCCGCGACGGCAGGGGCTCGCCGGAAATCTCCGGCAGGCGCTTGACAAGAGAGGCGTAGCTGAGCCCGTGAAAGCCGTAGCGGCGGATGCCCTTGGTCTCGATCATCTTCGGGATCGCATAGCGCGTCGCGACCTTGGGGTTGGTGGCGTGGAACGCGGTGTCGAAGGACGCGAATTGCGGCAGGTCGGGCGCGACGGCGGCCAGAGCCTCGATGGCGGCCAGGTTGTGCGGGTTGTGCAATGGCGCAAGCGGCGTGCACGAGGCGATTTCGGCGATGTTGTCCGGCGTCAGACGCACCGGTTTCGACAGGTGCTGCCCGCCATGCACCACGCGATGCGCCGCGGCGCGCAAGGTTTCGGGCGTCACGCCGGCATTGCCCAGCGCCGCCAGCACCGCGGTCAGCGCGGCGCGGTGGTCGATCAGCGGCAGGTCGCGGCGGTTGCCGTCGGTTTCCAGGAACGACTTGCCGCCGATACCCGCGGCGATGCCGCGATGGGTCTCGGCCATCGCGCCGTCGAACACCGCGAACTTGATCGACGAGGACCCGGCGTTGAGAACCAGGATATCGCATTGCGCCGTCATCCGGACACCCCCCTTTCCCGGCCCGTCGCGCACCGGGACAGCGGGCGCGACGCGGTGCCGCGACCGCGGGCGCCTCCCCTTCCTCCCGGGACGCGGATCGAGAGGGCGACGGGCCTCACACCGTCTGCGGGCGCATGTCCGCCGGGTCGATCCCCGCCACCGCGACCGGCTTTTTCATGGCGTCGCGGCGGAACGGCTCGCCCAGTTCCTGGTTGATCATCGCCTCGATCAGCGTGGTCTTGCCGGCCTTCTGGTCCTTGATCGCCCGGTCGAGCGCGGCGGTCAGTTCGTCCATAGTCCGCGCCACCACGCCCTGCAGCCCGCAGGCGCTGGCGATGCCGGCATAGCTGACGCCCTCGTCCAGTTCCGTGCCGACGAAGTTGTCATCGTACCACAGCGTCGAGTTCCGCTTTTCCGCGCCCCACTGGTAGTTGCGGAACACGATCATCGTGATCGCCGGCCATTCGCCGCGACCGATCGCGGTCAGTTCCGTCACCGCGATCCCGAAGGCGCCGTCACCGGCGAAGCCCACGACGGGCGTGTCCGGGCAGCCGATCTTGGCGCCGACGATCGCGGGCAGGCCATAGCCGCAGGGGCCGAAGAGGCCCGGCGCCAGGTATTTCCGCCCCGCCTCGAAGGTCGGATAGGCATTGCCGATGGCGCAGTTGTTGCCGATGTCCGACGAGATGATCGCCTCTTTCGGCAGCGCCGCCTGGATCGCACGCCAGGCCATGCGCGGCGACATCCAGTCGGGCTTGGCCGACCGCGCGCGTTCGTTCCAGGTCGTGCCGGGGTCGTCATCCTCGTGGTCCATCGAGGAAAGCTGTTGCGCCCAGGCCGATTTCGTCTGCGCGATCAGTGCCTTGCGCTCGGCGCGGCCAGTGTCGCCCGCCGCGTCTGACAGCCGCGCCAGCAGCCCCTCGGCCACCTTCCTCGCATCGCCCACGATGCCCACCGCCACCGGCTTGGTCAGCCCGATCCGATCGGGATTGATGTCGACCTGGACGATCTTTGCGCCCTTCGGCCAGTAATCCAGCCCGTAGCCCGGCAGCGTCGAGAACGGGTTGAGCCGGGTGCCCAGCGCCAGCACCACGTCGGCACGAGCGATCAGTTCCATCCCGGCCTTCGAGCCGTTGTAGCCGAGCGGCCCGGCGAACAGCGGATGCGAGCCGGGGAAGGCGTCGTTGTGCTGGTAGCCGACGCAGACCGGCGCGTCGAGCCGTTCGGCCAGCGCCATCGAGGCCGGGATCGCGCCGCCCAGCACCACGCCCGCGCCGTTCAGGATCACCGGGAATTCGGCCTCGGACAGCAGCGCCGCGGCGCGGTCCAGGGCGGCCTCGCCGCCGCCCGGCCGCTCGAATTCGACCATGCGGGGCAGTTCGATGTCGATCACCTGGGTCCAGTAATCGCGCGGCACGTTGATCTGTGCCGGCGCCGAGGCGCGGTGCGCGTTCAGGATCACCCGGTTCAGAACCTCGGCGATGCGCGACGGGTCGCGAACCTCTTCCTGGTAGGCCACCATGTCCTCGAACAGCTTCATCTGCTCGACTTCCTGGAACCCGCCCTGCCCGATGGTCTTGTTCGCCGCCTGCGGCGTGACCAAGAGAAGCGGCGTGTGGTTCCAATACGCCGTCTTCACCGCGGTCACGAAATTGGTGATGCCGGGGCCGTTCTGCGCGATC
The DNA here is from genome assembly GCA_041627895.1 of Rhodobacter sp. GTDB lineage: Bacteria > Pseudomonadota > Alphaproteobacteria > Rhodobacterales > Rhodobacteraceae > JBFKQC01. The sequence continues at coordinate 29,323 of JBFKQC010000003.1, forward strand.
ATCATCGACATCTTGCCGCACGCCCGCGTGTAGCCATCCGCCATCATGCCGCCCGAGCCCTCGTGCGCACAGTCCCAGAACGTGATCCCGGCCTTCGGAAAGAGATCCGAGATCGGCATGAACGCCGAGCCGATTATGCCGAAGGCATGTTCGATCCCGTGGCGCTGCAGGACTTTGACGAACGCCTCTTCGGTCGTCATCTTCATGTTTCTCTCCCCTGACGTCTCGCGGCGGCGCGCCCCGGGCGCCGTCCGATCGGGCATCTTCTAGGCCGGAATCATGCCGGCACGTTAGGGCCAGTCACGCCGGCCCGGTATGGCCAGATTCGCGCAGCTCGGCCGCGATCAGCGCGACCCCGCCGGCAATCCGCTCGGCCGGGATCGAGCTGTAGCCCAGCCGGAAATGCGATTGGTCGTCGTCGCCGGGGCCGAAGAAGGCGCGCCCGGGCTCGATCAGCACGCCGCGGCCGCGCAGCCGCAGCGCCAGCGCCCCGGTGTTCACGCCGGCAGGCGCGCGCATCCAGAAGCTGGCGCCACCTGCGGCGCCCGCGACCTCCAGCCCCTCGGCCGCCAGCGCGGCCTGCAGCGTCGCGCGGCGCGCGCGATAGGCTGCGCCCATGCGGGCAAGCTGCGCGTCGTAATGCCCGAGCGACAGGAAATAGGCCACGGTGCGCTGCAGGTGTCCGGGCGGATGGCGCAGCACCAGCGCGCGCAGCGCACGGGCCTCGCGGATGAACGTTCTGGCGCCCACCAGGTAGCCGAGCCTCAGCCCCGGAAACAGCGACTTCGAGAACGAGCCGATATAGACCACCGCCCCGGTCCGGTCGAGCGACTTCAGCGCCGGCGGCGGCGCGGCCCCCGAGCCGAGATCGACCTCGTAATCGTCCTCGACGACGACGATCCCGTCGCGCTCGGCCCGGTCCAGCAGCGCCCGGCGCCGGTCATAGGGCATCGCCACCGTGGTCGGGCACTGGTGGCTCGGGGTGACGAACACGACATCCGTTCCGGCCGGCAGGCGTTCCGGCGGCAGGCCGCCGGCATCGACCGGCACCGCGGCAAGCTTGCAGCGGGTCTGCTCGAGTATTTCGCGCAGGCCGGGATAGCACGGCGTCTCGATCGCCGCGGTCCGGCGCTGGGTCAGAAGAACCTGCGCCGAGAGCCAGAGCGCGTTCTGCGCGCCGAGCGTCAGCAGCACCTCGTCCGGCGTCGCGGCGATCCCGCGGCGCGGCAGGATGTGCCGGATCAGAAAGTCGATCAGCCGCGGGTCGTCCTCTTCGTAGAAATCCGCGGTCAGCGCCTCGAACTCGCGCTGCCCCAGCGCCTTCAGCGCGCATTGCCGCCAGTTCTGGTGATCGAACAGCGAGGCATCCGCCTGGCCGTAGATGAACGGGTAGCGATAGCGCCGCCAGTCGGGCGGCCGGACCAGCCGCGAATAGGACGAGAACCGCTGTCCGACGGCGCGCGCCCAGTCGACGCTTTCCGCCTCGCGGCGGCGCGCCTGATAGCGCGGCGGGCGCGGCGCGCTTTCGCTCACGTAGTACCCCGAGCGGCCGCGTGCCGTCAGGTAGTCGTTCGACACCAGCTCGGTATAGGCCAGCGTCACCGTGATCCGGCTGATGCCGAGCTGCGACGCCAGCCTGCGGCTCGACGGCATCCGCTCGCCGGGGCGCAGCCGCCCCGACAGCACGCCCTCGGTCACCAGTTCCTGGATCTGGCTTTGCAGCGTGCCTCCGTGGGCGGGGTCGAGAAAGAAGCTTTCGGCGGGGATCGCCACAGGCCTGGCCTCATCCGGTCACCGAACTGGACTTACCAGCAAACCGCCCTGCCGCCAACCGGCTCTGTCATCCGGGCCCGAAATATCCCCGCCGCGGCCACCCGGCCCCGCGACCCGAAAAACGCCCGGAATCCGCGAGATCATCCGCGGATTGCCGAGGCCCCACCCGGAGCCGGAGGCGAGGATGGGAGTATCGGTCGCGCCGAAGGCGCACCATCCGGCAACGCCCGGCTACTGGAAGACCTTGGTCAGCGCCCTGTCCACTGCGGCGGTGATCTGGTCGATGTCATCGGCGGTGGCGATCAGCGCGGGCGAGAAGCACAGCGTGTTGTTGTAGCCCGGCACCGAGCGGTTGGTGACGCCGATAAGCACGCCCTGCGCGGCGCAGTCGGCCACCACCGCGTTGCAGAGCTTTTCATCGGCCGGCGCGCGGCTGTCGCGGTTCGCGACCAGTTCCGCGCCGCAGAACAGACCCTTGCCGCGCACGTCGCCGATCACCCGGTGCCGCTCGGCCAGGGCGTTCAGGTTCTCGATCATCCGCGCGCCCATTGCCAGCGTGTTGTCCAGCAGCCCCTCGTCCTCGATGATCCGCATGTTCTCCAGCGCCGCGGCCGGCCCGGCGGTGCAGCCGCCGAAGGTCGAGATGTCGCGGAAATAGTTCAGCGGGTCCTCGGCGTTGTCGCGGAACATCTCGAAGACGCTCTCGGTCGTCACCAGGCAGGCGATCGCGGCGTAGCCGCTTGCCACGCCCTTGGCCATCGTCACCATATCGGGCTGAACCCCGTAATTCTGATAGCCGAACCAGGTGCCGGTGCGGCCGACGCCGCAGACCACCTCGTCGATGTGCAGAAGGATGTCGTATTTGCGGCAGATCTCCTGCACCCGCTCCCAGTATCCCTGCGGCGGCGTGATCACCCCGCCGCCTGCCGTCACCGGCTCGAGGCAGAGAGCGCCCACCGTGTCCGGCCCTTCGCGCAGGATCACCTGTTCGATCTGCCCGGCGGCCCATTCGCCGTAATTCTCGGTCGGCGCGCCCTGGTCGGCGGCACGGTATTCCAGGCAGTGCGGCACCCGCACGAAGCCCGGCGCGAAGGGGCCGTATTGTGCGTTGCGCTCGTCCTGGCCGCCGGCCGAGAGCGCGCCGATGGTGGTGCCGTGATAGTCCCGGTCGCGGTAGAGCACCTTGTACTTCCTGCCGCCATAGCGCTTGTGCGCGATCTGGCGCACCATCTTGAACGCCTTCTCGTTCGCCTCGCTGCCCGAGTTGCAATAGTAGACCCGGCTCATCCCCGGCATCTTCTCGATCAGCTTCTCCGAGAACAGCGCGCCCGGAACCGATCCGCCGGAGCCGGCGAAGTAGTTGAGCTTCAGCAGCTGTTCGTAGACCGCGCGCGCGATCTCTTCGCGGCCATAGCCCACGTTCACCGTCCAGACCCCGCCCGAGACCGCGTCGAGCAGTTCCTTGCCCCGGGCATCCCAGACCCGCATCCCCTTGCCTTCGATGATCACCCGCGGGTCGGCCTTGGGCTGCGGCCCGGTCCAGGGTGCGTGCTGGATCAGGTGGTGCCAGACATGGGCGCGGTCGGCCTCGACCACGTGGCTGATATCGTTCGGCGAGAGCGTGGTTTGCATGGCGCGGCGGCTCCATTCGGAAGGGATGAAGGGGACTTTCGGAACGACTAAAAACACCACAGATCGTTCCGCCATTATAGGGCCAGTTATCTGCGCACGATAGGGCCAGCCGTACCCGGGTGTTGCCCGATCGGGAGCCGGGCAACTAGAGTCGCGCGCACGGGACGGGGGACATCACCAACAAAAAAACTGTACGCCGCAACCCGGGGGGGCAATACTGCCCCCCAAAACGCTGCGCGGCCCGAACCGCGCAGACCGAGATTCAATAGGGAGAGACACATGCACCTGAAATCGAAACTGATGGGCGCCGCAGCAGGCGTTGCCGCGCTGGCCGCGACGCAGGCCCAGGCCGGCGGCCATCTCGACGAAATCACCGTCGCCTACTTCCTGGAATGGCCGATGCCGTTTCAGTACGCCAAGGTGATGGGCACCTACGAAGAGGCGATGGGCGTCAAGATCAACTGGGTCAGCTTCGACACCGGCACCGCGATGTCCGCCGCGATGGCCTCGGGCGACGTGCAGATCGCCGTCAGCCAGGGCGTGCCGCCCTTCGTCGTCGCGACCTCGGCGGGCCAGGACCTGCAGATCGTGGATGTCGCGGTGAGCTATGCCGACAACGACAACTGCGTCGTCGCCGAGGCGCTGGAAATCGACAAGGATTCGGCCGGCGAGCTCGAGGGCAAGAAGGTCGGCGTGCCGATCGGCACCGCGGCGCATTACGGCTTCCTCAAGCAGATGGACCATTTCGGCGTCGACATCACCACGATGGAAATCGTCGACATGGCACCGCCCGACGGCGCCGCTGCCTTTGCGCAGGGCAACCTGGACATGGTCTGCGGCTGGGGCGGCGCGCTGCGCCGGATGCTGGAGCATGGCAACGTGCTGCTGACCGGCGCCGAGAAGACCGATCTCGGCATTCTGGTCTTCGACGTCACCTCGACCCCGGCCGAGTTCGCCGCCGAGAACGCCGAACTGCTGCAGAAGTTCCTCGGCGTGACCGCCGATGCGAACGCGCAGTGGAATGCCGGCGGGATGGACGCCGACAAGATGCTGCCGGTGATTGCCAAGGATGCCGGCATGGAAGAGGCCGACACCGCCGACACGATGGCGACCTTCGTCTTCCCGGGCGTCGACGAGCAGCTGTCGGCGAAATGGCTCGGCGGCGGCGCGCAGGACTTCATGCTGGGCGTGGCCAATGTGTTCGTGCAGGCGGGCTCGATCCCCTCGGCGCGCGACACCTACGAGGATGCGGTCGACGCCAGCCACCTGCAGGCGATCAGCGGCATGTAGGCGAATCCGGGGCGGCGCAACGCCGCCCCGACCCGACGGGGGCGAGGGACCGGATGGCCTATGACCGCGAACTGATCTCGAACGGCAACCCGATGGAGGCGGTCGTCGGGTTCTCGCGCGCGGTCCGGGTCGGCCCGTACATCACGGTCGGCGGCACCGCGCCGGTCGGCCCCGACGGCAAGACCGTGGGCGTGGGCGACGTCGCCGCGCAGACCCGGGCCTGCATCGAGATCATCAAGGCGGCGCTGGAACAGGCCGGATCGGGCCTGCACGACGTGGTGCGCACCCGGGTGATCCTGACCAACATCGACGACTGGAAAGCCGCGATCGACGTGCGCAAGGAATATTTCCGCGACGTGCGCCCGGTCGACACGATCATGGCGGTGGACCGGTTCGTGAACCCGGAATGGCTGGTCGAGCTGGAAGCCGACGCGGTCATCGCCGACTGGAAGGGCTGAATGAACGCTGACACGACCGGTCTTCGGATCGACGACATCTCGATGCGCTTCGACCTGCCGAACGGCGGCCATGTGCAGGCGCTGAAAAACGTCTCGCTGGAACTCGCCACCGGCGAGCTCTTGAGCGTGCTTGGCCCCTCGGGCTGCGGCAAGACCACGCTGCTGAACATCGTCGCGGGCTTCCTGGCACCGACCGCGGGCAAGGTCGTGCTGAACGGCCATGCCGTGACCGGCCCCGACGCCGAGCGCGGCATGGTGTTCCAGCAGGGCGCGCTGTTCGAGTGGATGAGCGTGCGCGACAATGTCAGCTTCGGCCCGCGCATGGCGGGCCAGCGCGAGGGCCAGTGGCGCGAGAACGTCGATCACCTGCTGGACGTCGTCGGCCTGCGCGATTTCAAGAGCAAGGCGGTTTACGAGCTGTCCGGCGGCATGCAGCAGCGCGTCGCGCTCGCCCGCTGCCTGGCCAACGACCCCGACGTGATCCTGATGGACGAGCCCCTGGGTGCGCTCGACGCGCTGACGCGCGAGAAGATGCAGGGCCTGGTGCTGAAGCTCTGGAAGGAGACCGGCAAGACCATCATCCTGATCACGCATTCGGTCGAAGAGGCGCTTTTGCTGGGCGAGCGGTTGCTGGTGATGGCGCCCCGCCCCGGCCGTATCCACAAGGAATACCGGCTGCCCTTTGCCGACATGGGCGTCGGCGCCGATCTGCGCGAGGTCAAGAAGGCCGAGGGCTACGGCAAGACCCGCGAGGAGATCCTCAGCATGATCTGGGACATGGAGGAAGAAATCATGGGCCGGGCGGAGGCAAGCGCATGACCGGCCTGATGATTCTCGCGATCTACGTCGCGTTCTTCGTGGGCGGGCTGATGATCGTCCGCGCGATCCGCCGGATGAAGCCCGAGCACGACTTCACCTCGCTCAAGACCGTGACGTTCGGCGACGAAAGCGCCGTGCGCCCGGACCGCTGGGCCTCGATCCTGTCGGTGGTGGTGATCTTCCTGATCTGGGGCGCCTTTACCGGGTCGAAGCTGGTGCCGTTCCACATGCCCGGCCCCTTCGTGGGCGATACCTCGTTCACCTACACGGCCCGGAATGCCGCCGGCGAGACCGACGACGCGACCGTCAGCGTCACGGTGTTCCGGATCGGCGAGGACGCCGAGGCGCCCGAAGTGGACCCCGGCGACGGCTTTGCCAGGAACGATTCCGACGAGGTCGGCGCCTGGCGCTCGACGCTGATCCGCGCCGCGCGCAACGACGAGGGCGGCGACGAGGACGGCTTTGCCATCACCCACATCGACGGACGGCCCATCGCGCCGGACCAGACGGTGCGCGTCGCCGACGGCGAGGTGACGATGACGCCCAAGGGCTCGTTGAACTTCGCCCCCTCCAAGGGCCTGCAAATGGAGCCGATCTGGATGCCCTCGCCCGAGGCGGTGGTCGCCCGGCTGATCGAGATCGCCAATACCGGGTACCAGAACTTCACGCTGTGGGAGCATCTGGGATTCTCGCTGATGCGGGTCGTGGTGGGCTTTGCGCTGGGGGCGCTGGTGGGCATTCCGCTGGGCTATGCCATGGGCCTGTCGAACTGGTTCCGCGGCTGGTTCGACCCGATCGTCGAATTCATGCGGCCGGTGCCACCGCTCGCGCTGATCCCGCTGGTGATCATCTGGTTCGGCATCTGGGAGACCGGCAAGATCGTGCTTCTGTTCCTCGCCGCGCTCTGGATCATGACGATTGCTGCGCGCGCGGGCGTCTCGGGCGTGAACATCACCAAGATTCACGCGGCCTATTCGCTGGGGGCGTCCAGGTTCCAGATCATGCGCCACGTCATCGTGCCGAACAGCCTGCCGGAGATCTTCACCGGCGCGCGGGTGGCGATGGGCGTGTGCTGGGGCACGGTCGTGGCCGCCGAACTGGTGGCGGCGCAGAAGGGCGCGGGCATGATGATCATCGCGGCGTCGAAGTTCCAGCTGACCGATATCGTGATCATGGGGATCATCCTGATCGGGGTCATCGGCTACGGGATCGACATCCTGATGCGGATGGCGGAGCGCTGGCTGGTGCCGTGGAAGGGGCGGAGCTGAGCGGGGGTGCGCAATGAATGCGCACCCTACGGCGGTGCACGCCAGGATGCGCTGACGACCCCGTTCCCGGTCGCCTCCCGCCAGCGGCGGGGATAAGGCGAGGGCAGCCCGCCGTTTCGCGTTGCGGGAGGTTGCGCTAGGCTCGCCCCATGCCCGGCCGTTTCTTTCTGACGACCCCGCCCGACCGGATCGCCGCCCATCTCGGCGCCGATCCGTGCGAGGTGCTGGACGAACCGCCGCGCCAGAACGTGGCGCCGGGGCAGGATATCCTGGTCTGCACGGCGGGCCGGCGGCTGGCACGGATGCGCTGGGGCATCATCCCCGTGGGACGGGTCAACGCGCGCGGCCGGCCGGTCATGGAAACCGTGATCAACGCGCGCTCGGAGACGGTGTTTTCCAAGTCCGCATTCGACGGCGTGCAGCGGTGCCTGGTGCCGTCGGACGGCTGGTACGAATGGACCGGCAAGGCGCGCCGCAAGACGGCCTGGGCGATCCGCCGGATAACGGGCGAGCCTGTCGTGTTTGCCGCGATCTGCGATCTCTGGACGGCGCCGGGCGGGCGCGAGGTCTGGCAGGTCGCGACGCTGACCTGCGAGCCATCGGCGGATGTGCGCGACATCCATCACCGGATGGGCGTGATCCTGGCGCCCGCGGATTTCGCGACCTGGCTCGACGGCACCCGGGACGAGGCCGCCGGACTGGCGCGCCCGCTCGCCGACGGCAGCCTGACGGTCGCCGAGGCGCGAGACGTGGACTGGGACGGTCGTTAGAGCGTGCCGAACTTGCGCAGCCCGGCGCGGACCTCGTTGGCGATGCTGCGCGAGACCGGATCCATGTACATCACCTTGGCCGCAGCGCGTTCCAGCACCGTCCCGGCCTCGAGCTGCGCGATCCGGTTCGCATAGGCCGCGGGGCCGGCATCGGCCATCGCGATCAAGCGAACGAGCATCACCATGTAGACGAAGAAAACGAGATGCCAGGCAGGAAGCCACCGCCGTTCCTTGCGGACGCGGACGATTTCCATGCCGTCATGATTGAAACTTGTTACCGAAACAGACCGACCGTGCCCGGCGAAAGATTGCCGCCGCGCCGGTTTGATACCGAGGGATATCCCAAACATCGATCTACCTCCGCAGGATTGCCTGCCAATACAAGATCGTTAATGGACAATCTGGGCGGGAATTGGGCAGAAGCGTGTCACCGGGGCCGCATTCGGCCCGGCCTGGACGGGCAACGTGCCTGGGCCCTGAATTCCAAGGAAATCTGGCCGGATGTTGGCCCGAATTGAAGCAAATTCAGGGAATTATGTGCCTCGCGCCCGGGTGGCGATCAGGGCCCGAAGCGCCGCCGCTCGACCAGCGGGGACCCGACGCGCGCGCGGGTGACGATAAACAGGTCGCCATAGTCCAGCGGCGCGGGCTCGGGCGCGGCGATGGCGTCCCAGATCGACTGAAGATTGCCCTTGTTGCCGATCCAGACGACGGTCTTGCCCGCGCCTTCGGCCATCAACCGGGCGGCCGGGTTTTCCGCCGGGATGCGCCGCACCGGCAACCCGCGGGCGCGCGCGAGCGGTGCGGCAGTGTCGAGATTGCGCTTGATCCCGGGGGAATAGATCGCATCGACGGCGATCCCGTCGAGCGCCTGCACCAGCGCTTCGGCGCGGGCGACGCCCTTGTCGGTCAGATCCTCGCCCACCCGGTCGGCATGGCGCAACACGATCAGCGTGGTGCCGGGCGGGACCGGGACCGAGCCGGGGCTGGCGCAGGCAGCCAGCAGCAAGCCCAGCAGGATGAGCGCGCGGCGGAGCATGGTTCGTCCCTCGTTTTCCGCCGAGGTTAGCCGCGCGTGGCGGGCAAATCCAGTGGCCCGGCCCGGGACGGGATCCGCACGTCGGTATCATGTCGGTATCGCGTCGGTATTGCGCAGGTGCGAATCGCGGGCCTGTCTTGGGGTCCGGATGCGCGGTCTTGCATCCCAAAGCGCCGTTGTGGTGTGACTGGACGGGCGGTTTCTGTGTTCTTACCCGTCGCGGATCACGGATTTGATGTATAGATGTCAGATTTTCACGCGAAATCGCAGATTGTCGAAAGTGAAAGCATGTATTTTTTGTTAAGAATACCAAAATCAACCAGAGATTGTGATCTAGGTTTCACATTATCATTTCAGATAAAGATTCAGATTGATTGCCGTTACGTAATTCGACAGTAAGACGCGATGGATGAAACCGTGGCGGAACGATCGTAAATTTGTAGTACCGCCTTCGTTTCGCGGCAATTCCGTAACACCGGCTTTGAGGGGTAACCATGGCCACGATTCCTACGGAAGGCGACGACGTTCTGACCGGAACGAAGGGCGCCGATATTATCGACGGCGGCGGCGGCGACGACATCATCAACAGCGGGGCGGGCGACGATCACGTTTCCGGCGGCGAAGGCGACGACAAGATCAACGCGGGTTCCGGCGACGACACGCTGATCGGCGGCGCCGGCAACGACACGCTGAACGGCGGCGGCGGGTCGGACTGTTTCGTGTTCAACTTCACGATCGATCTCGGCGGCCCGACCCTGACCCCCATCATCTTCCCCGGATTCGACCCGGGTGCCGACGGAAAGCTGCAGCAGGGCGAGTTCTCGTCGCAGTACAGCAACTGGCTGAAAAGCGCCGGAACGGACGGGCCGGATGGAAACATCGAAGTCGATTTCCTGTGGAACCAGAACAACGCGGGAGACTCGCTGACCTACCTGGAAGGTGCGGTGGTCGACGGCGTGGTGTCTTCGCAAGTCGTCTACACCGGCCCCACGAACACGGTCACGCGGTACTATGAGGGCACGGTCTATATAGAGACGCCGGGCCAGTTGGAGATCACCGAGTCGGACGGCTACGACGTGATCACCTCGTTCCAGAACGCCGCGCACAACGTCGACAAGATCCAGCTGAACGGGCTCAAGGACCTGAGCCACGAGCAGCTCGACTATCTGTTCGACATCACCACCATCGACACCGACGGCGACGGCGTCCACGATGCCACCCTGCTGACCTGGAACGGCGGCTCGATCCAGATCGGCGGCACGACGCAGTGGGGCGACGACGTGCTGGCGTTCTTCGGCGACGCCCAGGTGGAGCTTTGCTGACGGCACCGGCCGCGTGCTGCGGCTGACGGCGCGGCAAGATCAGTGGCGGGCGGGTCCGACGGGCCTGCCCGCCGCGCATTTCGGGGGCCGGGCTTGGCGTTCGGGGGCGGCGCGCCGGGGATCGCGCACCCGGGGGGCACGCACGGGGCGGCCGAGGGCCGGGGCGGACATCAGATCATCGCGAAGTCGTTGAACCGGAATGTCGCGGGCCGGCGCGGGCCGGGGCGCGGCGCGGGGCGGAAGATGCGCGGCGCGGCTTGCCGTTCGGGGGCGGGGCGCGGATCGGTGCGGGTCATCGGGGTCTCCTCTCGGGCAGCGCGTTGGCCAGTACTCATGAGATGAGGATTGTCGGCCGCCGTGAAACCGGGGGCAGGAGAACCTGTGATCGGGCGTGAAGAATGGCGCCCGGGGCGTGAGGAAAGCGTGAAGCGCCTGCGGCACGTGCGCCGCCGCGGTGCCCGGGGTGGGCCTTTGGCGCGTATGCCCGGCAGGCGCCCTTGTCCGGCCGGGGGCGGTGGGTGAACCCGCGCGAGCCGCGCGGAACCACCCGTCTTGTGCTTGATGGCAAAGGGTCCGGCGGACCCTGTCGCGGTCAGACCAGCGCGAGGTTGGTCGCGCTCTGGCGGCCGTCGCGGCCGGATTCGATGTCGTAGCTGACCTTTTGGTCATCCTTGAGCCCGGTCAGGCCGGCGCGCTCGACGGCCGAAATGTGGACGAACACGTCCTTGCCGCCCGTATCGGGCGCGATGAAGCCGAAGCCTTTGGTGGCGTTGAACCATTTCACGGTGCCGGTGGCCATGCGTGAGGTCTCCTGTATCTGTCGCTGCCCGCGGAATGCGGCAGCCCGGCTAGGTCGGTCCTTAATCGAGAGTCTGACAGCCTGTGAGGGAGACAGTGGTCGATAGAGAATAACGTCGCGGGGCGGCATATGGGGGGTCGCGGGGAAAAAGGCAAGGGGAAATGGCGTGCGCGGGCGATGGGCCGGGCTGTTCGGTCCGCGCCCGGCCGCCGGGCCCGGCGGTGGTGCGGGCGGGCGCGCGCGGCGCGGACCCACCCGCCCCGCGGCGTGCTATTGCGCGATGACGAGCGTCGCGCCGGGGTCGTCGCGGATCGGCTTTTCCGCGGCCTTGATCGCGTCGCAGACCCAGTCCGGCGTGGGCGTGGGGCCCTTGCAGAAGGCATCCCAGAGCGAGGCGGCCGTCGCCGGGTCGCGCTCGGCGGAGGCGATCATCCGGGAATAGTCGGCGGCCGTTGCAACGGCGGGCAGGACGAGGGCGAAGGCGATGAGGGGAAGGCGAAGGGTCATGAAAAGCTCCGTTTGGGTGTCGGGGTGCATGGCTTGTGCCTGCACCGGTCGGTCGGAGGCGGAGGGCCAGCGGTTCAAAATTAGTGGCAGGCGAGAAGCCGGAACCGGGTCTAGCGGAACGCGCTGCAGCTTGCGGCGGCCGCCTCGAACCGGTCCAGCGCGGCGAGGATCTGCACCGGCCCGGCCTTGGCCTTGGCGGTCTCGCCGATCTTCTTCCAGAGCCCCATGGCCGGCTTCAGACAGCCGGGCGGGCGCTGGCTGGTGGCCTTGATCTGCTCCTTGAGATACGTGCCGCCGGCCCTGAAGGCCGCACCGAAGGCCTGGGCGGTCTCTTTGTTCGACGGCCCCGACACCGCCGCCCGCATCTCCTGCAGCGTGGGCGGCATGCCGATGTTTAAGGCCCGGGCCAGCGTGGCGGGGATCAGAGCGGCGAGCAGGAGGGCGGCGACGGGGCGGATGTCCATGGTGGGGTCAGGGTAGCATGGGGTGGGGGTGTGGGGGTAGTGGGGGGTGTGGTGTGTGGGGTGGTGGGCAGGACTGCCCACCCTACGCTTACTACGCGGGTTCGGTGCGTGGAAATATCTTCGCACCGTAGCCAATAAGGATAGAGAGAAAGGTAAGACCGTCATTTGCTGCCTTCGCCGCCAACTCCGGTCGATCCAGTATCTTAGATGTCGCGAACCCAAGGCTTCCGGACTCCCCGACTATGATATCCCAGTTGGAGCTTTCCGGATCGCCATGAACCAGTGAATTCATCTCTGACAAGCCGTCGCGACCCAAATTGAAGTCTTCTGGAATTCTCCCTTTGCGTGTCTCCTGTTCAATGAAATCTTTGCTCAAGTCGTTAATAATTCGTGCCAGACTGGGTCGCTTGTTATATGCCCACCCAGCTTCCCAAAGTCCGAGCTTGTTTGGAAACCTCTCAAGGTACATGAGAGTATATGCTCTCTCGCAGATAGGTCGCGTTAGCACCAACGCTCCATACAAATAAGCTTGGCGAATTAATTCACGCTGTGAGAGAACCAAGCTTATTCCGCTGGGGACAATCTGCGTTGCCGCACGCTGTAGAGAAGTAAGCTTGATCGAATAGGACTGCGTCGCGATACGTTCGCTCTCCTTGAGCGCCGCAGCAATCACTTCGTCGAAGACCGCCAAATCGTGCAGCCCGAGGTATGGCTCTGTATCAGGTGTGAATACAGACATCCTACCTCGCAAACTTCTTATACCTGATCCGCTTCGGCTCCACTGCATCCGGCCCCAGCCGGCGCTTCTTGTCTTCCTCGTAGTCCTCGAAATTGCCCTCGAACCATTCCACATGGGCCTCGCCCTCGAAGGCCAGAATATGCGTGCAGATGCGGTCGAGGAAGAAGCGGTCGTGGCTGATGACCACGGCGCAGCCGGCGAAGTCGACGAGGGCGTCTTCCAAAGCGCGCAGGGTTTCGACGTCGAGGTCGTTGGTCGGCTCGTCGAGCAAGAGCACGTTGCCGCCGCGGCGGAGCAGCTTGGCCATGTGGACGCGGTTGCGTTCGCCTCCCGAAAGCAGCCCGACCTTCTTTTGCTGGTCGCCGCCCTTGAAGTTGAACGCCGAGCAGTAGGCGCGGGAGTTCATCTCGGCGTCGCCCAACTGGATGATGTCAAGGCCGTCGGAAATCTCTTCCCAGACCGTCTTGCCGGCGTCGAGCGCATCGCGGGACTGGTCGACATAGGCCAGTTCCACCGTGTCGCCATAGGTGATGGCGCCGGAATCGGGGGTCTCCTGGCCGGTCAGCATGCGGAACAGCGTGGTCTTGCCGGCGCCGTTCGGGCCGATGACGCCGACGATGCCGCCGGGGGGCAAGGTGAAGGTCAGGTTCTCGATTAGCTGCTTATCGCCCAGGTGCTTGGCGAGACCCTCGACCTCGATCACCTTGGAGCCCAGGCGGGGGCCCGAGGGGATGATGATCTGGGCGCGACCGACCTTTTCGCGTTCGGATTGCTGGGCGAGATCGTTGTAACGGTCGATCCGGGCCTTCTGTTTGGCCTGGCGGGCGCGGGGCGACTGGCGCATCCATTCAAGCTCGCGTTCCAGCGTGCGCTTCTTCGCCTTGTCTTCGCGCGCCTCCTGTTCCAGCCGCTTGGCCTTCTGTTCCAGCCAGGCGGAATAATTGCCCTCGTAGGGAATGCCGCGGCCGCGGTCCAATTCCAGGATCCATCCCGTTATGTCGTCGAGGAAATAGCGGTCGTGGGTGACGATCAGGCAGGTGCCGGGATACTGGATCAGGTGGGTCTGCAGCCAGGCGATGGTCTCGGCGTCGAGGTGGTTGGTGGGCTCGTCCAGAAGCAGCATCTCGGGCGCTTCGAGCAACAGCTTGCAGAGCGCGACGCGGCGTTTTTCGCCGCCCGAGAGCGAGTCCACCTGCGCATCGTCCGGCGGGCAGCGCAGCGCCTCCATCGACACGTCGATCTGGGCGTCGAGGTCCCAGAGATTGCCCGAGTCGATCTCGTCCTGAAGCTGCGCCATCTCGTCGGCGGTCTCGTCGGAATAGTTCATCGCCAGTTCGTTGAACCGGTCGAGCTTGGCCTTCTTTGCGGCCACCCCGAGCATGACGTTCTCGCGGACGCTGAGCGACGGGTCGAGTTCGGGTTCCTGCGGGAGATAGCCGACGCGGATACCCTCGGCGGCCCAGGCCTCGCCCGCGAAATCCCTGTCGAGCCCGGCCATGATCCGGAGCAGCGTCGACTTGCCGGCGCCGTTGACGCCGACGACGCCGATCTTGACGCCGGGCAGGAAGGATAGCCGGATGTTCTCGAAGCATTTCTTGCCGCCGGGATAGGTCTTGGAGAGCCCATCCATGTGGTAGACGTACTGATAGCTGGCCATCGGTGGCACCCTTGCGAAAACTGAATTCACACGCGATTTAGGCTGGCCCGCCGATGACCGCAACGCAAAGACGCATCAAGGCGTGCCGTCGATCAGGAGGAAACCCGGCTATTTCCGCGGGAGACTGTAGAGCAAGTTCAGAGTCGCAATCACCATCAATAGTCCGGCGAGCCAGAAACTTGAGTGCTCGAGATGAGTAAGTGTTTTCACCTCAATCCATTTGTTGCGCCAAGGCCCGGTTTCCGAAACCATAAATGCTTCGAAGCCGCCTTCGTGATATGGTATCGCACTAGCGACCAGCGCGCCGAACATTGCCGAGACGGCCAATAATATGATCGCGGCCGCTAACATATGCTTTGAAAAAGCAGTTATACCACTATCAAACCACTTCAATCCAAGTATGGTAAAGATAACCCCGATGATTGTAACGTACATTCCAATATGGAACTTCGTGTATTCGAAAAGAAATTCTAGCTGCTTTACGTCTGGATCCATCAGAAACTGCTTTCGTTGAATTTTCTATACTGGGTTCTAACAATGATTGAGCGAAATTGGAAGGAAATCCGATCTCGTGTTAGTGGTGATGATGAGGGTCCGTCGGAGTGGCTATGCGGGAAAGGCAGGGGGCGAGGTGAGGGCAGGATTTCCGGTCGCACGACCGGGTCAGGCGATCGGGCTGTTGGGCGGGTCTTTCGATCCGCCGCATTCAGGCCACGTGCATGTGACGCGCGAGGCGCTCAGGCGGTTCGGGCTGGACCGGGTATGGTGGCTGGTGAGCCCGGGCAACCCGCTGAAGCCGGAGGGGCCGGCGCCGATCGCGCGGCGGCTGGCGGCGGCGCGGGCGGTGATGCGCCATCCCAGGGTGGTCGTCAGCGACCTCGAGGCACGGCTGGGCACGCGGTACACGGCGGCGACGCTGAAGGCGCTGACGCGGCGCTATCGGGGCGTTCACTTCGTCTGGCTGATGGGGGCGGACAACCTGACATCGTTTCACAAATGGGAACAATGGCGGTGGATCATGCAGACTGTTCCTATCGGTATCGTGGCGCGGCCCGGCGACCGCGACGCGGCGCGGCACTCGAAAGCCGCGGCACGGTTTCGCCAGGCGCAGCTAAGGGGCCGTCATGCCGTGGTTTTGCCCGGGCGGGCGCCACCTTGCTGGTGTTTTGTGAACGTGCCTATGGTAGATATGTCCTCGAGCGAAATTCGTGCGCGCGGGGACTGGGTGCGCTAGGTTGTTGAGGCTGCCGGAACAAGGTTAATTTCGCCCCATGGGGGAGATCGGTAACAGGTCCAGGATCACGCGGCGTCTTGTGCTCGGCGCGCTGTTCGGCGGCGTCGCCGGGCATGCGCTGGCCAGCGCCCCGCTGTCGTCGATCCGTCCCCTGCCCCGGGCGGCGGATGCCCGGAGCCGCACGGCCCCGGCCGCCGACGACCTGATCGCCGAGGCCCGGCTGACCGGCAAGGTGGGCTATGCGGTGGCCGACGCGCGTACCGGCGACATGCTGGAGGCGCGCAATCCGCTGCTGGTGATGCCGCCGGCGAGCGTGACCAAGTCGATCACCGCGCTTTACGCGCTGGACCGGCTTGGGCCGGGATACCGTTTCCGCACCCGGCTGATCGCCGACGGACAGGTGATGAGCGGGCGGTTGAAGGGCGACCTGATCCTGGCGGGCGGCGGCGACCCGACGCTGGACACCGACGCGCTGGGCGAGATGGCGCGCGAACTGAAGGCGAAGGGCGTGCGCGAGATCACCGGGCGGTTCCTCGTGCATGGCGGGGTCCTGCCGACGATCCCGTCGATCGACCCCGACCAGCCCGATCACGTCGGCTATAACCCGACGATTTCCGGGCTGAACCTGAACTACAACCGGGTGCATTTCGAGTGGAAGCGGCAGTCGGGCGGCTATGCGCTGACGCTCGACGCGCGGGCCAGGAAGTACAGCCCGCAGGTGGCCATCGCCCGGATGAGCGTCGTGGACCGCAAGGTGCCGGTCTACACCTATTCCGACCAGGGCGGGGCCGATCACTGGACCGTGGCGAAAGGCGCGCTGGGCAAGGCGGGCAGCCGCTGGCTGCCGGTGCGCAAGCCCGAGCTTTACGCGGCCGAGGTGTTCCAGACGCTGGCGCGCTCGCACGGCATCGTCCTGCCGCGGGCGAAGGTCGCAGGCGGCGGCAGCGGCGGCGCTGTCCTGGTCGAGCACACCAGTGCGCCGTTGCGCGATATCCTGCGGGACATGCTGAGATATTCCACCAACCTCACCGCCGAGGTCGTCGGGCTGACTGCAAGCGCCGCGGGCGGGGCGCCCGTGCGCTCGCTGGAGGCCTCGGCCGCGCGGATGAGCGAGTGGGCGCGCGGCAATCTCGGGGCGCGGAAGGCGAGCTTCGTCGATCATTCCGGGCTTGGTGGCGCCTCGCGGATTTCGGCCGGCGACATGGTGCGGGCACTGGCGAACACCCGGTCCCGGTCGGGTCTGGCGGGGATACTCAAGGAGATCCCGATGCGGAACGCCAAGGGCGAGCCGCTGCCGAACCACCCGATCACGGTGCGCGCCAAGACCGGCACCTTGAACTTCGTCAGCGCGTTGGCGGGCTATATGACGGCGCCCAACGGGCGCGAGCTGGTCTTTGCGATCTTCACCGCGGACGTGCCGCGGCGCGAGAAGATCACCAAGCGCGACGGCGACATACCCGAAGGCACCCGCGCCTGGCGCGCAAGGTCGCGCCGGTTGCAGCAGGGCCTTATCGAGCGCTGGGGGGCGGCGTACAGGAGTTAGCGCGCGGCCCTGGCAGCGGACCCCTCGGCGGCGGCCGGTCAGACGGTCTGGTGCCGCGCCCGGGCGCCGCGTTCGATGGCGGCGGCGTGAAGGCGGTCGATCTGCAACTCGTAGCGGATCTCGGCGAGGAACCGCAGTTCCTCTTCGCCGAGCCGTCCGTCGGCCGCGGCCACGTCGCAGGCCAGCGCATAGGCGGTCTCGTAGAGCTTGGGCGGCAGGCTGTCGCGGATCAGGCCGAACAGCGCATCCAGCCCTTCCTCTTCGGCGAAGAGATCGAAGACGATGGTCGAGACCTTGTGCAGGTCGTTCTTGTCGTACTCTGCGAAGACCGGCATGTGATCGACGATCGACTCGATCGACACGAGCTCGGCAGTGCGGATGTTCTGATCGCTCGCGGATATGGCGATCATGACCGCGACGAGCGCGTCCTGAGGCGAAAGCGATGGATTGTCCGTGGGCACTTGGCACTGTCCTGAGAGCTGTTGTTGCGGTGCAGCATATTGACGGGCGGTGGCCCGGGCAATAGTCAGTGGCGTCCCGGGGGCGGAGGGTCACCGGAAAGCGAGAGAAAGTGATATGTCCGATCTGCGCGACGCCGCGATGAGTTCGAAGGCCTGGCCTTTCGAAGAGGCGCGCCGGGTGCTGAAACGCTACGAGGCGGCGCCGCCGAAGAAGGGCCACGTGCTGTTCGAGACCGGCTATGGCCCGTCCGGCCTGCCGCATATCGGGACCTTCGGCGAGGTGATGCGCACGACGATGGTGCGCCGCGCCTTCGAGGCGATCAGCGACATCCCGACCAAGCTGATCTGTTTCTCCGACGACATGGACGGGCTTCGCAAGGTGCCCGGCAACGTGCCGAACCAGGCGCAGATGAAGGAAGACCTGCACCTGCCCTTGACCCGCGTGCGCGACCCTTTCGGCACGCATGACAGCTTTGGCGCGCACAACAACGCGCGGCTGAACGCGTTCCTCGACAGTTTCGGCTTCGAGTACGAGTTCGCCTCGTCGACCGAATACTACACCTCGGGCCGCTTCGACGACGCGCTTCTGACGGTGCTGGAACGCTTCGACAAGATCATGGAGATCATGCTGCCGTCGCTCGGCGGCGTCGAGTCGAGCCGGGTCGAGACCTATTCGCCATTCCTGCCGGTCAGCCCGAAGACCGGCCACGTTCTGCAGGTTCCGACGCTGGAGCGCAACGTCGCCAGGGGCACGATCGTCTACCGCGAGCCCGACGGCGAGAAGATCGAGGTTCCGGTGACCGGCGGGCACGTGAAGTTGCAGTGGAAACCGGATTGGGGGATGCGCTGGGCGGCGCTGGGTGTCGATTACGAGATGTACGGCAAGGACTTGATCCCCTCGGCCGAGCTTTCCGCCAGGATCTGCCGTGCATTGGGCCAGACGGCGCCGGAGCTTTACAATTACGAACTGTTCCTCGACGAGAACGGCCAGAAGATTTCCAAGTCCAAGGGCAATGGCCTGTCGATGGAGGAGTGGCTGACCTATGCCGCGCCGGAATCCCTGGGCTATTTCATGTACCAGAAGCCCAAGACGGCGAAGCGGCTGTATTTCGACGTGATCCCGAAGGCGGTGGACGAGTATCACCAGCAATTGCGCGCCTATCCCGGCCAGGATGCGGCGCAGAAGCTGGCGAACCCGGTCCATCACGTCCATGCCGGGGACGTGCCGGAGTCGCGGATGGTCGTGCCGTTCGCGATGCTTCTCAACCTCGCCTCGGTTTCGGCCGCCGAGGACAAGGAGCGGCTTTGGGGCTTCATCCGGCGCTATGCGCCCGACGCCTCGCCCGAAACCCATCCCGACCTCGACGCGGCAGCGGGATTTGCGGTGCGCTACTACAACGACTTCGTAAAGCCCGCCAGGGTGTTCCGGGCGCCCGACGCGCGCGAGCGTGCGGCGATGGAAGACCTCGCGGCCCGGCTTGGTTGCTGGGAAGGCGGGCTCGACCCCGAAGAGCTGCAATCCATGGTCTTCGCCGTGGGCAAGGCGCACGGTTTCGAGCCGCTGCGCGACTGGTTCAAGGCGCTCTACGAGGTTCTGCTGGGTGCCAGCCAGGGGCCGCGGTTCGGCGGTTTCATCGCGCTTTACGGCATCGACGAGACCCGTGCGCTGATCGAGGCGGGGCTGAGCGGCGAACTGGGCTGAGGCGGCGCAGTGCCGGTCGCGGCTGGCGCCCAGTCCGGGCCCACGTGGCGTTCACGTGTTTTTCAGGAGTGAATGAAACGTAACCGCGTCTTCTTCTGAAAACCCTTATATCTGAATAAGTTACCCGATTTCCAACTATCCGGATATCCAACTATCCGGATATCCGAATATCCGGTTTTCTGGCGGTCGGTTCAGGAGATGCGGGAAGCGCACGGTTGGCCGGCCGGTGGTGCGCCGAGCGGTCGTTGCAGGTCGCGAGGCCGTTGCGGGCAGCGGCGCTGTTCCAGGCGGCGAGCGCTACCGGCACTCGCGCGCCGCCGGAACAGTGTTCGCCTTGGGATCAGCCGGGATTTCCGCGGCGATAATGAAACCGGACGGGGCCGGCGAACGTAACTATGCAATAGGGCAATGGAGGACTGCGATGTTGCGATTTGTTTTCGCCACGCTGCTGGCGCTTTCGCTGGCCGGCCCGCCGGCGGCGCAGGAGGACCCGGTCACGGGCGTGATCGCGGCGCAGATCGAGGCGTTCCGGCAGGACGACTTCGCGGCGGCCTTCGGGTTCGCATCGCCGATGATCCGTGGGCTTTTCGGCACGCCCGAGAGGTTCGGCGCGATGGTGCGGCGCGGCTATCCGATGGTCTGGCGTCCGGCCGAGGTGCAGTATCTCGACCAGCGCATCGAAGGGCCGTTCACCTATCAAAAGGTGCGGATTCGTGACGGTGCCGGGACCTATCACATGCTCGAATACCAGATGCTGCCGACGCCCGACGGCTGGCGGATCAACGGGGTGTGGTTCCTGGACGCGGCAGACCTGGCGGCGTGAGGCGCCCGCGCTATTCGGCCGCCGGGACGAGGCGAGATCGGCGGCGATCCAGGTAGCGCCCGAGCCCGGCGCGGTATGTCCGGGAGACGCGGCGCGCCTGGCGGTGGCTGTGCAGGAACGCGGCCGGGCGCACGTCTTCGCAAAGCACCTCGTTCAGGATCCTGTGGAAGCGCCCGGCATCGTGCACGGCGCCGAGCGCAGGATGCCCGCCGAAGCTGAGCGGTACCGGAGTGAGGCCGGGAAAGGCGTCGCAGATCAGTGCCTTGTGCAGCCGGTCCGCGCGGATCGCCGGGTCGTGGATCACCGCGCCGCGCAGGTGTCGGCCGTATTCCAGATTCAGGTGGTCCTGGTGGGCGTCGATCAGCCTCGCCTCTGCCGGGTAGCGATTCTCGAACGGGGCGATCTCTGCCCGGATCGAGTATTGCGGCGACACCAGGATGGCCTGGGTCAGGCCGAGATCGGGAGCCAGCAGCAGCACCCCGTAGCCGCCCATGGAAAAGCCGAAGCCGGTGGCCTGGTCGAACCGGGCCGAGAAGTGGCCGAGCGCCCGGCGCAGCGCCGGCAGGTCGGCGTTGAGAAACCAGTCGTTCGCGGCGGTCTCGATGGTGAGGCACGCGCAGTCGGACCTGCCGAAGCTGTTGCCGGGGGGCGCAATCCCGAAGCCGCTGCGGTCGGCGCGCCAGAAGTCGAACCGGACGACGAGGCGCCCGCGGTCGGGCCAGGCGCAGGTCGCGCGCAATCGGTCGCCCGAGAAGACCGGTATGCCCTGCGTATCCGGGTCGGACGGCATCGCCCGTGCGGACCTGCGCGGCACGCGGCCGGGCGGCGATGTTTCCGGCCCGGCACCGGGCGGCCCTGGAGTCAGGGCGCCGGTCACAGCAGCAGGATATCCAGGTAATCGCCCGGGGCGTCGCCGATCTGCGCCGTATCGACGATACCACGAAGATAGATCGTGTCACCGCCCCCGAGGTCGATGACGAGGTCGCCGCCATCGACGGTGTCGCCGTGTTCGGTCAGGAATTCGGCGCGTGTATCGCCTGCCCCGCCGCCGAAGTCGTGACCGATGAGTGAAATCTGGTCGGTGCCGTACTGGAAATCCTCGATCCGGTCGTGATCCTGCCCGGTTCCGACAACGAAGATGTCCGCGTGCTGCCCGCCGATCAGCGTGTCGTCGCCGGGGCCGCCGATCAGCGTGTCGCGGCCCCAGGCACCGTCGATGACGTTGTTGCCGGAATTGCCGGTGATCAGGTTGCCCATGGAATTGCCGGTGGCGTCGATGTCGCCCCGCCCGGTCAGCGTCAGGTCCTCGACATGCTGGCTGTGGTCGCGGAGCGCGTAATCGGCGCTGGCAAACACATGGTCGTGGCCCCTGCCGGCCGCTTCGAGGACGGCGTCGTCGCGGCTGTCGACGTGGTAGGTGTCGTCGCCCTGGCCGCCGCGCAGCACGTCGCGCCCGCCACCGCCGATCAGCGTGTCGTCGCCCCAGGCCCCGTCGAGCCGATTGTCGCCCGTATTCCCGGTGATCCGGTTGCCGGCCGAATTGCCGGTTGCGCCGATGTCGGCGCCGCCGGTCAGGGTAAGGTGTTCGAGGAACTGGCTGTGGTCGCGCAGGCTGAACGAATCTGCCGAGATCACGAGGTCGGTGCCGCGGCCGGCGGCCTCGACGATGGTGTCGCCGGGGCCGGCAAGATAGGTGTCGTCGCCCTGCCCGCCGTGCAGCGTGTCGGCGCCGCCGCCGCCGATCAGCGTATCGTCGCCCCAGACCCCGTTCAGCAAATTGTCGCCGGCATTGCCGACCAGCACGTTGCCGTGCCCGTTGCCGGTGGCGTCGATGTCGGCGGTTCCCGCAAGCGTGAGATCCTCGATGAACGCGCTGTGGTCGCGGAGCGAGAACGAGACGGTACTGACCACCTCGTCATGGCCGCCGGAAGCATGTTCGATGACCCGCACGCCGCTGCTGGAGACGTTGAAGACATCGTCCTGAGCGGTTCCGACGAGAACGGTTTCGCCGGGCGACCCAACGCCGGCCTGCAGTTCGCCCGGATCGGGCAGCGCCGCAACGAGGGACACGGCGAGATGCTGCGCGAAGCCGTCATCATAGTGCCACAGGTCGCGGAACATCGCCCCGGCAGCGATGCCCGATTGCTGCGCGACGGTATCGGGGTCGATCAGCGAAATCCGCGGGCTGGACTGCGCCAGTTCCTGGTGTTCCGAGATGATTTCGTCCCAAAGCGGCAGATCGGCGGCGGCGGGCGCATGGTCGGAGAGCGTCGAGAGCAGCACGTCGGCGGTGTCGATTCCGCTGTCGCGCGGTCCGATCGCAGCCTCGACCCCGGCCTCGAAGCCGGCCAGCAGGTGCACGAACCTGTCGCTGTAGGCCGCGGCGTCGACGAAGCCGTATGTGTCGCCCTCACCCTGAACCCAGACGAAGCCCGCGACACGGGCGGTCGGGTCGGCAAGCAGCGCCGCCACGGTCTTGTCGATCAGGTCGGCGGGCAATTCGCCCGGGGTGGCCCAGTCCGGCCCCGACTTGGCATAGGTCAGCGGCGCGCCGGGTGCGTGCGCCTCGACAAGCGTGAAGCCGCCGGCGCCGTACTTGGCGACCAGGGCGTCGCGGAAGGCGTCCGCGATGGTCCAGGCATTGCTTTGCCCCGCCAGAACGAAGATCGGGTTCCCCATCGCGCGCCTCCGGTGATCGCGTCAGATGGATAGCGGCCGATCCTTTCGCGGAGGTTCATGGATGCATGATCAAATCATTGAAAATATGTATAATTTTACGACAACCGCAGAGAACCCGGTTGCGTCACGGCCGGTGCCGGCAATTTCGCGGCTGCCCCCACCGCACGCATGGTTAACCACTCGTTTAACGCGACGCGATAGCTTGTTCCGCGTCCGGGCGAACTGCGTTCCGGGCATTCCCATGAGAGCGGACCCGATGAGAGCGGCGCGGCGGCAGGAAAAGCCGTTCCCGTGCGCCACGGCCGCGCGCGACGAGGATTTGAAAGGGGTTTCGATGAACAAGGCAATTACCGACGGGCTGCTGCTGATGCCGCCGGCGTTCTCGGGCGGGCTCGACGTCTGGTCGAGCGAGGACGGCACGCCGGGATCGGACACGTATGACGGCGCCACGAATGCCGCCTATGTGCCCGCCGACCAGGATTTCGGCGGCTGCCTGGAGCTGGTGAAGACCGACAATACGCAGAAGCTGCGCTACATGGGCGAAACGCCGCTGCTGCCGGGCTGCTATCTGCGCATCAAGGCGCGGGTCAAGGCAGTGACCGGCAACCTGCCGAGCGTGCGCATCGCCGCCTGGGCCGGCAAGTCGGGCGGTGCGCATGTCGGCGGGCTGACCGAGGTCGGACCGAGCGTCGCGCTGACCGGATACGGGGATGTCGTCGAGGTCAGCGCCATCGTCGGGTCGGGCCTGCGCACGGGTGTCGACATGGTCTGGGGCACCGAACCGATCTATGGCCATTTCGGGCTGGACCTGACCGGGTCGAACGGCGGCGTGGTGCGGGTCGACGACATCGTGATCGAGGACGTCACCGCGTTCTTCCACCGCACCATGATGGACTGGGTGGACGTTCGCGACTTTGGCGCGGTGGGCGACGGCGTGACCGACGACCATGCGGCGTTCGAGGCCGCCGACACCGCGGCCAACGGCCGGACCGTGCTGGTGCCGGCGGGCACCTACCGTATCGCCTCGAACCTGACGATCGAGAACAGGGCGCGCTTCGAGGGCACGCTGTCGATGCCGGTGGCGAACCGGCTGATCCTGAGAAAGAACTTCGAGCTGAACAGCTACATCGACGCCTTCGGTGACGAGGTGGAGGCGTTCAAGAAGGCGTTCCAGGCGCTTCTGAACTTCTCGGACCATGAATCGCTCGATCTCTGCGGGCGGCGGATCGAGATCGACGGGCCGATCGACATGCAGGCCGCGGTCGACAACAAGGACGTCTTCGAAGTGCGCCGCATCGTGCGCAACGGCCAGTTCAACTTTGTCTCGTCGACCAACTGGGACACCGAGACCCACACCTCGACCGCCAGCTATGCCGCGGGCAATTCGCTGAAGCTGACCAACGTGACGAACGTGGCCAACGTGCCCGTCGGCTCGGTCGTCACCGGAAACGGCGTAGGGCGTGAGGTCTACGTCAAGGACAAGAACGTCGGCGCGGGCGAGATCACGCTGAGCCAGCCGCTTTACGGACCGGCGGCGAGCCAGACCTACACGTTCAAGCGGTTCAAGTACGGGCTGGATTTCAGCGGCTTCACCAAGCTTTCGAAGTTCACGCTGACCGATATCGAGCTGCAATGCGCAGGCTATGGCAGCGGCATCCTGATGGCGCCGGCGGGCGAGACCTTTCACCTGAAGGATTGCTTTGTCACCAAGCCGAAGGACCGCGGCATCACCAGCCATGGCAAGGGCTGCCAGGACCTGCAGATCGACCGCTGCCATTTCGCCAGCAACGAGCAGTCGACACCGGCGACCGCGCGAACCTCGATCGTGTTCAACGTCAATGCCAACGACGCCAAGATCCGCGACAGCCGGTTCCAGCGCTTCGGCCATACCGGGGTGCTGAACGGCAGCGGGCATCTCTTTGTCGGCAACCACTGGTTCCAGGGCGACGAGGTGACCGACGGGCCGCGGGTTGCTGGTATCGTCCTGACCTATCCGAACATGAAGACGGTGGTCACCGGCTGTTATGTCGACAACTCGTTCATCGAGTGGACCAACGAGCACGACGCCAACCCGGATTTCTCGAACGAATTCTCGTTCGGCGGGCTGACACTGACCGGCAACATCTTTACCGCCAACGACGTGGCGAGCTGGTTCAACTGGATCGTGATAAAGCCCTACGGGACGGGTCACTTCGTTCAGGGGCTGGCCGTGCAGGGCAATACGTTCAAGTCGATCAACGGCAATGTCGACCGGATCGAGACCGTCGACACGACCTTTGCCGACCTCGATCCGTGGCGGGCGCGAAATGTCGTGTTCGAGGGCAACACGTTCAACGGCATCGACCAGCCAACGATCAACCCGGTGACGCTGGATTTCACGCAGTCGACCGCGGCGACGACTTGGACGCTGAACGTGGCCGACTATCTGCCGTTTGCCGGCAATGCCCGGACGGTCGAGGCGGTCGTGGCCAAGGGCAACATCAAGAACGGTTCGGGCGCGAACGTGTACCACTTCCCCGCCGCGATCCCGAATGCCGGCACCGGAGAGGACCTGGTGCAACTGATCTGGCCCGAGGCGTGCAGCGGGTCCGTCACCGTGACGTCGCGGATGGACAAGCCGGTCTGAGCGCGTCGGCCGGGGCGCCGCGCCGCGCCCCGGTCAGCCCGCCGACAGATCGGTGGGCGTCAGCACATAGGCCTTGCCGAAGCCGCCGTTCAGATAGGCTTGTACCGGGGTCAGGCGCACCAGCCGGAAATCCCCGAAATCTATGTAAAGCTTTGCCTTGGGCTGCTGTTCGAGGAAGAGCGCGCGCAATTCCCGGTGCGCCGGGCTGCCCCGCGGCACGAACTGGGCCGATGCCTGCAACGTCAGGCGCGGGTGGGTCAGCGGATCGCCCTTGGGCCCCGGCTCGCCGAGGAGCAGCGAGCAGGCGGGGTTCGCAAGAAGCGCCCTCGTGTGGTGCGACAGCTCTGACACCAGCGTCATCGGCAGACCGCCCGCGTCGCGGGCAACGGCGATTCGGGTGACCATCGGCGCGCCGGTCTCGGGTTCGAGCACGCCGAGCGCCCCGTGCGACGCGCCACCGATCAGGTCGCGCGCCAGGCGGCGGGCCTGGTCGTCGGTCGGCCGGATCGGGTCGGTTGCTTTCGCCATGAAGCGATTTGACCCGCTCCGACCCCGGCGTGCAACGGGCCGCGATCCCCCGGGTCCGGAATCCCCGCGATTCAGGCTGATTTAGGTCAATGTCGCCGGCGATGGAGCCCGCTAACGTGATCCCAAGGGCACACGGAGGGAGACCCATGTACAGCAACATCCTTGTCCCGATCGCGCTGGAACACGAGCGCGACACGGGCTCGGCGATGGACATCGCGCACCGCCTGCTTGCCGAGGGTGGTAAGATCACCGCGCTGCACGTCATGGAGCCGATCCCGAGCTACGTCGCCACCTATCTGCCGCCTGACCAGCTGGAGAACCGCTACGGCGAGACGCTGGCGGCGCTGACCGCCGAACTGGGCGGCGTGAGGGATGTCAGGCCCGTGGTCGTGACCGGCAATCCCGGGCGGTCGATCGTGGAATACGCCGAGGATCACGGGGTGGACTGCATCGTCGTCGCCTCGCACCAGCCGGGGCTGCAGGACTATCTCTTGGGCTCGACCGCCGCCCGCGTCGTGCGGCATGCGCATTGCGCGGTGCACGTGATCCGCTAGGTGCATGGCAATTCCCACCGCCGCGTGTAGGCTCGGGCACTAGCGCCACCGCAAAGGAGCCACGAAATGCTGACGATCGCCAAGGGTCACGACCTGCAAACCGTCATCACCACGTTCGAGGTCAACCCCGGCACGTTCCAGGACCTGCTGGATGCGCTGACCGATGCCTACGAGGCGTTCATCTCGAAACAGCCCGGTTTCATCGGCGCCGGGCTGCACGTGAACGACGCGCAAACCCGGATCGCGAATTACAGCCAGTGGCAGCGGCGCGAGGATTTCCAGGCGATGCTGCGCTCGGACGAGATGCGCAAGCGCAATCGCCACATCTCGGCGCTTTGCAAGAGCTTCGAGCCGGTGATGTACGAGGTCGCCGCCGCTTTCGGCGCGCCCTGACGGGCGCTCAGAATTCCAGCCAGGTGCCGAGCTTCAGCCCGAAGCGGTCGTCGCCGGTCACACCGAATTCGGCCCCGATCTCGAGATGCGTGCGGCGCCCGATCTTGCGTGCCACCGACGGCACCAGGCGCACGTAGGGGTCGCTGCCCGGATACTGCCCGCTCTGGACCTGCAGCATCAGCTTGGTCCGTTCGACCGGCTTTAGGCCGAGCGTCAGGTCCGCCTTGACCGCCACCTCGCCCTGCTCGGCCCAGTAGAGCGCCTGCGCGTCGAGCGCGATCCAGCCGCGTCCGAACCGGGTTTCGAGTCCCCGTCCCCAGGCGCCGCCGAGTTGCAGCAGATAGTCGGTCGCGGCGCCGTCGGTCGTGGCGCCGATCCCTGCCTGCACGGCCAGCAGGTGGCGCCGGTCCTCGGGACCGAACGACTTTCGCAGGAACAGGATCGCGGTCGAATCCTGGTCCGGGTCCATGCCCGCGTCGATGCCGAAGGTCAGGCCGCGGCCCAGGCCGGTTTCGGAATAGAGGCTGACATAGGTCCTGGGCGGCGCGCCGGGGTCGTCGTAGGGTACGCTGACCGTCGCGCCGAAGGACAGGAAGGTCCGCCCCTTTTCGCGCGGCCACGCCCCCGCCCCGGCCACGCAGGGGCAGAGCAGCAGCGCGACGAGAACGGCAAATCTTTGCATCGGACCTCCGCCGGCAAGGCTAGGAAAGCTTGGTTAACGCATGGTGAACGTCCCCCGGTGGCGCGTCCGGGCCCGGCGGCCTATACCGCAGCAGGGCCGACCGGAACGGGAGCGTGGAATGACCGAGATCGAGCTTGCAGCGCGTGGCGGGCTGCCGGATGCGCTGCGCGTCCTGCTCGACGAATTCCCGCGCGAAGCATGGGCCGCGCATCCGCATTTCGTCGGCATGGTGCAATTCTGGCTGCGCCGTCACCTGATGTTCCGTGACCTGACAGGGCGGCTGCGGGCCGAGGTTCGCGCGGTCCTGGAACGCGAGACCGCACCTGCGGCGTTCGCCCCGCGCCTAGCGCGCCTCGGCGGGTTCTTTCTGAACGAGTTGCACATGCACCACCGGATCGAGGACGAGCACTATTTCCCTCGGCTCGCGCAACTCGACGCGCGGCTGGAGGCCGGGTTCGGGATGCTCGACGCCGACCACCACGCGCTTGCCACGCTGCTGGGCGGCTTCGCCGACGCCGCCAACGCCGTGCTGCGCGCCGAAGAGGACGCAATTCGCGACGCGGCGGGGCCGTTCGACGAAGGGCTGTCCCGGCTGGCTCGGCTGCTCGACCGGCATCTGACCGACGAGGAAGACCTGATCGTTCCGGTGATCCTGAAGAGCGGTTTCGCCGGTTAGGCAATACGGCAGCCGTCGGCACGGTTCCGCCATCACCGCGCCCCATTGCAACGCCATAGTTGCGCCATGGCAGATGAAGACGCCCTCAAACAGGCGTTGCGCACCGACGCCAAACCGTCGAACAGGCGCGAGCGCCGCGAGGCACGGGCCGCCAGGACCCGGGCAGAGGCCCTGTCTCCGGTGCGTATCCTGGCGCGGGTGATGTTCCTGCCGGTCGTGGTCGCGGCGCTGACGCTGTCGATCTACATCCGCACCAGCCCATACGAAAAGACCGACGCCCTGCGCCATCTCGCGGCGCTGGCCGGCTGCGACACGGCAGCGTCGATGGGGCTGGCCCCTGCGTTCGAGGGCGGGCTTGGCTATCACGCCCGCAACGATCCGGACCGGGACGGCATTGCCTGTGGCGCCGCCGCCCCGTCGCGGCATGCCGGCATGCGGCCGCTGACCCCGGCGATGCCCGATGCGCCGCCGGCGCGGATGCCCGGCGGCGCCAAGTTCCTCTCGCCCTGAGCGACCGGCCCGCCCCTTGCGCCCCGGCGCCGATCTGCAAAGATCGCCCCCGCGACGCAAGAGGATGGCCCGATGAGCGACCTGCCCGTGATCGGCGCGCAACTGAGCGTGCTTGACCTGGACCGCCACCGCGACTGGCTGTTCGAGAAGAACCGCGACCTGGAGCTGCCCGAATTCTCGATGGCAGACGTGTTGCACTCGCCCGACAGCTTCATCGCTATGGCCAGGGCCAAGCTTGACGGCTGGGCCGGGCGGCTTGGGATTCACGGGCCGTATTCGGGTTTCGAGCTGGACACCAAGGACAGGGAGATCCGCGCCGTGGTGCGCGACCGGCTGGACCAGGCGCTGGCGGTCTGCGAGGCGCTGGGCGCGGTGCAGATGGTGATACACTCGCCGTTCGACCTTTGGGACATGCACAACCTCGACAACGGCCCGCGCGACCGCGAGCGCCGGATCGCCGCAATCCTCGAGACGCTGAAGCCCGCGCTGAGGCGCGCCGAGGATCAGGGCGTGGTGATGGTGCTGGAGAATATCAAGGACGTCGACCCGGCGCACCGCGGCGCGGTGGTCGAGGCGGCCGCGTCGCCGGCACTGAAACTGTCGGTCGACACCGGCCATGCGAACTGGGCACACGCCATGGCCGGCGCGCCGCCGCCGGACCGCTTCGTCGCCGCCGCGGGCGATGCGCTCGGCCATGTGCATCTGCAGGACACGGACGGCTATGCCGACCGGCACTGGGTCTTGGGCGAAGGCAATATCCCCTGGCCCGCCGTGTTCGCCGCGTTGCAGCCGATCAAGTCGGCGCCGCACCTGATCGTCGAGATCAACGAGTTCGGCCGGGTGCCGGAAGCGGTGGCGCATCTTCAGGCGCTGGGACTCGGGCAATAGCGGCGTGGCGCGCACGCTGGTGATCCTGGCGCATCCCGGTCCGCGCTCGTTCAACGCGGCCTGGGCGCGGGCGTCGGCGGCGGGCGCCGCGGCGGCAGGCGACGAGGTGCGGTTCGCCGATCTCTATGCACAGGGATTCGACCCGGCGGAACGCGGCGCATTCTACGGGATCGACGGGGATTTCGATCCGCTGAAGGCGCAAGAGGCCCGCCCGCTGCCGGCCGACATCGCCGGGATGGTGGCGGATGTCGAATGGGCCGAGCGTATCGTCTTTCACTTCCCGATCTGGTGGTTCGGTCCGCCGGCGATCCTGAAAGGCTGGTTCGACCGGGTGCTGGTGCATGGCCGGATTCATACGGTCGATGAGCGATTCGACACCGGGCGTTGCCGCGGCAAGCGGGCACTTTTCTGCGCGACGACCGGGGCCACGGCGGACGAAAGCGGCCCGGGCGGCAAGGAAGGCGACGCGCGGCTGCTGTTGTGGCCGCTGGCCTATGCGCTGCGCTACTGCGGCTTCGCGTTCTGCGCGCCGCTGCTTGCACATGGCGTGCACGGCTATCTGGACGGCGCCGAGGCAAAGGCGCTCGAGGCGCGGCTTGCGGCGGTGCTGGGTGCGCAGGACGGGGTGATGGCGGGGCTCGGCACCCGCGCGGTCTGGCCGTTCAACGCGGACGCCGATTTCGACCGTGACGGCCGGCTGAAACGGGATGCGCCGGTGCACTGGCCGTTCATTTCGCGGTAGATCGGGACGGCCCGGGGCGGGGATCGGCCGGGCATTCACACATCCCGCAGCCCGGCGCCGCGTCCGGTCGCCGGCGCTGCCTCCGCCGGCAAGGTCTCAGACCGTCCGCCCTTCGGCGCAGCCCCGGAACGCGCGCACCGCGGGCGCCGCGCCGTCGAGCGGAATCGCCACTTCCTGATCTGCGATCAACGCCGTCGCGGTATCGTTGAACTCGAGCCCGTTCAGCACGTTGCCGAAGCCGCGGTCGGTGACGCTGAGCGTCGCACGGTCGCCGCCGGGGTGGAAATGCCGTTCGGTATGGATCGTGTTCGGCCGCGCCCCGTCGAAGCGCATGGCGAAAACCGGACCGTCCGCCCATGGCCCCGGCAGGGTGATGGATATCGCGTATTGCGGCGGGCCGGGGTCGTAGGTGACGGTGACCGACACCCCGGGCTCGTCATGGGACAGCCGGCAGACGGTGTCGGCCGAAAACTCCCACGCCGCCGCCGGCGGGGCGGCAAGCAGGCAGACGAGCAGGCCGCGGATCATGCCACGAGCCTATGCGCGACCGCGGCAAGTGTCGAGCGGGGCGCGCGCGCGATGGGCGCATTCGACGATCATCGAGTGGCGAATGGTGCCCTATCCCTCTGGTCTTGCGCTATTTCGCGACGCTTCGCCGCGCGTGACCCTTGTCGACCAGCGTCGCGGCACGGTGTTCATCCCCCCGGCCAGTGCAAGCGCTCGGTTGCGCCCGCCGCACCTGCGCCGCGGCCCCGGCTATTCGAGCAGCGCGTCGAGGGCGGCCCAGTCGTCGAGATCCAGCCGGACGGGCAGCGTCAGAACCTTGCGCCGGAACGCGGCCGGCAGGCGGACGGAATCCTTTTCCGTGGTCACGAGCTGCGCGCCCAGCGCCGCGGCCTCGATCTCGAGCCGCTTCATCAGTGCGTCGGTCAGCGGCTGGTGATCGTCGAGCGCCTCGGCGCGGGCGAGGTCCGCGCCCAGGCCGCGCAGTGTGGCGAAGAACTTCTCCGGCCGGCCGATCCCGGCAAAGGCGAGGCAGCGCAGGCCCTGCCAGTCCATCCCGGTCTGCAGCGGCACCAGGCGGCCGCGCAGGACGGGCAGCGCCAGCTCCGCGCCCCAGACCGCATCGAACCGCGCCTGCGCCGCGTCGTCGCCGATCGACAGCACCGCGTCGGCACGTGCCAGCCCGGCCATGACAGGCTCTCGCAGCGGGCCGGCGGGGACAACGCGGCCGTTGCCGAAGCCGACGCCCGCATCGACCACGACTAGCGACACGTCTTTGGCGACCGAGGGGTTCTGCAATCCGTCGTCGAGCAGGATCGCCTCGGCGCCCGCCGCCTCGGCCGCGCGCGCGCCGGCGGCTCGGTCGCGGGCGACCCAGACCGGGCCGAAAGCGGCCAGCAACAACGGTTCGTCGCCCACCTCGCCGGCCCCGTGCCGACGCTCGTCGACCCGGACCGGACCGGCGAGCGTCCCGCCATAGCCGCGGCTGACGACATGGGCATCGGTCCCCACGCGGCGCAGCCTTTCCAGCAGCGCGATGGCCGTGGGCGTCTTGCCGGTGCCCCCGAGGTTCAGGTTGCCGATGCAGATCACCCGCACGCCCGCGCGGTATCCGGGCCCGGCGATCCGCCGCGCGGTGACGGCGGCGTAGAGCGCGCCGAGCGGGGACAGCAACCTGGCCCGCCAGTCCGGCCGGTCCGGCGGCGTGAACCAGAAACCGGGCGGGCGCATCAGGCGGGCTCGCGCGCGTCGAGCTCGGTCAGGATCAGGTCCATTACGCGGTCGGTGACCTCGGCTCCGGCCGACGACACCTTCCAGGCTTCGTGCGCCATGCGCGCGGCGACGTCGGGCGACAGCAGCAGTTCGACGGCCTCGGCCAGGTCCGAGGGAGAGCGCACCAGCCGGGCCGCTCCGGCGGCGGCGAGGCGGCTGTAGCCCTGGCGGAAATTGCGCACGTTCGGCCCGTAGAGGATCGCCGAGCCCAGCGCGGCCGCGCCGTAGGGGTTGATGCCGCCCCCGCCGGTGCCGAGCGAGCGGCCGAGGAAAGAGATCGGCGCGAGGCGGTACCAGAGCCCCATCTCGCCTTCGGTGTCGGCGACGAAAATCTGCGTCTCGGCGTCGGGCTCGCCGGCGGTGCTGCGCAGCGCCGCGCGGTAGCCCCGCCGGGTGAGGCGGTCAAGCCAGCCGGCGCCCTTTCCCGGAACGTCGGGCACCAGGATCAGAAGCAGCCGGTGCGCCCTGCGATGGGCACGCTCGTAAGCGTAAATCACCGCGTCGAATTCGTCGTCGGCCACTTCGGCGGCAAGCCAGACCGGGCGCGCGGCAAGACCGTCGGCGAGAACGTCGCGATCCGCCTCGTTGCAGGGCAACGCCGGGGTGCCCTCTTCGAGGTAGCCGGAAACCTCGATCCTGCCCGGGTCGGCGCCGAGCCGCCGCAGCGTCGCGGCGGGCCCCTCGCCGCCCGTGACGATGCGGTCGAACCGGGTCAGGAGCGAGCCCGCCATGCCGCGCAGCCAGCGCCAGGCCTGCGGGTCGGGCTCTGCGGTATGGGCGTCGACCAGGAACAGCGGCACGCCGCGGTCGGCGGTTTCGCTGATCAGCGCGGGGCGCAGGTCGGGCTCGGTCCAGACCGCGACGGTGGGGCGCCAGTGGTCCAGGAAGCGGCGGATCGCGGGAAGGGTCTCGTCGGGGGCGAATTGCGCGGTGATCCCGGGTTCCGCATCGCGGCGGCGGGCAGCGTTCGTGGTTTGCAGGAAAGCGAGGTTGCCGCGCTCGACCTGCATCCGAAGCGCCAGTTCGCGCGGTGCCAGCCCGTGCCGGTCTTCGCCGGTGTGGAACCAGATCAGCGGGCCGCCGGGCCGCGGCGCGGTGGCACGGCCCGCGCGTTCGGCGGCCTCATCCGGCGTCTCGGTCGGCGCGATGCGCGAGGCGCGGTCCGCGCGCGAGCGCGTTGCGAGGTAGAGCGCCAGGGTAAGGGAATGCCCCATCGTCTTTCGCTACTTCCCAAGCTCCTCAGTGGCCGAGGCCTGTGCCTCTTCGTCGCGCAGCCGGTGCAGGTGGGTAATGAAATAGCGCATATGCGCGTTGTCGACCGTGCGTTGCGCCGCGGCCTTCCAGGCATCGTAGGCAGCCTGGTAGTTGGGGAATATGCCGACGATGTCGATCTCGTCCACGTTTCTGAACGCGGTTCTGGACGGGTCGATCAGCTCTCCGCCGAATACGAGGTGAAGGCGCTGTGTCATGCGGTGCTCCCTGGCTTGACGGGGGCAACCTAGAGGACGCGGGAGATGCCGAAAAGGGGCGTCGGTAGTGCGATGTTCGAAAGCGCGCCGCCTGTGTGCCGCACGCGGGCGTGCCGAGCCGGCCAGGCGCCGGCGCGCGAAAGGCAATCGCGCAACTCCGCCCGCGCCGGGCGGCGCGGCAGTCGAACATGCGGCAAGGGGGGCAGGCCCCGTGCGGCGCCCGCGGTTACTCTGGCTCGGTGATCAGCCGGCTGACCCGCAATGCGTCCTCGACCGTCAGCGGCTTGCCGAGGTAATCGCGCACGATCTCGAATCGCCGCGCATTCGCCAGGTCCCTCGGATCGAGCGAGGTTGTCAGCATGATCACGACGCATTTGGCGAATTCCGGGCCCAGCTCTGCCACCGCGCGTTCCAGGAATTCGAACCCCGTCATCCCCGGCATGTTGACGTCGAGCAGGATCAGGTCGATGTCCTGCGCATGGGGCGAGCGGAAATAGTCCAGCGCGTCGGTCCCGAGATAGAACTGCAGGATTTCGCCGAAGACGCCGGCGCGTTCAAGCACGCGCCGGTTCAGAAGCTGATCGAACTCGTTGTCGTCGATCGTCATCACCGTCAGACCCTGCGGCGCAGCCTCGACGGGGCGGCCGGTGTCGGGCGAAGTGCGTGCGGCGCGGCGGTTCGGTTCGATCATGTGTCTCGCTCCGGATCTTCGGTGACGGATGCAAGGGCCCCGCCGGGCGTGCCTGCGACGCCGGCCGGGCCCCGATGCTTGATCGCGACGGGCTTGCAGAACGACACCGCGCGCCCGGGATCGGGCAACGGCCGGTCCCGGGCGGCCTCGCCATCCTGAAAGCGGAGTGTTCGAAGCTCGCCCTCGGGGGCGTGGCTTGGCGCATGGCTGTTGGTGAGAAATGCCTTGTACACTTGCGGGCTCGTGACTGCGACCGGGGGCACGCCCCTGACCGTACAGTCCTAGCCCGCGGCGGTTTAACATTTCCTTACGCAATGCGGCGGCGATGCCGGCGGGCCGATCACGCCAGCCGGCGGGCGATGGCCTTGTGCAGCGCCGGCGGCGCCGTGAGGATGCCCGCGGCCCTGGCGCGCGGGGCGTTCAGCACCAGCGGCGCACCGGCGCTGTCGGTGACCGTTGCGCCGCCCTCGGCGGCGATCAGCGCGCCTGCGGCGATGTCCCATTCCCAGGCGTCCTTGAGCGTCAGCATCGCGTCGAACCGGCCCTCGGCCACCAGGCAGAAGCGGTAGGCGAGCGAGGGCCGCCACGAGCGCTCGAAGGCCGGCACGCCCCCCGGCCACCAGCGCGGATCGAGGCTTGCCCGGGGCGCCAGCACGGTGGCGCCGTCCGGCTCGGTGCGCGCCGACGCGACGATCGGCGCGCCGTTCAGGGACGCGCCCTCGCCGGTGGCGGCGGCATAGAGCTTGTCACAGGCAGGCAGCAGCACGACGCCGGCGGTGGGCGTTCCGCGTTGCACCACGGCGAGCGACAGCGCCCAGGTCGTCTGGCCGTCGACATAGGCGCGGGTGCCGTCGATCGGGTCGACGATGAACACGGTGTCGCACCTCAGGCGGGCGCCGTCGTCCTCGGTCTCTTCGCTCAGCCAGCCATAGCCGGGACGCGCTGCGGTCAGGCTTTCGCGCAGGAAGGTATCGACGGCGAAATCGCCTTCGCTGACCGGAGAGCCGCCGTCCTTCCATTCGACCCGCTGGTCGGATCGCCAGTATTTCAGCGCGATTTCCGCGCCTTTCCGGGCGGCGTCGATCAGCAGGGCCAGGTCACTCGCCGGCAAGGGTCAGACCTTCGACCAGCAGCGAGGGCACGACGCGCGACAGGTGCGGCCGCGCATCGTTGGCGGGCGCGATGCGCATCAGCATGTCGCGCAAGTTCCCGGCGAGCGTGCATTCGTTGACCGGCCAGGCGATTTCGCCGCCCTCGATCCAGAACCCGCTGGCGCCGCGGGAATAGTCGCCGGTCGTCGGATTGATCGAGGCGCCGATCATCGAGGTCACCAGCAGGCCGGTGCCGATCTCGGCCATCAGATCCTCCCTGCTCTTGGCGCCTTGCGTCAGCGCGACATTGCTGACCCCGGGCGCAGGCGGCGACGAAGGCCCGCGGGTGGCGTTGGCCGTGCTGGCAAGACCGAGCTGGCGCCCCGTAGCCAGGTCGAGGGTCCAGGATTTCAGGACGCCGTTCTCCACGATCGCGCGGGGCGCGGCGGGCAGGCCCTCGGCATCGAACGGGCGCGAGGCGGAGGTGCGCTTGCGCAGCGGATCCTCGACGATCGACAGCGCGGCTGGCAGGACTTGCGCGCCCATCGCGTCGCGCAGCCACGAGGCGCCGCGCGCCACCGAGGTGCCGTTGACCGCCTGCAGCAGGTGCCCGATCAGCCCGCCGGCGATGCGCTCGTCGTAGATCACCGGAAAGGCGCCGGTGGGCGGCTTTCGCGCCCCGGCGCGGGCGGCGGTGCGTTCGCCTGCGCGGCGGCCGATCGCCTCGGGGCTTTCCATGTCGGCGCTGTGGGTGCGGAAGTCGCCGTACCAGTCACGCTCCATCGCCGTGCCCTCGCCGGTGATCGCGACCACCGAGCAGGAATGCGAGCTGCGCGCGTAGCCGCCGGAAAATCCGTTCGTGGCGGCCAGCTGGATGCGGCGGCGGCCATAGCCGGCCGAGGCGGAATCGATCTTCGAGATGCCGGGCACGCCGAGCGCCGCGGCCTCGGCCCGCCGCGCGGCGTCCTCCAGCGCGGCGGGCGCCGGCTCGGGCACGTCTTCGGCGAGGTCCAGATCGAGGATCGCGGCGGCGAGCTGCGAGGGTTCGGCGAGGCCGATGAAGCGGTCCTCGGGCGCCTCGCGCGCCATGGCGACGGCGCGTTCGGCCATCGCGGCGAGGGTCGCCTCGGCGGTGTCCGAAGCCGAGACGCAGGCCTGGCGCCGGCCGATCAGCACGCGCAGGCCGAGGTCGATCCCTTCGCTGCGCTCGGCCTGCTCCAGCTTGCCACCGCGCACGTCGATCGACACCGAGGTGCCGTCGACCGCGATCGCGTCCGCGGCCTCGGCACCGGCCTTGCGGGCGGCGGCGAGCAGGCGGTCGGTCAGGGCGGAAAGGTCGTGGGACATGCGGGCCTCGGCAACGGGTATCCGGACCGAGGTAGTCTGCTTGCCGGACCCGCGCAAGGGACCGGGGCGGCGCGCTTGCCCGCCGCGGCCACATAAACTATGCGCAGGCGGCGCCCTGCAGGAGCCCCGCGACGTGCTGATCATATCGCTGACGACGATCCCGACCCGGTTTCACCTGATCGGCCCGACGCTCGACAGCCTGGTGCGCCAGCGTGCGCCCGTGGATCGCATTCTGCTTTACATCCCACGCCGGTTTCGGCGCTTTCCGGACTATGACGGCAGCCTGCCGGAGGTGCCGGAAGGCGTGGAGATCCGCCGGGTCGACGACGATCTCGGCCCCGCGACCAAGGTGCTTTGCGCGGCGCGCGAATTCGCGGACCGGGATTGCGACATCCTGTTCTGCGATGACGACAGGATCTATCCGGCGGGATGGGCCGCGGCGATGCTGGCGGCACGCGCGGAACGGCCCGGCGACGCCATCGCGGCGCTCGGGCGCGAGGCAAGCTCGCTCTTCGCAAGCACGGAGCAGCGCGATCTGCAGCCGCGCGCGGTCAAGCGGGCGTGGCAGGAGGATTACTGGTACATCGCCCGCCACCTCTGGTGGCTTCTGCGCAAGCGGCTGCCAAACCCGCCCGACCGCCCGCGGCGACGGGTCTTCAAGCGGTCGGGCTATATCGACATTTTCATGGGCTTCGGCGGTGTCATGGTGAAGCCCGGCTTTTTCGACGCCCGCGATTACGACATCCCCGATATTTGCTGGACGGTCGACGATTTCTGGCTGTCGGGGATGCTGGCGCGCAAGCGGATCGGCATCTGGGTGCCGGCCGACGTGATAGAGCCGGTGAACTCGGACGCCTACATGGTCAACGCGCTGTTCGCGGCAGAGATCGACGGTGTCGGCCGGCCGCGCGCCGAGAAGACGACGTTCGAATATCTGCGGGATACCTACGGCATCTGGGGCTGAGGATCGCGGTCCGAAGGGCGGCATGGTGGCCTGCAACGCGTGCGCCGACGTGGACAGCGGTCGGACCACTCAAAAGACCATTGCCGGCGAGGCGCAACTGCGACGCGCCGCAGGTGGCCTGGAGCGGCCGTTTCCATTCGAGTGCCAAGCCGCGCGATCGCCGCCCCGTTGGGTCGGGTCGGCGATGGCGCGGCGGCCTTCGGCCTTGTCCCGCGCCGGCCGGACCCCGAATGCCCACCTATGGCCAGGAGCCGCCCGCTTACGCCCCGTGACACTGCCCCCGGGCGCCTGCCGCTCTATTGCAGCCGCTGACCGTTGGCGGAAACCGCGCCGGTGGCGCCGTCGACCTCGATGGTGGTTTCCAGCGTGTCCTCGCCGTCGCCGGGACGCGCGAAGAGGCCCATCATCATCCGTGCGCCCATCGCCTCGTCCTCGGGGATCAGACCCATCGCCACCAGCTTGTCCAGCAGGGCGTTGCCGCCGACCAGCCGCAGGTCCAGCTTGCCGGTCGGCGCGGGCATGCCGCCGAAGGTCGCGAGATCGTTCATGTCGAAGGTAAACGCGCCGGATCCGGTCAGTTCCGCCCCGACCGCGCGCAACAGCAGATCCGCGATGTCGAGCGCATGGATCGAGAACGGCACCTCGCCGGTCGCCTCCAGTTCGGCCAGCTTCTCGAAATCCACCAGATCGACGCTGGTGCCGATCCGCCCCGACAGGTCAAGATTGGCGTCGGCCGGATCGCGCGGCAGCACCCCGGCGGGATCGACGAGGCCCCAGAGGCTTTCGTCGATCACCAGCCCGCCGAACCCGATGCGGAACACGAAGGGTTGCGGTTTGTCCGAGGCCAGAAGCGGCATCTCCATGGCGGCGCTGATACGCGAGGCGGCCAGGCGCACCGGCAGCGGCACCAGCATCGGGTTCTGCATCTCCAGCGAATAGCCCTCGGCCGTGCCGTCGATCCGCAGCCCGTCCGCGTCGGCGGCGACCGTGGCGTCGGTCAGCGCGGTGACGGTCCGGCTGGACGAGAACAACTGATCGCCGAGCTTGACCTCCTGGTTGCTGACGTTGTCGGCGACGCGGCTTTGCAGGCTCAGCGACAGCCCGTCGCGCAGCGCCTGCGGCAATGCCATCAGCCCGACGCCGTTGGCCGGGATCGCGACCTCGGCGGCAAAGCCGACCTCGCCTGTCGAACCGCTCTGCGTCGAGGCCAGCCCGTCCGGCGTCGTATAGGCGAAGTCGAAGTCCTGGCTGTCGACCGTGCCGTCGAAGGACATGGTCACCAGATCGCCCTCGCGGATGCGCATCGTGCCGCGATTGCCGGCGGTGCGGATCGTGCCTGCCAGGTTCGCGTCGGCGAGCGCCTGCATGTCGGCGGGGCTGAAGCCCGGTCCGGACAGGTCGAGCCCGACAAGCTCGATCGCGATCTCGGCCACGTCGTAGCTGTACGAGACATCCCCCGGATCGCCCGAGGCCAGCATGTCGTATCCCGGCCCTGTCATCCGCATTGCCAGGCTGCCGTCGCCGAACTCGGCGATCGAAAAGCCCATGGCGATATCCATTGCGGCGGGATAGCGCATCGTGACCGTGCCGTCGCCGTTCTCGATCAGGACGATGTCGCTGGTGGTGAGGTTGGCGGTGCCGACGCCCATCGGCAGGGCAAAGCTGGCATCGATTCCGCGCACGTTGGTGGTGGTGCCGTCGGACTCCAGCGTGGCGGACATCCGCCCGCCGAGCGCGCGCAGCATCGCCACCTGGTTGGCCCACACATCGGACGCGGCAACGTCGGCAGTGGCGGGGGTGGCGGGGGCAACCAGCGCGGCCGCGGAAAACAGCGCGAGGGCAGAAACGTGGCGGGACATCGGCAAGGCTCCGGTCAGACTATGGTTATCGTGAAAGGCAGGAGCGCCGCCGTCGCGGGACGGCGGCGCCCAGGATTTCGGGCCGCTCTATTGCAACCGCTGGCCGTTGGCCGAAACCGCGCCGGTGGCACCGTCGACCTCGATCTTCGAGACCAGCGTGTCCTCGCCGTCGCCCGGCCGCGCGAACAGACCCATCATCATCCGCGCGCCCATTGCCTGGTCCTCGGGGATCAGGCCCATGGCCACCAGCTTGTCTAGCAGGCCGTTGCCGCCCACCAGCCTCAGGTCGATCGAGCCGGTCGGCGCCGGCAGACCGTCGAAGGTCTGCAGGTCCTTCATGTCGAAGGTAAAGCCGCCCATGCCGCTGAGTTCGGCGCCGGCGATGGCCAGACGCACCTCGTTGATGTCGAGCGCGTGCAGTTCGCCCGGCATTTCGGCATCCATCTCGGCCGCGGCCTCGGGGTTAAAGATGTCAAACAGCCAGTTCGCCTTGCCGCTTGTGTCGACGATCAGCGTGGCCGGATCATGCGGAAGCTGCCCGCCGGCATCGATCATGCCCCAGATCATCTCGCTGACGCCGAGATCCACCAGCCGCACGGCAAAGCCGAAATCCTGCGGCTCGGCGCTTTGTGTCACCGGCATCACCAGCGAGAAGCCGAGTTCGCCGATGGTGGCGGCGACCTCGGGCAGCGGAATCTCCGAGCCCGACATGGTGAAATCGAGCCCGGTATTGCCGACCTCGTAGCGGAGCGCATCGGCGCTGAGCGCGACATCCAACAGCCCGCCGGTGGCTGAGCCGTTCATCGCGAAGGCGTCGCGGTCGTCACGGAAGTCGAACTTGAACGTCGCCGCGCCGTGGGTCAGCCGCGAGGCGGTGGACATGCCGTCGGCCAGCGCCTGGCCCAGCATCGCCGGGTCGGCCATCATGAACAGCGACCCGCTGGAGGTCGCCGCGATGTCGTTGTAGGTCAGCGCCGCGTCCAGCCGGCCTTGGCCGCCGTCGGGCTCGTCCATTCCGATCACCGCGGTCATCCGCGCCGCGTTCATCTCGGTCAGGACCTCGGTCATGTCGCCGCTGGTCACGACATACTTGCCGTCCAGATCGGACAGCGTGAAGTCCGCATCGAGCGCCACCTCTTCGCCGTCAACCACCAGCTTGCTGACGCCGATGTTCATCGACGGCGCCAGGAAATCGTAGGTCACGTCGCCGGGATCGCCCGAGGCGGTCATCGCCAAGCCTTCCTGGGCGACGGTCAGCGTGATGTCGGCGGCTTCGCCGAATTCGGGCCGCACGCTGAGCGTGATGTCATAGCTGGGCGACATCGAGATCGCGACGGTGCCATCGCCGTTGTCGCGGAACGCCACCTCGCCGATGACGCCCTCGACCGAAATCTCGTCCATCGTCATCGACATTTTCAGGTCGCCGATCGTCAGCGTGTTGCCGTCCTGGGTCTCGGAACCGGGCGCCAGCGTCTGGCCGACGCTTTCGGCGGCGGCCTTCCAGTTTTCCCACACCTCGGCACCGGTGATGTCGGCAGAGGCGGCGCCGGCCAGGGCGAGAAGAATTGCAGTGGAGCCACAAAGGGCCTTGCGCTGTGTCATTGTAACCTTTCCGGTCTAATATGAATGGAACCAGCTTCCGCCGGGTTGGCATCGGGGTCAAGGTGAGACTTTCCCGACCGGTTCAACCTTGCATGACCGGACGTGGATAGGGGGAATGCGACGTGAATTTGACGGGCAAGACAGTGCTGATCACCGGCGCCAGCCGCGGTATCGGCGCCGCCGCGGCGCGGGTATTCGCCGGGGCGGGCGCGCGGGTCGCACTGGTGGCGCGCTCGCGCGAGGCGATTGCCGATCTGGCCGGCGAGATCGGCGAGGCAGCGCTGGCGATACCCTGCGACGTCAGCCGCTACTGGGAAGTCGAGGCCGCCGTAGGCGCCTGTGTCGAGGCCTTCGGCTCGCTCGACGTGCTGGTCAACAACGCCGGCGTGATCGAGCCGATCGCGCATCTCGCCGCGTCCGACCCCGAAGGCTGGAGCCACGCGGTCGATATCAACCTCAAGGGCGTCTACAACGGGATGCGCGCGGCGCTGCCGGTGATGCTTGGCCAGGGCGGCGGCACGATCCTGACCGTATCGTCCGGCGCGGCGCACGGCCCGGTCGAGGCGTGGTCGCATTACTGCGCCTCGAAGGCGGGCGCCGCGATGCTGACCCGCTGCGCCGACAAGGAGAACCGGGCGCACGGTATCCGCGCCATGGGCCTGTCGCCCGGAACCGTCGCCACCGAGATGCAGCGCGAGATCAAGGCGAGCGGGATTAACCCGGTCAGCCGGCTTGAGTGGTCCGATCACATCCCGCCGGACTGGCCGGCCAGGGCGCTTTTGTGGATGTGCTCGGCCGACGCCGACGCGTACCTGGGCGGCGAGATATCGCTGCGCGACGAGGGCATTCGCGCGCGGGTCGGGCTGGCATGATCGAGGTCGCCTGGGACGGCGCGCTTTGCCGCGTCACGCTGAACCGTCCTGACAAGGCCAACGCGGTGACGCGCGGGATGCTCGAGGGTGTGGCCGAGGCCGCCGAGACCGCGGCCGGGCGCGCCCGCGCCTTCGTTCTGACCGGCACGGGCAAGGCGTTCAGCGCCGGGATGGACCTGCAGGCGGCCCGCGACGGGCTTGCCACCGATCCGGTCTGGGAACGGGTCTCGGGCGCCATCGCGGCGCTAGACGCGCTGACCGTCGCGGCGCTGAACGGCACGCTGGCGGGCGGCGCGTTCGGCATGGCACTGGCCTGCGATCTGCGGGTCACGGTGCCGGAGGCGACGTTCTTCTACCCGGTGATGAAGCTCGGCTTCCTGCCGCAACCCTCCGATCCGGCGCGGCTGGTCCGCCTCGTCGGGCCGGCGCGGGCCGGGCTGATCCTGATGGCCGGCGCGAAGCTGAGCGCGCGCGAGGCGCAGGCGATCGGGCTGGTGGACGCGGTCGTGCCGCGCGAGGCGCTGGACGAGCGGGTGAGGACGCTTTGTGCCGATGCGCTCGGCGCCGAGGCCCGGCATGTGGCCGCGATCAAGGCGATGCTGCGCCCAGCCGGCGCAGCCTGAGCAGCGCAAGCCCCGTCACCGCGCCGATAGTCAGCCCCGCGCCGATGCCGCCCGCCGCCCAAAGCGCGAGCTTTGCCGCCCAGCCCGGCAGGTCGGCGGCGATCTGCGCCCCGGCATAGATCATCGGCAGCGCCAGCGCCCAGGCCGCGGCATTGGCCAGCGCCCAAAGCATGCGCCCGCGCGGCAGCGCGATCGACTGCGCCGCGCCGAAGATCAGCCCGACGCCAAGCCCGAACACCGCCGCGAAGCCGAGCGTTGCCGAAAGCCCGGGCCCGGCGGCGGACGCTTCGGCAGGCGCGTCAGCCGCGAGGAACATCGGGATGAAGCTGCCGATCCCCCAGCCGATCAGACCCACCGTGACGGTCGCCCAGATCCAAGGCCCGCGCGCCACGCGCGGCTCGAACCAGCGCACCCCGACGGTCTGCAACCCGCCCAGGATCACCCCCTCGGGCACCGCCGACAGCGTCAGCAGGAACCAGACGCCGAACCGGGGCAGCAGCGCCTCCGGCTCGCCCAGGGTCAGCGCCACCGTGCCGTACCAGAGCGCCGCGGCGGCGATGCCAAGCCCCTCGGCCAGCGCGCAGAGCAGTATCCATCGGCGGTAGAGCATTGCCCGCAGGCTAATGTCGGCGCCCGCGCCGCGCATTGACCCCGGTCAAGGCGGGCGGCTGCGCCGCTTTCCCGGGGTCCGCGACAGGAAATCGACCGGGCGCCTTGCCACCCAGGCCGCGAACTTCGCCAGCCGCGGATGGGCGCAAAGCGCTTCGACCGTCGAATAGTCGCGCGCCAGTTCGGCCTCGGTCAGGGTGGCGTGGATTTCCTTGTGGCAGATGTGGTGCAACAGCACCGTCGGACCGCCCTTGCCGCCCTTCAGCCGTGGCACCAGGTGGTGCAGCGATTGCGGCACCTCCGGCGGGATCGGGCGGCCGCAAAGCGGGCAGATCGGCGGTTCGGCGTCCAAGGCGTTCCCTTGTCAGCGCGGCGGTTCGGTGCCAGAGGATGGGGCAGCGGAAAAGGTGCGGCAAGGGGGACGCCATGGAAGGCCAGCCGGAGATCGTGACGCGCGCGCTGGAGTACGCGCGCCAGGGCTGGGAGATCGCCGAGGGCTGGCTGGTCAGCCCCGCCGCCTGGTCGCAATTCGCGCTGCTGCTGGCGGCCTTCGTCCTGGCCTGGGCGGTGAACCGCAGGCTCGGCCCCGCCCTTGCGCGGTTTCTGGCCCCGCCCGAGGACGGCCGGTCGATCCTGGCCCAAGCTCGGCGCTTCGCGCTGATCTTCCTGCCGCTTCTGCTGCCCTTGCTGGCCTATGGCTTCACCGCACTCGGCGAGCAGGTCACGCGCTCGGTGTTCGGGTCGGGCGCGGTCATCGCCTTCGGCAAGCGGCTTTTCCTGTTCCTCGCCGCGCGGGCCCTGGTGCGCCACGTCCTGACCGACCCCTTCCTGAAGCTCCTGGGCCGCTATGTCCTCTTGCCGGTCGCTGCGCTTTACGCCGTCGGGCTGCTGGACGTCGCGCTGGCCTGGCTGGGCGAGACCACCGTGGGTATCGGCAACATCCGGTTCTCGATCCTCGCGGCGATCCAGGCGCTGGTCTTCGGCTCGGTCCTGTTCTGGCTCGGCCAGTGGTCGAACAGCCAGTCCGCAGCCTATATCGAGAAGCAGGACATGCGGCCGGCCACGCGCCAGCTTGCCGCGAAAACGGCCGAGATCGTGATATTCGGCGCGGCCTTCCTGGTGCTGATGAACATCCTCGGGATCGACCTGACGACGCTCGCCGTGCTCGGCGGCGCGGTGGGCGTCGGCCTCGGCTTCGGCCTGCAGAAGATCGCGGCCAACTTCATCTCTGGCGTGATCCTGCTGCTCGAGGGGCAGGCCACGGTCGGCGACTATGTGTCCCTCGACGGCGGCGAGGCCGGCACGATCGTCAG
Organism: Rhodobacter sp.; assembly: GCA_041627895.1. GTDB lineage: Bacteria > Pseudomonadota > Alphaproteobacteria > Rhodobacterales > Rhodobacteraceae > JBFKQC01. The sequence continues at coordinate 74,117 of JBFKQC010000003.1, forward strand.
GATGACCGCCCGCGCGATCATCCTGGAAACCTTCGACGGGCGCTGGATCGTGGTGCCGAACGAGGATTTCATCACCACCCGCGTGGTGAACTATTCCGACAGTGGCTCGGCCAACCGCTACGAGGCGCCGTTCTCGGTCAGCTACGACACCGACATCAACCGCGTGCCCGCGATAGTCGAGGCGGCGGTCGCGACGCATGCGGAAGTGCTTGACGATCCCTTCCCGCCCGATTGCGAGCTGCGCGGCTTCGGCGACTCGGGCATCGACTTTGCCGTCGAGTTCTGGGTGAACGGCATCGACGACGGCGCCAACAAGTACACCTCGGACGTGCTGTTCCTGGTCTGGAACGCGCTGAAGGCGGAAGGCATCGAAATCCCCTATCCCCAGCGCGTGGTGCATCTGAAGGGCGAGGCCACTGCCTGACGCCCTGGTCATCGGCGCGGGCCCTGCGGGGCTGATGGCTGCCGAGGAACTGGCGCGTACCGGGCGGCGCGTGATCGTGGCCGAGGCCAAGCCCACGCCCGCGCGCAAGTTCCTGATGGCGGGCAAGTCGGGGCTGAACCTGACCAAGGACGAGCCGTGCGCGGCCTTCCTTTCCGCCTATGGCGAAGCGGCCGGGCACCTGGCACCGATGATCGCAGGGTTCGGGCCTGCCGACGTGCAGACCTGGGCGCGCGGGCTGGGCCAGGAGGTTTTCACCGGGTCCTCCCGCCGGGTCTTTCCCGTTGCGATGAAGGCCTCGCCGTTGTTGCGTGCCTGGCTCGCGCGGCTTGGACGGCTCGGCGTCGAGATCCGCCCCCGCTGGCGCTGGACCGGCTGGGACGGCGGTGCACTGCGGTTCGAGACCCCGGAAGGCGCCCGCACGCTGGCGCCTGGGGTGGCGGTGCTGGCGCTCGGCGGGGCAAGCTGGCGGCGGCTCGGGTCCGACGGCGCCTGGGCGCCCTGGCTCGAACGGCAGGGCATCGCGCTGGCACCGTTCCGGGCGGCGAATGCCGGGCTTTCCGTCGACTGGTCGGACCACATGCGCCGGCATTTCGGAGCCCCGGTCAAGGGCGTGCGGCTGACCGCCGGAACCGCGACGAGCCGCGGCGAATTCGTGATCTCGTCGCGCGGGCTCGAGGGCGGCGGCATCTACGCGGTCAGCCGCGCGGTGCGCGAGGGCGCCGCGCTGTCGGCCGACCTGCTGCCGGATCGCGGACCGGCGGAGGTGGAGCAACGCCTCTCGCGGCCGCGCGGAAAGGCAACCGTAACGAACTGGCTTCGCAAGGCGCTCGGCCTCGATCCGGCGCGCCTGGCACTGCTGCAGGAATTCGCCCGCCCGTTGCCCGAAGGCCCGGCGCTGGCCGCGACGCTCAAGGCCCTTCCCATCCGCAATGCCGGGCTGCGCCCGATCGACGAGGCGATCTCGACCGCCGGCGGAATCCGATGGGACGCGCTCGACGCCGGTCTGATGCTGCGCGCCCTGCCCGGCGTCTTCGCTGCGGGCGAAATGCTCGACTGGGAGGCGCCGACCGGCGGCTATCTGCTGACGGGCTGCCTCGCCACCGGCCGCTGGGCCGGGCGGCACGCGGCGGCCTGGCAGGCGCCTTCATCTGGCCGGAAATACTCCGGGGGAGCGCGAGGGGGCAGCGCCCCCTCGCCCACCGCGACGCCGCAGGCGGCGCAACGAAGGGTGCGTGCCGCAGGCACTCGACAAGATCAGAGCGACCAGTCGATCTGCGGGCCCATCGGCACGATCCCCAGCGGGTTGCGCAATTCGGACGCAGAAAAATAGCCCTGCTTGTAGATGTCGAACTTCACCGTCTCCGCCACGCCCGGCATCGCGTAGATCCGGCGCGCATAGGCCCAGAGGTTGGGATAGTCGATCAGCCGGCGGATGTTGCACCTGAAGGCATAGTGATAGGCCACATCGAATCGCGCCAGCGTCGGGAAAAGCCGCAGATCCGCCTCGGTAAATTGATCGCCCACCAGGAACGGCGTCTCGCCGAGTTGTTCCTCGATCTTGTCGAGCGTGTCGAAAAGTTCTGTCACCGCCGTATCGTAGGCCTCTTGCGTGCGGGCGAACCCGGCACGGTAGACGCCGTTGTTCACCGTCCGGTAGATCAGCAGGTTCCAGGCCTCGATCTCCGGCGTCAGCCCGGCGGGCCAAAGGTCGGGGCCGCGACCGAAGGTTCCGAACATGCGCACCAGGTCGGCGCTTTCGTTCGAGACGATCTGTCCGGTCTCGCGGTCCCACAGAACCGGCACGGTCAGCCGCCCGGAATAGGCCGGATCCTGGCGGGCATAGACCTCGTGCAGCGCGCCGACGTCGAGGCACGGATCGGCGTACTCGCCCTTGCGGTCGAAGACCCAGCCTTCGCCGGTGCGGCGCGGGCGGGCATAGGCCACGCTGATCGCGTCCTCGAGCCCGAGGATCGCGCGCGCCAGCACCACCCGGTGTGCCCAGGGACAGTTCCACGCGGCATAGAGGTGATAGCGTCCGGCATCGGGCGTGAACGGCCCTTCGATCGAGATCCAGTGCCGGATCGTCGAGGCGGTGCGCCGGTACGCGCCGCCGCGCACCGTGTCCGGTTCCGGATCGGTGGCCTGGAACTTGCCCTTGATCATCACGCCCATGGCATCCGCCCCCACACGGATCGACTGATGAGCCTTAGAGGAATCCGGCCGAGAGGCAAGGCCGGGCGTCCGATTGTCTGCCGATTCCCGACAATCCACAACATATTGGGTCTTTCCCGAAAATAACGCTTTACACCGAGATTCGCCCGGGCCTACGATATCTTGTAGGAACGGGGGCCAGAGACCGCCGAACCTAGAGCAGGCAGCAAGTTCTAGCGCGCAGAAGCGCGCAGTGAACGACAACACATGAGGCCGGGCAAATGTCGCTTTCCGAGCAGTTTTCCACCGACGACCTGCATCCCATCGACATCGTCGAGCACATCGCCGAACACCACGAGTGGGATTTCGACCGTGTCGCGGACGACCAGATCGCCATGGCGGTCGAAGGCCAGTGGCGCACCTATTCGATCACGCTCGCCTGGTCGGGCTTCGACGAGACGTTGCGGCTGATCTGCACTTTCGAGATGGAGCCGCCCGAGGAAAAGATGCCGCTGGTCTACGAGGTGCTGAACCGCACCAACGACATGTGCTGGACGGGCTCGTTCACCTATTGGGCGGAACAGCGGCTGATGGTCTACCGCTACGGGCTGGTGCTGGCCGGCGGCCAGATGGCCGGGCCGGAACAGATCGACCGGCTGATCGCCTCGGCCGTCACCTCGGCCGAACGGTTCTATCCGGCGTTCCAGCTCGTCGCCTGGGGCGACCAGGCGCCGGCCGATGCGATGCACGTCGCCATCGCCGAGGCTTACGGGCGCGCCTGACGCGCCATCGCGAGCAACGAAAACCGGTTTTCCCGCCGCGGAATGCGGATTACGGTCGGCCCCCGGATGACGGGGGCCGAAATGTTTCAGGAAATCGAACGCCGCGGCATGGTGCTCTTGGGCTGCGGCAAGATGGGTTCGGCGATGCTGGCGGGCTGGCTGGGCCGCGGGCTGTCGCCGCAGGCGGTCTGGGTGCTGGATCCGAAGCCGTCCGACTGGCTGCTGGCGCAGCACGTCCATCTCAACGAGGCGCTGCCGTCCGCGCCGGCCATCGCGCTGATCGCGGTCAAGCCGCAGATGATGGGCACCGCATTGCCGGCGCTGGCCGCGCTCGGCGGCGGGGGGACGCTGTTCGTCACCGTGGCGGCGGGCACGCCGATCGCGGCCTACGAGGCGGCGTTCGGGGCGAGCACGCCCGTGGTACGCGCGATGCCCAACACGCCGGCGGCGATCGGCCGGGGGATCACCGCGCTGATCGGCAATGCCCATGTCGATGCCGCAGGGCTGGAGCTTGCCGAGGCGCTGCTGTCGGCGGTGGGCCAGGTGGTGCGGCTGGAGGCCGAGGCGCAGATGGACGCGGTGACGGCAGTCTCCGGCTCGGGCCCGGCCTATGTCTTTCACCTGATCGAGACGCTGGCGGCGGCGGGCGCGGCCGAGGGACTGCCGGCGGACCTGGCGATGCGGCTCGCCAAGGCGACGGTCGCAGGCGCCGGGGCGCTGGCCATGGAGGCCGGGGAAGACCCGGCGCAATTGCGCGTCAACGTCACCAGCCCCGGCGGCACCACGGCGGCGGCGCTGAACGTGCTGATGGACGAGACGCGCGGCTTCCCGGCGCTGATGCGCGCGGCGGTGAAGGCGGCGGCGGACCGCTCGCGCGAGCTTGGCGGATGAGCGGCGAGATCACCTTTGAAGACTTCCTGAAAGTCGACATCCGGGTCGGCGTGATCACCCGCGCCGAGCCCTTCCCGGAGGCCCGGAAGCCGGCGATCAAGCTATGGATCGACTTCGGGCCCGAGATCGGCGAGAAGAAGTCTTCGGCCCAGATTACCGTGCACTATGCGCCCGAGGACCTGGTGGGCCGGCGCGTCCTGGGCGTCGTCAATTTCCCGCCGCGTCAGATCGGCAAGTTCATGTCCGAGGTGCTGGTGCTGGGCGTGCCGGACGAGGCCGGCGAGGTCGTCCTGCTGGTCCCCGACAGGGACGTACCGGTGGGCGGTCGGATGCACTGAAAGGGGGCCGGAGCCATCATTTGCGCTTCCGCGCGCTCTTGTCCGGCCAACCGCGAGGCGACGCGCAATTCGCCGGGCGGACCGGATTGCGATGGCTTACCATGCGTATTCCTAACGAGAAGAGACCCCAGGTCCCGGGTCCCGGTCGCCCACCGCCTCGCGCCAGTGCCGGCGGCAGAGCGAGAGGTAGGTCTCGTTGCCGCCGATCTGCACCTGGGCGCCCTCGGTGGCCGCCTTGCCGTCGGGGCCCATCCGCACCACCATCGTCGCCTTATTGCCGCAATGGCAGATCGTGCGGGCCTCGCGCATCTCGTCGGCGAGCGCCAGCAGCGCGGCCGAGCCGGGGAACAGCTCTCCCCGGAAATCGACGCGCAGGCCATAGCACATCACCGGCACCTTCAGGTCGTCGACGGCGCGCGCAAGTTGCCAGACCTGACCCGTTTCGAGAAACTGCGCCTCGTCGACGAAAACGCAGTCGACGTGGCCCCGGGCGAGCCGCGCGGAGATCTTGGCGTAGAGATCCTCGCCCGGCTGGAAGAGGTCGGCCTCGGCCTCGATGCCGATCCGGCTAACGATCCGGCCCTGCCCGGCGCGGTCGTCATGCGCGGCGGTCATCAGGTAGGTCTGCATGCCGCGTTCGCGGTAGTTGTAGGAAGCCTGCAGCAGCAGCGTCGACTTGCCTGCATTCATCGTCGAGTAGTGGAAATAGAGCTTGGCCATGGTGCGCCTCCTAGCGTGGAGCCGCGCCGGGGTGCAAGCGCCGGGAAAGGCGCGCGGGACGCACAGGCCCGCCGTGCGTGGGCAATTGCCCCAAGCCGCACCCCAAGGGCGACATCGCGCGGCGGGCCGCACACGATCCCGGAACTGGGGATACCGGGCACTCGCATGGCCCGGTTGCCCGGGCAGGTTGTTGATGACAATCGCGGCCAGCGCGAATAATGGGAAACCCGTCGGGGAATTCCCCCGTAGTACGAGGACGAAGCGAGGCGCCCATGACGGTCATCTCGACCTATCTGAAGAAACACACCGAGACGCTGGTCAAGGATGTCGGGCTGGAGGCGGCGTGTACGCTGACCGGCAAGTCGAAGGCGACGCTCGGCCGGTATTATTCGGACGCCGAGGAGCATTCGGACCGATTCATGCCCGTCGATGCCGTGGCGCGGCTTGAAGAGGCGTCGCGCTATCCGCACCTGACGGCGGCGCTGGCCGAATTGCGCGGTATAACACTGGTCTATGACGAAGACCGGAAGAACGCACCGGAAGGCGGCGTGAATTCCGACGTGGTGGCGTTGTCGCAGCGCTTCGCGATGCTGATGGCCGAGTACAACCAGTCGATCGAGGACGGCAAGATCACCATCAATGAAGCCAAGCGGCTGCTGCGCGAGACGCTGGAATTGCAGCGGGTGCTGCTGGACATGAAGCTGCATCTCGAAAAAGAAAGCGTCGGGCGCTGATGCGATTTCGTGCCAAGCCGGTCCGGCGAAGCGACACGAAACCTCGCCCGGCGAAAAGGACAGAGCGCATTCTGCGGAACGAAGATCGGGAAATGACTTCTGACCTGCCCGCGCGGGTTCAGAGGAACACGCGCTCGACGAACCAGTAGGCGCCCACCGCGGCGATGAGCACCGAGGCCGGGACCGATACCGCGCTGCGGTACCAGGCCCGCCGCCCGAACCACAGCCCGACTGCCAGGAAGGCCACTAGGATCACCGCCAGCTGGCCGAGTTCCACCCCGATGTTGAAACCGATCAGCCCGGTCAGGAACCGCGCCGGGCTGAGCCCGATTTCGCCCAGCACCGAGGCGAAGCCAAGCCCGTGCAACAGCCCGAAGCCGAAGACGACGGCCGTGCGCCACGGCGTCATCTTCCTGAAAAGCACGTTCTCGACCGCGACATAGACGATCGAGGCGGCGATCAGCGGCTCGACGATGGCGGGCGAGATCGTGACGATCCCGAGCGTCGCCAGCGCCAGCGTGACGGTGTGCGCGACGGTGAACGAAGTCACCTGGTACAGGAGCGGCCGGATCCGCAGCGAGAAGAAGAACAGCCCCAGCACGAACAGGATGTGGTCGAGCCCCTTGGGCACGATGTGTTCGAACCCGATCACGACGTAGCGGGCAAATGCCCGGCCCATGCTTTCGGTCGCGGTCGCGTCGCGCGGCAAGGGCGCGCTGAGCTGGCCCTCTGTCAGGTAGCCGGAATAGCCCTCTTCGTCGCCCTGCCCGGCCTGGCGCACCACGAGCGGGCCGTAGGCGGCCGACCAGCCGACGACAACCGGCGTGCCGTCATCGGGCAGCGCCGCGCCGATCCGCAGGACGCTGTCGCGCGGCAGCTCGAGATCACCCGTCCCGGGGATTTCGACGCCGGCGATATCGGGCAGGACTACGGTCTCTCCCGCAATGATCACGAAACCTTCGCGCAGCCTGGGCCAGTTGTCGCGCAGCGCCTGTTCCAGCGTCTCGGGCGGCAGCGCCCGCAGGGCGTCGTAGCGGTCGGCCCCCGGCGCGTTGTCGGTGTCGTCGAGGCCCTGAAGGTCGATCCCGGCGACCATCGCCTCGAGCGTCAGTTCGATGTCGAGGGTGACGCGGTCGGAGGTGACCGTGACATCGGCGATGGCCGGGCGGATCTCGTGGGCGGCGGAAGGCACGGCGGCCTGCACCACGATCACAAGGGCGAACGCCGCGACCCGCAGACTTGACAGAGCGCCGATCAGTGCCAGCTTGCCGTATACCTCATGAAACCGGACCGAACCCATGCGCACCCTGCTACACTCCCTCGTCTTCGCCGCCCTCGCCGGGGCCGCAACGGCGCACGAATTCTGGATTTCGCCGCCGGCTTACCGGATCGCACCGGGCGATCTGCTGGTGGCAGATATACGGGTCGGACAAAAATTCAAAGGCGGGGCCTATACTTTCGTGCCGCAGCGTTTCGCGCGGTTCGATCTGGTCCATGACGGAAAGGTCGTTCCCGTCGAGGGGCGGCTCGGCGACAAGCCGGCGCTGTCGATGGCACCGCCCGGCGAAGGCCTGGTGGTGATCGTGCACCAGACCACGGACTATCTGCTGACCTACAGCGAGGCCGAGAAGTTCGAGGCCTTTGTGCGCGAGAAGGATTTCGCCTGGGCGCTGGACGAGCACCGGGCGCGTGGGCTGCCCGAGACCGGGTTCCGCGAGCGTTACAGCCGTTACGGCAAGAGCCTGGTCGCTGTCGGCGACGGCGATGGCGAAGACCGGGTGGTGGGCATGCTGACCGAGATCGTCGCATTGGCGAACCCCTATGGCGACGACATGTCGGCCGGTTTGCCGGTTCGGGTTCTCTACCAGAATGCGCCGCGCGACGACGTGCAGGTCGAATTGTTCGAGAAATCTCCGGACGGGTCCGTGGTGGTGACGCGATTGCGCACGGATGCGAACGGCGAGGTCACGCTGCCGGTCCGGCCGGGTTTCGAATACCTGGTCGACGCGGTGGTCATGCGGCCGCTCGAGCCTGCCGATGCCGCCGACCCGGTGTGGGAATCGCTTTGGGCGTCGCTGACATTTCAGGTGCCCGGGGAATAGCGCGGCCGGGTCCCGGTGCCGGGCCGGCACGGCGGCAGGACGGCGGATTCGGAGCAGACCCATTTTCCTGCCTGAATCGCTCGCCGGACACGGCGTCTGGCGGCAACGGCACGCCCCGCCGGCGTTGATCCGTCTTCGGAGTCCGGCGTCCAAGGCGATGCCGGCCGCGCGTTAAGGACCGGTTCATCCCGACTTGGCAGAGTGCGGCGCATGGCGCCCGATTCTGGAGACCCGGTGTGAGATTTCATCTGCGCGTTGCCGCGGCGCCCCTGCTCGTCTTCGGGCTGGTGTTCTCAGCCTCCGCGGCATCGTGGTGGCTGGCGCCGGGTGCCGCACTGCCACTCGGCGCGCTCGCCGGCCTCGCGGCGGCCGCCTTTGCTTTCGCGCAAGCCCGCCGGATCGCGTCGGTGGCGGCCGCGCTGGCCGATCCGGGTCATGATCTCGCCGCGATGGAAACGCGTGGGGGCATATTGGCCGATATTGCGGCCTTCGCACGCGCGCGCGTCGCCGAGGTACACGAAACCTACCGCCGGGATACCGCGCTGGCCGCTGGGCTGGCGCTTTATCGTGCGGTTCCCGATGCGCTCGTGTCGCTCGGTCGCGACGGACAGGCGGTCGCGGCCAACCGCCGCGGTCGCGAGCTTCTGGATGCGCTGCCCAAGGGCGCGGCGCGCGCACCCGATGCGATGACCGGACTGGCGGCCCGGACGAACGCGGAAGGGATTGCGGTGCAGGATGCCCTGCCTCTGGGCGAACGGCTTTATCGCGCGGTTGCGGTGCCGGTGCCCGACCCGGACGGCGGCACGACATGCCTGCTGCACCTTTGCGACGTGACCGAAAGCGCGCGCGACGCCGCGCGGTGGCGTGCGCTCGAAGCCGGGCCGCCGGTGGGCGAATTCGACCGCCAGGGCAGGCTGGTCTGCGCCAATCCCGCCATGCTTGCGATGGGCGCCAGGCCCGGGCGCACCGCCGACGAGCTGTTTCCGGAAGGTGCCGCAGAAGCCGGAGCCTGGGCACGAATGACCGCGGATCGCTGGGCACCGGCGCACCTGGCCGCAAAGCCGGCGGATCGCGGTGCAGGGACCGGCGGCGTGCTGATTGCTCTCGGATCAGCGGGGCCGGAGATTTCCGGGGCGGTATTCGTCGGTGGCGTCCCCGTGGGCCAGGCCGAGCCCGCAATGGCCGACGCCCTGTCCTCTCGCGCCGTCGTAGAAGCGCACGACGATGTGGTCCGGCGGCTTGTGCAGGCCCTCGGCGCGGACTGTACGGTGCAAATCGACAAGCCATTCGCCAGCGCGCTCGAACCGCTGCGCGAGGCTTACAACGGCTTTGTGGAAAGGCATGCCTGGGCGCTCGGGTCGGCTGGCACGGCACTGCGACAGATTTCCGGCGAGGCAGCGTGCGCCGACGAGCGGTCCCGCGAACTGATGCGCCACGGGCAGCGGCAGCAGGCGATGATCGCCGCCGCCGCCGAGACGCTGACCGACCTCGGCAGCCAGATCGCCCGGTCGTCTGCGGATTCGCGCGATGCCCGCGAGTTTGTTGGCAAGGTACGCCGAAGCGCGGACGACAGCGGCGGCGTCGTGACTGACGCGGTCGCTGCAATGGGCGAGATCGAGGGGTCTTCCGAGAGGATCGCGCAAATCATCGGTGTCATCGAGGACATCGCGTTTCAGACCAACCTTCTGGCGCTGAACGCCGGCGTCGAGGCCGCGCGCGCCGGCGAGTTCGGCCGCGGCTTTGCCGTCGTCGCCACCGAGGTCCGGGCGCTGGCGCAAAGGTCCTCGGATGCCGCCAAGGAAATCAAGGCGCTGATTGCCGAAAGCGAATGCCACGTCGCGAAAGGTGTGGACCTGGTCAAGCGCGCCGGCACCGCCCTGCGAGAGATCACCGGCGAAGTGGCCTCGATCGAAAGGATGGTGTCCGGAATCGCCGTCAGTTCGGATCGGCAGTCGGATTGCGTGGGCCTGATCGAGAAAGCGCTTGATGACCTGTCCGGGCTGAGCGTGGAGTGCCAGGATATCCTGAGCGCGGCAACCTCGGCGACGAATTCGATCTCGCGGGAGCTTGAGCAGATGTCGCAGGGCCTCGCGACATACAAGACCGCGCCCGCACGTCGCGACGCCGGCGCAATCAAGGGCGAAGCCGACGCCGGCACGCCGCGGACCGATGCCCTGCGTGCGCAAGTGCCCGCGCAGCGCGGTGCGATGCGGCGCACCGCCTTGCGCCGCATCGAGGCCGTCGGGAACGACATGCCCGCCGCTGCGATCACGGCCGAGGCTCAGCGGGCCGATCACGCCGCTCGCGCGGACCTCGACGGCGGTTGGGAGGATTTCTGAGGGCCGGCGCCCCGCGCCTGTCGCCGGCTCGCGACCTTCACCGGAGGCAGAGCGGAACGGGCACCAAAAGGGAGGGTACCGGATGTCCGGGAGGACCACTTCCCACCGGGGCACGGCAGGAAAGACGATGAAGAGCGACCGATGATGCAGGACGTGACGAACCGGACGATCAACGTCTTCCAGGGCGAACTTGCGGTTTCGGCCGAGGACGACGTGGTTCTGGCGGCCGTTCTGGGCTCGTGCATCGCCACCTGCCTTTGGGACGCGCGCGCGGCGGTCGGCGGCATGAACCACATCCTGCTTCCCGGCCGCCACGCAAATGCCGGAACAGAAACGAAATACGGCCTCTTCGCCATGGAAGCGCTGATCAACGAGTTGATGAAGTGCGGTGCGCGCAAGACCAACCTGCAGGCCAAGGTCTTCGGCGGCGCACAGACCTTCGAGAACGCAATGGGCATCGGCATCGCCAACGCGACCTTCGTTCGCGAATTCCTGGACAACGAAGGCATCCCGATCCGCGCCGAAAGCGTCGGCGGGACGAAGGCACGCCGGATCCGGTTTCAGCCGACCTCGGGACGCGCGCGGCAGATGCTGTCCTCGGAGCCGATATTCCAGGCACTGCCCGCACCCGGGGCCCGCCGGCACACCGGCACAAGGGCAGCGTTGCCGGCGCCGAAATCCGGGCAGGTCGAGCTTTTCTGAGCCATGGCGCTTTACAGCAAATTAGGACAATCGTGCGAGGCTGCCCCCCGGAGATCGGCATTGCTCCGCGAAGCGGTCATGGCCGGCGCGATTTCGGCGATCCCGGATCACGCGCGCCTGGCCGCGTCGGGCAGTTGTCGAGCCCCCATGTCAATCGCGGCAGGAGGTGCGGCAGATGGCGGGTAGGACCGCGACAATTCAACTCGCCCCGAGGCTCGGCTCTGCCGAGGCCGCGGCCCTGCGGGACCAGCTGGCAGAGCATGCCGGCAGCGGGCTTGCCGTCGATGCCGCCGCCGTCACCCAGCTCGGCGCCCAGTGCATTCAGGTACTTGCGGCGGCGAGAATATCTTGGGCGACTGCCGGGATCGGCTTTGAGTTGCGCAATCTCGCGCCCGAAATCCGCGATTCGCTGGGGCATCTCGGCCTTGCACCGGGCCAGATCGGCGCCAAGGAGGGCGACCATGACGCTTAGGGTTCTGGCGATCGACGATTCGCGAACGATGCGTGACCTGCTCGAACTTTCGCTGACCGAGTCCGGCTTTGCGATCACGCTTGCCGAGGACGGCGTCGACGGCCTCGGCAAGCTAGACGCCACCGATCCGGACGTGGTGATCACCGACATCAACATGCCGCGCCTCGACGGTTTCGGCGTGATCGAAGGCGTGCGCGCGCATGCACGTCACCGCCGCACGCCCGTCCTGGTGCTGACGACCGAAAGCTCGCCGAAGATGAAGGCGCGCGCCCGCGACGCCGGCGCGACGGGCTGGATCGTCAAGCCGTTCGACGACGAGGCACTGGCCGCCGCGATCCGCCGCGTCACGGCCTGAGGACTGCAAGCCATGAGCAAGACAGACGAGTTGCGCGCGGTATTCTTCCAGGAATCCGAGGATCTTCTGGAAGGCCTGAACGACGGCCTCGAGGCCATGGCGGCGGGCGACAACGACCCCGAAACGGTGAATGCGGTGTTCCGGGCCGTGCACTCGATCAAGGGCGGCGCCGGGGCCTTTGCGCTGGAGGGCGTCGTCCGTTTCGCGCACCGCTACGAGAGCGTCCTCGATGTCATCCGCAACGGCGAACTGGCGGCGGAGGGCACGACGCTGGACACGCTGACCCGTGCCGCGGACCACCTGGCGGCGCTCGTCGAAGCGGCCCGCGACGAGCTTGCGGTCGACTTCGACGACAGCGAACCGCTGATCGCCGAGCTTCGGCTGCTGACCGAGGCTGAAGAGGCCGAGGCTGCAGAGGCCGAGGCGGAGGGCGAGGCTTTCGAATTCGCCCCGATGGCACTCGACCTGGGCGACCTTGACCCTGGCGGCGCGGCCGAGATCACCTATCGGATCCGTTTCGCGCCGCTGCCGGCGCTTTATGCAAGCGGAAACGATGCCACCTTTCTTCTGCGTGACCTCTGCGCGCTCGGCGAGGCGACCGTCGGCTGCGATCTTTCCGCGCTGCCGCCATTCGAGACGCTCGATCCCGAAGCGGCCTATCTGAACTGGGACATCGAACTCAGGTCGGACGCGTCCGAGACCGCATTGCGCGAGGTTTTCGAATTCGTCGAGGGCCTTTGCGAGTTGTCCATCGAGGCGGTCGATGCCGTGCCGGACGCCGCGGCGGCGCCACCCGAACCGCCGCCGGAGGCGGCCGCCGAAACGCGCCCGGCCGCCGCGCCGCAGCCGGATCGCGCGCCGCAGCCCGAACCGTCCGCGTCCGGCGCGAAGAAGGTCGCTTCGACGATCCGGGTCGAACTGCACCGGATCGACAGGATGATCAATCTCGTCGGCGAACTGGTGATCAACCAGGCGATGCTGTCGCAGGGCATCAAGCGCGCGCAGATCGCCGAGGGCGGAGATATCGAGCTTGGGCTGGAAGAGCTGCGCACCTTGACCCGGCAATTGCAGGACAGTGTTATGGCGATCCGCGCGCAGCCGGTGAAGGCGCTGTTCCAGCGAATGTCACGGATCGCGCGCGAGGCCGGCAGCGATGTCGGCAAGGCGCTGCACGTGGTCACCGAGGGCGCGGCAACCGAGATCGACAAGACCGTGATCGAGAAACTCGCCGATCCGCTGACCCACATGATCCGCAACGCGGTGGATCACGGTCTCGAACCGGCCGACGACAGGATCGCCGCCGGCAAGGATCCGACCGGAACGATCCGCCTGTCGGCCGCGCATCTTTCCGGGCGCGTCCAGATCGAGATCGCCGACGACGGAGGCGGAATCGACCGCGACCGGGTCAGGCAGATTGCCGAGGACAAGGGATTGGTCGCCGCAGACGCCCAGTTGACGCCTGCCGAGGTCGACAACCTGATCTTTCTGCCGGGCTTTTCGACCGCCGCCACGCTGTCGAACCTGTCGGGACGCGGTGTCGGGATGGATGTCGTGAAACGGTCTATCCAGTCGCTCGGCGGGCGCGTCTCGATCACGTCGCAGGCCGGACAGGGAAGCCGGTTCACGATCGTTCTGCCCCTGACGCTCGCGGTTCTCGACGGGATGATCATCGAGGTCGGCGGACAGACCGTCGTCGTGCCGATCTCGGCGATCGTGGAGACCATGCGGCTCGACGCGGCGCAGGTGTTCCAGGTCGGCACCGGCAGCTACGTGGTGCGTATCCGTGGCAGCTATGTGCCGATCGTCGATGTCGGCGCGGCGCTCGGCTATCGCCCGCCGCTCGACGACGCCGCTGGCCGGGTCTTCCTTCTGGTCGAGACCACCGAAGGGCTGCGCGCCGCGCTTCTGATCGACGCGATCCACGACCAGCGACAGGTCGTCATCAAGGGCCTCGAGGAGAATTACGGGCAGGTCCCCGGCGTGGCCGCCGCGACGATTCTGGGCGACGGCCGGATCGCTCTGATCCTCGACCCGTCCGCGATCGTCGGCACGGCAGGTGCCGCCGGCGAACCCGCGTGCCAGAACGCCCCTCCATTAGCCGCTGCGGAATGACACCATGGCCGAACCGATCGAAACAGATGCCGAAGACGTCTCGGAACTTATCGCCTTCCGTATCGCCGAGCAGGATTTCTGCTTCAACATCATGGCGGTCCGCGAAATCCGCGGTTGGACGCCGGCGACGGTGATCCCGCACGCGCCGGATTTCGTCCGCGGCGTGATCAACCTGCGCGGCGCAGTGGTCCCGATCGTCGACCTGGCGGCGCGCCTGAACCTCGACGTGCCGCCGCCCACGGCCCGCAACGTGATCATCATCACCCAGATCGACGGGCCGATCGTGGGGCTTCTGGTCGATGCCGTTTCGGACATCCTGAGCGTATCGACCGACGAGGTGCAGCCCACCCCGGAAATCGCTGCCGAGGGATCGGGAAAGTTCGTCTCGGGGATCATCACGCGCGAGGAACGGATGATCCGGATGATCGAGCTGTCGAGCGTGCTGCCGCCGCAGGCGACCGGGCCGCAATGAGGCAACCGGAGGTGCGCACACGAAGCGGCTTCGGTGATCTCGGGCGGGCGGATTTCCACCGGATCGCCCAGGTCGTCCGCCGCGATACCGGGATCGACCTGCCGGACGGAAAGCTCGCGCTGGTACAATCGAGACTGCTGCGGCGTCTGCGGGTACTCGGCCTGTCGCATTACGCCGAATACTGCGACCTGATCGAAGACGCGGCCGGCGGCGACGAACTCGCGACGATGGTGTCGGCGCTGACGACGAACGTCACCAGCTTCTTCCGCGAGGCGCATCACTTCGACTTCCTCGGCGATCACCTGATGCCCTGCTTCTCCGGCCGCCTGCGCGCCGGTGACCGGGTGCGCATCTGGTCGGCGGGTTGCTCGACCGGCGAAGAGCCCTATTCGATCGCCCTGACCGTGCTCGACAGGATGCCCGACGCCGGGCGCTACGACATGAAGATCCTGGCCACCGACCTCGATCCCGCCGTGCTGGTCGCGGCGGCGAGCGGCAGCTACGACGAGGCGGCCGTCGCGCGCGTCCCCGAACGCCTGCGCAGCGCCTGGTTCGTGCCGGAGGAAGGCGCGCCGCACCGCGTGCGGGTCGCAAAGCGGGCACGCGACCTGGTCACGTTCCGCCGGCTCAACCTGATCGATCCCTGGCCGCTCAGCCGCCGCTTCGACGTGATCATGTGCCGCAACGTGGTGATCTACTTCCGCGACGACACCAAAGCCCTGGTCTGGGACCGGCTGGTGCGGCAGCTCACGCCGCAAGGCTGGCTGGTCACCGGCCATTCCGAGCGGCTGATCGGACCGGCGGCGTCATGCATGCGGCTCGAACTCCCCACGACATACCGCCGCACGGGGCAGCGCGACCCAGAGGAAAGGACATCGGCATGTCACTGAGAGAGAAACTGAGCATTCTGGTCGTCGACGACATGGCGGTGAGCCGCGGCCTGCTGACCCAGGCGCTGGACCAGTTGCGGATCGAGAACTACAAATACGTGGCCTCGGGCGACGAAGCCGTGCAGTTCCTGCAGCGCCACCCGGTGCATCTGGTGATCTCGGACTACAACATGCCGGGCATGGACGGGCTTGGGCTGCTTCGCGCGATCCGGTCCACGGCGGCCACCGCCAAGATCGGGTTCATCATGGTGACCGGTTCAGACGACAGCCGCGTGATCCAGGCCGGCGCGGCGCTGGGCATGAACAACTTCCTGAAGAAACCGTTCGATGCGATGGGGCTGCAGAATTGCATCGAAAAGGTTTTCGGGCGGCTTTGATGAGGAATGGCGCCACCGCAACGGATGACGGGCCCGTATTCGTCGAACCGCGAGTCTGCATGTGGCGCCTCGTGCACGAGTTGCAGCTGCTCGCGGACATGTCGCGCGACGTTCAGGATGCCATCCACACGCTTGATCTGGCGTCCAGTTCGACGCGCACGCGAATGGCGCTGCAACGCGCCGATACGCTGACCCAGACCCTGGAATGCGTCAAGACGGCCCTGGCCGCGCTTTCGCGGCCGCGCGAGGCGTCAGGGGAACTCGACCTGCGATCGCTCCTGGAGGGCATTTCCCTCGAGGACGTCCGAGAGCGGCTTTTGACCGGAACATCCGGACGCGACCGTGCGGCACCCGGGCGCGTCGATCTCTTCTGACCCGGCCGGGCGGCGCAGAATCTAGGAAAACCAGCGGAAATCTGCCCCGGGATTAAACGTTTGAAAACCCCGCATCGTTTACGGTCAGCGCATCGGCGACGCCGAACATGCGACCATTTCCGTCCAACGGAGGAAAAGATGAAGACTATCCTGCTTGCGTCCGCGCTTGCGGCCATGACACTTCCGGCCAGCGCGAACGAATTCCGCCCCGCGATGCAATCCTATCTCGAAAGCGAGATCCGGGCCTGGATCAACGATCCGGTTCTGATCGCGGCGATCAAGGCGCAGAATTCCCGCACCGGCAGCTATGCACAGGACGAAATCGACCGCCTCGATCAGACCTGGCGCGCCGAAGTCGGCAGCGACGACTCGGCCATAATCCAGGGCGTGCTGGACAACGACGCAGCGGCGTTCATGCGCCAGCGGCTCGACATGGCGGGTGGCGTGATCAGCGAAATCTTCGCGATGGATGCCCGCGGCCTGAATGTCGCGGCAAGCGACGTGACCTCGGATTACTGGCAGGGTGACGAGGACAAGTTCCAGATGACCTTCCCGCTGGGCCCCGGCGCAGTGCATTTCGGCGAGGTTGAATTCGACGAATCGAGCCAGACCTACCAGGGTCAGGTTTCCGTCGTAATCGTCGACCCGGCGAACAACACGCCGATCGGGGCCATCACCATCGGGCTGAACGCCGAAGCGCTGCTTTGACCGCCCGCCTGGGCCGATGTCGAATGCCGCCGCGCGGCCCGGATGACCGTTGCGGCGGCTGGCTGCAGTTCCAAACCCCTTGCAGTGGATGACCATGACCCAATCCAAGAAATCCAATGTCGGCTCTGGCCCGTGGCGTTCGGTCTTTGTCTCGAGCACGCTGATCTTTGCGGTCTGCACCGCGATCGTGACGACGTCGCTCGCGCTGATGGGGGTCAGGTCTGCCAGCCACCACGCGGATGAAGCGGTCCGGAAGAATGCCCTGATGGTCACCGAACTTGTCGCCAAGCAATCGGGCGGCGCGATCAAGTTCTCCAAGGCCGAGGCGCTGGAAAAGCTCTTTGCCGACGCGATCGACCAGTCTGGAAGCGCCGCCGTCGCGGGTTCGGCCTTCGACGGTAATGGCAGCCCGATCACCTCGGGCGCCGGGACCGCTGCGACAGACGAGGCCGCCCGCGACCTGGTCGGACGGGCGCTTCAGACCGCCGAGACCGTGCGCAGCGACGACGGCTTTGCCATCGCCGCGCCCGTCAGGTTCGGCAAGAACGACGAAGTCGTCGGTGCCGTCTTGATGCACTGGAGTTCGGCCGCGGCAAAGCGACACCAGTTCAACGATCAGCTGAGATCGCTGTTCATTTCCAGCCTCGTTTTCCTCGCCGGTCTGGCGGCGGCGGCCTACTTCCTGCGGCGCCACATCTCGCAGCCGCTGGTGCGGTTTCGAGATGCGATGACCTCGGTCGCGCGGTCGGATTACTCGACGCAAATTCCCGACACGGGCCGCGCCGACGAGGTGGGCGCAATCGCGCGCACGCTCGAGACGTTCCGCGACGCGCTCGAGCAGGCACGCTACGCGACCGAAGAAAGCATCTTCAAGGGTGCCGCCTTCGAGGGATCGACCGCTGCATTGATGGTGATCGACCAGCAGTTCCACGTGCAATACCTGAACGCGGCCTGCCGCGCCCTGCTGGGCGGATTTACCTCCCGGTTTCATCTGACGGACCCGGGATTCGACGCCGATACGCTGGTGGGGCGTTCGATCTGGACTTTTCTCGGCACTGACGACCTGTCGCAGGACGCGGTTTCCGACCCCGAGCGGCTGCCGTTCCATTGCGACATATGCGTCGGCGAAAGCCGGCTGCACCTGACGGTGAGCGCGGTCAGGGACAGCGACAGCCGTCAGGCCGGGTTCGTGCTCGAATGGAAGGACGTGACCGAGGAGCGGCTGAACAAGGCGGCGCTCGAATCGATCGATGCGAACCAGATCCGCATCGAGTTCCTTGTCGATGGCAGCCTGTCGTCTGCAAACCCGAAGTTCGCCGCCGCCATGCAGATTTCGGCCGACGACCTCAAGGGTCGCGGCCTCGAGGCGCTGTTCCGCCTTGCGCGGCCCGGCGGCGGCGGCGACGCGGTCTCGGCGGATGCGCTGGCCGACGGGTCCGAAATGAACGGCCGGTTCGCCGCGACGACGGCGAATGGCGACAGGCTGCTTCTCGAGGGCAGTTTCCGCCAGGTGCGGGACAGCCTGGGGATGCCGCTTCGGATCGTGTTCATCGGCTCGGACATCACCACGTCGCAGCTTGCGATCGAGGCGTCCGAGGCCCGCCGCGAAGAACTGGAAAGCGCCCGCGCAGAGGTCGTGGACGCGATATCCGTCGCCCTGGATCACCTCGCCAACGGCGACCTGACCGGCCGGATCGAGCACGAATTCTCGGAGGAATACGAGGCGCTGCGCCGGAATTTCAACGCCGCGATGATCCGCCTGTCAGAGGCGATGGGCGGCGTGGTCGAGAGCGCGGAAATGATCGGCAACGAGGCGAGAGAGATCTCCTCGGCGGCCGACGATCTGTCGCGGCGCACCGAGAAACAGGCCGCGACGCTGGAAGAGACGGCGGCCGCGCTGGACGCCCTTACGCTGTCTGTGAAGAGCGCTGCCGAGGGCGCCACCAGCGCAAGCGAGATGGCCAGCACCGCCAAGACAAGTGCCGAGAAGAGCGAGGGCGTGGTTCGGGACACCGTGTCTGCCATGGGTGAAATCGAGCAGAGTTCGAAGGAGATCTCGAAGATCATCAATGTGATCGAGGACATCGCCTTCCAGACCAACCTGCTGGCGCTCAATGCGGGGGTCG
This sequence comes from Rhodobacter sp., assembly GCA_041627895.1. Taxonomy (GTDB): domain Bacteria; phylum Pseudomonadota; class Alphaproteobacteria; order Rhodobacterales; family Rhodobacteraceae; genus JBFKQC01. The sequence goes on from JBFKQC010000003.1 coordinate 93,207, forward strand.
AGGCCGCGCGCGCCGGCGAATCCGGGCGCGGCTTTGCCGTCGTCGCCTCGGAGGTGCGTGCGCTCGCGCAGCGCTCTTCCGAGGCGGCGCAGGAGATCAATGCGCTCATCTCGAAGAGCGGCGCCCAGGTCACGCGCGGGGTCGGCCTGGTGGATCAGATGGGCACCACGCTCAGTGATATCGTGACCTCGGTGTCGGAAATCTCGACCCATGTCGTCGCGATCGCCACCTCCGTTCGGGAGCAATCGGGTAATCTCGAGGAGATCAACTCGGCGATGGCGCAACTCGACAGCGTCACGCAGCAGAACGCAGCGATGTTCCAGGAGACGACCGCGGCCAGCCATGCGCTGACGAACGAGGCCAAGTCGCTCGCCGAGACGACGTTGCGGTTCAACGTCGAGAGAACTGCGGGACCGTCGGAGGACCGGAACGAAGCCCTGCGCATCGCCTGAGCCGAGGCACGGCGCCCGGCCGCGGTGCGGCGGGCCGCATTGTGTGGCCGTGGGGCGCCGGACGGCATCGCCTGGCTGCAGAGCACGAATCCGCATCGCGTGGCGGTGGGACGCCGGTCCGCATCCCATGGCCGTCGGGCGCCGGGCCGCTACGCCTGGGCCGGCGGCTTGTGGCGGTCGTGCTTCCTGACACGTCCTTCGTGTCCGGCGGTGTCCGCGGCGGCACGGGGCGCGATTCATCGCGGATGCGCCGGCGCCAACGGGCACCGTCGCGGCCGATTGGCTGGCGACCCGGCGCCGAAATCATGCCAGGCAGAACGGCCCGGCCATTCGCGTATCCGCCGCCTGGACCTGATCAATCCGCCAGCCCGCCCGCGGAGCCGGATTTCCCGTTCCAATTCCGGTGCAACTGGCATAGTTCAGGTCCGATGCCTGGCCCCGATGGCCGCTTCGAAAGGAAGGATGCGCCGATGACTCCTGCCGAAATGGAACGCCGAATCGTTCGCTACGGCGATCTGGTGCCCTGCCGGACCGCCTTCATCGACGCCCACACGCCCGGCAGCGACCGGAAGGAGAACTTCACCATCATCGGCGGCGGCGTCAGCGAGGCGGCGGACCAGCATGTGCACATCTCCGAGACGCCCGGCTTCAACATCGGCGCCGCCGGGCAGCCGCCGAAATGCCGCAACTCGTTGCACAGCCACCGCACCGCCGAGGTGTTCTTCGTCCTTTCGGGCCGCTGGCGCTTCTTCTGGGGCCGCTGGGGCGATGCGGGCGAGGTGGTGCTGGAAGCGGGCGACATCTTCAACATCCCCACCGGCATTTTTCGCGGCTTCGAGAACATCGGCACGGATTACGGGATGATCATGGCGATTCTCGGCGGCGACGACGCCGGCGGCGGCGTGATCTGGGCGCCGCAAGTGATCGAGGAGGCGCGGGCGCACGGGCTGGTCCTGGGCGAAAACGGCCGGCTTTACGACACCAAGAAGGGCCGCTCGCTGCCCGATGGCGTGGCGCCGATGCCGCTTTTGACCGACGAGGAACTAAAGGCGTTCCCCGAGCCCACCAGCGCCGAGGTCGTGCTGCATTACGTCGCGCGCTACTGGGACCTGATGGCGCTTGCGGCGGGGCAGCCGGCCAAGGTGATCGGCCCCGACGCGATGCTGCGCGACCGCCCGGGCTTCGAGGTCGAGTTCCTGTCCCGCGGCTCGATCGGCGAGAACCCCTATTCCACCGCCGCCCACGAAGTGCTGATGCCGGTCAAGGGACACTGGCGCGTCGGCTGGCAGGGCGGCAGCACCGCGCTGGCCCCGGGCGACACGATGGCGGTTCCGCCTGGGCTGGCGCGCAGCCTCTACCCGGCGATGACCGGCGAGGCAGCCCTGTACCGCGTGCGCTCGACCGGCGATCCGGCCGGCGCGACCTGGACGGGATAGGCCAAGGCGGGGCGCGGCGCGGCCACCGCCCCGACCGACCCGCAATCAAGTCGGTCGCGCCGACGCCACCCGGCCGTCCCGTCCGGAACTGCGTGGCCTACGGCGCGGCGCCCAGATCCTCCAGCAGGGTGTCCGCGGCCTTCTCGGCGATCATGTAGACCGAACTCACCAGGAAATAGCCCGGTATCCGGGGAAAGACCGAGGCGTCGACGACACGCAGCCCGGCGAGCCCGTGCACCCGGAACCGGCTGTCGACCACGCCGCCCATCCGGCGCGGCTTCATCGCGCAGGTGCCGCAGGCATGATGGCCCCAGGCAGTGTCCTTCACGAACTGGCGCAGCGCCTCGTCCGAGGACAGGCTGCGCCCCGGCTCGGCCTCGCGGCGGACCTGCGCGCCCATCGCGTCGGAAACCTTGCGGGCAAAGCGCACCCCGGCCACCACCGCGTCCAGATCGGCCTGCCAGTCGCCGTCGCCCTCGTCGAAATACCGGAACCGGATATCCAGCGGCGCCCCCGATGCGGCGCCGGTCAGCCGGACCGAGCCGGCGGAGTTCCTGGTATAGGCCTTCAGGATCGCCCAGGTCAGGTAGTTCGGCGTACGGATACGGTCGGCATAGCCCCTGTAGTAGCCGCGGAAATCCACCAGCAGCGAGAACAGGAACAGGTCCGGCACCGCAAGGTCCGGCCGCGATTTCAGCTCGACCGCGAAGATCACGCCGTTGCTCTTGTAGGTCCCGAGGCGGAAGTGCTTCCAGCGCCTGTACATCTTGTCGCGGGTCGAATACTCGACACCCCGGAGCGCGCGCCAGGGCTCGACCATCTCGTTGACGACGCCGACCTCGTAACGGTCCTGCAGGTTCCGGCCCACGCCGGGCAGGTCCAGCACCGTCTCGATCCCGTGCCCGGCCAGGTGCCCGGCTTCGCCGATCCCGGAAAGCATCAAAAGCTGCGGCGTACGGAAGGCGCCGCCGCAAAGCACGATCTCGGCCGCCGCGGCGCGGCGCTCGACGCCGTCCTTTTCATACCGCACGGCCTCGGCGCGGCCGTCGCGCACGTCGACCTTCCGCACCGTGGCGCCAAGTTCCAGCACGATGCGCCCGGCGGATGCGTGGATCGCCTCGAGCAACCGCTCGCGCGCGCCGTGCCGGGCGTGACGGCGGGTCGAGAGCGGCGGGATACGCACGCCCGACGAATGCGGGTTCCAGACCCGCCGCGCGTTCGGGTCGACCTCGGTGACGTCGAAGTCGAGCGTGTTTCCCGTATAGGCATCCGCCGCCGCACCCATCGAGCGCAGGATATCGCCGCGCAGCAGCCGGTCGCGCAAGACGCGCAGCGGCATCGCCAATTCGGTCTGCATCCAGCCCCACCAGCCGTGCCCTGTCGGGTTCCAGCCGGTCAGCCAGTAGAGCCAGCGCCAGAGGAACAGCCGGTGCCGGCAGCGCTCGATCCGCTCCCAGTAGGCCTGCATCCGGCTGGCTTTCCACGACGGGTCGCCGGTGACCTCGGCGATGTGGTTCCAGTCGCGGTCGTTCGGCTTGACAACGATCATCGCGTGGTGCGATGCGCAGCCGCCGAGACCCTTGACCCGGGGGTACAGCACGCCCTTTTGCTTTTCGTCGTATTTCCAGTCCCGCCGCTCGCGTTCGGGGTCGGAGTAATGGTGCACGTAGATCTCGTCGGTCATGCCCGGGTTTTCTGAGGCGAAGGCGTGGAAGGCGGGCACGGTGTAGTCGGGCGCAAGCGGCCGCCCGGTTCCGGGGTCAGCCCTTGGATCCATCGGGTCCTGCCCGGCCTCGAGCACCAGCACGCGCTTGCCCGCCTCGCCCAGCCGTGCGGCCAGCACGGCGCCGGCCGCCCCGGCGCCGACGACGATCACGTCGTAATGCGGGTCGGCTGCCATCGGCCCGGCCTCAGAGCCGCTTGAGGAAGGCAATGAGGGCTTCGCGATCCGCCTCGTTCAGGTCGGCACCGAAGGTATGGCCCTTGTTGACCACGTAGTCGGGGCATTTCGACAGGCCCACGAGAGCGTCGATCATCTTGTTCTCGGCGATCACCTCGGCGGCCTCGGCCTGCACCTGCGGGTCGGCCAGATCGTCGGCCGAACAGCGCCCGCCGAGCCCCTTGACCGTGCGCAACAGCGTCGGCCCGGCCTTGGCAAGCTGCCAGCCATGCGCCCAGAGCGAGATATCCTCGTCGTTGTCGGGCAGAAGCTTGGTGTTGAGCAGCGCGTTGATCGGGAAGTCCCGGGGAAACGGCCCCAATTCGATCCCGCCCTTATCGGTCACGGCCCAGGGCGCGAGGCGGTGCAGAAGCCCCTTCCAGCGCTTGACGACAGGCGGTGCGAAACCCGGCGGCACGATCAGGCAGGCGGGCGCAGAGGTGCGGTAGATGTAGCCCGGCACCGGGGCGTCAGTCAGCATATCCTTCAGCCGCGTCTCGGGCGAAAGCATCTGGCGGATCGAGCGTTCGAAGTTCGCCACGCGGTTCGCGGTGCAGGGCAGGTAGGGATTGTTCGGGTCGGCCGCCGGACAGGTGGCGTCGGCAGGATAGTCGTAGCCCTGTTCGTAGTTCGCCGAATAGCTGTAGTTCGCGGCATCGCTCTCGTCGGTCTCGCCATAGGCATCGCCGCCCGCCCCGTCCGTCGCGACCGCATCGGTCGCTGCGCCGGTCGTGTCCTCGCCATAGGCGGGCGCCTCGTCGTCGGCCTCGGACGGCGCCTCATAGGCGACCTTGCCGTAATATTCCGGCGAATAGTAATGCCGCTCGTAGCCCACGGCGTTGTTCAGCATGTAAGGCGCGCTGGTCCAGAGACTGACCAGCGAGGCGGGCCTCAGATAGCCGCGCCCGTTGCCCAGCGCCTGAAAGCTCGACGTGCCGCCAGAGACCGGGTGCTCCACCGTCACCGGCCCGGCCGGCGGCAGCGACTTGTAGGTCGACGAAGTGAAGTTGTCCCAGATATCGCCCGCCAGCCCGTTCGTCGCCGTCGGCGAACAGGCGTTCACGCCCAGCAGGTCCATCGGCACGCGACGTTCGGTCGACAGGTAGTTGCCGTTCAGGAAATCCGGCTCCTTCACCATCTGGACCATCTGTGACTTGAAGTTGTCGGACTGCGCCCAGTCCCAGTAGCGGTCCCAGCATTCGCGGTAACGTGGGCCGGCGCCGCCGCCTTCGCAGAACCCGGCATCGACGCCGAAGGCGGGGTCGGGGTCGGGCTGGTGGTCGCGGTCAGAGTGGCAGGCGGCGCAGTTCTCGGCGAAGACCTCCATGCCGCGCTCGACCTTGTCCGCGGGATCGGCGTCAAGGATCGCCTCGCCGCCCGGCGCCATGGCCAGCTTGTCGGCGCGCGCCGTGACGAGGAAGAAGATCGCCATGTCGACCGATTGCTGCTCGGTCGCCTGCCAGTAGACCGAATTCGCCTGTGCGTCGGCGATCTTGATCGGCGAGATTTTCCGCCCGCCGATGAACGGGCGGAAGTGCAAGAGCCACTCTTCGCTGAAAAGCCCGATATTCAGATAGACCCGGTTCAGCGCGCCCAGCGTGCCGACGCTGTCGGCGCCGTCCTTCAGGACCCGCATCGAGGCCACGTCGCCGGTGTTCGGGTCGTAAAGCGCGGCCAGCGCCTCGGTCGCGGGGAAGTCCTGGAATTGCTTGTTGTCGCGCTCGCCGGCTTCCAGCCGCTCTATCGCCGTTCGCGCGGACTGCAACAGCCGCCCGCGGGTCTCGTAGACCGCGTTCATCGTGCGCGGGTTGTTCATGTAGTCGGTCGAGACCAGCGAGGTGTCGAGCGTCCCCATCGGGTTGGTGTGGAAGAGCTGGAACAGAAGGTTGCCTTCGTTGGGCGCGGGCACGCCCTCTTCGGCGCGCGGCCGGGTGTTCCAGACGAAGATGCGGTCGACCCAGTAATACTGTGCGCCCGGGTTCGATGTGAGGTTTGCGTATTCCGGCGCCTCCACGTTCGCCGGCGGGTTCAGCGGGTTTGGCCCGACATGGCAAAAGGCGCAGGACATGCCGACGCGGTAGGGCCTTACCAGGTCGGAGTCGTTGTAGTAGTCGGGGTCCTCGTAATACGCGACCGGGTCCCAGTCCTTCGCCGCCTGCGCATCGAAATCCGGGTTCGGGAAGATGCGCAGACCGATGACGCCCGAAGGCTCGCCATAGTAGCTACCGATGGCGACGGTATCGCCGCGCGCGCCGACCTTGGCACCGGGATAGTCGGCCTCGGCCGCAAACGGATCGTTGGTGAACTCGCCGGGCCCGCAATCTTTCACGCGCGTATCGAGCCAGAGACCGAACCGGGTTTCGTCGGGGCCGGTGGCCTGATCGAAGCAGGGCTCGTTGATCAGACCGAGATAGCGAAAGCGGTTGTAGCGGCCGTAACCCATGCTCGGATGGCTCGAAAGCGTCTTCAGCAGGTCGAAGGATCCGATGGTGTTCAGCGCGGCGAAATCCCAGAACCTGTCGTTTCCGCCGGTCCAGACCAGCCACATGTTCTGGCCACGGATCGCGGCCAGCCGGGTCCCCTCATAGTCCGGATCCTCGGGCTTCAAGGCATTCGCGATCTCGATGATCTGTTCCGGATAGGGTTCGCCCGGGGCGGGCTTCCTAAGCAGCCCCTGATCCATTTCGACGAAATACTCGTCGCCCGCGCCCGGCAGGTCGGCGACCGTGAGCCCGGCCGCTTTGGCCTCGTCATCGACGTTGCCGAACATGTCCTCGTCGGCGTTGATCAGCCCGCGGATCACGAAAAACCCGATCACCGCCACAACCGCCGTCAGGCCGACGCCGACGATCAGCACCCACTTGATGAACCGCCCGAGGAAACGAATGAAACCCGACATGAGAGCCTCCGGTCAAAGCGTCTTGAGATAGGCGATGAGCGCCTCTTTGTCGGCCGGGGCAAGGTCGGTGCCCCAAAGGTGGCCGCTGTTGGAATTGCCATCGACCTTCGTGTCGTAGCGTTCGGCGTGGCGCCAGGGATCGCCGTCCTCGGTGCTGACAAAGCCGCCGTTTTCGGGATCGACTAGGTCAGAGCCGCGCCAGAACGCCTTGGGCCGCTGATCCGGCGGCGTCAGCAGCGCGCGCAGGTTCGGCACGCTGCCGTTGTGCAAATACGGCGCGCGCAGCCACAGCCCGGTCAGTTCGTTGGCGAGATAGCCGTTGGTCTTCTGGAAGTACTCGAAGCCCCACTCGTATTCTGTCTGGTACCTCGAATAGCGGTCCCGCGCCTCGCGGGTCCACATGTCCAGCCGGTGCCGGTCGGTGCGGACCTCGGCGATCGGGATCGGCGTGCGGAACCGCCCGCCGCCCGGGTCGTGGCATTCGGCACAGTCGCGGGCATAGATTTCCGCGCCCCGCGCCACCGAGGCGGCGGACACGTAATAGGGATCGCCGGGTAAACGGGCGGGCGAGAACGGCGAGGGCGGCGGGCCGGCGACATTGATGAAATCCTCGACCGTCGCCAGCATGTCCTCGGCGGCGGGGAAGGATTTATAGGTCATCCCGTCGCCGATGGCCCCGGCGACCACCGTCTCGTGCACATCCGTCAGCAGCCCGTCCCAGTGCACGGCAAAGCGCCGCTGCGTGGTCGGCGCGGCGACCCGAAGCTCCCAAAGCGGCATCATGTCGGAATTGCCGATCGTGCCGTCGTCGCCCAGTTCGAGAATGCCGAACTTCACCGGGTTGAACGGGTCGATCCGGCCGATACCCCAGCCGGGCCGCTCGTCCATCCAGGCGAAATCACCGGCTCGGGATTGCAGCGCCTTGCGCGTCGCCGGGATCAGCACGAAGCGGTAAAGCGCGCGTTCCCAAAGCGGCATGTCGTAGCGCGCGGTGATCTCGGGCATCAGGACCGAGGCGGTAAAGCGCCCGTCCTGCCCCGCCGCCGTCAGAAAGCGCAGGAAGCCCTGCACGTTGACGCGCGTGCCCGCGCCCGCGGTGACGATCTGCTCGGGCTGTTCGGGATACAGCCGATAGGTGCCCTGATGGCAGAACGCGCAATTCGGCGCGACGCGCGGGATCACGCCAAGCGTCTTTTGCGAGAACCCGATGGGCAGCGGCTCGCCCGCCTTCCAGGCGACGCCGATGGCCGAGAACCCGCGCCCGTCGCCGGGCAGCAGGTCGGAGAACACCGCAGGCAGCACCCGCCAGATCCAATAGGGCAAGCCCTGTGCCGTCTCGTTGCCGATAGAGCCGTGGTTGAACGACCAGACCGGATCGTTCGAGGCCCGTTGCGGCACCTCGCGCAGAAGAAGCAGCCAGGCGCCGACGCCGAGCGCCACCAGAAGGATCAGGAACCAGAGGAGATAACGCCAGAAACGAAGGGTCATTGGGCGGCCCGTCCCGTTGCGATGGCCTGTTCCAGGCGGACGATGCGGATCATGCAGACGAGCCAGGCGATGGCGATCCCCGCGTCGATCAGCGCGATGGTCAGAAAGCCGGGCGCCGCGCCAAAGGCCACGACGTTGACGATGAAATAGGTAGCGCCGAAGGTCCGCGACGGGAAAATCGACAGCCACGCCATCGCCCGGTAGCGGTCGATGTCGACCGTCATCGGCACATAGAAGCAGGTGATGATGAACAGCAGCATCGCCCCCACGCGCGCCCAGATCAGCGGCGGGTGCGGGATATTCAGCAGATCGAGCGACCAGGCCGGCGCGAAGAAGAACGGAAACGCCACCAGCAGATTCAGCACGATGCCGATCCAGGTGACGACGGCGTGCCGGAATTTCCACCGGCTGAGGGAATGCGTGGCGCTCATAGGGTTTTCATGAATTCGACGATGGCGTCCTTGTCGGCCGCCGGAAGGTCGGTTCCGTATTCGGGGCCTTCATGGCCGGTGTTCCTGTTGCCGAGGACCGAGGTGTCAAAGCGGAACTTGCCGCCCGACGCCTCGTCGCTGCGGTATCCGACGCGGGCGAGGTCCAGCTCGTTCGAGCCGCGGAACCAGACCGCCGGGCGGCTCGCGGCAGGTTCCATCAGGTCGCGCAGCGTCGGGACCGAGCCGTTGTGCAGGTAGGGCGAGCGCGCCCAAATACCGTCCAGCGGGTGGTTGGCATAGCCGCCGGTCTTCTTGAAATGCCTGAACTGCACCGGATAGCCCGCGTAAAGCGTGTTCTGCGCGGCAGCGAAGCCCTGGGTATAGCTGGCCCAGCGGCCCGGATCGGTGCCGATTTCGTCCAGCGGCACGACCTGCCCCAGATAGGGGTACTTGCCGGTGTTGTAGTCGTAGCCTTCGGCAGTCTTGTAGCCATGGCAATCGGCGCAAAATCTGTAAAACAGCGCGCTGCCCCGCTCGGCGAGCGCGGTGTCGACCTCGCCGGGGAACTCTGGCGCCTTCAGCTTGTCGATCCAGGCGCGGACCCTCGCCAGCGAGGCGTGGTCGACCGAAGGCGGCGAAACCCCGGCACCCAGCGCGGCGGACAGGTTCCGCTCTGCCACGGAATTGTTGTTGCCGTCCCAGTGCAGGTTCATGCCGGCCCGCGGTGCCTGCATCCAGATCGAGGGATAATCCGAGGCGCCGTTCAGCGCCACGTCGCTGATCGCGTCAGGGCTCATGTCGAAATTGAACTGCAGGACCTTGTAGCTGTTGAACGTGTCGACGCGGCCGGGGCCGTAGGGTTCCTGCCGCTTCACGAAGGCCAGGTCGTCGGAAAGCGCCAGCAATGCCGCCTTGATGCGGGGGAAGACCACCCAGCGGTAAAGCCGGCGCTCAAGAAAATTTAGGTGTGCAGGCACCTCGTCGCTGTTGATCGCCGCGATCAGCTTGTCGGCGGTGAAGCCCGGATCGCGGCCGACGTCGATGAAGAAGTCGATCAGTTCGTACAGCAAGAGATCGTTCGAGGCACCGCCGTAGATATAGTGCACCTCGTCGTCGCCCGGCAGCCTGTAGGTGCCGACATGGCAGACCGAGCAGTTCAGCCAGGCACGCTCGACCCCGGTGACAATCCGGCGCGAGAACCCGATCGGCAGGGGCTGGTCCGGCTCGGTGTGCATCCCGAATGCGCCCCAGCCCTTGTCGCCCATCCGGTCCTTGTACAGCACCGGCAGGGCGTGCAGCACCGGCGTCGGCAGCCCGGTCACCCCCTCGGACCCGATCGAGCCGTACTTGAAGTGCTGTTCCGGGTTCTCGTAGGCGATCACGTATTCCGAGCGGATCACGAAATACCAGATCAGGACGGCAAGGATCACCAGGTAGATCAGCCAGCGGATGCGCCGTTGTCGTCGTTGCGCCACCTCGGTGGGGGACAGTCTGTCGTAATCGATGGCCATTCAATTCTCCCGTTGAAATGCTCGAAACCAAGCCGGGTCAGGTGAAGGTGGGCGGGTAGAAGACCGACATCACCTCCTTGATCATGTTGTCGTATTTCTCTTCGAACGTGTCGCCGTCGTAACGGGACAGCTCGTAGCACCCGAGCGGGTTTTCCAGATCGTTGATCAGGCACTTGTTGCAATAGGTGCACTCCTTGCCCGGCGCCGGGCCGTTCGCCTTTTTCAGGATGTGCGCCAGATCGTTGTTGGCGATCAGCGGCCGCCCGATCGACACACCGTCGCAGGCGCCCGACCGTATCGCGTTGCCGATCGCGTCGGCGTGCTGCCAGCCGCCGGTCACCAGCACCTTGACGCTGTCATCCGTTTCGCGGATCGCCTCGGTGACGGCGCGGGCATAGTCCCGGTTGATCCCCTCGATCACCTTGCCGCGCCGCCAGATCCAGTAGCGCCGGAACAGCCAGGCGCCCACCGGGTTCGAAAAGATGCGATAATTCAGATGCGTGCGCACGCCCTGGCTGAGCATCCCGTCATACCAGCGCACCAGATCGCGCATCGGCAGATCGCCGGGCGGGTTGCGCGGATGCGGGAAGGTCGAGCCCGACGAGATGTGGAACGCATCCACCCCCTTGCCGTCGTCCATCAGCATCCGGCAGATCTTGATCGACTCGTCCAGCGGGTTGCCCTTGGGCTGCCAGGGATACAGCCAGTCGTTGTGGTCGACGGCGTTGATCTTCATCTGAAGGTGGAAATCCTGCCCAGCCTCGCGCCGGATCGCGCGGATGATCTCCAGGCAGAACCGCGCGCGGTTCTCCCACGACCCGCCGTATTCGTCGTCGCGGTCGTTGATGCCCGAGCTCAGGAACTGCGTGATCAGGTATCCGTTGGCGCCATGCAGCTCGACCCCGTCCAGCCCCGCCTCGCGCGCCCGGCGCGCGCCCTGCGCGAACTGTTCGACGATCTCCTGGATCTCCGGCTTGGTCATCGCCTTGCAGAGGATGCCGTGGAAGAAATCCTTCTTGTCGGTCGAACTCAGCGCCAGGTTATAGACGTTCTCGACCCCGCCGAGGTCCTGCTGGCGGCCGGAATGCGAAAGCTGCATGAAGAAGCGGCAGTCGTGCTCGTGCACCGCTTCGCCGATCCGCCGCCAGAACGGGATCTTGTCGTCGTTGTCGATCATCGCATAGCGGGTCAGGATGCGCCCGCGCACGGCGACCGGTGTATAGGACGAGATGATCCCGCCGCAGCCCCCCTTGGCGAACTTGGTCTCCCAGTTCACCCGGGCATTGCCGCCATGGCCGTTGTAGTCGTCGAACATGCCCGACAGGTTCGACCGGAAAATCCGGTTCTTCGCCTCGACATGACGGAACTTGATCGGCTGGAAAATCTGGGCGGCGTGGTCCCCGTGGAGATAGCTCTGGTCGGGCGAGGCCTGATCTAGCAATGTCCTTCTCCTTGAAAATGGAGCGTCGAAAAAACGGTCGTCAAACATGTGCGCGCCGGCGGCGCGGATAACCAATTCGGCTTAAAGCTTAATCCCGTATATGCGATTCCCGCAAGGGGCTTCGCCGGACCCGCAACTTCGGCCTATTCGGCCAGGTGCGCGTCGATCTCGGCGGCAAGGGCGGCGATCTCGTCGACCGCCGCGCCGCGGCGCGGCAGTTCGCCCACGCCCAGACCCAGCCCAAGCGCCTCGGCAAACGCGACGCGGTTGCCGATCTGCGTCGCGGCGACCAGCGCGTCGATCTCGGCGATCTCGTCCGCGATGGTCCCGGTCAGGCGTGCGCGCCGGGCGGCGCGATTCATCACCAGCATCGCAGGGCGTCGTTCGCGCCTTGCCAGTTCAAGCACGCCCTCGGTCGCCCACAAGTCCACGCGGCTGGCCGCCACAGGCACCAGTACGAGGTTCGCCTCGCGCAGGGCCGGGCGCAGGTCGGCGTCGATCTTGGGCGGGGTGTCGACCAGCACGAGGTCATGTGCGCCGCGCAGTTTCTCGCATTCGTAGGACACGCCCCAGGCGCTGGAGGTGGCGAATTCCAGCCCCGCGGCCCCGCCCTTCGCCTCGCGCCGGGCCATGAACCAGCGTCCCAGGCTGCCCTGCGGGTCGGTATCCAGGATTGCCACCGACCGGCCCCGCCGCAGCGCCTCGACCGCGAGGTTGACCGCAAGCGTGGTCTTCCCCGACCCGCCCTTCTGCTGAGCGATGGTGATGACATGGCCGGACAACGCAGCCCTCCTTTGCGGAACAGAAGACGCGATTCATTCTGCGACTGCAACAGGAATTTCTGCGATGCAGCGGACTGCCGCGCAGTCCCTCCGCGCCGCTCAGCCCCATTCCGCGGGAAGCTCGGGGCGCGCGGTTCCCTTGTCCATCGCGCGCAGGTAATCCGCCAGCCGGTGGCTTCCCTCGGATTGCTGCTCGCGCGGGCTGATCCAGTGCACCTTTCCCACGTGGCGAAACCCCAGGATCGGCAACGGCAGGCTGCAGACGGCATCGTCGTGGCGGCAGACGTTCAGCACCCGGTGCTCGCCCTTGAACCTGGTGCGCCCCCGCAGCGGCCGCGGCGAGGCGAAGCAGATCGCCGGCACGCCCAGCGACACTCCGACGATCTGCGCCGAGGCCGCGCCAAGCGAATGGCCGATCACCAGCCTGGCACCCGCGCCCTTGGCGAAGGGATAGACCGCCTGGGCGTGCCTGAGAAACCCGTTGTGCCAGCTTCGTCCGCTGTCGCCCTTGCCGACGTCGAAATTGAAGTTAATCCAGTCGCTGACCTCGTTGGTGCCGGGAATCACGCAGGTTCCGTCGGTCAGCATCATCGCCTGCGCGCCCTGGTGGTCGATCCGGTTGGCCAGAAGCGCGCCGAGCTTGCCGTCATAGGCCTTCTGAATAAGCGCGGCGGCGTCGGTAAGTTTCATCTTCATCTCCAAATTGACCGTCGAAATGCGAATTCCCGCCGAGCGTAGCATGGCCGCACGATTTCGTGAAACGGTCTGCGGCGAAGTTGCTACTATCGTCGGACGTCATTTCAGCGACTCGGGTTCCGGGAAAGATCCGGACCCATGACAGGAAAGGATTACCGATGCCCGACACCTCTGCCCGCAAATCCGCCAGCGACTTTCACCCCGCGCTTCTGGAACTTTATGACGGATACGTGCACGGCAAGATGTCCAAGCGCGATTTCCTGACCCACGCCAGCAAATACGCCGCCGCCGGGGTCACCGCCGCCGCGATCCTGGAAAGCCTTCAGCCGAATTATGCCTGGGCCCAGCAGGTTGCGCCGGACGACCCCGACATCGTGGCCGAGACCGTCAGCTTTCAAAGCCCCAAGGGCCATGGCGAGATCAGCGGGCTGATGGCACGGCCATCGGCGTCGGACGGGCCGTTCGGCGCGGTGCTGGTGGTGCACGAGAACCGCGGGCTGAACCCCTATGTCGCGGACGTCGTGCGCCGCGTCGCCAAGGCCGGCTATCTGGCGCTCGGCCCCGACGGGCTCAGCCCGCTCGGCGGCTATCCCGGCACCGACGAAGAGGGCCGCGAAATGCAGCGCACGCTCGACGGCGGAAAGCTGATGGAAGATTTCTTCGCCGGTTTCGAGCACCTCGTCGGCCACCCGCTGAGCACCGGCAAGGTCGGTGCGGTCGGGTTCTGCTATGGCGGCGGGGTCTGCAACGCTCTGGCGGTGGCCTATCCGGGCATGGCGTGCTCGGTTCCATTCTACGGCCGCCAGGCCGCGGCGGAAGACGTGCCGATGATCCAGGCGCCGCTGCTTCTGCATTACGCCGAACTGGACGAGCGCATCAACGCCGGCTGGCCGGACTACGAGGCCGCACTGCAACAGCACGGCAAGTCCTATACCGCGCATTTCTATCCCGGCGTGAACCACGGGTTCCACAACGACACGACGCCGCGCTACGACGAGGCCGCGGCGACGCTGGCATGGGACCGCACGCTCGCGTTCTTCGCCGAACACCTCGGCTGACCGGCTTTCGGACCGGCGATTCAGGCGGTATGACCCCGCGGCAGGCGCGTACCTGCCGCCCAATTTGCTGCAGGGAGTGGACGGTGCGCCCCGATTGGTATAGGGACGCCGCCGACGTTAGCGCAAACATGGCGCGGAAAGGCCGGCTGCTCTGCCCCTCGCGATAGTCCTATGGCGAGGCTTGCCGCAGAACGCCATTCCGGCTTTTCTGGCGAGAGAGCAAGCCGATGAAAGATACGATGCCGGAACGACCGCCCGCCACCGCCCTTCGAGAGGAAATCCTGTCAAAGCTGCGGTACTCGCTCGGCAAGGACGAGGCGCACGCAACCGTCTACGACTGGCGCATGTCGCTGTCGCTGGCGCTGCGCGACATGATCGTGGACCCGTGGTTCGCCAGCACGCGGCAGACCTATGCCAAGCGCGCCAAGCGGGTCTATTACCTGTCAATGGAATTCCTGATCGGCCGGCTGATCGAGGACGTCGCGATCAACCTCGGTGTCGACGACCACGCGCGCGAGGCGCTCAGGGCACTGGGCCAGGATTTCGACAAGGTGGTCGCCGACGAGCCCGACGCGGCGCTCGGCAACGGCGGGCTGGGGCGGCTGGCGGCCTGTTTCATGGATTCGCTCGCGACGCTCGGCATCCCGGCCTACGGCTATGGCATCCGCTACGAGCATGGCCTGTTCGAGCAGCATTTCGAAGACGGCCGCCAGGTCGAGAAGGCCGAGGAATGGCTGGCCCAGCGCCACGCCTGGGAATTCGAACGCCCCGAAGTAAGCTACCAGATCGGCTTTGGCGGCACGGTCGCGGCCGGACCCGACGGCGCGCGATGGACCCCGGCCGAAACGGTGATCGCGCGGGCCTACGACACCCCCGTCGTCGGCTGGCAGGGGCGCTGGGCCAACACGCTTCGGCTGTGGTCGGCCAAGCCGACCAGCGTCTTCGACCTAGACAGCTTCAACCGCGGCGACTACCTCGGCGCCGGCCAGCCCGAGATGCTGGCGCGCACGATCTCGCGCGTGCTCTATCCAGACGACACGACCGAGGTCGGCAAGGAGTTGCGGCTGAAGCAGGAGTATTTCTTCACCGCCGCTTCGATCCAGGACCTGCTGCGCCGCGTGCTCTCCGAGGGCCACAGGCTGACGGATCTCGCCAGCCACGTGGCGATCCAGCTCAATGACACGCACCCCGCCATTGCCGGGCCGGAACTGGTGCGGCTTCTGGTCGACGAGCACGGGCTGGCGATGGCCGACGCCATCGCGACCGCCCGCGCCTGCCTGGGCTACACCAACCACACGCTTCTTCCCGAGGCGCTCGAGCGCTGGTCGAGCGGCCTGTTCGAGCGCATCCTGCCGCGGCACGCCCAGATCGTGCGCGCGATCGAGGCGGCGCATGTGACGGCGACGCGCAGCGACGTGCGGATCGTCGAGAACGGCGCCTACAAGATGGGCGAACTGGCCTTCATCATGGCGCACAAGGTCAACGGCGTCTCGGCGCTGCACAGCGATCTGGTGAAAAGCACCGTCTTCGCTGACCTGAACCGCGCCTATCCGGGCCGCATCGTGAACCAGACCAACGGGATCACCCCGCGGCGTTGGCTGCATTCCTGCAACGGCGCGCTCAGCGGTCTGATCGACCGCACGATCGGCACCGGCTGGGCCGACGACCTGGAACGGCTGCAGGCGCTGGCGGGCCACTCCGACGACGCCGGCTTTCGCGCGGCGTTCCGTCAGGCCAAGGACGCCAACAAGGCGCGGCTGGCGAAATGGCTGGCCGGCCGCGGCGGGCCGAAGATCGACACCTCGGCGATGTTCGACGTGCAGATCAAGCGCATCCACGAATACAAGCGCCAGCTGATGAACATCCTGGAAACCGTGGCGCTGTGGAACGCGATCCGCGACGACCGGGGCGGCGACTGGACACCGCGGCTGAAGATCTTCGGTGGCAAGGCGGCGCCGGGCTATGTGGTCGCCAAGGAAATCATCCAGCTGATCAACGACGTCGCCCACGTGATCAACGCTGACCCGGCGACGCGCGACCTGCTGCAGGTGATCTATCCCGAGAACTACAACGTCACGATGGCCGAATTCCTGATCCCGGCCGCCGATCTTTCCGAACAGATTTCGACCGCAGGCAAGGAAGCCTCGGGCACCGGCAACATGAAATTTGCGCTGAACGGCGCGCTGACCATCGGCACGCTCGACGGCGCCAATGTCGAGATCCGCGAACATGTGGGGCCCGAGAACTTCTATCTGTTCGGCCTGACCGCCGACGAGGTGGTCGAGCGCCGGAAAGAGCCCGGTTTCGCCCGCGCCGCGATCGAGGCCAGTCCGGAGTTGAAGCGCGTGCTCGACCAGATAGCCACCGGCCTGTTCTCGCCGGGCGAACCCGACCGGCACAAGGGTATCGTCGAGCGGCTTTTCGACCACGACTATTTCCTCGTGACCTGCGATTTCGACAGCTACTTCGCGGCCCAGCGTCGTGTCGATGCCGATTACCGCGACGCAGAGGGCTGGACACGCAAGGCGGTGCTGAACACCGCGCGGATGGGTTGGTTCTCGTCCGATCGGACGATTTCGGGATACGCTTCTGAGATTTGGGGTGCCGGACCAGTGGTGACGGCCCGCCGCTAGGCGCCTTGACGGGAGGTGCGGACAACATGACGCTGATTGAATCGACCGATGCCAGACGGCTGGCCGAGGGCAGCCACGCCAACCCGTTCTCGGTTCTGGGACTGCACGAGGTCGAGGGCAGGCTGACGCTGCGCGTCTTCGCCCCCGGCGCCGAAAGCGTCGAAGCGATCGACCCGAAGACCGGGAAGCGGATCGTCGCACTGGATCACGCCGAGGCGGGCGTGTTCTGCGGCCAGCCCGCCCGGCGCAAGAAACGGTTTGCCTACCGTCTGCGGATCACCAGGGGCGGAAACACCTGGACGCAGGACGACGCCTACCGCTTCGGCCCGGTACTCGGACAGCTCGACGAGCATCTTCTGGGCGAGGGCGAGCACCGCCAGCTCTGGAACACGCTCGGTGCCCACGTGATGACGCACGACGGCACCAGCGGCACGCATTTCGCGGTCTGGGCCCCGAACGCGCGGCACGTCTCGGTCGTGGGCGACTTCAACGGCTGGGACGGGCGGCTGCACGCAATGCGCAGCCGCGGCAATACCGGCGTCTGGGAGATATTCCTGCCCGGCGTCGGCGAGGGCGCGTCCTACAAGTTCGAACTGCAGGACCGGGCGGGCAACCTTCTGCCGCAAAAGGCCGATCCCGTCGGCTTCGGCGCCGAACACCCGCCGAAAACCGCCTCGGTCGTGCGCGATATCCGCGCACATGACTGGGCCGACGCCGGCTGGATGACCTCGCGCGAGGCGCGCCACCGCACCGATCAGCCGATCTCGGTCTATGAGGTGCACCTCGGCTCGTGGAAGCGCGTGCCGGAAGAGGGCAACCGGCCGCTGTCCTACCTTGAGCTTGCCGAACAGCTGGTCGGCTACGCCAGGGACATGGGGTTCACCCATCTCGAGCTGATGCCGGTTTCGGAATACCCGTTCGACGGCTCATGGGGCTATCAGCCGATCGGGCTGTTCGCGCCGACGATCCGGCACGGCACGCCGGGCGAGTTCCGCGCGCTGGTCGAGGCCGCGCACAATGCCGGGCTCGGGGTGATCATCGACTGGGTTCCGGGGCACTTCCCGGAAGACCAGCACGGCCTCGGCCGGTTCGACGGCACCGCGTTATACGAACATTCCGACCCGCGCGAGGGCTTCCACCAGGACTGGAACACGCTGATCTACAACTACGGCCGGCGCGAGGTGCGGAACTACCTGACCGCGAACGCGCTATACTGGCTGAAGGAACACCACATCGACGGGCTGCGCGTCGATGCCGTCGCCTCGATGCTCTATCGCGACTATTCCCGGAAAGAGGGCGAATGGGTGCCGAACGTGTTCGGAGGACGCGAAAACCTCGAAGCCATCGCATTCCTCAAGCACATGAACGAGGTGGTCTATGGCGAGGTGCCGGGCATCCTGACCGTGGCTGAGGAATCGACCGCCTTCCCCGGCGTTTCGGCGCCCACCAGCGCCGGCGGTCTCGGGTTCGGGTTCAAGTGGAACATGGGCTGGATGAACGACACGCTCAGCTACATGGCCGAGAACCCGGTGCACCGAAAATACCATCACCACAAGATGACCTTCGGCCTGCACTACGCCTTCAGCGAGAACTTTGTCCTGCCGATCAGCCACGACGAGGTGGTGCACGGCAAGGGCTCGCTTCTGGCCAAGATGCCCCAGGATGGCGCCGAAAAATTCGCCAATCTGCGTGCCTATTTCGGGTTCATGTGGGGCCATCCGGGCAAGAAGCTGTTGTTCATGGGCTGCGAGTTTGCGCAGGGGCAGGAATGGAACCACGCCGCCAGCCTCGACTGGCACCTGCTGGACATCGACTGGCACAGGGGCGTGCAGACGCTGGTGCGCGACCTGAACCGGCTTTACCGCGGCACCCCTGCACTGCACCGGCGCGACGCGCGGTCCGACGGGTTCGACTGGATCGAGGTCGATAACGGCGACGAGTCGACCTATGCCTGGGTGCGCTACGGCGATGACGACGCCGCGCCGGTGCTGGTGGTCTGCAACTTCACGCCGGTCGAACGCCGCGACCGCCGCGTCGGCGTGCCTGCGGCGGGCCGCTGGAAGGAATTGCTGAATACCGATGCCGAGGCCTATGGCGGCGGCGGACGCGGCAACATGGGCGGGAAGGATTCCGAACCTGTCGCCTCGCACGGCCGCGCGAACTCGATCTCCATCACGCTGCCACCGCTCTCGACGTTGTTCTTTCAACTCGATCGGAACTGACGAATACTCGATACAAAACAAACGGGGGAGGACAGAGAATGGCCCTGGAATCGCAAAGGCTGGCGCAGCAGACGATGGCCTTCGTCCTTGCGGGCGGCCGCGGCAGCCGCCTGAAGGAACTGACCGACAAGCGCGCCAAGCCTGCGGTGTTCTTCGGCGGCAAGAGCCGGATCATCGACTTTGCCCTGTCCAACGCCGTGAACTCGGGCATCCGCCGCATCTGCGTCGCGACCCAGTACAAGGCGCACAGCCTGATCCGGCACCTGCAACGCGGCTGGTCGTTCTTCCGGGCCGAGCGCAACG
The DNA here is from genome assembly GCA_041627895.1 of Rhodobacter sp. Lineage (GTDB taxonomy): Bacteria > Pseudomonadota > Alphaproteobacteria > Rhodobacterales > Rhodobacteraceae > JBFKQC01. Next base: position 112,498 of record JBFKQC010000003.1, read on the forward strand.
AGTCACTCGACATCCTGCCCGCCAGCCAGCAGCTCGACGAGGAGAACTGGTACAAGGGCACCGCCGACGCGGTCACGCAGAATATCGAGATCATCAAGAGCTACGGACCGAAATACATCCTGATCCTCGCCGGCGACCATATCTACAAGCAGGACTATTCGCTGATGATCCGACAGCACGTCGAATCCGGCGCGCAGGCCACCGTGGGCTGTATCGAGGTGCCGCGAATGGAGGCGACCGGTTTCGGCGTGATGAAGGTCGACGAGCACAACAAGATCCTCGATTTCGTGGAAAAGCCCGCCGACCCGCCGCCGATGCCCGGCCACCCCGACCAGGCGCTTGCCAGCATGGGGATCTACGTGTTCGAGGCGGAACTGCTCTACAGCCTGCTCCAGGAGGACGCGACCGAGCCCGGATCGAGCCACGATTTCGGCAAGGACATCATCCCGGCACTGGTCGCCGCGGGCACGGCGTTCGCGCATCCCTTCGGCCGCTCCTGCGTGATGAGCGGCGAGGAACCCGCTCCCTACTGGCGCGACGTCGGCACGATCGACGCATTCTGGCAGGCCAATATCGACCTGACCGACTTTACCCCCGAACTGGACATCTACGACACCAACTGGCCGATCTGGACCTATTCCGAGCTGACGCCGCCGGCGAAGTTCATCCACAACGAGGAAGGCCGCCGCGGACAGGCGATTTCCTCGGTTGTCTCGGGCGGCTGTATCATTTCGGGCTCGTCGCTGCACCGCTGCCTTCTGTTCACCGGCGTCCGTGCGCATTCCTATTCCACGCTCGAAGGCGTCATCGCGATGCCGCATGCCGATATCGGGCGCAACGCGGAACTGACCAACGTGGTGATCGACCGCGGCGTGATCATCCCCGAAGGGCTGGTCGTCGGACAGGATCCCGAGCTTGACGCCAAGCGATTCCGGCGCACCGAGGGCGGCGTCTGCCTGATCACCCAGCCGATGATCGACAAGCTTGGCGGCTAGGCGCATGAACGTCCTTTTCGTCGCGTCCGAATGCGCCCCTTTCGTCAAGACCGGGGGGCTGGCCGACGTCATCGGCGCGGTGCCGAAGACGCTGGCGACGATGGACGTGGCCGTGCGGGTGATGCTGCCGGCCTACCCGGCGCTTGCCCGATATGACCGCGGGTCGGTGGTCTGGCAGGCCGAGAACCTGCACGGCGGCCCGGCAAGGCTGGTCACGGTGTCCGCCGAAGGTCTGGATCTTCTGCTGCTGGATGCGCCGCATCTCTACGACCGGCCGGGCAACATCTACCTCGATGCCAACGGGCAAGACTGGGCCGACAATGCACTGCGCTACGGTGCGCTCAGCCGCGTGGCGGCCGAGGTCGCCATGCACGGCGCCGACGGCTGGAAGCCTGACGTCGTGAACGCCCACGACTGGCAGGGCGGGCTGGTGCCCGCCTACCTGCACGGCCGCGACGGCGCGCCGCCCACGGTGCTGACGATCCACAACATCGCGTTCCAGGGCATGTTCGATCCCTCGCTGATGGGCGTCCTTGGGCTGAACCCCGCGCTCTACACGCCCGAGGGCCTCGAGTATTTCGGCCGGCTCGGTTTTCTCAAGGCCGGCATCGCCTTCGCCGACCGGATCACCACGGTCAGTCCGACCTACGCCTGGGAGATCATGACGCACGATTTCGGCATGGGACTCGAAGGCATCCTGGCCAAGCGCGCGGCCGATGTCTCGGGCATTCTGAACGGCATCGACCTTGACGTCTGGAACCCGGACACCGACCCCAGCCTGGTCGCGAACTACACGCCGCGCAGCCTGAAACGAAAGTCCGAGAACCGCGCCGAGGTCGCGCGCCGCTTTGCGCTCGAGCCGCGCGACGACGCGCCGATCTTCTGCGTCATCAGCCGCCTGACCACGCAAAAGGGGCTCGATCTGCTGCTCGACACGCTGCCCGGACTGGTGGCGCGTGGCGCGCGGCTGGCGGTTCTGGGTTCCGGCGACCGCGGGCTCGAGGCGCGCTTTGTCCACGCCACCCGCGCCTACCCGGGTGCCGTGGGCTGCGTGATCGGCTATGACGAGCCGCTGTCGCACCTGATGATGGGCGGGTCCGACGCGATCCTCGTGCCATCGCGGTTCGAACCCTGCGGGCTGACCCAGATGTACGGCCTGCGATACGGCACGCTTCCGGTCGTCGCCCGCACCGGCGGGCTGGCCGACACGGTGATCGACGCCAACCCCGCCGCCGTCGCCGCCGGCACCGCCACGGGCTTCCAGTTCGCCCCGGTCACGGCACAGGCGCTCGACCATGCGATCGGCCGCGCCTGCGAGGCGTTCCGCGACGCGAAGCTCTGGACATCCATGGTCAAACGGGCCATGGCCCATCCCGTTGGATGGGACCAGTCTGCACATGCGTACAAATCGCTATACGAAACGGTTGCCGGCTGAGCGGATCGGGCGATAACGGACCGTGGCCAAGTCGTTTCTCAGATCCGGCAGTCCGGCCCGCATGGGTGCGCATTTCGACGGCGAGGGTACGAATTTCGCCGTGTTCTCGGCCCATGCGTCGAAGATCGAGCTGTGCCAGTTCTCCGAAGACGGCCGAACCGAGATCAAGCGCCACAGGCTGCCCGAACGCACCGGCAACGTCTGGCACGGCTACGCGCCGGGGCTGAAGCCCGGGGCGCCTTACGGCTTTCGCGCGCACGGGGCCTACGCGCCCGAGGCCGGGCACCGCTTCAACCCCAGGAAGCTGCTTCTCGACCCCTATACGCGCGAATTGCTTGGCGGTTGGACAAACGGCCATGCGTTGTTGGGTTACGATCCCGCCTCGCCGGAATCCGATCTTTCGATCAGCACCATCGACAGCGCGCACTACGTGCCCAAGTCGGTGGTGTCCGACCCGGCGCTTTTCGACCTGATGCGGCGCGCGCCTGCAACCGGCTGGTCGGAAACGCTGATCTACGAAGCGCACGTCAAGGGGCTGACCAAGCAACACCCGGGCGTGCCGGGTGCGTTGCGCGGCAGCTACGAGGGGCTGGCCAGCGACGCGGTGCTCGATCACCTCGCCAAGCTGAACATCACGGCGGTCGAGCTGTTGCCGGTTCATGCCTTCGTCGATGACGGTTTCCTGCTGGAGCGCGGGCTGAGGAATTACTGGGGTTACAACTCGATCGGCTTCTTCGCTGCCGAGCCGCGCTATTTCGGGCCGGCGGGACTGGCCGGGTTCCGGGCGATGGTCGACCGGTTCCACACCGCCGGGATCGAGGTGATCCTGGACGTCGTCTACAACCATACGGCCGAGGGCGACCACCGCGGCCCGACGCTGTGCTTCCGCGGGCTGGACAACGCGTCGTATTACCGGCTGATCGACGGCCAGCCGCGGTACTACGTCAACGACACGGGCACCGGCAACACGCTGAACCTGTCCCATCCGCAGGTGCTGCGCATGGTGATGGACAGCCTGCGGTTCTGGGTCGAATGCATGGGCGTCGACGGGTTCCGCTTCGATCTTGCCACCACGCTCGGGCGCGAGGCGCACGGCTTCGACCGGCGCGGCGGCTTCTTCGACGCGATCCGGCAGGATCCGGTCCTGACCGGCGTCAAGCTGATCGCCGAACCATGGGATGTCGGCCCCGGTGGCTATCAGCTTGGCGAATACCCGCCCGAATTCGCCGAGTGGAACGACAAGGTCCGCGACAGCGTGCGCCGCTACTGGCGCGGCGACGATCACAGCGCGCAGGACCTCGGCGCGCGGCTGCTGGGCTCGGCGGACGTGTTCGACCGGCGCCACCGCCGCGCCTGGTCGTCGGTCAACATGGTCACCTCGCATGACGGCTTCACGCTGGCCGACGTCACCCGCTACAACGAGCGCCACAACGATGCCAACGGCGAGGCCGGCGCCGACGGCCACCACGCCAATTTCAGCGACAATTGCGGCGTCGAGGGCGAAACGGCCGACCCGAAGATCCGTGCCCGCCGCACACGGCGCCAGCGCAACATGCTGGCCACGCTCTTTCTGTCGCAAGGCACGCCGATGCTGCTGGCCGGCGACGAGATCGCAAATTCGCAGAAAGGCAACAACAACGCCTATGCCCAGGACAACCCGACCGGCTGGGTGAACTGGGGCAAGATCGACGAGGACCTGCTTGAATTCGTCGCCGCGCTGTCGGCCTTCCGGCGCGAGCACAAGGCGCTGCGACAGACGCATTTCCTGCACGGCGCGCGGCGCCCGCTCGACCGGCTGCCGGACGTCGAGTGGAGCGATTTCGACGGCCAGCCCCTGCAATGGAAGGACCCGGGGCTGTCGAACTTCTGCCTGACGCTGCGCTGCTCGGCCGAGGCGATGGCGCACGAGGAGGACACCGACAGCGTCTTCCTGGTCTTCAACCGCGATCGCGAGGACTCCGAGGTCAGGCTGCCCGCGACGCCCGAGGGCGAGCACTGGGTGCGCGCCGTGGACACCGCCGAGCGCGACGTGTTCCGCGTCTGCGAGATCGGCGGCGACACGATCGCCGTGCAGGGCGCCTCGGTCGTGGCGCTGGTGCTCAAGCCGGACCTGAACGGCGATGACGCCGGCTGAGGCGCTGGACGACCTGGCGCGCCGGTGCGGGATCCTGCCTGTCTATCGGGACATGGCCGGGACCGAGCGCCGCACGACCCCCGACACGCAGCGCGCGCTTCTGCGCGCCATGGGGCTGGTGCCCGTTACCGACGCGCTGGTCGTGGAGACGGCGCGCCTTCTTGCCTCGGAGGCTGACGAACGCCGCTATCCGCATGACCTGATCGCCGAGGCGGGGCAGCCGTTTTCGCTCGATGCCGCGCCCGACTGTGTATGGCAAATCGTGTGGGAGGACGGCGGTACGGGCGAGGGCCGCGGGCCGTTCGGGCATCGCTCGCTGCCGATGGGCCTGCACAGGCTGACCATCGGCGGCGAAACCGTCACGCTGATCGCTGCGCCCGGTTCGGCGCCATCCGTTTCCGGCAAGCGAGGACGCGGCAAGGTCTGGGGCGTGACCGGCGCGCTATACGGCTTGCGCTCGGCCCGCAACGGCGGCCTCGGCGACTACGCCGATCTTGGCGCCGCCGGCGCCGCGCTGGGCCGGGCGGGCGCGGCATTTCTCGGCATCAACCCGATCCACGACCTCGGCTGGGGCAACACCGAAGACGCCAGCCCCTACTCGCCCTCGCACCGCGGTTTCCTGAACACCGCCCATATCGCCACCGACCGCCTTGCTGGATCCGAAGGTCCCGAGGCGGCGAACCCCGCGGGCGACCTTGTCGACTACGCCGCGCATCGCGGCCCGCACCGCGCCCGGCTTCGCGGGGCCTTCGCCCATTTCCGGGCGCATGCCGCGCCCGAGGATCGCGCCGCCTTCGCGGCCTTCCGCGCCGAACGCGGTGCGGCGCTAGAACAATTCGCGGCCTTCGAGGCGCTCTCGTCCCGCCACGGCCCGGACTGGCGGCACTGGCCGGCCGATCCCGGGGCCGCGGACCCGGCCGAGGCCGAGTTTCACGCCTGGCTGCAATGGGTGGCCGACTGCCAGGTCGGCGCCGCGTCGGCCGAAGCGCGCGCGGCTGGGCTGACGCGCGGGCTCTACCTCGACCTCGCTGTCGGCGCGCGCCGCGGCGGGGCAGAGGCATGGTGCACGCCGGACGCCATTGCCGCCGGTATGTCGCTCGGCGCGCCGCCAGATCACCTGAACCCGCAGGGCCAGAACTGGCAGGTCACCGCCTTCGCGCCGGCCAAGCTGCGCGCCACGGGATTTGCCGCCTTCCGTGCAATCCTCGCCGCGTCGATGCGGCACGCAGGCATTCTGCGCATCGACCATATCCTCGGGCTCAATCGCGGGTTCTGGATTCCGGACGACGGCAGCCCGGGCGCCTATGTCGGGCAGCCCTTCGAGGCACTTCTGGCCATCGTCGCGATCGAGGCGGCGCGCCACGGCACCGTGGTGATCGGCGAGGATCTGGGGCTGGTGCCGGGCGGCGTGCGCCAGGGCATGGCACGGCGCGGCATCTACAGCTATTCCGTCCTGCAATACGAGCGCACGAAATCCGACCGGCTCCGCAGCCCGAAGCGGCTGCGCGCCAACAGCCTCGCCTGTTTCGCCACCCACGACACGCCGACACTCAGGGGCTTCGCCGAGGGGCGCGACATCGACTGGTGGCAAAGGCTCGGCTGGACCATGCCGGACGAGGCGGCGAAGGCGCGGAAAGCCCGCGCCCGTGACGTCGCCCGGCTTTGCGCATCGAACGGGGCGGCGCCCGGCGCACTTCGGGACGGCGTGCACGCGGCGCTCGCCGGTTCGCCCGCCGCGCTGGTCTCGGTCCAACTCGACGACCTCGACGGCGCCGCAGAGGCGCAGAACCTGCCCGGCACCATCGACGAGCACCCGAACTGGCGCCGCCGCTACACCCGCCCTGTCGAAAGCTTCGCCGACTGGCCCGCCTTCTGCGATACCGCCGCGATCATGCGCCGGAACGGGCGCTGAGGCGAGCTGGCAGTTGGTCTTTGCAGTCTGGTTTTTTTTGGTGGAGCCTAGGGGAGTCGAACCCCTGACCTCTTGCATGCCATGCAAGCGCTCTCCCAACTGAGCTAAGGCCCCGCCTTGGTCGGGCGATCCGCCGGACCGCCCGCAGGTCTTATGGAGTCTCGATCCCCAGATCAAGGGGAAAACCGCTCCCCGTCAGCTGTCGTCCTCGTCCGATGCGACATCGGCGATGTCGTCGAGCGAGACGTTGTCGTCGTCGTCGTCTTCAAGAAGGTCGTCGTCCATATCGCCGTCGTCGCCGTCCAGGACGTCGTCGTCATCGTCGACCAGTTCCATGTCGTCGTCGTTGTCGCCGCTTTTCTCGGCCTTCTCGGCAATCGCCACGCGCGTCTTGGTGCCGGTGTCCAGCGTGACGACTTCGCCCGTGTACGGGCTGACGATGGGGTCCTTGTTGAGGTCGTAAAAGCGCTTGCCGGTGGTCGGGCAGACGCGCTTTGTTCCCCATTCTTCCTTGGGCATGCGCAGTCCTTTTTCGGTCGTCCGTCAGGGTCGTCTCAGGATGGCGTCCCCTGCCACAACCGCCAATGGCTGTCAAAGCCTTTTCTGGGGCCCGCCGGCGGGCCGATTTCCGCTGGTGCCGGACGCATGCGCCACTGTATCCTTGGGGTAACAACAATGCGGGGCGACATATGGGGCGGGCGGTGCTTGCGGGCAATCCTCCGGTGGAAATCACCCTGCGCCGGTCGGCGCGTGCGCGGCGCATCTCGCTGCGGGTCTCGGCGCTTGACGGGCGTGTCACGCTGTCGCTTCCGAGCCGGATGGACGCGGCCGAGGCGCTGGCCTTCGCCGAAGAGAAATCCGACTGGATTCGGCGGCATCTGGCCCGCCGCGAGGACCCGCAGGACGTCTCGATCGGCGGCATGCTGATGTTCCGCGGTGCAGAATTGCCGGTCGTGGCCGGCCGGGGCCACCGCGCGGTGCAGCGGGACGGCGCCATCGTGGTTCCGGGCGCGCCCGGCATGGCGGCGGCGCGGCTGAAGGCGTTCCTGGTGGCAGAGGCCCGCGCCGCGCTGACCGCGGCCAGCCGGCGCCACGCCGCGGAGCTCGGCCGCGACTTCGGCCGGATCACCCTGCGCGACACGCGATCGCGCTGGGGGTCGTGTTCGTCCCGCGGCGACCTGATGTTTTCCTGGCGGCTGGTCATGGCGCCCCCCGAGGTGCTGGACTATGTCGCTGCGCACGAGGTCGCGCATCTGTGCGAGATGAACCATTCACCCGCCTTCTGGGCGCTGGTCGACGGGCTTTGCCCGGACTACGCCCTGCCGCGCCGCTGGCTGCGCGACAACGGGCAGCTTCTGCACCGTTACCGCTTCGGCGATTGACGTGGGGCGCCTGGCGCGGGAAGCTGGGTCCATGTTGATCCAGAACCGCCCCGGAGAGGCGGCCGTTTCGGCCCATGATCGGGTCTACCGGACGCTGCGCAGCCGCATCATGCACGGAGAACTGGCGCCGGGCACGCCGATGACCCTGCGCGGGATCGGCGCCGAGTTCGGCGTGTCGATGACGCCCGCGCGCGAGGCGGTGCGGCGGCTAACGGCAGAGGGCGCGCTGACGCTGTCGTCTTCGGGCCGGATCTCGACGCCCGAATTGTCGAACGAGCGGATCGAGGAACTGGCGGCGGTGCGCGCACTGCTAGAGCCGGAACTTGCCAGCCGCGCGTTGCCGCGCGCCCATATCGCACTGCTCGAGCGGCTGCAGACGATCAACGCCACGATCGCCGAGGCCGTCGCGAAGCGCGACGCGGTGGGCTATATCCGGACCAATCTCGAGTTCCACCGCACGCTCTATCTTCGCGCTCAGGCCCCGGCGATGCTGGCGATGGCGGAAACCGTATGGCTGCAGCTTGGCCCGACGATGCGCAAGCTTTACGGACGGCTGAGCCGGACCGAGGTACCGCACAACCACAAGCTGATCGTGGCGGCCTTGCGTGCGGGCGACGAGCCGGGGCTGCGCCTCGCGGTGCGGACCGATGTGACCCACGGGTTGCGGATGCTCCTCGCTTGACCACCGGGCATGTGTTCATCGCGGTGTCGCTCGACGGGTTCATCGCCCGGCCCGACGGCGGCATCGACTGGCTGAGCAATGACGAACACGGTACCCCGGACCAGAAGGGCGAGGATTACGGCTGTGCCGCGTTCATGGCGCGGATGGACGGGATCGTGATGGGCCGCGCCAGCTTCGAGACCGTGGCCGGCTTCGCGACCTGGCCCTACCCGCAACCGGTGATCGTGCTGAGCGGCAGCCTGCGGCAGGCGGATCTGCCCGGGCGGCTGCGGCGGAAGGTGCGGTTGATGTCGGGGAATCCGCGCGAGGTGCTCGGCACCCTGGCCGGCGAGGGCTGGGCGCGGGCCTACGTGGACGGCGGCGAGACCATCCGGCGGTTTCTGCGCGCCGGCTGCATCGCCGACATGGTCATCACCCGCCTGCCGGTGCTGATCGGACGCGGGCGGCCGCTGTTCGGCCCGGTGGAATCGGACCTGTGGCTGACCCATGCCGGGACCCACAGTTATGCGGGCGGTCTGGTGCAAAGCCGCTATGTGGTCTGACGGCAGGGCGCCGCGCGCGCGTCACGGCTCGTTGTCAGCTGGTTCGCCCGTGGCACCGCACGACAGCGTGATCCGCCCGGCGATGACCGGCGAGAAGATTCGCGCTACGTTCCGCGGACAGCGCAACGGAGCCACCCGATGACACCGACCCTGACCCGCCGCCAGTTGCTGGCCGCGCTCGCCGCAGCCCCCGCCGGGGCGGTTCCCCTTGCCCTTGCGTCGCGGGCACAGGAGGCCGGGCTGATCACCGGCAATGTCTGCCTGGTGCAGGCCGAGACCGCCGAGGGGCCGTTCTATGTCGATCCCGGCCTCGTCCGCCGGGACATCACCGGGGGCCGGGCGGGAACGCCGCTGGTACTGAGGCTGCAGGTCGTCTCGCAGGGCTGCGAGCCGGTCGCGGGGGCGCGGGTCGACGTCTGGCACTGCGATGCGGGCGGCGTCTATAGCGGGGTGCGCTCGGCGATCGCGGACGCGCGCGGCGAAACCTTCCTGCGCGGCACCCAGATGACCGACGCCACGGGCATCGCCGCCTTCGACACGGTCTATCCCGGCTGGTATCCGGGCCGCACGCCGCACATCCACTACAAGGTCTATCTTGGCGATCGGACCGCGCTGACCAGCCAGTTGTTCTTTCCCGATAGCGTCAGCGACCAGGTCTACCGAAACGGCGGCGCCTATCGGAACGGTCCGGCCGACAGGTTGAACGGGCAGGACGGCATCGCCCGCCGGGCCGGGGTGGCGGCGGTGGCCGCGGTAGCCGGGACAACCGAGGCGTTGACCGCCGATCTGGTTGTCGGGATCGCGTGACCGGGCAAGCCCGGCCCGCCCTTGACGCTCAGCTGTGGATCGGCCCGTCGCCGCAGGCCAGGGCCGCTTCGCGCACGGCTTCGGAATAGGTCGGGTGCGCGTGGCAGGTGCGGGCCAGGTCTTCGGCCGCGGCGCCGAATTCCATCGCGACGCAGACTTCGTGGATCAGATCGCCCGCTGCGGGGCCGATGATGTGGGCGCCCAGAATCCGGTCGGTCTCGGCATCGGCCAGCAGCTTGACGAAACCCTCGCCGGCGAAGACCGCCTTGGCGCGGCCGTTGCCCATGAAGCTGAACTTGCCGACCTTGTACTTGCGCCCCTTCTCTTTCAGCGTCTCTTCGGTCTCGCCGACGCTGGCGACCTCGGGATGGGTGTAGACCACGCCGGGGATCACGCCATAGTTCACGTGTCCCGCCTGACCGGCCAGGATTTCGGCGACCGCCATGCCTTCGTCCTCGGCCTTGTGCGCCAGCATCGGCCCGGCGATGCAATCGCCGATGGCGTATATGCCCTTGATATTGGTCGCATAATGCGCGTCGGTCTCGATCACGCCGCGCTTGTCCTGTTTCACCCCCAACTCGGCCAGCCCGAGGCCATCGGTAAAGGGTTTACGGCCCGTGGCGACCAGCACGACGTCGGCGTCAAGCACCGCTTCCTCGTCGTTCTTGCGCAGCTTGTAGGTAACCTTGGCCTTGTTCCGGGCCGTCTCGACGCCCTGCACCGCCGCGCCGAGGATGAAGCCAAGCCCCTGTTTCTTCAGCGTTCTCTGGAAGGTCTTCGCAGTGTCGGCGTCCATGCCGGGGGTGATGTGGTCGAGGTATTCGACCACCGTCACCTCGGACCCCAGGCGGGCATAGACGCTGCCCATTTCCAGCCCGATCACGCCGGCGCCGATCACCACCATCTTCTTCGGTATCTTCGCCAGCGCCAGCGCGCCGGTGGAAGAAACCACAATCTTTTCATCAACTTCCACGCCAGGGATCGTGGTGTAGTCGGACCCGCTGGCGATCACGACGGCCTTGGCCTGGTGCACCTCGCCGCCGACCTTGACCTGGCCGGGCCCGGGGATCGAACCCCAGCCCTTCAGCCAGTCTATCTTGTTCTTCTTGAACAGAAACTCGATGCCCTTCGTGTTCTGGCCGATGACGTCGTCCTTGTAGCCGAGCATCGTCTTCCAGTCGACGCTGGGCGCCTTTCCCTTCAGCCCCATCTTCGCGAAATTGTGTTGCGATTCATGGAGTTGGTGGCTGGCATGCAAAAGCGCCTTCGAGGGGATGCAACCCACGTTCAGGCAGGTCCCGCCCAGCGTCTCGCGGCCCTCGACACAGGCGGTTTTAAGGCCCAGCTGGGCGCAGCGGATGGCGCAGACATATCCGCCGGGTCCGGCGCCGATTACGATGACGTCATAGCTGGGCATGGGGCCTCCTGGGGTCGATTTTCGACGTCGGTATCACGTCGGTATCACGTCGGTATTGCGTATGTGCGAAATGCGCCATTCAGCCGCCGCGATCGGTGTGCGAAACCACGCACTCTACGCCGGGCGTCCACGGCTGTGCCTGAGCGCACCGTCAAAGGTCCATCAACAGCCGCCGCGGATCCTCCAGCGCGTCCTTGACCCGCACCAGGAACGTCACCGCGCCCTTGCCGTCGACGATGCGGTGATCGTAGCTGAGCGCCAGGTACATCATCGGCCGGGCCTCGATCTTGCCGTCGACCACCATGGGCCGCTGCTGGATCTTGTGCATGCCGAGGATGCCCGATTGCGGCGGGTTCAGGATCGGGCTGGACATCAGCGAGCCGTAGACGCCGCCGTTCGAGATCGTGAAGGTGCCGCCCTGCATTTCGGCCATGCTGAGCTTGCCGTCGCGGGCGCGCAGGCCCAGTTCGGCGATCTTCTTCTCGATCGCGGCAAAGCTCATCTGGTCGGCGTCGCGCACCACGGGCACCACAAGGCCCTGCGGCGTGCCGACGGCGACGCCCATATGCACGAAGCTCTTGTAGACGATGTCGGTGCCGTCGATTTCGGCATTGACGTCGGGCACTTCCCTCAGCGCGTGGCAGCAGGCCTTCACGAAGAACGACATGAAGCCCATCTTCACGCCGTGCTTCTTTTCGAACTGGTCCTTGTACTGGTTCCGGATCGCCATGACCTCGGTCATGTCGACCTCGTTATAGGTGGTCAGGATCGCGGCGGTGTTTTGCGCGTCCTTCAGGCGGCGCGCGATGGTCTGGCGCAGGCGCGTCATGCGCACCCGTTCCTCGCGCGCGGCGTCTTCGGCCGGGACCGGGGCGCGCGGCGGGGCCTTGGCGGGTTCGGGCGCGGGCTGAGGCGCAGGCGCCTCGGCCTTGGGCGCCTTCAGCGCGGCCTGCACGTCTTGCTTCATCACCCGGCCGTCCTTGCCGGTGCCGGTCACGGCGTCGCGGTTGATCGCGTGTTCGGCCATCATCTTCTTGGCCGAGGGCGCGTCCTCGACGTCCTTTCCGGCGGGCGCCGCGGCGGAACCGGCCGTCTCGCCCACGGCCCCCTTCGCGGGCGAGGGGGCAGCCGCGCCCGCAGCGCCAGCGGTCATCACCGCCAGCCTGCCGCCGGCCTCGACGGTGGCTCCCTCGGGGGCCAGGATTTCGGCGAGCGTGCCGGAGGCCGGTGCAGGAACCTCGACCGAAACCTTGTCGGTTTCCAGTTCGCAGAGCATCTCGTCGGCAGCAACGCTGTCGCCCGCCTTCTTGAACCAGGTCGACACGGTCGCCTCGGTGACGCTTTCGCCGAGGGTCGGGACCATCACATCGACGCTCTGGCCGCCGGCCTGGGGCGCCGGGGCCGGTTCCGCGGCGGCCGCGGGGGCCGGTTCCGCCGGGGCAGCGGGGGCCGGGACGGGTTCGGCCCTGGCCTCGCCGTTCGACTTCGGCGCCTCGCCCGCGGCGGCGCCTTCCGCGATCGTCGCCAGCAGGGCGTCGACCCCCACCGTATCGCCCTCGCCGGCGACGATCTCGCCCAGCGTTCCGGCGGCGGGCGACGGCACCTCGACCGTGACCTTGTCGGTTTCCAGCTCGCAGAGCATTTCGTCGACCGAAACGGCATCTCCCGGTTTCTTGAACCAGGTGGCGACAGTGGCCTCGGTGACGCTTTCGCCCAGCGTCGGTACGCGAACCTCGATGCTCATCTCTCTTTACCCTTCAATCCCGAGCGCCGCGTTCACCAGCGCCTCCTGTTGTGCCTTGTGCTGGCTGGCGAGCCCGGTGGCCGGCGAGGCCGAGGCCGGACGGCCGGTATAGACGGGCCGCGTGTGGTCGGCCTTGATCCGGGTCAGCACCCATTCGATGTTCGGCTCGATGAAGGACCAGGCCCCCTGGTTCTTGGGCTCTTCCTGGCACCAGATCATCGCGGCCGACTTGAAGCGGTCCAGTTCCTTCACGAGGCTGAGCGCGGGGAACGGATAGAACTGCTCGATCCGCATGATGTAGACGTCGTCGAGCCCGGCGGCATCGCGGGCCTCCAGCAGGTCGAAATAGACCTTGCCCGAGCACATCACGACGCGGCGGATCTGGTCGTCGGCCACCAGCTTGGTATCCGAGTTGCCCTTTTCGGCATCGTCCCACAGCACCCGGTGGAAACTGGAGCCGGTGACGAAATCCCCGGTCTCGCTGACACAAAGCCGGTGCCGCAGCAGCGACTTGGGCGTCATCAGCACCAGCGGCTTGCGGTAGGATCGGTGAAGCTGGCGGCGCAGGATGTGGAAGTAGTTCGCCGGCGTCGTGCAGTTGGCAACGATCCAGTTGTCCTCGGCGCACATCTGCAGGAACCGCTCCAGCCGGGCCGAACTGTGCTCGGGCCCCTGACCCTCGAAGCCGTGCGGCAGCAGCATCACCAGGCCGGACATGCGCAGCCACTTGCGTTCGCCGGACGAGATGAACTGATCGAACATGATCTGCGCGCCGTTGGCGAAGTCGCCGAACTGCGCCTCCCACATCGTCAGCGCGTTGGGCTCGGCCAGCGAAAAGCCGTATTCGAAGCCAAGAACCGCGTATTCCGAGAGCATCGAGTCGATGACCTCGTACCGCGCCTGTCCCTCGCGGATGTGGTTCAGCGGATAGAACCGGCCCTCGGCCTCTTGATCGACGATGCCGGAATGGCGCTGGCTGAATGTGCCACGGGTCGAATCCTGCCCGGACAGCCGCACCGGGTAACCCTCGGTCAGAAGCGATCCGAAGGCCAGAGCCTCGGCGGTCGCCCAGTCGAAGCCCTGGCCGTTCGAGAACATTTCCTTCTTGGCCTCGAGAATTCGGGCGACCGTGCGGTGCACCGGGTAGTTCTCGGGCAAGCGGGTCAGTGCGGCGCCGACCTCTGCCAGGGTCTCGGGCGTGATCGCGGTCTGGCCGCGCTGGTATTCCTCGCCCTCACGGTCGAGGTGGCTCCAGCGGCCGTCGAGCCAGTCGGCCTTGTTCGGCTGGTAGTTCTTGCCGGCCTCGAATTCCTCGTTCAGCTGTGCCTGGAACGCGGCCTTCATGTCCTCGATCTCGCCCTCGGGGATCAGGCCGTCGGCCACCAGCCGTTCGGTATAGATCTGCAGCGTGGTCTTGTGGGTCTTGATCCGGTTGTACATCACCGGGTTGGTGAACATCGGCTCGTCGCCCTCGTTGTGACCGAACCGGCGGTAGCAGAACATGTCGATCACCACGTCCTTGCGGAACTTCTGTCGGTATTCGATGGCGACCCTGGCGGCATGCACCACCGCCTCGGGGTCGTCGCCGTTAACGTGGAAGATCGGCGCCTCGACCATCAGCGCGATGTCGGTGGGATAGGGTGAAGAGCGCGAGAAATGCGGCGCCGTCGTAAACCCGATCTGGTTGTTCACGACGATGTGGATCGTGCCGCCGGTCTTGTGGCCGCGCAGCCCCGAAAGCCCGAAGCATTCCGCAACCACGCCCTGCCCGGCAAACGCCGCATCGCCGTGCAGCAGCACCGGCAACACCGAGGTGCGCCCGGTATCGTGGTTCTGGTCCTGCTTGGCGCGCGCCTTGCCCAGCACCACGGGGTTCACCGCCTCCAGGTGGCTGGGATTCGCGGTCAGGCTGAGATGCACCTCGTTGCCGTCGAAGGTCCGGTCGGACGAGGCGCCGAGGTGGTATTTCACGTCACCCGAGCCGTCGACGTCCTCGGGTTTGAAGCTGCCGCCCTGGAACTCGTTGAAAATCGCCTTGTAGGGCTTGGCCATCACGTTGGCGAGAACCGAGAGCCGCCCGCGGTGCGGCATCCCGATCACGATGTCGGTGACGCCAAGCTGCCCGCCGCGCTTGATGATCTGCTCCATCGCCGGCACCAGCGCCTCGCCGCCGTCCAGCCCGAAGCGCTTGGTGCCCATGTACTTGACGTGCAGGAACTTCTCGAAGCCCTCGGCCTCGACCAGCTTGTTCAGGATCGCCCGGCGGCCCTCGCGGGTGAAGGCGATTTCCTTGCCGTAGCCCTCGATCCGTTCCTTCAGCCAGGCGGCCTGTTCCGGGTCGGAAATGTGCATGTACTGCAGCGCGAAGGTCCCGCAATAGGTGCGTTGCACGATATCGAGGATCTCGCGCAGCGAGCCGAATTCGAGCCCCAGGACGTTGTCGAGAAAGATCGGCCGGTCCCAGTCGGCCTCGGTGAAGCCGTAGGATCGCGGGTCCAGTTCCGGGTGCGGCGTGGCCTCGCGCATGCCCAGGGGGTCGAGATCGGCCACCAGATGGCCGCGGATGCGGTACGCCCGGATCAGCATCAGCGCGCGCATCGAATCGAGCACCGCCTGCTTGACCTGCGCGTCGGTGACTTCGACCTTTTGCTCGGCCGCCTTGGCCCTGATCTTCGTGGCGGCGGCCTTGCCGTCATCCTTGGCCCACTGCCCGTCTAGGGCCGCAGTCAGTTCGTCGGCGGGCTGCGGCGGCCAGTCGGTGCGCGCCCAGGACGGCCCCTCGGCCTCGCGCTTGACGGAAATCTCGTCGTCGCCCATCTGGCGGAAGAATTTTGCCCAGGCCTCGTCGACCGCGTTCGGGTCGTTGGCGAAGCGGGCATAGAGCTGGTCCAGATAAGCCGCATTGTGGCCCTGCATGAAGCTGGATGCGTGGAACAGGTCGTTGGGGCTTTGTTCGGTCATTTGCTCCTCCGGAGTTGGCCCGACCGGGCCGGCAGGGCGGACCGCGGCCCGCCATGCATCTGTATCACCCGATGGCTTCCAGCACCGCCTCGCCCAGGCCCGCGGGGCTTTCGGCCACGACGATGCCGGCCGAGCGCATCGCCTCGATCTTGTCCTCGGCGCCGCCCTTGCCGCCACTCACAATTGCGCCAGCATGCCCCATGCGGCGGCCCGGCGGCGCGGTGCGCCCGGCGATGAAGCCCGCCGTGGGTTTCGACCGGCCCTTTCGGGCCTCGTCCTTCAGGAACTGCGCGGCCTCTTCCTCGGCCGAACCGCCGATCTCGCCGATCATGATGATCGACTGGGTTTCGTCGTCGGCAAGGAACCATTCCAGCACGTCGAGGTGTTCGGTGCCCTTGATCGGGTCGCCGCCGATGCCGACGCAGGTCGACTGGCCGAGGCCGACATCGGTGGTCTGCTTGACCGCCTCGTAGGTCAGCGTGCCCGAGCGGCTGACCACGCCCACCGAGCCGCGCTTGTGGATGTGGCCGGGCATGATGCCGATCTTGCAGGC
>JBFKQC010000004.1:0-101501 GCA_041627895.1 Rhodobacter sp.
GCTGACCAAGGTCGAGGAAATCAACTTTGAGGACCCGGAAAAGGCGCGCCACAAGGTCGCCTTCGACAACCTGACGCCGCTCTATCCCGACGAGCGGCTGAAGATGGAGATCGAGGACCCGACGATCAAGGACCGCTCGGCGCGGGTGATCGACCTGGTGGCGCCGATCGGCAAGGGCCAGCGCTGTCTGATCGTCGCGCCGCCGCGGACCGGCAAGACGGTCCTGTTGCAGAACATCGCCCACTCGATCGAGGCGAACCACCCGGAATGCTATCTGATCGTGCTCTTGATCGACGAGCGGCCCGAGGAAGTCACCGACATGCAGCGATCGGTGAAGGGCGAAGTGATATCCTCGACCTTCGACGAGCCTGCGACGCGGCACGTTGCGGTCAGCGACATGGTGATCGAGAAGGCCAAGCGTCTGGTCGAGCACAAGCGCGACGTGGTGATCCTGCTCGATTCGATCACGCGTCTCGGCCGCGCCTTCAATACCGTCGTGCCGTCGTCGGGCAAGGTGCTGACCGGCGGCGTCGACGCCAACGCCCTGCAGCGGCCAAAGCGGTTCTTCGGTGCGGCGCGGAATATCGAAGAGGGCGGGTCGCTGACCATCATCGCGACGGCGCTGATCGACACCGGCAGCCGGATGGACGAAGTGATCTTCGAAGAGTTCAAGGGCACCGGCAACAGCGAGATCGTGCTGGACCGCAAGGTCGCCGACAAGCGCGTTTATCCGGCGATGGATATCCTCAAGTCCGGAACGCGGAAAGAGGATCTGCTGGTCGACAAGATCGACCTGCAGAAAACTTTCGTGCTGCGCCGCATCCTGAACCCGATGGGCACAACGGATGCCATCGAGTTCCTTCTGTCGAAGTTGAAACAAACGAAGACGAATGCGGAATTCTTCGACTCGATGAACACTTAGCTATTGTTTTCAATGGCTTAAACTAATGGACACGATTTTTGCACTGGCGACGGCCCGCGGCAAGTCGGGTGTCGCCGTGGTGCGCGTTTCCGGGCCGCAGGCGTGGCGCGCGGCCGAGCGGCTGGCGGGATCGCTGCCGGCGGCACGGTCCACGGCGGTGCGGCGGTTGCGCGACCGCGCAGGCGAGGTTCTCGACCAGGCGCTGGTGCTGCCGTTTCGCGCGGGGCACAGCTCTACCGGCGAGGATGTGGTCGAGCTGCACCTGCACGGCAGCATGGCGGTGGCCGCCGCGGTGCTGCAAGAACTGGCGGCGATGCCCGGGCTTCGCCAGGCCGAGGCCGGCGAGTTTTCCCGCTGCGCGCTGGAAAACGACCGGCTGAACATTTCGCAGATCGAGGGGCTCGGGGACCTGATCGATGCCGAGACCGCCGCGCAGCGGCGTCAGGCGATGCGGGTGTTTTCGGGGCGTCTCGGCGAACGGGTCGAGGCGTGGCGCGGCAAGCTTGTTCGCGCGGCGGCCCTGCTGGAGGCGACGATTGATTTCGTCGACGAGGACGTGCCGGTGGATGTGCGTCCCGAGGTCGATGCGCTGCTCGAAAACGTGGGCCGCGACCTGGCCGGCGAGATCGCCGGCGTGGGGATCGCCGAGCGGATCAGAGACGGGTTCGAGGTTGCCATCGTTGGGGCGCCGAATGCCGGGAAGTCGACGCTGTTGAACTATCTTGCGCAGCGAGACGCGGCGATCACGTCGGACATCGCCGGGACGACCCGCGACGTTATTGAGGTTCGGATGGACCTCGAGGGGCTTGCGGTCACGCTGCTCGATACCGCGGGGCTGCGCGAAGGCCGCGACGAGATCGAACGAGTTGGGATCGAGCGTACCCGCCGGCGGGCGAGCGAGGCCGACCTTCGGGTGTTCCTGGTGGATGCGTCGCCGGAAGAGTTGGGGATCGTCCCGCTTGAGGATGATATCGTGGTGCGGGCCAAGGGCGATCTGCATCCGGACGAGGGGTGCTCTGTATCCGGGAAGACCGGGGCGGGGGTGCGTGAGCTGCTGCGGCGGATCGCGGATGTCCTCGCCGGGCGGGCCGCAGGGGTAGGGACGGCGACGCATCTTCGCCACAAGACGGCGATGCAGCAAGCGGTGAACGAACTGGCGCAGGCGCGGGCCGAGCTGGAGCATGGCGAGGCGCGGGTGGACCTTGCGGCCGCGCAATTGCGCGCGGCGGTCGCCAGCCTGGATTCATTGGTTGGACGGATCGACGTCGAGCAGGTATTAGACGAAATCTTCGCACGATTCTGCATCGGCAAGTAGGAGTGTTTCACGTGAAACCGCGCGGATTCGACGTTGTCGTGATCGGCGGCGGGCACGCGGGGGTCGAGGCCGCCCACGCCGCGCATCGGATGGGTGTGTCCACCGCGCTGATCACCTTGTCACGCGCCGGCATCGGCGTGATGTCCTGCAATCCGGCTATTGGCGGGCTCGGCAAGGGCCACCTGGTGCGCGAGGTTGACGCGCTGGATGGCGTGATGGGCCGCGCCGCGGACCGCGCGGGAATCCAGTTCCGGCTGTTGAACCGGCGGAAGGGGCCGGCTGTGCAGGGGCCACGCGCGCAGGCCGACCGCAAGCTTTACCGCAATGCGATTCAGGATGCCGTGTCAGCGGCCGCGAACATAACGGTGATCGAAGGCGAAGCAGTCGACCTGATCATGTCGGGGGACCGGGTTGCAGGGGTTGTCCTGCCCGATGGCGCCCGGGTCGAGGGCCAATGTGTCGTGATGACCGCGGGCACTTTTCTGCGCGGGGTCATTCACATTGGCGACGTGCGCCGCGATGGTGGACGCTGGGGTGACAGGCCGTCGGTCCGGCTTGCGGAAAGGATCGACGAATTCGGTCTGCCGCTCGGCCGATTGAAGACCGGAACGCCGCCGCGGCTGGACGGACGGACGATCGACTGGGAGGGGCTGGAAATGCAGCCCGGCGACGAGGATCCCGTGATGTTCTCGTTCCTGTCTTCCGGGGTCAGCGCGCGGCAGATCTCCTGCGGCATCACCCATACCAACGCGCGGACGCATGAGATCATCGAACGGAACCTGTCTCGGTCGGCGATGTATGGCGGGCATATCGACGGTGTCGGGCCGCGATATTGCCCGTCGATCGAGGACAAGGTCGTCCGGTTTGCCGACAAATCCTCGCACCAGGTCTTTCTGGAACCCGAGGGGCTGGACGATCCGACGATCTATCCGAACGGAATATCCACGTCGTTGCCGGCGGATGTGCAGGAGGCTTATGTGCACTCGATCGCGGGTCTCGAGGCGGCGCGCATCCTGCAGCCGGGATACGCGATCGAGTACGACTACGTGGACCCGCGCGCGCTGGACGTGTGCCTTTCGGTGAAATCGGTGCGCGGCCTGTATCTGGCGGGTCAGATCAACGGCACCACGGGGTATGAGGAGGCCGCAGCGCAAGGCGTCGTCGCGGGGCTGAACGCCGCGGCCGCGGCGAGGGGTGTCGACAAGATCGCCTTCAGCCGCACGGAGTCGTATATCGGTGTGATGATTGACGACCTGATCACCCGGGGCGTCAACGAACCCTATCGCATGTTCACGTCCCGGGCCGAATACCGGCTGTCGCTTCGTGCGGACAATGCCGATCAGCGCCTTACCCCCCTGGGCATGGGGATCGGCTGTGTCGGGGCAGAGAGGCGCGCTGTCTATCTGAGGAAGGCGGATGCCTTGTCGGCAGCGAAGGCGCGGCTGGTGGCGCGTTCCTATACGCCGAAAGAGCTCGCCAAGGCCGGGTTTGCGGTCAAGGAGGACGGCAAGCGCCGGACTCCATTCGACTTGTTGGCGTTTCCCGACGTCACGTTCGTCGATGTACAGCGCCTGGACACAGCGTTCGCCGGTTTGCCTTTGGAAGTGGTCGAGCAACTGGAGCGCGACGCGCTATATGCGAACTACATCAGTCGGCAAAGCGAAGACATCGCCGCCGTCCGGCGCGACGAGGCGGTCGAGATTCCGGAAGAATTTGCGTTTGACGAGCTTCCGGGGCTGTCGGCGGAACTTGCCGGGAAGCTGTCCGCGATACGCCCGCGCAGCCTCGGACAGGCAGCGCGGATCGAGGGGATGACGCCGGCGGCGTTGACGCTGTTGCTGGCCCGGCTGAAACAGGCAGGCCGCAAGAGAACCGCGTGATGGGCAGGGATCGGCAGGCCTTCGCCGAGGCCTGGGATGTGTCACGTGAAACGCTGGATCGCCTTGAGCGCTATGAGGCGCTGATCGCGAAGTGGAACCCGGCCATCAACCTCGTCGCCCGATCCACGCTCGACAACATATGGACCAGGCACTTCGCCGATTCGGCCGCGGCCTTTGCCATCGCCGGCTTGGATCGTGGGAAATGGGTGGACCTCGGATCGGGCGGCGGGTTCCCAGGCATGGTCGCGGCGATCCTGGCACAGGAAAAGGCGCCGGAAATCCAGGTGATCTGTATCGAATCCGACATTCGGAAATGCGAATTCCTGCGCACAGTCGCCCGCACGTTGGGGCTGGATGTCGGCGTGCTGTCCCGCCGCATCGAGGAAACGCCGCCGCAGGCCGCGCAAGTGGTCTCGGCGCGGGCGCTGGCACCCCTTCCGAGACTTCTGGACCTCGCCCACCGGCATCTCGCGCCGGGTGGCCACGCGATCTTTCTCAAGGGCGCGAACTGGCGCGACGAAGTGGAAACGGCGCTTGAAACCTGGCGCTTCGCGGTAGAAAACCATCCCAGCCCCACGAGCCCCGACTCGGCCATTCTCAGAATCGGAGACATCGTCCGTGCTTGACCCCCTGCGGACCAACCACCCGAAAATCATCGCAATCGCCAACCAGAAGGGCGGAGTCGGCAAGACGACGACCGCGATCAACCTTGGCGCCGCGCTGGTGGACGAAGGCTATGCGGTGCTGATCGTCGATCTCGACCCGCAGGGCAACGCCTCGACCGGTCTGGGCCTGCATGCCCCGGACCGAAGGGTGACGACCTATGATCTGTTGCTCGAAGACGCGCCGCTGGCCGATGTCATCCACGCCACGCATATCGACGGCCTGCTGATCGCGCCATCGACCACCGATCTGAGCTCGGCGGATATCGAACTGGTCGCCAACGAAAAGCGCAGTTTTCTTCTGCACGACGCGCTGCGCCAGCCCGCGATCGACCGTTACGAGCTGGATTATATTCTGATTGACTGCCCGCCCTCGCTAAGCTTGCTGACCGTGAACGGAATGGTTGCGGCGCATTCGGTGCTGGTGCCGTTGCAGTCGGAATTCTACGCGCTCGAAGGCTTGTCGCAACTGATGCTGACGATCAGGGAAGTGCGCCAGACCGCGAACCCGAACCTGCGGATCGAGGGCGTCGTGCTGACGATGTACGACGCGCGCAACAACCTGTCGCTGCAGGTCGAGGCAGACGCACGAGAGAACCTGGGCGATCTGGTCTACAAGACGGTGATCCCGCGAAACGTGCGTGTCAGCGAGGCGCCGTCCTACGCGGTGCCGGTGCTGGAATACGACCCGGCGTCGAAGGGAAGCCAGGCCTACCGCGCGCTGGCAAAGGAAATGATCGGGCGCCAGGTGGTCCCGGCGGGATAGGAGGGCAGGATGGCCGACAAGAAACCGGAACGCCGCGGCCTGGGCCGCGGGCTCTCCGCACTGATGGCCGACGTCGCGCCGGTCGAGGCACTGCGAACCGAGCGCCCGGCCAAGGCCGGCGAACAGATGGTGCCCGTCGAGAAAATCCGCCCGAACCCGAACCAGCCGCGACGCGACTTCAGCGCCGACCAGTTGGAGGATCTCGCCAACTCGATCCGCGAGAAAGGCATCATTCAGCCACTGATCCTGCGCGAGGTCGCCGACAGCCCCGGAACCTATGAAATCGTTGCGGGCGAGCGCCGCTGGCGCGCCGCGCAGACGGTGCAGTTGCACGAGGTTCCCGCGCTGGTCCGCGATTACGATGACAGCGAAGTGCTGGAAATCGCAATCATCGAGAACATCCAGCGCGCCGATCTGAACCCCGTGGAAGAGGCCGCGGGATATCGCCAGTTGATGGACCGCTTCGGCCA
The DNA here is from genome assembly GCA_041627895.1 of Rhodobacter sp. GTDB lineage: Bacteria > Pseudomonadota > Alphaproteobacteria > Rhodobacterales > Rhodobacteraceae > JBFKQC01. The sequence goes on from JBFKQC010000004.1 coordinate 6,016, forward strand.
CACCCAGGAAAGAATCGCCGAGGCCCTTGGCAAGAGCCGCAGCCACGTCGCCAACACCCTGCGCCTGCTATCCTTGCCCGAGTCGGTGCAGAAGATGCTGCGCGAGGGGCGCCTGACCGCCGGCCATGCAAGGGCGCTCGTCACCAGCGACCGGGCGGAAGAACTGGCGCAAGTGATCGTGCGCAAGGGCCTTTCCGTCCGCGAGGCCGAAAGGCTGGTGCAGGCGAAAGGCGTGGGCAAAGCGAAAGCACCGGCCGCACCGGCCGCGAAGGACGCCGACACGCTGGCGCTGGAACAGGACCTGTCGGCGGCGCTTGGGCTAAAGGTGCAGATCGACCACGCCGGGACGGGAGAAAGCGGCAAGCTATCGATCATCTATCCAGACCTCGACGCGCTGGACCGGCTCTGCAACATCCTGTCGAGCGCGCGCTAGAGCGCATTCCGCGATCTTCGATTCACGGAATGCGCTCTATCCGGCTGGCCGAGCGCAATTTCGCGACGCTTCGCCGGACCGGCTTCGCTTGAAATTGCTTTAGCCCGTTTCGGCGCCCGCCAACAACTCGCGCAGGATCGCGTTCAACAGGGGGCGGCCCCTGGCCGTCACACGCAGCCGCCCATCGCTGAACTCAACCAGGTCACTTTCGTTAAGCAATTGAATTTGTTTTATAAATTCAGGATCGGCCTTCTCGATCTTCACGCCTTCGGCGAGGCGAAGCCCCATCAACAGCCGCTCGGCGAAAACGTCCTCTGCTGTCAGAACACATCGCCCGGTTTCTCCGCTGCCGCGCGTTTCCACCGAACGCAGCCAAGTCGCCGGGCTTAATTCAGTCTCGACACCGATCCGCTGGCCGGCAAGCGTCAGCCGGCCATGCGCGCCCGGCCCGATACCGGCCCAATCGCCAGAGCGCCAGTAGATCAGGTTATGCCTGCACTCGGCGCCCGGTCGCGCATGATTCGAGACTTCGTAGGCCGGAATGCCCGCCGCCTCGCACAATTCCTGCGTGGCCTCGAACAGATCGGCACCAAGATCGTCGTCAGGCAATCCCGGCAGACGACCGCGGCGGAACCGGTCGCCAAAGGCGGTGCCGTCCTCGATCGTAAGCTGATAAAGCGACAGGTGCCCGGGTTCCAGCGCCAGCGCGCGCCGCAGCTCCGCCCGCCAGTCGCCGAGGCTCTGGAACTGCCGCGCATAGATCAGGTCGAAGCTCACGCGTGGGAAGATGTCGTGCGCAAGCTCAACTGCCCGCATCGCTTCGTCCACGCTGTGCAGCCGGCCGAGCGCGCGCAGATCGTCGTCGTTCAGCGCCTGCACACCGACCGAAACACGGTTCACGCCTGCGTCGCGAAACCCCCTGAACCGAGACGATTCCACCGACGTCGGGTTCGCCTCAAGCGTGACCTCCAGGTCGTTGGCCATGCTCCACGTGTCGCGCGCTTTTTCGAGAACCGCGCCGACAAGTTCCGGGTCCATCAGGCTGGGTGTGCCGCCGCCAAAGAACACGGTGGAAAGCACCCGCCCCCCGGTCACGGCGCCGACACGGTCGATCTCGGACAAATAGGCGCGGCGCCAGCGGTCCTGTTCGATGGTACTCGCAACGTGCGAGTTGAAATCGCAGTAAGGGCATTTCGCGGCGCAGAACGGCCAATGGATGTACAGGCCGAACCCCGCCGTTTGCCAGCGCTCAGGCAAAGCAGGCGGCCACCAGTTTGGCGAAGGCTTCGGCGCGGTGGCTCATGGCGTGCTTCTTCGCGGGATCCATCTCGCCGAACGTCTCTGTTTCACCCGAAGGCAGGAAAACCGGATCGAACCCGAACCCGCGGTCGCCGCGCATCGGCCAGACCACTTCGCCCCGCACGGTACCCTCGAAAATCTCGTCGTGCCCATCCGGCCAGGCAAGGCAGAGCGTGCAGCAGAACCGCGCGGAACGGGGCAGCGGCGCTGCCTTTTCCTCGAGCAGCGTCCAGACCCTCGTCATCGCCATCGCGAAATCGCGCCCGTTGCCGGTTTCCGCCCAATCGGCGGTGTGCACCCCGGGGGCACCGTCCAGCGCGTCGACCATGATGCCGCTGTCATCGGACAAAGCGGGCAGCCCGGTCTCACGCGCGGTGAAATGGGCCTTGATCCGGGCGTTGCCGGCGAAGGTCGATTCGGTCTCTTCCGGCTCGGTCAGGCCGAACTCGGCGGCAGAGCGGACATCAACCGAAAACGGCTCTAACAAGGCCCTTATCTCGCGCAGCTTGCCGTCGTTGTGCGAGGCGATGACCAGCGTGCCCTCCTCGAACCGGCGCATTTCAGCCCACCGCCGCCCTTTGCGCGGCAACCAGGTCGCCAACGCCTGCTTCGGCCAGCGCCATCAACTCGCCCAGCTCGGCTTGCGAAAACGTGGCGCCCTCGGCCGACATCTGCACCTCGACCAGCCGTCCCGTGCCGGTCATCACGAAATTTCCGTCGACACCGGCCTCGCTGTCCTCGGGATAATCGAGGTCCAATATCGGCTGGCCGGCATAGACGCCGCAGCTGACCGCCGCGATATGGTCGGTCAGCGGATCTGTGATCACATCACCGGCCTTCATCAGCCTGTTCACGGCGAGCCGCAACGCGACCCAGCCCCCGGTGATCGCGGCACACCGTGTGCCGCCATCGGCCTGGATCACGTCGCAGTCGACGGTGATCTGCCGCTCACCCAGTGCCACCCGGTCGACACCGGCGCGCAGCGCCCGACCGATCAGCCGCTGGATCTCCTGCGTGCGCCCCGACTGCCCCGCCTTCGCCTCGCGCCGCATCCGCGTGTTCGTGGCCCGCGGCAGCATGCCGTATTCGGCCGTCACCCAGCCCAACCCGGTGTTCTTCAGAAACGGCGGCACGCGTTCCTCCAGCGAGGCGGTGCACAGCACATGCGTATCGCCGCAGCGGATCAGGCACGAGCCCTCGGCATGCCGGGTCACGCCGGTCTCGATGGACACGGGGCGCATTTCATTCAGCTCTCTGCCAGAGGGTCGCATGTCAATCCTTTCCACGGGGGCCGCGCACACTTACCTGTCAGGCGGTTTCCAGCGCAACCCCGATTGACGACCGGCCCCGGGAACCTTTAATGACGGATGCCCCGGAACCGACCGATGAATGACACGTCGCAGATATTGTCCGAACTGAACGAGCGCAGCCGCGAGGTGTTTCGCCGCGTCGTCGAAAGCTATCTGTCCAGCGGCGAGCCGGTGGGCTCGCGCACGCTGACCCGGACGATGAGCGAAAAGGTTTCCGCGGCGACGATCCGCAACGTGATGCAGGACCTCGAATTCCTGGGCCTCCTGGATTCGCCGCACGTTTCGGCCGGGCGCGTGCCGACGCAGGTCGGGCTGAGAATGTTCGTCGACAGCCTGCTCGAAGTCGAGGACCTGAACGAATCGGATCGCGAGCGGATCGACGCGACGCTGGGATCGAATTCGCGCGATGTGCCGGCGCTGCTGGATCGGGTGGGATCGGCGCTGTCGGTGCTGACCTCGGGCGCCAGCCTTGTGCTTGCACCAAAGCACGAGGCGCCGATTAAGCATATCGACTTCGTTTCGCTGGCGCCGGACCGGGCGCTGGTGGTGCTGGTCTACGGCGACGGCCATGTCGAGAACCGCGTGTTCAGCCCGCCGATCGGGCAAACGCCCTCGTCGATGCGCGAGGCCGCGAACTTTCTGAACGCCCTGGCAGAGGGCCGCACGCTCAGCGAACTGCGCGCCGCCTTCGAGCGTGAGATCGCCAAGCGTCGGCGCGAACTGGACGTGCTTGCCGGCGAACTGGTCGAAAGCGGGCTGGCGATCTGGGAAAACGAGGGCCAGCCCTATGAACGGCTGATCGTGCGGGGCCGCGCGAATCTGCTGGCGGGCGAGGAAAAGGCCGAGGACCTGAACCGCGTGCGCACGTTGTTCGACGACCTCGAACGCAAACGGGACATCGCCGAATTCCTCGAACTCACCGACCAGGGCGAAGGCGTGCGCATTTTCATCGGCTCGGAAAACAAGCTTTTCTCACTTTCGGGTTCCTCTTTGGTGGTGTCTCCATATATGAACGCAGACCGAAAGATCGTGGGCGCCGTCGGAGTGATCGGCCCGACTCGCCTGAACTATGGCCGCATCGTGCCGATCGTCGATTACACGGCACAACTGGTCGGGCGGTTGATTTCCGACCGCGCGTAATGAGGATGGATATGGCGGAAGAGCAGAAGAAACCGACAATGCCGGATATCGACCTGTCGGGACCGGACGGCGCCGAGCACATCGACATCACCGCGGATCTTGACGAACCGCCCGAGGTCGAGGCGGCGCATGCCGAACTGGAAGAGATCCGGGCAGAGCGTGACGAGTTCCGCGACCGGTTCATGCGCGCGCTCGCCGATGCCGAGAACGTCCGCAAGCGCGGCGAACGCGACCGCCGCGAGGCCGAGAAATACGGCGGCACCAAGCTGGCGCGCGACATCCTGCCGGTCTACGACAACCTGGCGCGCGCGCTCGACGCGGCGACGGACGAGACGCGCACCGTCTCGAAGGCGCTGCTGGAAGGCATCGAGCTGACCATGCGAGAGCTTCTGAACGTCTTCAAGAAGCACGGAATCGAGCCTGTTTCGCCCGAAGTCGGCGACAGGTTCGACCCGCAAATACATCAGGCGATGTTCGAGGCGCCGGTGCCGGACACCAAGGCCGGCGACATCATCCAGGTCAGCCAGATCGGATTCACGATCCACGACCGGCTGCTTCGGCCGGCGCAGGTCGGGGTCAGTTCGACCCCCGGCTGAGCGCCTTCAGCTCGTACAGCAACTCCAGCGCATCGCGCGGCGTCAGTTCATCGGGGTGTATGTCCGTCAGCCGGTCCTCGAGCGCCGAGGGTTTCGCCGGACGCGGCGCCGGCGTGCTTGGCACGGCCGCGAACAGCGGCAGGTCGTCCAGCAGCGCATGCGCCCCCGCCTGCCCTTCGCGCGCGCCCTTTTCGAGCTGCGCCAGGATATCGCGCGCACGGTCCACGACCGAAGGCGGCAGTCCGGCAAGCCTGGCCACCTGCACCCCATAGGACCGGTCCGCGGCACCCTTTCTCACCTCGTGCAGAAAGATCACCTCGCCTTCCCACTCCTTGACCGCGACCGTGGCGTTCTCGACCCCGTTCAGGCGATCGGCGAGTTGGGTCAGCTCGTGGTAATGCGTCGCGAACAGCGCGCGGCAGCGGTTCACTTCGTGCAGGTGTTCCAGCGTGGCCCAGGCGATGCTGAGCCCGTCATAAGTTGCCGTGCCGCGGCCGATTTCGTCGAGGATCACCAGCGCACGGTCGTCGGCCTGGTTCAGGATCGCCGCGGTCTCGACCATCTCGACCATGAAGGTCGACCGCCCCCGCGCCAGGTCGTCCGACGCGCCGACCCGGCTGAAAAGTTGGCTGACCAGACCGATCTCGGCGCGGCGCGCAGGCACGTAGCTGCCCATCTGCGCCAGAACCGCGATCAGCGCGTTCTGCCGCAGGAATGTGGACTTGCCCGCCATGTTCGGCCCGGTCAATAGCCAGATATCGGCGCCGTCGCGCCCTTCGGCCAGCGCGCAGTCATTCGCGATGAAGGGCGCCCCGCCCTGGGCGCGCAGCGCGGCCTCGACCACCGGATGCCGCCCGCCTTCGACATGAAACGCGCGCCCGTCCGCCATGCCCGGGCGCGTCCAGTCCTCGACCACGGCAAGCTCGGCCAGCGCGGTGGCGACGTCGATCTCGGCCAGCGCCCGTGCCAGATCGCCAAGCGGCCCGGCCTGATCCAGAACCGCGGCCTTCAGGCCGTCATAGAGACGTTTCTCGATCTCGAGCGCCCGGTTCCCGGCGTTCAGGATCCTGGTTTCCATCTCGCTTAGCGCGACCGTTGTGAAGCGCACGGCGCTGGCCGTGGTCTGACGGTGGATGAAGCGTTCAGCCAGTGGCGGAGACAGCATCTTGTCGGCGTGCGTCGCCGTGGTCTCGATGAAATAGCCCAGCACGTTGTTGTGCTTGACCTTCAGCGAGGCGATGCCGGTTTCGGCGGCGTAATCCGCCTGCATCGCGGCAATCACGCCGCGGCCCTCGTCGCGCAGCTCGCGCGCCTCGTCCAGTTCGCCGTCGTACCCGGCGGCGACGAACCCGCCGTCCCGCGCCAACAGCGGCGGTTCGGCGACCAAGGCGGCCTCGAGAAGCGCCGAAAGCGCGTCGAAACCGTCCAGGGCGTCGGCGCCGGCCCGGATGACTTCCGGAACCTCCGGCGCGCAAAGCCGCACACCGATCGCCGCGGCCTGCGCCAGCCCGTTTCGCACCGCTGCCAGATCGCGCGGCCCGCCACGGTCCAGCGCCAGCCGCGACAGTGCCCTGTCAATATCCGGCGTCTTGCGCAGGTCGGCGCGGATCGCGTCGCGAAGGTCGCGTTCCTCGACATAAAAGGCCACGGTGTCCAGCCGCGCCCGGATCATGGCGATGTCGCGCGACGGGCTGGACAAGCGCCGTTCCAGCAGCCGCCCGCCGCCCGCGGTGACGCTGCGGTCGATCACCGACAGCAACGAGCCCTCGCGGGCGCCGGACAGGCTGCGCGTCAGTTCCAGGTTCCGGCGGGTGGCCGCGTCGATCTGCATCGCTCCGGATGCCGCCTCGCGCACCGGCGGGCGCAACAGCGGCAGCCTGCCCTTCTGCGTGATGTCCAGATAGTCGACGATGGCGCCCAGCGCCGCCTGCTCGGCCCGCGCGAATTGGCCGAACGCGTCCAATGTCTCGACCCTGAACAGGCCCGTCAGCCGCCCCTCGGCTGCCGCCGAATCGAAGCTCGCCCGCGACAGCGGCGTCGGCGAGGCGCCAAGATCCTCGACCAGGTCGAACAGCGCGGGCTCGGCGGCCTCGGACAGGATCACCTCGCGCGGGGCGATGCGGGACAACTCCGGTGACAGCCGGGCGCGCGAACAGGGCATCACCCGCAACGTGCCGGTCGAGATATCGACCCAGGCCAGGGCGCCCTCGCCCCGCACCTCGGCGAAAGCGGCAAGAAAGTTGTGCCGCCGCGCCTCAAGCAGGCTTTCCTCGGTCAGCGTGCCCGGCGTGACCAGCCGAACGACGTCACGCTTGACCACCGACTTCGATCCGCGCTTCTTCGCCTCGGCCGGGTCCTCGAGCTGTTCGCAGACCGCCACGCGAAACCCCTTGCGGATCAGCGTCAGCAGATAGCCCTCGGCGGCATGCACCGGCACGCCGCACATCGGGATATCCTCGCCCAGATGCTTGCCGCGCTTGGTCAGCGCGATATCCAGCGCCTCGGCCGCGGCGGCGGCATCGTCGAAGAACATCTCGTAGAAGTCGCCCATCCGGTAGAACAGCAACGCATCCGGATACTGCGCCTTGATGTCGAGATACTGCGCCATCATTGGCGTCAGGGCGGGATTGGCAGCGGTCACGTCTTCCCCCAGGACGATGCTGGGGCGACCTTACAAAGCCCGAATCGGGCGTTAAAGCGGGAATTCCGCCGTCAGCTTCCGGCGAAGGGCGCGGCGTCGCCCCAAAGCATCCTGACGCGGTCGTCGCGGCCGCAGGCGGTGCGATAGCGCTTGTAGGCCTTGGCCTTGCTGATCGGGCCGAAGCGGGTCAGGACCAGGTCGTTCTGCTTGTAGTAATCCTGGTGATAGTCTTCTGCCTCGTAGAAGGCGCCGGCATCCCGGACCGGGGTGACGATATCCTTGCCGAGGGCCGCTTCGGCCTGGGCCCGCGCGGCCTCGGCGGTGGCCTTTTCAGCCGGATCAGAGACGAAAACGGCGGTCGCATAGCTCTCGCCCCGGTCGCAGAACTGGCCGCCCGCGTCGGTCGGGTCGATGGAACGGAAGAACAGGTGCAACAGCTGGCCATAGCTGACCCTGGCCGGGTCATAGGTGATCGCGACCGCTTCCAGGTGCCCGGTGCCGCCGCGCACCACCTGCTTGTAGGTCGGGTTCGCCACCGTGCCGCCGGTGAATCCCGACACCGCCCCGATCACGCCCGGCACCTTCTCGAAATCCGCCTCGACGCACCAGAAACAGCCGCCGGCGAAGATCGCGGTGCGGGTCTCGGCGGCGTCGGCGCGGTTGCATTCGGCAAAGATGCCGAGAACGATCGCCACGGTCAGAAAGACGGGTTTCAGGTTTTGCAGGCTGGTGGTCACGGGCTGGTCCTCCCTCTTGCGCGAACGTTGACCGCGCGGGCGCCCTGTCGCAAATCACCGCCGCGTGAGTTCACGCAAGGGTTACCGCTTGGCGCGCCGCGGCGCGGCGGCTAGCGTGCCGCAACAGGGAGCCTGCCGATGACCGACGCCATCACCACCCACCAGGCCGAAGAGGACGCCAGGAACGCGGCGATACTGATCTATGTCGACGGCCGGATCGTGCCGCGCGATCAGGCCGTTGTCAGTGTCTATGACAGCGGATTCATGCTGGGCGACGGCGTCTGGGAGGGGCTGAGGCTTTACAATGGACGCTGGGCGTTCCTCGGCGAGCATCTCGACCGGCTGTTCGAGGCGGCACGCGCCATCGACCTCGATATCGGCATGGACCGGCCGGGCGTGGCCGGCGCGCTGGAGGCGACGCGCGCGGCGAACGGCATGACAGACAACGCCCATGCAAGGCTGATGGTCACGCGCGGGGTCAAGGCGCGGCCGTTCCAGCATCCGTCGCTCAGCCGTTCGGGTCCGACGATGGTGATCATCATCGAGCATTCCAGGCCCTCGCTGCCGCGCCCGATCTGGCTGGCGACCGTGCCGCACCTGCGCGGCCTGCCGATGACGCAGGACCCCAAGCTGAACTCGCATTCCAAGCTGAACTGCATCCTCGCCTGCATCGCCGCCGAGAAGGCCGGGGCGGACGAGGCGCTGATGCTGGATGTCCATGGCTTCGTGAACACGACGAATGCCTGCAACTTCTTCATCGTTCGCAAGGGCGAGGTCTGGACCTCGACGGGCGACTATTGCATGAACGGGATCACCCGCGCCAAGGTGATCGCGCTTTGCCGGGCCGACGGCATCCCGGTCTTCGAGCGCAATTTCTCGCTGGTCGATACGTACGGCGCCGACGAGGCGTTCCTGACCGGCACGTTCGGCGCGCAGACCCCGGTGGGACAGATCGACGGGCGCACGATCGGCGACGGCGGGATCGGGCCGGTGACAGAGCGTATCCGGGGTCTCTATCAGTCTCTGATCCAGCAGGAATGCGCCTGATGCGCATCGCGATGTGGTCCGGGCCGCGCAACCTTTCGACGGCGATGATGTATGCCTTTGCGCAGCGCGGCGACTGTGCGGTCCGGGACGAGCCGTTCTATGCCGCCTACCTCGCGCTGACCGGCATCGACCACCCGATGCGCGACGCGGTTCTGTCCGCGGGGGACACCGAACCAGCGGATGTGATCACAAAATGTCTCGGGCCGATCCCGGATGGCAAGACTGTGCTTTACCAGAAGCACATGACGCACCACATGGTGCCGGACATCCCGCGCGACTGGATGGCAAAGGTGACGAACGTGTTCCTGATCCGGCATCCGGCGCGGGTCATCGCCAGCTATGCCGCCAAGCGCGAGAACCCGACGCTCGACGATATCGGCTTTCGCCAGCAGCTGGACCTGTTCGAGCACGTCCGAAGGCTCGGGCAGACCCCCGCTGTCATCGACAGCGCCGAGATCCGCGCCGACCCGCGCGCGGCGCTGACCGCGCTTTGTTCGGCGATCGGATTGCCGTTTGACCCAGACATGCTGCACTGGCCGGCTGGCCCCAAGTCATACGACGGTGTCTGGGCTGCGCACTGGTATGGGGCGGTCCATCGCTCGACCGGGTTTGCGGGCCCCGAGGGGCCGTTGCCGGAACTGACCGGGGAAATGGCGGATCTGGCGCGCTTGGCTCTGCCCGCCTACGAGAAATTGCGCGAGGCGGCGCTGGTGCCCTAGCCCAGGCGCCGGTTCCGCATCGCGATCAGTTTCAGCCGCAGGGCGTTTAGCTTGATGAACCCGGCCGCGTCCTTCTGGTCGTAGGCGCCGGCGTCGTCCTCGAAGGTCACGTGCGCCTCGGAATAAAGCGAATGATCGCTCCACCGCCCGACCGTCCGCGCCAGGCCCTTGTACAGCTTCAGCCGGACAGTGCCGGTCACATGGTCCTGGCTCTTGTCGATCAGCGCCTGCAACATCTCGCGTTCGGGCGAAAACCAGAATCCGTTGTAGATCAGTTCGGCATAACGCGGCATCAGCTCGTCCTTCAGATGCGCCGCGCCCCGGTCCAGCGTGATCTGCTCGATACCGCGATGCGCCTCGAGCAGCAGCGTGCCGCCTGGCGTCTCGTAGATGCCGCGCGATTTCATGCCGACAAACCGCCCCTCGACCAGGTCGAGCCGCCCGACGCCGTGCCTGCCGCCCAGTTCGTTCAGCCGGGTCAGGATCGCCGCGGGCGAAAGCCGTTCGCCGTCGATCGAGACCGCATCGCCCCTGTCAAAGCCGATTTCCACGTATTCCGGGGCATCGGGTGCATCCTCGGGGTGGACCGTGCGCTGATACACGTAATCCGGCGCCTCTTCGGCGGGGTCTTCCAGCACCTTGCCCTCTGACGAGGTGTGCAGCAGGTTCGCGTCCACCGAAAACGGCGCCTCGCCGCGCTTGTCCTTGGCGATCGGGATCTGGTTCTTCTCGGCGAAGTCGATCAGCCGGGTGCGGCTGGTCAGGTCCCACTCGCGCCAGGGCGCGATCACTCTGATGTCGGGGTTCAGCGCATAGGCCGAAAGCTCGAACCGCACCTGGTCGTTGCCCTTGCCGGTCGCGCCGTGCGCCACCGCGTCGGCGCCCTCCTTGGCGGCAATCTCCACCAGACGCTTGGAAATCAGCGGCCGCGCGATGGACGTTCCCAGCAGATACAGCCCCTCGTAAAGCGCGTTCGCACGGAACATCGGAAAGACGAAGTCGCGCACGAATTCCTCGCGCAGATCCTCGATGTAAATCGCGCTGGCCCCCATCATCTCGGCCTTCTTGCGGGCCGGCTCCAGTTCCTCGCCCTGGCCGAGATCGGCGGTAAATGTCACGACTTCGCAGCCGTATTCCGTCTGCAGCCATTTCAGGATGATCGAGGTGTCGAGGCCGCCGGAATAGGCGAGGACGACTTTCTTCGGGGCGGGCATGCGCGGGGCTCCGTTCTTTGACGACCGCCGCCGTTTACAGCGGCGCCGTCAGCGGGGCAAGGCAGGGTTGCGGCGCCGGGCATGGGGTGATTGGCTGGCGCCGGGACCGGATTTCGGGAGACGGCGCATGGAACCCTGGATCGAGCTTTATCGCGGCGTGGTGCATCCCTGGCACCACGACCATTTCGGCCACATGAACGTGCGCCACTATGCTCCGTTCTTCGACGATGCGACCTATCACATGTACACGCTTCTCGGGATTCCCTATTCGCGGATGCTGGCCGAGCACGGGATTCACACGGTTTCGGCCACAGCGAAGACCGCGTTCATCAAGGAACTGGTGGCCGGCGACCTGATCCGCATCGACGGTGCAGTGACACGGATCGGCGGCAAGAGCACGACGTTCCGGCTGCGCATGTTCCACGCCGACACCGGCGAGCTGCACGCGACCTATGACGTGGTCGAGGTGTTCTTCGATCCCGAAACCCGCGGCTCGACCGCGATTCCGGATGCGGTGCGCGCGACGCTGGAAAGACACCTCGTCGAGGCGGAATAGGGACTGTACCACGCAATTTGCCTGCGCCGAACGCGGCGCCGGAAAGCGCCGGTTCAGGCCGCAAAGCGCTCGCCGAGTGCCGCCAGGAACACTGTCTTGGATTGCAGGTAGCAGGTCACGACGCCGCGGATGTCGGCCTCTGCCGCCGCGCCCGACGCGACGGCCGCCTCGCCCGTCGCGCAAAGCGCCCCAAGCGCCGCGAAGCCGAGGCTAAGCGCGCTGCCCTTCAGGAAATGCAGATCGTCGCCGCATTCGCCCGCGTCCGGCGCGCCGTCGAGCCGCGCGACGACTTCGTCCGCCTCTTCCAGGAACAAATCCACGACCTCGGGGAAATCCTCTGGCCCGACCTCGTCGCGCAGCGCGGCCACTCTGTCCCAGTCGATCATCACCGCGCTCCTGCCTCTGTGACTTTTGGCGAGGCTAGGTCGCGGGCCGCTAACAAAGGCTTAGGGACGGCGGAAAACTCGGTAAACATTTAGACTTAGCGGCGCGTTAACGGTTAGGCCCTATCGCGGATGTGAAATGTCCGCCGGGAACGCCAGACCATTGCCGACCAGCCCCGCACCGCTAGCGGATGACCTGCCGCAGGCGTCGCCAGCCGCCGGCGGGCCGCAAACCGTTCTGGTCGTCGACGACAGCCGGGCGCAGCGCCGGCTGCTCTGTTCCTACCTAAAGCGCTGGGGCTTCGACGTGGTCGAGGCAGCGTCGGGCGAAGAAGCGCTTGCGATCTGCCGGCGCGACGACCCCAGCCTGATCGTCAGCGACTGGATGATGCCGGGGATGGGCGGGCTGGAATTGTGCCGCGCCTACCGCGCGCTTCGGAAGGACAGGTATGGCTATTTCATCCTGCTAACTTCGAAAAGCGACAAGGGCGAGGTCGCCGAGGGCCTCGATGTCGGCGCCGACGACTTCCTGACCAAACCCGTCGCAGCGGCCGAACTGCGCGCACGCATCCGCGCGGGGCAGCGCGTGCTGGACATGGAACGCGAGCTGACCGCCAAGAACAGCCTGCTCAGCAAGACCCTTGCCGATCTGCAGGTGCTGCACGAGGCGATCGACCGCGACCTGATCGAGGCGCGCAAGCTGCAACAGTCGCTGGTCCGCGACCGCATGCGCCACTATCCCGGCGCCACGGTGTCGCTGATGCTGCAGCCCTCGGGCCATGTCGGCGGCGACCTGGTCGGTGCGTTCCAGGCCAACGCCCGCGAAATCGGGGTCTATTCCATCGACGTGTCGGGCCATGGCATCGCCTCGGCGCTGATGACGGCGCGGATCGCCGCCTATTTTTCGGGCAATTCGCCGCAGCAAAATATCGCCATCGCGCGCACGGCTGGGGGCGCGCTGGCGATGCGGCCGCCGGCCGAGGTCGCCGATTCGCTGAACAGGATCATCTTCGACGAGATCGAGACCGAGCATTACCTGACGATGCTGCTGGCACGGATCGACCTGGCCAGCGGCCGGGTGACGATGACCCAGGCCGGGCATCCGCATCCGCTGCTGCACCGCCGGGACGGGAAGACCGAAGTGCTGGGCAGCGGCGGATTTCCGGTCGGCCTGGTCCCCGGCGCGCAGTTCCACGAGTTCGAGGCGCAGCTCGGCCCAGGCGACCGCCTGTTCCTCGGCTCGGACGGCATGACCGAATCCACCGGCCCCGGCGGCACGATGCTGGGCGAGGAAGGCCTCGCGCGCCTTCTGCAGCGCAACCGCGACCTGACGGGGGACCGCTTCTTCGAGGCGATGATGTGGGATCTCAGCAACTTCGCCGAGAACCGCGCCTTTTCCGACGACGTCTCGGCCGCGCTGGTGGAATTCCGCGGCGAGGGTTAGCGGAACAGCCCCAGAAATGCGCTGTCGCCCTCGTTGGCGACGCCGGACACCGCCTGCGCGACCGGCATCCAGTGCGCGGTGTGGCCCGCCTCGCTTGGCGGTCCGTGGCGCCGCGCCGGCCAGGCGAGATAGACGTGGCACACCTTTTCGGCCCACTTGTCGTATTCCGGCATGTAGGTGAACCGCCGGAACGCGCCCAACCGGCGCGGCGCGGCGATCCGCCAGCCGGTTTCCTCGAACACCTCGCGATGCAGCGCGGCGACGGGCGATTCGCCCGGGTCGATGCCACCGCCCGGCAATTGCAGTTCCGGCACCGGCTCGGCCTGATGCGTCAGCAGAACCCGCCCGCCGCGCAACAGGACCGCATAGGCCCCCGCCAGCGGCCGATACCGGATGTCGGCCCGCACCGGCTCGCCATACCGCCTGATCATAGCCGCCCCGCCTTCCGCCTTCGGTTGCTCCACCTATATGGACACGGTATGCCAACCCCAACCGGCCAAAGGAAGCCTATGACCCTCGGTTCGCAAATCGCCTGGGACGACACCGTCCTGCCGTTTCAGCTTGACGCCTCGGACATCCGCGGCCGTGTCGCGCGGCTCGACGGCGTGCTGGACCAGGTGCTGGCGCAGCACGACTACCCCCCGGTGATCGAGGCCCTGATCGCCGAGGCGGCACTGCTGACCGCGCTGATCGGGCAGACGATCAAGCTGCGCTGGCGGCTGTCGCTGCAGGTGCGCGGCACCGGCGCGGTGCACCTGATCGCGACCGATTATTACGGACCGAAAGTGCGCGGCGAGAACGCGCAGATCCGCGCCTACGCCGGGTATAATCCCGACAAGCTGGACCATCAGGGCGACGGTTTCCGGCAGATCGGCGAGGGCTATTTCGGCATCATGATCGACCAGGGCACCGGCATGACGCCGTACCGGGGCATCACCCCCACCGCGGGCGGCTCGCTTTCGGCCTGCGCAGAGACGTATTTTGCCCAGTCCGAACAGCTTCCGACCCGCTTCGCGCTGGCCTTCGGCAAGTCGCGACTGCCCGGCGACGAGGTGCATTGGCGCGCCGGCGGCGTCATGCTGCAACTCATGCCCAGGGTGCCGCTGGGCGTCACCGGCGACGGCGGCAGCGGCGACGGCGGATTGCTGCATGCCGCCGACATCCTCGACGACGACGCGCAAGAGGACTGGCGCCGCGTGAACCTGCTGCTGGACACCGCGGAACAGCTGGAACTGGTCGGTCCCGGCGTGCAGCCCACCGACCTACTGGTGCGGCTGTTCCACGAAGAGCAGCCGCGGGTGTTCGATGCCCAGCCGGTGAACTTCGGCTGCACATGCACCGCCGAACGGGTGCGCGAAAGCCTGGCGGTCTATCCTGCCTCGGACATCGCCGAGATGACCACCGATGCCGGTATCGTCACCGCGGACTGCCAGTTCTGCGGTGCGCATTACGAATTCGATCCCAGCACGCTGGGGCGCGAAGCGGCAGAGGCGCAGGGTGACGGCGCCTGATCCCTTCGCCCCGGTCGTCGCGGCGCTGGCGCGGCCGGGCTCGGCGTCGTCGGATTTCGACCTGAACCCCGATGTGGTACTTCCGCCCGGGCGCAGGCTGCGCCCCGCCGGCGTGCTGGTCCCGCTGATCGCCCGTTCCGGCGCGCTGCAGGTGATCCTGACGAAACGGTCCTCGGCGCTGAAACACCACCCGGGCCAGATCGCCTTTCCCGGCGGCAAGCTCGACGAGGGCGACAGCGGCGTCGAGGATGCGGCGCTGCGCGAGGCGCAGGAAGAGATCGGGCTTGCGCCGGGGAATGTCGAGGTTCTGGGCGCGCTTCCCGGCCACGAGACCGTCACCGGGTTTGCGGTGACGCCAGTTCTGGGACGGATTAGAGACGAATTTACCCCGGTGCCCGAGCCCGGCGAGGTGGACGAGGTGTTCGCGGTGCCTTTCGCGCACGTGATGGACCCAGGCCGCTTCAGCGTGCAGTCGCGGCGCTGGCGCGGGCAGCGGCGATACTATTTCACGGTGCCGTTCGGGCCGTACTACATCTGGGGCGCCACCGCGCGCATCCTGCGCGGCCTCGCCGACCGGATGGCACGATGACCCGCGTCACCGGCGACTGGCTGCACCGGCCAGAGACACAGGCGGTGTGCTCGATGCTCACCGGCGCCGGGCACCGCGCGCTGTTCGTCGGCGGCTGCGTGCGCAACACGCTTCTGGGCGAGCCGGTCAGCGACATCGACATTTCCACCGACGCCACGCCGGATATCGTCTCGAACCTGGCCGAACAGGCCGGTCTGCGCCCGGTCCCGACCGGCGTCGACCACGGCACCGTCACCGTCGTGTCCGGCGGCCTGCCGCACGAGGTCACCACCTTCCGGCACGATGTCGAAACCTTCGGCCGGCACGCCGTGGTCGCCTATACCGACCGGGTCGAGGAAGACGCGGTGCGCCGCGACTTCACGATGAACGCGCTCTACGCCGAACCTGACGGCACCTTGGTCGACCCGCTCGGCGGGCTTGCCGACCTGCGCGCGCGGCGCGTGCGGTTCATCAAGGACGCCTCGGCGCGAATCCATGAGGATTACCTGCGCATCCTGCGGTTCTTCCGCTTCCATGCCTGGTACGGCGACCCGGTGGGCGGGCTCGACGCAGAGGGGCTGGCCGCATGTGCGGCGCTTTCGGCCGGGATAGAGACGCTCGCGCGCGAACGGGTCGGGGCCGAGATGCGCAAGCTTTTGTCGGCGCCCGATCCCGCGCCGGCGCTGGCTGCGATGGCCGCGGCGGGCTGTCTGGCGCGGGCGCTGCCGGGGGCCGATCCGGCCGCGCTGGCGCCGCTGGTCGAGCTAGAGGCGAATGCCGGGCTGGCCCCCGACCCGGTGCGCCGGCTGGCCGCGGTCGGCGGCGAGGACCCGCGGGGCCATCTGCGGCTGTCGCGGTCGGATGCGCGGCGGCTCGATACTGTCGGGCGCGCCGCGCGCGACACTGCCGGCCCCGCCGAGCTTGGCTATCGCCTTGGCCCCGAGGACGGGCGCGACGCATTGCTGGTCCGCGGCGCGCTGACCGGTACCCCGGTCGCGCAGGCCGCGCTGAACGCGGTCGAGACCGGCGGCGCGGCGACGTTTCCGCTGACCGCCGCCGACCTGATGCCCGAATATGTGGGACCGGCGCTGGGCGCGCGTCTGGCCGAGTTAGAGACGAAATGGATCGCCTCGGGCTTTGCCCTTACGCGGCACGACCTGCTGAACTGAGCGGCGCGGTTCACCTTGCCGCGGATTCCGGCTATATCCGCCAAAGCGTTCCACCCGATTTGCATTCGCGTTTCATCCCGTGTTCCGCTTTTTCGAATCCCTGGTCGATCCGTATACGCCGTATCCGGAAACCAACACGCCGCCCCGGACGCTCTATGCGTTCCTGGCGGATTACGCGCGGCCGTTCCGCCGGGTCTTCGCCTATGCCGCCGCAACCTCGGTGATCGTCGCCGCGGTGGAAATCGCGCTGATCTGGTACATGGGCCGGGTGGTGGACCTGCTGAACCGGGGCGCGCCGGGCGAGGTCTGGCAGTCGCACGGCACCGAACTGATCCTTGCGGCGCTGTTCATCCTGCTGGTGCGCCCGGTGATCCAGGCCTTCGACGTGCTGATCCTGAACAACGCGATCATGCCGAATTTCGGCACGCTGATCCGCTGGCGGGCGCATGCCCACGTCCTGCGCCAGTCGGTCGGCTGGTTCGAGAACGATTTCGCCGGCCGCATCGCCAACCGGATCATGCAGACCCCGCCGGCGGCGGGCGAGGCCGTGTTCCATGTCTTCGACGCGATCACCTTCGCGCTGGCCTATCTCGTCGGCGCCGCCGTGCTGCTTTGGGGTGCCGATATTTGGCTGGTGGTGCCGCTTCTAGTCTGGTTCGCGCTCTACCTGGTGCTGCTGCGATGGACGATGCAGCGGGTCGGCCCGTCCTCGCAGGCGGCATCCGATGCCCGCAGCCTCGTGACCGGGCGCGTCGTCGACAGCTACACCAACATCCACTCGGTCAAGCTGTTCGCGCATCACGACCGCGAGCTTGCCTATGCCCGGGACGCCATCGACCACACGCGCAGAACCTTCGCCCGCGAGATGCGGATCTACACGGTCATGGACGTCTCGCTGGTGGCGCTGAACGGGCTTCTGATCGTCGGCGTCGTCGGCTGGGCGATCTGGCTGTGGATGGCGGGCACCGCATCGGTCGGCGTGGTCGCCGCCGCGACCGCGCTGACGCTGCGGCTGAATGCAATGACCGGCTGGATCATGTGGGCGGTCTCGACCTTCCTGCGCTCGCTTGGCATCGTGGCCGAGGGGATGGAGACGATCGCTCAGCCGATCACCCTGACCGATGCGCCCGACGCAAGGCCGCTGAAACTGACCGAGGGGCGGATCGAGATCGAGAACCTGTCACATCATTACGGGCGCGGCGCGGGCGGGCTCGACCGCCTGTCGCTGTCCGTCGCGCCGGGCGAGAAGATCGGCCTGGTCGGGCGCTCGGGCGCCGGGAAATCGACCCTGGTCAAGCTGATCCTGCGGTTCTACGAGGCCGAGGGCGGGCGGATCCTGATCGACGGACAGGACATTTCGCGCGTGACGCAGGATTCGCTTCGCGGCGTGATCGGCATGGTGCAGCAGGACAGCTCGCTGCTGCATCGTTCGGTGCGCGAGAACATCCTCTATGGCCGGCCGGAGGCGTCCGAAGCGCAGGTGATCGCCGCCGCGAGGCAGGCCGAGGCGCACGATTTCATCCTCGACCTGCAAGACCCCGAGGGCAATCGCGGCTATGACGCCCAGGTCGGCGAACGCGGCGTGAAACTGTCGGGCGGCCAGCGCCAGCGCGTTGCGCTCGCCCGGGTGATCCTGAAAGATGCACCGATCCTGGTGCTGGACGAGGCAACCAGCGCGCTCGACAGCGAGGTCGAGGCGGCGATACAGTCGACGCTTTACGGCATGATGGAGGGCAAGACCGTGATCGCCATCGCGCACAGGCTTTCGACCATCGCCCATCTCGACCGGATCGTCGTGCTGGATGACGGCCGCATCGCCGAACAGGGCACGCACAAGGCGCTGCTGGCGCGCGGCGGGCTTTATGCCTCGTTCTGGGCGCGGCAGTCGGGCGGCTTCCTCGGCACGGCGGAG
Organism: Rhodobacter sp.; assembly: GCA_041627895.1. Classification (GTDB taxonomy): domain Bacteria; phylum Pseudomonadota; class Alphaproteobacteria; order Rhodobacterales; family Rhodobacteraceae; genus JBFKQC01. The sequence goes on from JBFKQC010000004.1 coordinate 24,695, forward strand.
GCGGCTGAATGAGACTGGAGGCGCTGTCCGGCTGGTTTTCGGGCCTGATCGACCCGGAACGCCCGGCGCCGGGCGCGCCACCGCGCACCCTGGCGGCGTTCCTGCGCTGGGCGCTCGATGGCGCATGGTGGGCGATCCTTGCCGCGGCGGCCGCCTCGATGCTGGCCGGTATCTTCGAGGTGCTGACGGCGCTGTTCCTTGGACAGGTGATCGACGCCGCACTTGGCAGCACCGCCGAAAGCTTCTTTCGCGACAATGCGTGGATGCTGATCGGCGTGGCGCTGTTCCTTCTGGTGCTGCGCCCGGCCAGCTTCGGCGTCTCGGCCGCGTTCCAGGCGCTGACGGTCACGCCCAACGTCAACAACCTTGTCCTGTCCCGGCTGCACCGCTGGACCATGGGGCAGGCGGTGACGTTCTTCGACAACGATTTCGCCGGGCGCATCGCGCAAAAGCAGATGCAGACCGCGCGGGCGATCACCGACGTGGTGGTCGACTCGATTTCCGCAATGATGTTCGGGCTGGCATCGCTGGTGGGGTCGATCGCGCTGCTCCTGGCCATCGACGGCTCGGTTGCATTGATCCTGGCGGTCTGGACCTGTCTCTATCTCGGCCTGATCCGCTTTTTCCTGCCCCGGATCCGCACCCGCGCCAAGGCCCGCGCGGCGGCGCGCGCGATGGTCTCGGGGCAGGTGGTCGACACGGTGACGAACATCAAGACGGTCAAGCTGTTCGCGCATCAGGACCACGAGGACCGCGCCGCACTGAACGAGATGCGCCGGTTCCGCCAGGCCGCCTGGCAGTTCGGGCGCATGTCCACCGGGTTCCGGTTCAGCCTGATGACTTTGGCCGGCGCGCTGCCCGTGGTGCTGGTCGGCGCGACGCTGGTGCTCTGGACGCGGGGCGCGGCCACCGCCGGCGATATCGCCGCCACCGGCACCATCGCGATCCGCATCGCGCAGATGACCGGCTGGGTCAGCTTTTCGCTGATGGGCATCTACGCGAGCCTCGGCGAGGTCGAGGACGGGATACACACGCTGACCCCGCCGCACGAACTGACCGATGCCGCGGATGCCGGCGAACTGGCGGGCCGCCCCGCCATCTTCTTCGAGAATGTCAGTTTCGCCTATGGCCGCCGCAAGGGCGGGGTCAGCGACATCTGCTTGGAGGTCCGCGAGGGCGAGAAACTGGGCATCGTCGGTGCCTCGGGCGCGGGCAAGTCGACGCTGGTGGCGCTGCTGATGCGGCTCTACGACCCGGAAGAGGGGCGGGTACGGATCGGCGGCCAGGACATCGCGCAGGTGACGCAGGAAAGCCTGCGGCGAAGGATCGGCATGGTCACGCAGGAAACCGCGATGTTCAACCGCTCTGCGCGCGAGAACATCCTGTACGGTCGCCCCGACGCAACCGAAGGCGAAATGACCGCCGCCGCCAAACGCGCGCGGGCACATGACTTCATTCAGGACCTGCGCGATTTCAAGGGCCGCTCCGGGTATGCCGCGCATCTTGGCGAGCGCGGCGTGAAACTGTCCGGCGGCCAGCGCCAGCGCATCGCCCTGGCCCGCGCGATCCTGAAAGACGCGCCGATCCTGGTGCTGGACGAGGCCACCAGCGCGCTGGATTCCGAGGTCGAGGCCGAGATCCAGGAGGCGCTGCAAGAGGTGATGCAGGGCAAGACCGTGCTGGCCATCGCGCACCGGCTGTCGACCATCGCGCGGATGGACCGGATCGTGGTGCTCGACGAAGGCCGGATCGCCGAGGAAGGCACCCATGCCGAGCTGCTGGCCCATGGCGGGCTTTACGCGCGCTACTGGAACCGGCAGTCGGGCGGCTTCATCGGGCTTGCCGAGGCGGCAGAGTGAACCTGACCGTCGAGCGTCTGGGACACCGCGGCGACGGCGTGGCGCCGGGGCCGGTCTATGTGCCGCTGTCCCTGCCCGGCGAGGCGGTCGAGGGCGAGGTCGCCGACGGCCGGATGGCCGCTCCGCGCATCCTTGCGCCATCGCCCGACCGGGTGCGCCCGCCCTGCCGGCATTTTCCGCACTGCGGCGGCTGCGCATTGCAGCACGCCTCGGACGCGTTCGTCGCGACGTGGAAGGCGGACGTGGTGCGCGCGGCGCTTGCCGCGCATGACCTGCCCGCCCCGATCCGGCAAGTCCACACCTCGCCCCCGGGATCGCGCCGCCGCGCGGTATTGTCTGGCCGGCGCACCAGGAAGGGCGCGCTGGTTGGGTTTCACGCCCGCGCGTCTGACACCATCGTCGATGTGCCGGATTGCCGGCTGATCGCGGCAGAAATCGTCTCTATCCTGCCCGGATTGACCGAAATCACCGTGGCCTGCGCCTCGCGCAAGGGCGAGTTGTCGCTGACCGTCACCGCGACCGGGACCGGCGCGGATGTCGCGGTCCAGGGCGCCAAGCCGCTCGACGGCCCTGCGCGCGCGGCGCTTTCCGCGCTCGTTCACCGCCACGGCCTCGCGCGGCTGACGGTGGATGGCGAGCAGGTCGTGCAACGCGTCCCGCCGCGGCTGGACTTCGGCGGAATTGTGATCACACCGCCCCCGGGCGCCTTCCTGCAAGCCACGGCGGCCGGCGAGGCGGCGTTGCGCGATGCGGTGGCCGAGGCCGTCGGCCCGGCGCGGCACGTCGCCGATCTGTTTGCCGGTTGCGGCACCTTCGCCCTGCCGCTTGCGTGCGGGGCCGAGGTGCACGCGGTGGAATCCGATCCGGCAGCGCTCGACGCGCTCGACCGTGCATGGCGCAATGCCGCGGGACTGCACCGCGTCTCGACCGAGGCGCGCGACCTGTTCCGCCGCCCGCTGCTGGCAAGCGAACTGGCACGCTTCGATGCCGCCGTGATCGACCCGCCGCGCGCCGGCGCCGCGGCGCAGACCGCGGAACTGGCGCGGTCCGGCATACCCCGCATCGCCATGGTCTCGTGCAACCCCGCGACATTCGCCCGCGACGCCAGGACGCTGGCAGACGCCGGCTATGGCATCGACCGGATCGACGTGGTGGACCAATTCCGCTGGTCGCCGCATGTCGAACTTGCAGCGCAGTTGACGAGGGGCCATATCCCCGCGCGGAACAGGTAGGAGGCGGCGAAGACCATGACGGAACGGGTCGCAGACGACATGCGCGGACAACTGGCGGCGTGGCTGCAGCGCCAGGACGTGCGCTATGGCATCATTGCCGTGATCGTGTTCAACGCCATTCTTCTGGGCCTCGAGACGTCCTCGCCGGTCATGGACCGCGCGGGCACGCTGATCGGGCTGCTCGACAAGCTGTGCCTGGCGATCTTCGTGGCCGAGCTCGGCGCGAAGATGTTCGCCTTCGGCGGCCGGTTCTTCCGCGACGGCTGGAACCTGTTCGACCTGGTCATCGTCGGCATCTCGCTGGTGCCGGGCGCGCAGACGCTGTCGGTGCTGCGGGCGCTGCGCATCCTGCGGCTTCTTCGGGTGATATCGGTCGCACCGCGGCTGCGCCGCGTGGTCGAGGGCTTCATCACCGCGCTGCCGGGCATGGGCTCGGTGTTCCTGCTGATGGGGCTTATCTTCTACATCGGCTCGGTGATGGCGACGAACCTGTTCGGCGCAGACTTCCCCGAGTTTTTCGGAACGCTGCCGCGCTCTGCCTATTCGCTGTTCCAGATCATGACGCTGGAAAGCTGGTCGGCCGGCATCGTGCGGCCGGTGATGGAGGTCCAGCCCTATGCCTGGGCGTTCTTCGTGCCGTTCATCATGGTCACGACCTTCGCCGTGGTGAACCTTCTGGTCGGCCTGATCGTCAACTCGATGCAGGACGCGCACCATGCCGAGGACGTCGAGGCCACCGACCATTTCCGCGACGAGGTGCTGCGCCGCCTGACCGCGATCGAGGACAACCTGCGCGACAAGACCCGGTAACTGGACGGCCACGCCCGCGATCCCGGCACGGTCAGCCAATCCGGTTATCCGGATATCCGGTTATCCGGATAACCGGCAACGTATTGAAATGATAAGAATATGTGGCAAGGCCACGTCAGCCTTCGGTTCATTCGTTGCCGAATCCCTAGCCATTGCGGCGGGTAATGCCCTTCGCGCACGGCGCTATTCCGCCGGGCCGCGATTTGCGGTATGATTTGTGCAATCAAAAAAGCGGGCAAGGGACATGAAGGCACTCAAGAGCATCGTCATACTCGCGCTGGTCATCGGGCTTTCCGGGTGCGCCAGCAAATTCCGCAGCTATAACGGGCCAGAGGTGACGCGCATCGTCGTTATGAAGAACGCGCGCAAGATGTACCTCTTCCACCATGACCAGGTGCTGGCCGAACACCGCATCGACCTCGGCTTCGCGCCCGAGGGCGCCAAGGCGTTCGAGGGCGACGGCAAGACCCCCGAAGGCCGCTATTTCATCGACCGGCGCAACCCGAATTCCAGCTTTCACCTGTCGCTGGGGATCTCCTACCCCAATGCCGAGGACATCGCCGCCGCGCGCGCCGCGGGCAAAAGCCCCGGCGGCGACATCTTCATCCACGGCAAGGCCAAGCCGCTGCAGAAGCGCGGCGAAGACTGGACGGCGGGCTGCATCTCGGTCTCGAATCGCGAGATCGAGAAAATCTACGCGATGGTCAGGAACGGCACCGTGATCGACATCTACCCCTGAGGGAAATCCGCCAGCGGGTTCGGTGCCGGCTGCACCGGCGTCGGACCGCCGCCCATGATCATCGTCCACCAGATTTTGCCGCCGGGCTCCTGGTACCAGGCAAATCCCATGTCCTCGGCGCGCGGCTCCATGATCACCTGCCGCGTGTCGGGCAGTTCCATCCAGGCCGCGAGCGTCTCGAGATCGGATTCGAAGGTCTCGGAGATGTTCTCGCCCAGCATGGTACGGCGATAGCCCGTGCGCCAGGCGCGTTCGACCGGCGACGAGCCGTCCGAGCCGAAATGCCAGGGCCGGTTCTGCACCGCCATGTCGCGCGAATGGGTGGCGGCGGCGGCGGTCAGTTCGGAATTGAGCGAAACTTCGCCGAGACCCGAGGCCCGGCGCAGCGCGTTGACCGAATCGAGCATCCGGAACTGGATACGCGATTCATCGGCCCGCGAAATCTCGTAGCGCCGCGGCAACGGCTTGCCGTCGGTGCCCAGTTGCGGCGGCGTCGCGCCGCAGGCGCCCAGCAGCGTGACGCTGGCGATAAGCAGGGTGAGGAAACGCATCATTGCCCGTTCTCGTACAGTCGGTTCCGACATGGCATAACGTCAGTAACCCGCGGGTTCAAACCGATCGTTCCGCCGCGCCGGCGATCTGACGCGGCTTTGAATTGCGATTGCGGCCTTGGCGCAATAAGATCGCGGCCGGGCAAGTGATCTGTGAAGACCAGGAGACGACCATGTCCCGTGACGTGACGAAGACCGACTTCAACCGCCGCCTGTTCCTCGGCGCCGGCGCTGCGACGCTTGGCGGTCTGGCGGCCCCCGCCATCGCGCAGGACACCGGCGAGACCGTCGAGTTCGAACAGGACATCTCGGCGACCGTGCGCCGCAACATCTCGAGCTTCCGCTCGATGAACTGGCAGCCGTATTTCGACACGCTCAAGAACGGCGCGATTCTGGTCGACGTGAATTCCCGCGCGCTGCATTACTGGTCCGAGGACCGCTCGGTCTACAGGCTCTACCCGACCAGCGTGCCGCTGACCGAGGACCTGACCCGCCGCGGCCGGACCCGCGTGATCCGCAAGGTCGAGGGTCCTGACTGGCGCCCGACCCCGGCGATGCTGAAACGCAACCCGGAATGGCCCTCCTACGTGCCGCCCGGCCCCGACAACCCGCTCGGCACCCACGCGCTTTACCTGTCGTGGACCTACTACCGCATCCACGGCACCCACGACACACGCAAGATCGGGCGCCGCTCGTCCAACGGCTGCATCGGGCTTTTCAACGAGCACATCGCCCAGCTTTTCGCGATGGCCAAGGTCGGCACCCAAGTGTTGCTAATTTGACGAAATTACCCGTGTCTTGCGGGCGATATGGCAAACATGGATTTGCCTTTTCCGGGTAATGCTGCTTATTGGGCCCATACGGGGACAGTCGCATGGCCCACGTGTACCCATATTTATGCCAGACTGGAAAACCTGGAGGAAAACATGAAAAAAGTCGCTCTCGCCGCGCTCGTTGCAGCCGCTGCCGCGACCGCCGCTTCGGCCGGCAACCTTGAGCCCGTGATGATCGAGCCCGAGGTCGTCGTGGAAGAAACCGCTGCGGCGTCGAACGGCGGCGTTCTGGTTCCGCTGTTCTTCCTGGTGCTGCTCGCCGCGGCCCTGTCCGACTGATCGGACCGGCCCCGCGCCAAGGCGCATCAGGCTAAACCACTGCCGGCGGTGCCCGAAAGGGCGCCGCCGTTCTGCATTCAGTCCAGCCAGCCCGCCAGGTTGGCCTCGATCGTGTCCGACAGCGCAGCGACATGCGCATCGTCGTCGTTGAGGCAGGGAATGTAGGTGAAGCTTTCGCCGCCCGCCGCCTCGAAGCTTTCGCGGATCTCCTCGTTGATCTCTTCCAGCGTCTCGATGCAATCGGCGCTGAACGCCGGCGCGATCACCGCGATGCGCTTCCTTCCGGCGCGGGCAAGCCGCGCGACCTCTTCGACGGTATAGGGTTTCAGCCACTCTTCCGGCCCGAACCGTGACTGGAACGTCGTGACCAGCCTGTCATCCGCCCAGCCCAGCCGTTCGCGCAGCAGCCGCGATGTCTTCTGGCACTGGCAGTGATACGGGTCGCCCTCGGTCAGGTAGCGCTGCGGCAGCCCGTGATAGGACGCGACCAGCACATCCGGCTCGCCGTCCAGCGCGGCATAGGCCCGCTCGACGGACTGCGCCAGCGCCTCGATATAGGCGGGCCGGTCGAAATAGGGCGGCACCACGCGCGCGGCGGGCTGCCATTTCTCGCGCTTCAGCGCGTCGAAGAACGTGTCGCAGGCAGTGGCCGAGGTCGCGCCGGCATATTGCGGGTAAAGCGGGAAGAACAGGATGCGGCGGCACCCGGCATCGACCAGCGCGCGGACCTTCGAGGCGGTCGAGGGGTTGCCGTAGCGCATGCAGAAGTCGACCAGCACCCGGTCGCCATGGCGTTCGGCCATCTGCGCCGCGATCTTCGCGGTCTGCGCCCTGGTGATCGTCATCAGCGGGCTTTCCCCCGCCCCCTCGTTCCAGATCGAACGGTACGCCGCGCCGCTGGTGAACGGCCGCTTCGACAGGATCACGAGCTGCAGCAGCGGCTGCCATTTCCACGGCGGATAGTCGATCACCCGGCGGTCGGACAGGAACTCGCTCAGATAGCGCCGCATCGACCAATAGTCGTAACCGTCCGGCGTGCCGAGATTCGCCAGCAGCACGCCCACCCGGTCCGGCATGAGCGCCGGATGATCGGCGGGGGCGTGTTCCGGGCGGCGGGCCGTGTCGGGCGCGGCCTGTGTTGCATCCGGCATGTCTGGGGTCCTGGCTCTGGTCTGTCGCTGGGGAACGGACATAAAGGCAATCGGCGCGAGGTCAATCACGTCGCGGCGTTCCCTTGTCGGGCAGCGGCGCTTCCTCGGTGCCCAGCGCATCGGCGAGACGGGCCGTGGCCGAACCCGGGCGCAGGGGTTGCGGCTGGCCCGCGCCGGGCGCCCAGCCGGTCAGGTGGATGATCTCGAAGGTTGCGATCACGCGCCCGTCCGGCGCGGTATAGGCGGCGCCGTAGCGCCGCGATGCCTCGCGCAGCAGCGCCCGGCGGGTCGGGTGGCGCAGCCGCGTCGCCAGTGCGTTGGCCTCGCCCATCGCGCGCAAATCGCGCATCAGGTGCAGCGCGCTTTCGTAACTGACTGCATGCGCCACGCTGTCGGCCACCGGCAGCGCAAAGCCCGCGCGCTGCAGCAGCCCGCCGAGATCGCGGATCTCGGCCATCGGCGCGACGCGGGGCGAAAGCCCGCCGGTCACGGCCGCCTCGGCCTCGGCGAGTGCCGCGCGCAACTCGTACAACGTACGCCCCCCGAACAATGCCCCCAGAAACAGCCCGTCCGGCGTCAGCGCGCGGCGCGCCTGGACCAGCTGACCGACCGGGTCGTCGGCCCAGTGCAGCGCCATGGCGTGTATCACCAGGTCGTGCGCACCGGCCTCCAGCGCCAGGGTCCCGGCGTCGCTTACGATCCGGGCGCCGGGCAGTCGCGTTCGCCACAGGTCGGGCCAGGGCGTCACCACGGCGGGCGCGGTAAACCTTCTGTTAACCAGGTTCAGCCTTTCCTGAAGCTCGTCCGCCGCCGCGTGATGCAGAAACAGCGCCGGTGCGCCGGATCGCGCCGCGCGGCGGCGGTTGCGGTCCAGCGCCGCGCGGTCGGTGAGGTTCGGTTGCGTCTGCATCGCCTGCGCCTGGGTGGTCGGACGCATCCATCTATGGGGAATGATCCGGAATGCAAAGCCTGCTGCGCCTCGCCTTTCTGCCGCAATGCGTCACCTGCGGCGACCTGGTCGAGCAGGATTTCGGCCTGTGCGGCCCGTGCTGGAGCGCCACGCCGTTCATCGGCGGGCTGGTCTGCGACGCCTGCGGAACGCCGCTGCCGGGTGAAGAGACGGGCGCGCGCGCCCATTGCGACGACTGTCTCGCCATCGCGCGGCCCTGGGCGCGGGGCCGCGCGGCGCTGTTGTACCGCGACAACGGGCGGGCGCTGGTGCTGGCGCTGAAACACGGCGACCGGCTGGACTTGGCGCGCCCCGCGGCGCGCTGGATGCTGGCGGCGGCGGGCGACCTGATCGACCCGGGCGCGGTGCTTGTGCCGGTGCCGGCGCATCCCTGGCGGCTGTTCCGCCGGCGCTACAACCAGGCGGCGGTGCTGGCCAACGAACTGGCCCGCGCCGCCGGCCGCCCGGCGCTGCCCGACCTGCTGATCCGCACCAGGCGAACCCCGGTGCAGGACGGCATGAGCCGCGATGCGCGGTTTGCCAATCTCGCCGACGCGATCCGCCCCGGCCGCAACGCGCACCAGCGCCTCGCCGGCCGCCCCGTGCTGCTGGTCGACGACGTGATGACCTCGGGCGCCACCATGGCCGCAGCCGCCGAGGCCGCCCGCGCCGCCGGTGCGCCCCGGGTCGACGCGCTGGTGCTGGCCCGCGTTGCGAAGGACGGCTGAACCCCTATATTCCGTGAAATGTCAGGGAATAGGCCCATGCAACCGGTCGATATCTACACCTCGCCCTTCTGCGGCTATTGCCACGCCGCCAAGCGGCTTCTGTCCCAGAAGGGCGTGACGTTTTCGGAAATCGACGTCGCCCGCGCGCCCGAGCGGCGGCAGGAGATGATGAGCCGCGCCAACGGCCGCCACACCGTGCCGCAGATCTTCGTCGGGCAGACCCATGTCGGCGGTTGCGACGACCTTTACGCGCTGGAACGGTCGGGCCGGCTCGACCCGCTGCTGGCCGGGTGACCCGCGCCGCGCTGATCCAGCTTACCGCGTCCGACGATCCCGCGGCGAACCTGCCCGCAACCCGCGCGCTGGTGCAGCAGGCGGCAGCCGCGGGCGCCCGGCTGATCCTGACGCCCGAAGTCACCAACTGCGTCTCGGCCAGCCGCACCCGCCAGCGCGAGGTCCTGCGGGACGAGGACGGCGACATCACGCTCGCCGCGCTGCGCGAGGATGCCGCGTCGCTTGGTGTCTGGCTCGTCGTCGGATCGCTGGCGCTGACCTGCGACGATCCCCGCGGGCGTTTCGTCAACCGCTCGTTCCTGATCGCGCCGGACGGGGCAATCGCCGCGCGCTATGACAAGATTCACATGTTCGACGTCGCGATCGACGCGGCCGAGACCTACCGCGAATCGTCCGGCTACCGGCCCGGCACCCGCGCGGTGCTGGCCGATACGCCGCTTGGCCGGATCGGCCTGACGATCTGTTACGACATGCGGTTTCCCGCGCTCTACCGGCGGCTCGCCCAGGCCGGCGCGCAGATCGTCACCGTGCCCGCCGCGTTCTCTCCGGTCACCGGCGCCGCGCATTGGGAGGTGCTGCTGCGCGCCCGCGCCATCGAGACCGGGTGCTTCGTCCTCGCGCCGGCGCAATGCGGCGCGCATCCGACGACCCGCGGGCGGCAGCGCAGGACCCACGGGCATTCGCTGGCCGTCGCGCCCTGGGGCGAGGTTCTGGGCGACGGCGGCGAGCAGCCCGGGGTGACGCTGGTTGATTTCGACCTCACAGAGGTAGAGGCTGCACGGGGGCGCATTCCGTCTCTGTCGAACGACCGCAGCTTCGAAGGACCGTGATGGGAGAACTGAACGACAACCTATCCGTCGCGCTGTTCAGCGAGATCTTCATGGTCGATCAGCTTGCCCGCAGCCTGCTGTCGCGGGCCCTGCCGCGGGGGATGGAGCTAAGCCATTTTTCGGTGCTCAACCACCTGGCCCGCACCAATGCCGAAAAGTCGCCCGGCCAACTGGCCCGCACATTCCACGTCACCCGCGGCGCGATGACCAACACGCTGATCAAGCTGGAACGCGCGGGCCACGTGCATATCCGCCCCGACTGGGACGACGCCCGGCGCAAGTTCGTGTCGATCAGCCCGGCCGGGCGGCGGGCCTGCGAGGACGCGCTGCAGGACGTGGCGCCCGTGGTCGCCGAAGTGGTCGAAAAGATCGGCACCGACCGTGTCCGCCAGGTGCTGCCGGTGATCCGCGCGCTGCGCGAAAACCTCGGTCAGGCCGACTGATCCGGCGCCGCCGGCGCACCGCCGGTCTCGGGCCGCAAGCTTGACACCGGGCCGCCGGATTGTCCCAGATCGTCCGCGATGCCGATGCAGGAGGCCCGGTTGCCGCTGTCCGACGAGATCGAGGAGCTGATCACGGCCTATGCCGAGGCCTATCGCGCGGGCGACGCGCAGGGCTGTGCCGCGGTCTACACGCCGGATGCGCTGCTTGTCTCGCCCTACGCCCCCACGGCCCGTGGCCGCGAGGCGATCCGCGCGCTGCATGCCGACTGGACCGCCGGCGGCAGCCCGGACAAGCAGATCGAGGTTCTCGAGTTCGGCGGTTCGGGCGATCTGGCCTGGTGCGTGGCGCGGTTCGCGGAAGGCAAGGCGGACGGCGAGGGCACGTCGCTGAACATCCTGGAACGCCAGCCGGGCGGCGGCTGGCTGATCCGTATGTGCAGCCTGACCGAAACCGGCGCCCCGCACGCGTGATCCCGCGGCGCTATGGATCGCCCGGCGAAAGCGCCCCGGTGCGCCACAGCGTCACCCTGGTTCCGCCCAGCGCCACGGGTGGCCCGGGCGCCAGGAACGGCAACCCGGTGGCCCGGGCAAGCCCGCCGTCGCTGGTGACAAGTCCCACGCGCCAGCCCCGGAAGCGGTCCCGCATGACGCGGCCGAACGCGTCGTAGAGCGCAAACAGCGGCTTCCGGTTGCCGATCCGGCCGCCATAGGGCGGGTTGACGATCACCAGGCCGGGCGGTCCCTCGGGTGGCTGAAGCTCGCTGATCGCCTGCCGGGCGAACGCCGTCCAGCCGGTCACGCCGGCGCGTTCGGCATTCTCGCGGCTGCCGCGGATCGCGCCGTCGTCGCGGTCGAAGCCGAAGCAGCGCAGATCCGGCGCTGCCGCCGGCGCGGGCCCGCGCAGCGCGTGCCACGCATCCGCGTCGAACCCGGCCAGCAGCTCGAACGCGAAGCGGCGCGAGCGGCCCGGTTTCAGCCCCGCCGCGATCTCGGCCGCCTCGATCACGAAGGTGCCCGACCCGCACATCGGGTCGACGACCGGCCCGGTCCCGTCATAGCCGCATTGGCGCAGGAACAGCGCGGCGTGGGTTTCGCGCATCGGTGCCTTTCCGACGAAGCGCTTGTGGCCACGCCGGTGCAGCGGCTCGCCCGAGGTGTCCAGGCTGATGGTGCACAGGTCGTCCTCGATCCGCGCCTTCAGAACGATCCCGGCCTCTTTCGACAGCGGCATGCCCAGGGCGCGCCCGATCCGCTCGGCGGCGGCGCCGGCGTGATAGATGCGCGACTTGCGGCAGGTCGCCTCGACCCGGACCGGCACGTCGGCGCGCAGCAGGCCGGCCCAGTCGACCCGGCGCGTGCGCTTGTCGAGCTGTGCGAGGTGCGGCGCCCGGAACTGCGCGATCCGCACCAGCACCCGCGCGGCGCCGCGCAGCTCGAGGTTCGCGCGCCAGACCTCGGGCCAGCCGCCCCGCGTCTCGACCCCGCCGGGCACCGCGCGCGGCGCGTCGAACCCCGCCGCGGCGGCTTCGTCGGCCAGCGCGGGCTCCAGCCCCGGCGCCGTTGCCAGGAAGATTTCCAGCCTCTCGCCCATCGCCATTGCCTAGCCGGAAAGCCGCGCCCGGGCGAGCCCCACTTGCCCGATGGCCCCCGGGGATGCTCTAACTGGCTGCAACCGATTGCTGCACCGCCCATTTCGACCAGAACGCCATGGACCCGCACGCGCAGACCCTCACGCAGATCGCCCATGGCGACAAGAAGGCCCTGGCCCAGCTTTACAGGGCGCTGGAACGGCCGGTCTACAGATTCATCCAGTCAAGATTGAACGATCCCTTCGAGTCGTCCGACGTACTGCATGACGTGTTCATGGAAGTCTGGCGCTCGGCCAGCCGGTTCGAAGGAAGATCGAAAGTGCAGACCTGGATATTCGGTATCGCCTATCGCAAGGTGATCGACCTGCACCGCAAGCGCGGGCGGCAGGACGTGACCGACGAATTGCCCGATACCGCCGACGACAGCCCCGACGCAGAGGCCTGCGTGACCGCGGGGCAAGAGGCCGAGCACGTGCGCCACTGCCTCGGCACGCTGAAGGACGACCACCGCACCGCGATCAGCCTGGCGTTCTACGACGACATGACCTATGCCGAGATCGCCGAGGTCGCCGGCGTGCCGGAAGGCACGATCAAGACCCGCATCTTCCACGCCAAGAAGCTGTTGCTGCGCTGCCTTTCGGGCCGCGTGCAGCGGGGGGTGCCGGCATGACCCGCGACGAGATCATCGCCCTGCTGCCGTTCCTGGCCAACGACACGCTGACCGGCGAGGAACGCGCCGAGGTCGAGGCCGCCGAGGTCGAGGATGCCGAGATGCAGGCAGAACTGGCCGCGCTGCGCGCGATCCGCAACACCATGCAGACCGAGCAAGGCTATAGCCCCGGCGAGATGGGCCTGGGCCGGCTGATGCGCGAGGTCGAGGCCGAGGCGCCCGCCGCGATCCGGCCCCGCGCCACGCCGCGCTGGGCCTGGCAGGCGGTTGCCGCGGCCCTGCTCGCCGTGGTCGTGGGGCAGGCCGTGTTCCTGTCGCGCGCGCCGGACGATCCCGGCGGATTCACGCTCGCCGGCGCCGACGCGGCCTTTACCATCGCGGTCCGCCCCGACACCACCGAAGAGGCGCTGCGCGCGCTGCTGCTCGACGCCGGGGTCGAGATCGTCGGCGGGCCGTCGGCGCTGGGCCTTTACCAGCTTGCGACCATCGAGGGCGTGACAAACGAGCAGGCAATTGCGATCCTGTCGGCCTCGGACATCGTCGAAAGCCTGGAGGTGCCCGACGACTAGGAGAGCCGCCATGCGCATGCTCACCGGCCTGATCCTGATCTGCCTCGGCCTGGCCCTTGCCCCGGCAGAGGCGCAGCGTGTCGATCCGCAGACGCCACGCCGCAATATCGACAACGACGACAATTTTCCGACGACCCGTGGCCGCGTCGATGCAGCGATCCTGCGCGGCGGGCGGCTGGAATACATCGCAATTGGCCCGCCCGGCCAGTCGCAGGCCGCCGCCGACGCGCTGGCCGGCGCCGGTGCGCAGGTGCTGCGCATCCGGGCCTATGGCGCGCTGAACCGGCGCGCGCTGGTCGTCGATCTGCGGCGGTTGACGCTGGCGCAGGCGCGGGCGCTGCTGGCGCAGGCGGCGCCGCAGACCGTGATCGACGCACAGGCCTTCTATCGCTACGCGCAGGGCAGGCCCCGGCTATATGCCGCGCGGATGATCGGCGCGGGACCCTCGCCCTGCCGCCTCGGTGGGCTGCGCGTCGGGCTGATCGACGGGCCGGTGGACCCGTCGCACGCCGCGCTGCGCCAGGCCCGGATCCGTGTGCAAAGCGTGCTGTTGCCGAACGAACGCCCGGCGGATGCAAGCCACGGCACCGCCGTCGCCGCGCTGATCGTCGGGCAGGACCCGGACGGCGCGCTGACCGGCTACGCCGGCGGCGCCCAGCTGTTCGCCGCGTCGGCCTTCGCCCGCGAACGCCGCGGGCCGGCGGCGGATGTCGAGCGGATCGGCGCGGCGCTGGACTGGCTGATCGGCAGCGGCGTGCGGCTGATCAACATGTCCTTCGCCGGGCCGCCCAACGCGGCGCTGGCCGACCTTCTGGGCGCGGCCGCAGGGCGCGGCGCGCTGATGGTCGCCGCCGCCGGCAACGACGGCAAGTCGAGCGAGGCCTGGCCCGCCGCCGCATCGCCGGTGATCGCCGTCACCGCGGTCGACGCCGCCGGGCGCCGCTATCGGTCCGCGAATACCGGCGCGCATATCGAATTCGCCGCGCCGGGGGTCGATCTCTATGTCGCCAGGCCGAGGGGCGGCACCTATGCCTCGGGCACCTCCTACGCCGCGCCGATCGTCACCGCGCTGGCCGCGCGGCACGTCGCACGCGGCACACGCTCGGCCGCTGCCTTGCGCGCGGCGCTGCGGCGCAACAGCGCCGATTTGGGCGCGCCGGGGCGCGATACCGATTACGGCTGGGGACTGGTACGCGCCACGGGTTGTTGAATTTCCCGGCGATTCCAGCCGCCCCGGGGAAAACCGTCGCATTCACCGCAACTTTGTTTGAACGCCCGCCGGGCGGTCTCCGACCCATGGACGTAGCGCGCTGTCAGCGTGCGACACGGACGCCCACAAGGACCAACAGGAGACATCGCTATGACCCGCACCATGCTTTTCGCCGCCGCTGCCGCCGCCGCTTTCGGCACCGCCGCGCTGACCCCGAACCCGGCGCTGGCGAAGATCGAGTCGCTCGGCGAGTGCTACGACGCCGTCATCACCTGGTGCAACGACACACACCCGGACCACGCCCAGGAATGCGCCAGCGGTGGCATGGACGAGTGCGACGCGGAATTCAGCAACGCACCGCAGGGCACCACCTTCGACCGGCTCAAGGCGCTGTCCGGCCCGAGCCGCGTCAAGTTCCAGCTCGTCGGCAAGCGCCCCGTACCGTTCCTGCAGCCCGGCGCCGGCGAAGACAGCCACGCGCGCCGCTGATTCCCGCCCACCCGCAGCGGCCGCCAGGGCCCCCGCCTCGTGCGGGGGCCCTTCTTTACGGGCCGGGCGGCGGCCAGATTTTTTTTGAACCGCCGCGCCAGCCCGCACGACCCATCCCTGACAAGCAGACGATCCGCCCCGCCCGACAGGAGACACCGACATGACCCGCGCCCCGTTCTTCGCCTCGTTCATCGTCCTCGCGCTGACCGCCACCGCCCGGGCCGACGGCGATTCCGACGTCCAGTTCCAGATTCAGCTTGGCACGTCGGACCTGCAGAACGCGGAAAACGTCCGCAGCCAGGCCGCCGTCGCGGCCATCAAGATCAGGAAAGTCCGCAAGTAACCCACCGCCTTCCCGCTTCCTTCCTCCCTGAACTGCCCCGCCCTTTCCGGCGGGGCTTTTTTCTGCCGCAACTGGACAAGCCGGGATCGCCTTGGTCTAACCAATGGCTGTTGAGAAAGGGCGTCCCATGGTCGACATCGCCACCCGTGTCTATAACCACAAATGGAAGATCGACCCGATCGTTCGCTCGATGATCGACACCGATTTCTACAAGCTGCTGATGTGCCAGTCGGTGTTCCGCAACAAGCCGGACACCACCGTCGAATTCTCGCTGATCAACCGCTCGAAACACGTGCTGCTTGCCGAGCTGATCGACGAGGGCGAGTTGCGCGAACAGCTCGACCATATCCGGTCGCTGTCG
Organism: Rhodobacter sp.; assembly: GCA_041627895.1. GTDB lineage: Bacteria > Pseudomonadota > Alphaproteobacteria > Rhodobacterales > Rhodobacteraceae > JBFKQC01. Next base: position 40,624 of record JBFKQC010000004.1, read on the forward strand.
CTAATCCGCGGTGAATCGACCTGGCTGCGCGGCAACATGTTCTACGGCAAGCGGCAGATGTTCACGCCGGAGTTCATGGAATGGTTCGAGGCGCTGCGCCTGCCGCCCTATCACCTGGAGAAACGCGCGGGCCAGTACGAGCTGACATTCGAGGGCAAATGGCCCGAGGTGATGATGTGGGAGATCCCCGCGCTCGCCGTGCTGATGGAGCTGCGCGGCCGCGCGATCCTGAACCGGATGGGCCGGTTCGAGCTGCAGGTGCTCTATGCCCGGGCGATGACCAAGCTGTGGGAAAAGGTAGAGCGCCTGCGCGCGCTCAACGACCTGCGCATCGCCGATTTCGGCACGCGGCGGCGGCACAGCTTTCTCTGGCAGGACTGGTGCGTGCAGGCGATGATCGAGGGGCTTGGGGCGAAATTCGTCGGCACCTCGAATTGCCTGATCGCCAAGAACCGCGACGTCGAGGCGATCGGCACCAACGCGCACGAACTGCCGATGGTCTATTGCGCGCTGGCCGATACCGAAGAAGCGCTGCGTTCCGCGCCCTACAAGGTGCTGGAGGACTGGCAGGAAGAGCACGAGGGCAACCTGCGCATCATCCTGCCCGACACCTACGGCACCGAGGGGTTTCTCAGGAACGCGCCCGACTGGCTGGCGGGCTGGACCGGCGTGCGCATCGATTCGGGCGATCCCGCGGAGGGCGCCGAAATCGCGATCCGCTGGTGGCAGGACCGCGGCGAGGACCCGCGCGAGAAGCTGGTGATCTTCTCCGACGGCCTGGACGTCGACAAGATCGAAGAGCTTCATGCGCAGTTCCGCGGTCGCGTGCGGGTCAGCTTCGGCTGGGGCACGCTGCTGACCAACGACTTCCGCGGGCTGACCCCGGGCGATGCGCTGGCGCCGTTTTCGCTGGTCTGCAAGGCGGTCGCCGCGAACGGGCGCCCGACCGTCAAGCTGTCCGACAATCCGCTGAAGGCGATGGGACCGGGGCTGGAGGTCGAACGCTACAAGCGCGTCTTCGGCGTCGGGCAGCAGCAGGCGCTCGAGGTGGTGGTGTGACACCATGCGCCGCCCGGCGCCCGCCCCGCGCCCGGTGCCCTGCCCGGTTCAGCCCCTGGGGAAATAGTCCTCGCAGCCGCCTTCGCGCCAGACATCCGCGGTGCAGCAATGCAGGCCGCCGCCAAAGGCATAGGCATCGCGCAGCTCGACCTCGACGACTTCCATGCCCAGCCTGTCCATCTGTTCGGCCTGGTAGACCTCGGATTTCTCGACGCAGACCGTCTTGGGGTCCAGCACCAGCACGTTCATGCTAAGCCAGACCGACGAATAGCACAGCGGCGGCGGCGCGTTATGCGCGGGCTGCGCCGCGTCGACGATCTGCCAGCCGTTGCATTCGAAAATCCCGCGCTGCTCGTCCGGCAGGCGGCGCTGCGGGTTGTTCAGGATCAGTCCGGGCCTGAGCGGGGTGAATGTGGCGTCGATATGGATCGGGTAGGGATCGCCGGGAAAGTTCACCGCATGTACCCGGTGGTCGGGGAAATGCCGGCGCAGCCACTCGATGCCCTTGAGGTTCGTCGTGAACCCGTGCTGCACCACAAGGTCGCGCCCGAACCGCAGCACGTCGGCGGCGTCGAACAGCGGTTCCTCCTCGGTGGTGACAAAGAACTTCTCGGCGGTCCATTTCAGTCTCTGATCCACGCCGATCCGCTCTGACAGGTAGTCGGGGCGGTAATCGGCGTCGGTCAGCCGCGGCTTCGGCGCGGCTTCGTGGCGGAAATTCGGGTCTTCCTCCCAATAGCGCTGCAGCAAGGGGCGGTAGTTGAGATACTCGAACCAGCGGCAGCGATAGGACATCGTCGCCTCGAGAATCTCCGACCCGACGGTCAGCAGCACATCGCGCGGGGGCATGCATCCGAACTGGCTGTCGGTGTGAAAATCCGGCGTGGTCACGGGCAGCGACTGGTCGACCGGCACCGGCCGGTCGACGCGGATCCCGCGCGCCCGAAGCTGCGCTGCAAAACGGTCCAGCAACTCGTTCGCCCGGTCGATCGTCTCTTGCGGGCGCCGGCCCCACTGGCCGCGCATGTCGCTGTCTTCCGGTACCTTGGCCTCCAGCGCCGGTTCGGCGGGCGGGATGTGGCAATCATCGGCCCGCCCCACGATCACATGGCGCAACGGGTCCCATTCGTTCCAGGAACTGACGACGGTCTTGGTCTGGCTGGTGTCCTTCATGGCGCGATGCCTAGCGGCGCGGCCTTGCCGCTGCAAGCCATGGCTGCGTCGTTTCGCGGCCCGTCAGCGACAGGCGCCCGCTCAATCCCCGTGCAGCCGGTCGATGATGCGCCGCGCAAGGTCGATGTCGTCGAATATCTCGTGCAAGTCGTCCTCCATGTCCGTCACGGGCTTGTTCAGCGCGCCCATCTTCATGAACCCGCCGCCGCGACTTAACGCGAGGTAAAAATCGTCGTTCCAGAATCCGGCCTTCATCGCCTTGGTGCCGCGGCGGCCGCCTTCGGCCGCGCCGATGGCCAGCACGCTGTCCAGAAACCGGGGCGGCATGAAGCGGCGCGCGGCCTCGGGATCTTCGGCGTGAACCTCGAACGCGTCCTCGAACGTGTCGTGATCGAACTCGACCCGCGGCATGCCGCGGCCGCGGTCGCCGGCGAACAGCCCGCCCAGCGTGTTGCCGAGGGCGCCGTAGTCGCGGGTGATCAGGATCCGCCCGGGCGACTGCATCGGCACCGAGATATGGAACATCAGCCCGTTGAACACGGTGCTGGAGCTTTTCTTGTTGTCGGAATTGCGGGTCTCTTTCTCAAGCGTCGCCTGCACGATCCGGTAATCGGTGCCGCGGTGGCTGCCGGTCATCTCGTTGCGGATGTTCGACTTGTTGTAGGACCCGACCATCCCAAGCTCGCGGAACGCGCCGACCGGAAAGCCGCCGCCGCCGTCGCTGGCAAAGGTCAGGTCGCCGACATGTTCGCAGATCGCCGGCATCACCGCATCCTCGACCGCGCCGCTCCAGGCATGGGCGTGGAACGCGCGCACCCCCAGGGCACCGATCACCCCGACGATGCCAAGGAAGAAGGCGGCGAAGGCCGCGAACTCCCCCTCGACGGCGAACAGCAGCAACGCGACGGCGGCGGCGGTGGCGGCCAGGATGATCGCCACCCATTTCCGCGCCGTCCAAAGCCGCACCACGCGGTCGGATTCGATCGCCATCAGCGCCGGTCTGACGCGGGCGCGGAAAATTTCGGCAAAGCCCTTTTCCAACTCTGTCCGTTCGGTGAAATCCATGTGCAACCCCCCGCTGCAAATGCCGCCGAGGTTAGCCGCCGGCGGCATGCCCGGGCAACGGTCAAGACTGGTCTTCGCCGCTCACCCGCCCGCGCAGCGCCTTGACCTCGCCGCGGACCTTCTTGGCCTTCAGCCGCCGGCGCTTCGAGGCGAGCGTGGGACGCGTCCTGACCCGGCGCTTCGGCGCGACGGCGGCGCGGCGGATCAGGTCGGCCAGCCGCTCGCGGGCGATCTCGCGGTTCCGGGCCTGGCTGCGGGTCTCGTCGACCTGAAGCACCAAGGCGCCCTCGGTGGTCCAGCGCCGCCCGGCCAGCCGTTTCAGCCGCGCCTTGACCGGATCGGGCAGGTTGGGCGAGCGCGCGGCCTCGAACCTCAGCTCCACCGCGGTCGCCACCTTGTTGACGTTCTGCCCGCCGGGACCGCTGGCGCGCACGAACTGCTCGGTCAGTTCCCAGTCCTCGATGGCGATGGTGTCGGTGACGTGCAGCATGGTCCCTGCCTCGCACCGGCGCGGGATCGGGGCAAGAGCGGTTTTCGCACCGACGCGATACATACGTAATACCGACGTGATACCGACGTGCGAATTCGGCCCGATTCCGGCACCAAAAAGGGCCGCCCAGACGAGCGGCCCTTTCGAGTTCTTTCGGAGATGGTCCGGTTAGAACGAGTGTCCAATCGGAAGGGTTCTCACCCTTGGGGCTGCCCTCAGGCGGTCATGCCTCCGACTGTTCCGACACCTCTCTCCAATATCCCTCTCGACACTGGATCACCTCCTTTCGCTGGTTGCTGTTGCGGCGAGCGTGACACAGATTTTGTGTCTGTCAAACGTTTTTACGCAACGCGTGCCATCATTCTGCCGACGATGAGTCGGAACGGCACCAGCGCGATCAGCGCGATGGCAAGCTTGACGCCCCAGTCGGCGACCGCGAGCGAAACCCACAGCGGCGCGTCCGGCCCTGCGCCCAGCATCGGCAGCACCTGGTTCGCCCAGCCGACGTCGTTTGCGGGCTCCAGCGCGGCAAGCGCGGCCGAAAAGGCGATGGTGAAGAAGATCGCGGTATCCACCGTGCTGCCCACCAGCGTCGAGGCCAGCGGCGCGCGCCACCAGCTGCCCTGTCGCAGGCGGTCGAAGATCGCGACGTCGATCAGCTGTGCGGTCAGGAAGGCCAGACCCGAGCCCATGGCGATCCGCCAGGTCACGGCTGGGTATTCGAACCCGTCGCCCTGCAGCATCACCTGCGTGCCGATCAACGAACAGGCGACGCCGGTCAGGAACCCGGCGAACACCACGCGGCGGGCCATGGCCGGGCCGTAGACGCGGTTCATCACGTCGGTGACGAGGAAGGCGAAGGGATAGGTGAAGGCGCCCCAGGTCAGCCACTGGCCGAACAGGAACTGCACCAGGATGTTCGAGGCGACCACGATGGCCGCCATGGCGAGAACGCCGGGAAGAAGTCGGGACATGTCGGGTTCCGTTTTGGCAAGGTTGCGGAGACTTGGTCCCGCCGGGGGACGTGCCGCTCTAACGCCGCTGCGCGGCGCGCGCAAGTCACTGCCGCAGCCGGTATTCCACGAATTCGGTGCGCTGGAAGCTGCGATAATTGTCGTCCGAGATCATCGTCAGGCGGATATCGCCTGCCGCGTCCCGCCAGACGGCGAGCCCCTCGAGGTTGTCGTGGGTGCCGGTCGTGGTTTCGAAGATCAGCCGCTCGTCGTCGATCCGGTCGCCGCTGACCCGAAAGCTGCGCACCCGGCTGACGAAGCCGAATATGCCGTTCAGGTGACGTTCCAGCAGGTAAAGCCGGCCGTCCGGGCCGAAATCGGCGCCAACCGGCAGGAACTCGTCACGGCGCGTTATCGAAAAGGGCCTGGCCCATTTTCCGTTCCGGTAGCGATAGACCGGGAACGGCCGCGACATGCGCCCGGACCGCTCGGGCAAGGTATAGATCGCGCCGTCCGGTCCGATCGCCAGCGCCTCGAGCGACGAGTTGTTCTGCATCGTCTCGAAATCGGGGTGCCGCGGCAGCCAGGCGGCCTCGGACCGCGGGTCGCGGTAGGTCCAGACCCGGTGGATCGCTTCGAACGAGACATAGATGCGCCCGTCGTCGCGCAGGGCCAGCCCCTCGGCGTCGGTCTCGAACCGGGCCAGCGGGCCGCCGTCGGTGTTCTTCAGCGGCCGCAGCGGCCCGGCCTCGATCCCGGCGATATGCGCGCCGTCACGGCGCAGCCGTCCCTCGACGATATGGCCGCGGTCGCTGATCACCAGGAACCGCGTGCCGTCGGCGGTCAACTCGATGCCGGAAAACCCCCCGAAGGCGCGGTCGCGCTCTGTCCAGGTGTAGGTGCCGAGGTATTCCGCGCGCGGGCCGGGGCGGGCCATTCCGCCCAGCGCGAGGCAAAGCAGAACGGTCCCGATCAGCGTGACGACAGGACGTTTGCGCATTGCTTAGGCAGGTCGGCGATGACGTATTCGCGCCGCGGCTTCGGCGGCGGCGCATTCGGATTCGGCGGCGGCGGATTCAGGATGTCATGCACCCATTTCTGCGCGTCCGCGCAGCCGTCGCCCGTCGGCGGCGGGTTCTGGTCGACGCAGCCGACGGCGCCCTTCGGACAGTTCAGCCGGACATGGAAGTGATAGTGATGCCCCCACCAGGGCCGGATCTTGCGCAGCCAGGCGCGGTCGCCGGTCTCGTCGTTGCACATCTGCACCTTGGCGCCGGGAAAGATGAAGATCCGCGCCACCGCCGGATCGCTTGCGGCGGCCTTCAGCAGGGCGTGGTGCGCGCGCGTCCAGTTGCCGTTGACATAGGCGCCGTTGGCGCGGCGCATCGAGATCGACGAGATGTTCTCGCGCTCGGATGCGCTGAGCCCGAGATCGGTGGCGGGCCGCAGCCAGATGTCGATGTCCAGCCCGATCTGGTGGCTGCTGTGCCCGCTCAGCATCGGACCGCCGCGCGGCTGGCTGATGTCGCCGATGTAAAGCCCGTTCCAGCCGGGCAGCGCCGCGGCCCGGGCAGACAGGCGCTGGACATAGGCGATGGCTTCGGGATGGCCCCAGTTGCGATTGCGCGAAAGCCGCATCGCCTGCCAGGTGGGGCCGGTTTCGGGCAGGCGCTCGCCGCCGGCGAGGCAGCCCTTGGCATAGCCGCCATGCGGCGCGGGCGTCTGGGTCGAGGCGTTGCGTTTGGCCCCGAACAACGACTTGGCCAGCGTCGTGGGGTCGATGTTGGACGCCGCGACCGAGATCGCGGCCGGCACGACGGCCGACGCCTGTCGCGGGGGATCGCCCGGCGCGCAGCCCGCTGCGGCAAGGATCAGGGCGAAGGCTGCGAGGACACGGGCCATGACACGTCTCTTCTGCCGTCAGGGTTGACCCAGCGTAGCAGAATCAGCGCCAGAAGGAACAGCCCGATCAGCGGCGTGACGCCGATCCGCTGGCTTCCGCTCAGGTCGCTGGTGATCGCGATCGCCGCAGGCGCGAGGAAGGTCGTGGCCTTGCCGGCCAGCGCGTAAAGCCCGAAAGCCTCGGTCATCCGTCCGGGGTTGGACTGGCGCACCATCATCGTCCGGCTCGCCGCCTGCAGCGACCCGCCCGCCGCGCCGATCAGCGCGCCGCAGACGTAGAACGCGTAATCCGGCGCGTTGGAGCCTTCGGCAAAGGTGATCCCCAGCACCGTGGTGCGGGATATCGTCACGATCACGACAGCCACCGCGATCAGGACGTAGATCGAGACCAGGATCACCGGCTTTGGCCCATATGCCCGGTCGGCCTGGCCCCCGGCCCAGGCGAAGATCGCGCCGGTGATCGCCGCCATGATCCCGAAGACGCCAATGTCGATCACCGTCCAGCCGAGCACGCCGAAAGCGTAGATGCCGCCGAAGGTGTACATCCCGTTCAGCGAGTCGCGGTAGAACATCGAACTGCCGAGATAGGCGGTAAGAGAGGTGTTTCCCGGCAGGCTCTTCAGTGTCGCCCACAGGTCGCGCAGGCCCTGCGCCACCGGCGCGCCGCGCACCACCTCGTGCCGCGGCTCGCGCACCCACAGGAAGAACGGCACCATGAAGGCCGCATACCACAGCGCGGTGAACGGCCCGACCGAGCGCGTGCCTTCCCGCGCCGCGGGTTCCAGGCCCAGGATCGGCTCGATCCCGATCAGCGTGACGCCCCGGTCGCTTTCGGCGAAGAACAGCAGCACCAGCGCCAGCGCCATGACGCCGCCCAGATACCCCCAGGCCCAGCCCGAACCGGATATCGCGCCGATCTCGTTCCGGTCGCCGAGCGAGGGCAGCATCGCGTTGGTGAAGATCGTGGCGAATTCCATGCCGATCAGCCCGATGCCGAAAAAGAACAGCAGGGTCACGATGTCGAAACTGTCGGGATGCGCCAGCCAAAGTCCCGAGGCGCCGGCGACGTACAGGACGGAAAACCCCCAGATCCAGGGCATCCGGCGCCCGGTGCTGTCGGCCACCGCGCCGAAGATCGGTGCGAGCACCGCGATCATCAGCCCGGCGGCGGTCAGCCCGTAGCCCCAATAGGCCTGTGCCTGGGCCTTTGCCGCCATCTCGGAAAACCCGTCCGCCGTCAGCCGGTCGGACACGATCTCGGCGAAGAACGGCCCGAAGGTGAAGGTCAACAGCAAGGTGTTGTAGGGCTGGCTGGCCCAGTCGAACATCATCCAGCCCCAGATGCGCCGTCGCGCGCTGATCTCGGCCATCGATCTCATCCCCCTGTCGCAGGTGATATGACAGCCAATCCCCCCGCGGCGCAACCTGCAAGTTCAGGTGTTAAGTGCTCTCGGCGGCCGGCGGCCAGGGGCGCGCGGCGTCGGCGTCGATCCAGGCGGCGACCCAGCGCGGCAAGTCGGGGCTGGTCTGGCGCGCGCCCAGCGCCTCGATCACCTTGACCGGCGCGACGATGCCGTCACGTCCGGTAACCGCCGCGCGGTACAGCGCCTGGCTGGCGCAGCTTCCGTCGCGTTTCCACATCGTCTGTTCCAGGTAGATGAACCGGTCGTCCCATCCGACGCAGCGGCTGTGCATCTCGATCCGCTCGAACGGCCGCACCCGCTGCCGCCAGCGCACCGAGACCCCGGCCATCGCGAAGGACCAGCGCCCGCGGCGAAGCACGCCGATCAGTCCGGTCCGCTGCGCCAGCGGGATCCGGCCCAGATCGTAGATCGTCAGCGACCGGCCATTGTTCAGCTCGAGCCACATATCGATGTCCCACGGCCAGCAGATGTGGTGCGACACATGGGTGTCGGTCAGCGCCAGCGGCGGCGACGAGCGGAAGATCGCGAGTTCCTTGAGCATGCGGACGAAGGGGTACATGGCAACGCCCTCCTTTCATCCCGGATACGTTGTCTGACACTTACGTAAACGTCAAGATATGACGCCACGGCACCCGCGCCTTGCCACTGCGGCGCGACGCGCATAGGTCTTGGCGAACGCAAGAGATGCCAACACGGACGGGCCATGACCTCGCTTTACGAAATCCTCAAGCTGATCCTCGACGTCGCCTGGTTCATCATGATCGTGCACATCATCATGAGCTGGCTGATCAGCTTCCAGGTGCTGAACCTGCGGCAGCCGGTGGTGCATCAGATCTGGTACGGGCTGAACCGTCTGCTGGAGCCGCTTTATGCCCCGATCCGGCGCTTTTTGCCCGACATGGGCGGGCTTGACCTGGCGCCGCTGGTGGCGCTGATCGCGGTCTATGCGCTGAGGATCATCCTGGCGAACAACGCGCCGGCGTTCGCCTGAGGCCGGCCGGGCACCGGGGCCTTGTTCACCGAATCTTCATCTGCGATGGTCAGACCGGCAAGAGCAGTTTGAAGAAAATTATCGAGGCCCATGGACCGCGCCGCCGAGCTTCTGTCCACCGTGTTCGGATTCGACAGCTTCCGTCCCGGCCAGGCCGAGATCGTCGAGGCCGTCGTGCGGGGCCGGAACGTGCTGGCGATCATGCCAACAGGCGGCGGCAAGTCGCTGTGCTACCAGTTGCCCGCGCTTTGCCGCGAGGGCGTGACGGTGGTGATCTCGCCGCTGATCGCGCTGATGCGCGACCAGGTGCGCGCCCTGACCGAGGCCGGCGTCGCGGCCGGTGCGCTGACCTCGGGCAACACCGCGGAAGAGACCGACGCGGTGTTCGACGCGCTCGAGCGGGGCGAACTGCGGCTGTTGTACATGGCGCCGGAAAGGCTGGCCTCGGGCGGGACGCACGCGTTGCTGCGCCGGATCGGCACCGGGCTGATCGCGGTCGACGAGGCGCATTGCGTCAGCCAGTGGGGCCACGATTTCCGTCCCGACTACCTGCGCATCGGCGAATTGCGCCGCGCGCTCGGCGTGCCGCTGGCGGCCTTTACCGCCACGGCGGATGCCGAAACCCGGGACGAGATCGTCGCGCGGCTGTTCGACGGGGCCGATCCGCTGACCTTTCTGCGCGGCTTCGACCGGCCCAACATCCACCTGGCGTTTCAGCCCAAGGACACGCCGCGCCGCCAGATCCTGGACTTTGCCGAAGCGCGGCGCGGGCAGTCCGGAATCGTCTATTGCGGCACCCGCGCCAAGACCGAGACGCTGGCCGCCGCCCTGCGCGAGGCCGGGCACGCGGCGTGCCACTATCACGGCGGCATGGAGGCGGGCGACCGCCGCCGCGTCGAGACCCGGTTCCAGCAGGAAGACGGGCTGATCGTCGTCGCCACCGTCGCCTTCGGCATGGGCGTGGACAAGCCCGATATCCGCTGGGTCGCGCATGCCGACCTGCCGAAGTCGATCGAGGCCTATTACCAGGAAATCGGCCGCGCCGGCCGCGACGGCGCGCCGGCCGAGACGCTGACGCTTTACGGCCCCGACGACATCCGCCTGCGCCGCAGCCAGATCGACGAAAGCCTGGCACCGCCCGAGCGGCGCGAGGCGGATCACGGGCGGCTGAACGCGCTGCTCGGTCTGGCAGAGACGCTGAAATGCCGCCGCGCGGCGCTGCTTTCGTATTTCGCAGAGGATGCGCCGGCCTGCGGCAACTGCGACCTGTGCGACACGCCGCCCGAAGTGTTCGACGGCACCGAGGCGGTGCGCAAGGCGCTGTCGGCGGCGCTGCGCACCGGCGAAAGCTTTGGCGCCGGGCACCTGATCGATATCCTGACCGGCACCGCCACCGACAAGGTCACGGCGCGGCGCCACGACGAGTTGCCGACCTTCGGCGTCGGGCGCGAGTTCGAGCGGCGGCAATGGCAGGCGATCTTCCGGCAGATGATGGGCCGCGACCTGATGCGCCCCGACCCCGCGCGGCACGGCGCGTTGCGGATGACCGGCGCGGCGCGGCCGATCCTGCGCGGCGAGGCGGAAATCACGCTGCGCCGTGACACGATCCGCAAGGCCGCGGCGCGGCCCGCGCCGAAAATGCTGGTGGCCGAGGAAAACGCGCCGCTTCTCGCTGCGCTCAAGGCCAAGCGCCGCGCGCTTGCCGAGGCGGCACGGGTGCCGGCCTACGTGATCTTCACCGACCGCACGCTGATCGAGATGGCCGAGGTGCGGCCCATGACGCTGGACGACATGGCACGGATCAGCGGGGTCGGCGCGAAAAAGCTCGACCGCTACGGGCGCGCGTTCCTGGAAATCGTCGCGGGCGACGCGCCGCCGCCCGAGCATCCGGCGCGGCTGCGGCTGGCGGGCCGCGGCGAGGGCGATCTGTACGACCGGCTGCTGCAGGCGCAGGCGCGGCTGGCGCGCGGCGATGGCACCGGCAAGCCGATGAGCTGTTCCGCGCCGCTGCTGGCCAGGGTCGCGGCGCTGAAATCCGCCGATATGGAGGCGCTTGCCCGGCTGCTGGGCGAGCGGCGGGCGGAACGCTTCGGCCCCGCGTTTCTGGAAATCCTGGAAAGCGCCTGACGGACCGGCAGCCTTGGCGGGCCTGCCCGGTCCGCCGGCATGGCGGCGGCGGACTTGACCGGGGCACCCGGGGACGGCGTGCCCGCGGCAGAGCGGTGGGATATGTGGGCGGCCGGCCCTACTCGGGGCGCCTGCACCCCGCGGAAACTCATCGCCCGGCAGCGGCGGCCGGTGGCGCCTCGTCAGGAAAGACCGGCAGGCAGCCTTGCGGCGCCTCCTCGGCGATCCGGGCGAGGATCGCGTCCTTCTTCAACGGTTTGGTCATGTAGTGGTCGAGCCCCGCGGACAGGATTGCCTGGTCGTCGCCGGCCATTGCATGCGCCGTCAGGGCGACGATCGTGGTGCGGGGCAGGCCACGTTCGGATTCCATCGCGCGGATCCGGCGCGTCGCCTCTTTGCCGTCGATCCCAGGCATCGAGATGTCCATGAAGATCACGTCGGGCCGGAACGCCTGGAACCCGTCGACGGCCTCTTGCCCGTCGGCGGCGAATTCCAGGTCGATATCGAGCGCCTTGACCAGCTTGCCGAAGATCAGCCGGTTGGTCTTGTTGTCTTCCGCCGCGAGAACGCGCATCCGCCGCGGTTGGCTGGGAACGGCATTTTCGGACGATTCAGAGCCTGAATCGACCGTCTCGGACGTCGCGCCGTCCGGGGCCGGAAGATCCGCGATGGCCGAAAACAGCTCTCGCCGCCGCACCGGCTTTTGCAGGCTGCGTGTGATCACGCCGGGTTCGGCATCTGCCTGGCCCGGCGCCGTGACCAGCAGGATGATCGGGCCCTCGAACCCGTCGGCGCGCAGCCGCGCGGCCAGGTCGCTGCCGGCCATGTCGGGCAGGTGGTGGTCGATCAGCATGACGTCGCACCTGCCGGGCGCCGCGCCCCGCACCTCGGCGGCCGAGGCGCATTGCCGGACCGCCACATTCTGCATCGCGAGCTGCTTGTCGGTGATCTGGCGGTTCAGCGGCTGCGCGTCGGCCACCACGACGCGCCCGATCCATCCCGGAACCGCGGCCAGCGGCGGCTCGTCGCTTTCGGCCACGGGCAGCGTCAGGTGAAAGCCAAAGCTGGATCCGGCGCCCGGTTCGCTGTCCACCCAGATTTCGCCGCCCATCGTCTCGACCAGCCGCTTGGTGATCGCCAGTCCCAGTCCGGTGCCCTCGAACTTGCGGTTGCGGTCGTCCTCGACCTGGTTGAACTCGCCGAAAATGTGTCGCGTCATCTCGGGCGCGATGCCGATTCCGGTGTCTTCGACCATGACGTGCACGCGCTGTTCGTCGCCCTCGCCCACCGGCAGGCCGACCACGCGGATCAGAACGTGGCCCTCTTGGGTGAACTTGATCGCGTTGCCGATCAGGTTGGTCAGAACCTGCCGGATGCGGGCCGCGTCCGCGACATAGTGCGTCGGCATGAACATGTCGAAATCGACGATCAGGTCGAGGTCCTTTTCCGCGACCGAAGGCTGCAGCAGCATGACGATCTCGTGGATCGCGCGTTCCAGGTCGAAGGCTTCGGGATGCAGGATCAGCCTGTCCGCGTCGATCTTGGAATAGTCCAGCACGTCGTTGATCAGGCTCAGAAGCGCCTGGCCCGAGGCGCGGATCGTTTCGATGAACAGGCGCTGTTCCTCGTCCAGATCGGTTTCGGCCAAGAGGTCGGCCATCGCCACGACACCGTTCATCGGCGTCCTGATCTCGTGGCTCATGTTGGCGAGGAACGCCGATTTCGCACGGTTCGCGGCCTCTGCCCGGTGGCGCGCCTTCCTCAGCTTGGCCTCGTTGCGGATCGTGTCGGTGATGTTCAGCGCCAGCGAGACGGTGTCGCCCGCGTCCGAGCGGCGGTCGAGCAGCTTGACGAAGGTACCGTTCCAGAGCCGCAGGACGGAGGGCGCGATCGTGCCGCCCCGCCAGCGGTCCAGCATTGCCGCCACCCAGTCGGCGCGCGACCGGCCTTCGGTATCGACAACGCCCTCGTGTGCCGCGATGGCAAGGAGTTCCTCATAATTGATGCCGGGCCCGACGGCGTCGAGCCCGTCGAAGGGCAGCAGATAGGCGGAATTGGCGGCGACCATCACCTCGTCCGCGTCGAACACGGCGAAACCGTCCTGGATCGTCTCGACCGAATCCCACAGCCGGCGCTCGGCGATCAGGACCGCGGCGGTGGCGGTTTCCAGTTCGGTCAGCGTCTGCGCGTTCTGTTCCTTCAGCGCCTCGGCCTCGACCCGTTTCTCGACGATCTCGTCCGAGAGGTGGCGCGCGTGCCTGGAAAGCCTTCGATTCGCCTCCGAAAGTTCTGCCTGCTTCAGCTCCAGCAGGCGCTCTGCCGCCATCCGCGCGCGCCGCTCGCGGGCAAGCAAGTCTGCGATATCCATCCCGAGGCTCCGCGTTGCCCCGCGATCATCGCCCGGCTTGTTGAATATCGGCTTAACCGCCATTGCCGAATCCGTTGCCGCGTTGCGGGCGGTGTGCGACCATGAAGCCATTCAAAGCAGGAGGTAGACCATGCGCATTGGCGTCGGACTTGGGATTCTTCTCGCGATCATCGGCAACACGGCACTGGCGCAAGACCCGGTGCCCGATCGGCGGCTTGGCCTGGTGCGTGACGTCGACTTTCCCGGCGGCGACATCCGGTCGATTTTCGACACGACGCTGAACGCGTGCGAGACCGCCTGCCTGACCGATCCGCGCTGCGTCGCCTTCACCTTCAACACGCGTTCGAACGCCTGTTTCCCGAAATCCGAGCTTGGCGAGGAAGCACCGTACGAGGGTGCCTTTTCCGGCCGCGTCCTGACTGCCGATCCGCGCATCGTGGCGGCCGCGGAAACCCGCGCCGCCGAGCTGGATTTCCTGTCCGAGCACGATATCGACCAGGCGAGGCGCCAGGCGCTCGACCTGACCAACCGGCACATTCCCGGCAACTGGACGCTTGCCGATCTGCTGCAGTCGGCGGCCGACTCGCGCGCCGAGGGCAACATCGTCGCCGCCTACCGGTTCATGGGCGCCGCGACCGTGCTGAGCGATGCGGCCGATCACTGGACCGAATACGCGCGCCTCGCGCTGGCGGTCCAGACCAACAGGTCATCCGAGCGGCGCGAATACCAGGAGCGCGCGCTGCGCGCCGCCACCAATGCCTATCTGCGCGGCGATAAGCCGCCTGTCCGGGCAAGTACGCTTGCCGTGCTGGCCGAGGCGCTGGAAGAGAACGGCCGCGGGCGCGACATGATCCCGGCGCTCAGGCTCGCACAGTCCATCGCGCCGCGGCAGGACGCCGACGAGATGCTGGACAAGGCGATTGCCAAATACGGCTTCCGCATCGTCGAACATGACGTCGACAACGATGCCGCCCGGCCGCGGATCTGCGCCGAGTTCTCCGAGGACCTGGTGCGCGCCGGCTTGGATTACGCGCCCTATGTGCAGGTGCCATCGGCCGAGCTGACGGTGGAACCCGATCAGCGGCGGCTATGCATCGAGGGCGTGGTGCACGGCGAACGCTACCAGGTGACGTTCCGCGAAGGGCTGCCCGCGCTGTCCGGCGAGGAGCTGGCCAAGAACATCACGCTGAACCTCTATGTCCGCGACCGCTCGCCCGGCGTCCGGTTTCCCGGCCGCGCCTACGTGCTGCCCGCCACCGGCGAGGTCGCGCTGCCGATCGAGACCGTCAACCTGACCGAGATCGACCTGACCCTGTCGCGGGTCAGCGACCGCTCGATCCTGCGCGCGATCCAGGAGGATTACTTCGGCCGCCCGCTATCGGCCTGGGAGCTGGACAATTTCGGCTCGGATATCGCCACCGAGGTCTGGACCGGCAAGGGCGAGGTGGCGCAGGAATTGAACCGCGACGTCACCACGCGGCTGCCGCTGACCGAGGTCGTCGGGCCGCTCGATCCCGGCATCTATGCGCTGCGCGCCGAGGTTCCGGGCGCCGACCCGTACGAAGATCCCGCCGCCACGCAATGGTTCGTGGTCAGCGATCTGGGCCTTGCGACGATGACCGGGGCGGACGGGCTGCATGTCTTCGTGCGCAGCCTGGGCAGCGCCGATCCGGCGGCTGGCATCGAGATCAGCCTTTTGTCGCGCTCGAATGCCGTGCTGGCCACCGCAACGACCGATGCGCTGGGATATGCCCGCTTCGCGCCGGGGTTGACGCTCGGCACCGGCGGGGCGGAACCGGCAATGGTGCTGGCCACGACCCAGGGCGATCTGTCGTTCCTGTCGCTCACCGATCCCGAATTCGACCTCAGCGACCGCGGGGTGGAAGGCCGCGCGCCGGCCGGCCCGATCGACGCCTTCCTGACCACGGACCGCGGCGCCTATCGTGCGGGCGAGGCGATCAATGCCACGGTCCTGACCCGCGACGGCGAGGCGGAGGCGATCGAGGGGCTGCCGCTGGTGGCCATCCTCAAGCGGCCCGACGGCGTGGAATACGCGCGCCAGGTCTCGCAGACGCAGCAAGCGGGCGGGCATGTCTTTACGTTCCGCACCAGCGGCGCCGCGCCGCGTGGATCGTGGCGGCTGGATATCCACGCCGACGCAGAGGCGCCGCCCATCGCCACCACCAAGGTGCTGGTCGAGGATTTCCTGCCGGAACGCATCGACTTCGACCTGACGCTGCCCGATGGCCTGATCCGCGCCGGGGACACGCCGCCGCTGGCCATTGCCGCGCGGTACCTGTTCGGCGCGCCGGCAGGCGATTTGCCGATCGAGGGCGAGGTGCTGCTGCGCGCCGCCAGCCGGGTCGACGCATATCCCGGCTATGCCTTCGGGCGGCACGATGCCGATATCCGGCCCGACGTCTGGTTCATGCCCGGCGACGTGCGAACGGATGCGGACGGCAAGGCGGTAATCGGGCTGAATTTCCCCGAGTTAGAGACGAATTTCCGCCCGCTCGAGGCGGTGATCGCGGTGCGCCTTACCGAAGGATCGGGCCGCCCGGTGGAACGCAAGATCACCCATCCCGTCGCGCCCGCCGGCCCGGTGATCGGCATCAAGCCGAATTTCGAGGGCACGCTCAGCGAGGGCACCGAAGCCTCGTTCAACCTGATCGCGCTGGACGAGGCGCTGCGGCCGACAGGGATGGCCGTGCGCTGGACGATCAACCGCGTGCAGACCAGGTACCAGTGGTATCGCTATTCCGGCAGCTGGAACTGGGAACCCGTGACCACCCGCACCCGCGTGGCCGAGGGCGATGCGGCGCTGGGCGGCACGCCGGTGACGGTGACCGCCCCGGTCGACTGGGGGCGCTACGAGATCAGGGTCGAGCGCACCGGCGCAGACTACGTCGCCGCGTCGCAGGACTTCTATGCGGGCTGGTACGGCGCGGCCGATGCCTCGTCGACGCCGGACCTACTGGAGGTGGCATTGGATGCCGAGGCCTACCGCCCGGGCGACACCGCGCGTCTGCGGCTGGTGCCGCGCTATCCCGGCAAGGCGCTGATCACCGTGGTCTCGAACCGGCTGATCGACATGAAGGCGATAGACGTTACCGAAGGCGAGAACCTCGTGGATTTGCCGGTGACCGATGCCTGGGGCGCCGGCGCCTATGTCACCGCCACGGTGATCCGCCCGATGAGCGTCGAGGCCGGGCGCAATCCGGCCCGCGCGCTGGGGCTGGCGCATGCCACGGTCGATCCGGGGCGGCACAAGCTGGCCGCCACCTTCGAGTCCGCGGCCGAGGTCGACCCGCGCGGGCCGCTGCCTGTCGCACTGAGGGTCGATGGCATTGCCGAGGGCGAAACCGCCTGGGCCACCATCGCCGCGGTCGATGTCGGTATCCTGAACCTGACCGGCTTCGACTCGCCCGACCCCTCGGGGCACTACTTCGGCCAGCGCAAGCTGGGCATGGGGCTGCGCGACGTCTACGGCCGGCTGATCGACGGCATGAACGGGTCGCTCGGGTCGGTGCGGTCCGGCGGCGACGCTTCGGCCGATGCCGGCCTGCAGGCGCCGCCGCCGACCGAGGAACTGGTCGCCTATTTCAGCGGTCCGGTTCAGGTCGGTGCCGACGGCTATGCGCGCACCAGCTTCGATCTGCCGTCGTTCAACGGATCGGTGCGGCTGATGGCCGTGGTCTGGTCGAAAACCGGCGTCGGCGAGGCCGAGGCCGAAGTGCTGGTGCGCGACCCGGTCGTGATCACAGCCAGCCTGCCGCGTTTCATGGCGCCCGGCGATCAGTCTCGGTTGCTGCTGGAAATCGTCCATGCCACGGGTCCGTCGGGCCGCATGGGGCTGGATATCGAGCCGCATGGCGTGCGGCTGAACCGCGCCGTGCCCTCGGGCATCAACCTGACCGACCAGGGCAAGGCGGTGCTGTCGCTTCCGATCACCGCGGTCGCGGCCGGCATCCACAAGATCGAGGTCACGCTGAACACGCCGGATGGAAAGGTGCTGACCAAGACGCTGACATTGCCGGTACAGGTCAACGACCCGATCACCACGCGGACCAGCCGGTTCAGCCTGGCCCCGGGCAGCACCTTCACCTTCGACGACAACGTCTTTGCCGGGATGACGGCGGGTACCGCCTCGGCCACGCTGGCCGCGGGGCCGCTGGCGCGGCTGGATGCGCCGGGGCTGTTGCAGGCGCTCGACCGCTATCCATACGGCTGCACCGAGCAGATCACGTCTCGGGCGCTGCCCCTGCTCTATCTCGACGAGGTCGCCCGCGCGATGGGTCTGGCAGAGCGCGACGCGCTGGCGGGGCGCATCGACCAGGCGATCGAGCGGGTGCTGACCAACCAGGCCCCGAACGGCGCCTTTGGCCTGTGGCGGGCGGAATCCGGCGACTTCTGGCTCGATGCCTATGTCACCGACTTCCTGTCCCGTGCCCGTGCCCGCGGCTTCGAGGTGCCCGACATCGCCTTCCGCACGGCGCTGGACAACCTGCGCAACCGGGTGAACTACGCCCCCGATTTCGACGATGGCGGCGAGGAAATCGCCTATGCGCTCTATGTCCTTGCACGCGAGGGCGCGGCCGCGGTGGGCGATCTGCGCTATTACGCCGACGTCAAGGCCGGGGATTTCGCCACGCCGCTGGCCGCGGCGCAGCTTGGCGCGGCGCTGGCCGCTTATGGCGACCCGACACGGGCCGACCGCATGTTTGCCGTGGCGACCCGCAAGATCGCGGGGCTTTCGGGCAGCGAGGCGCAGATCTGGCGCAGCGATTACGGCACCCGCCTGCGCGACCGCGCCGCGGTGCTGACGCTCGCCGTCGAGGCCGGCAGCAAGGCCGTGGACCGCGAGCGGCTTTTGGCCAGCATCGCGCCGGTCGAGGGCAGCTTTGTGATGTCGACCCAGGAACAGGTGTGGTCGCTGCTGGCCGCGCACGCGATCCTCGATACCGGCGGGATTGCCGGCCTGACCGTCGACGGAAACCCCGCTGACGGACCCTTGGTGCGGGTGGTCGAGGACCAGGTCGCGTTCGCGCCTATCGCGATCCGCAATTCGGGCGATGACGAGACCGTGATCACGCTGACCACGTTCGGCGTGCCGGGGGTGGCGGAACCCGCCGGCGGCAACGGCTATGCCATCGAGCGGCGCTATTTCACCATGGATGGCGACCCTGTTCCGGCCGAAACCGTGCCGCGGGGCACGCGGCTGGTCACGGTGCTGACGGTCAAGCCGTGGGGCAAGTCCGCCGCAAGGCTGATGATCGACGACCCGCTGCCCGCGGGCTTCGAAATCGACAACCCGAACCTGATGCGCGGCGGCGATATCAGGGCGCTCGACTGGCTGGAACTGCACGACGAAACCCGCGCGACCGAATTCCGGCAGGACCGCTTCCTGGCCGCGGTCGACTGGCAGTCCGACAGCGCGTTCCGCCTGGCCTATGTCGTCCGTGCCGTCTCGCCGGGCGACTATCACCATCCGGCGGCCAGCGTCGAGGACATGTACCGCCCGGCCTATCGCGCGCATACCGACACCGGTCGGGTTGTGATCACGGAATGAGGCGGACGCGCCTCATAGCGCTCGCCCTGGCGCTTTATGGCGCGGCGCTTGGGCGGGATGCGTTCGACCATTGGGTCGACGCCACCGTGATCCCGCCGCTGGCGGTCGAAACCTCGGTCGAGATGCTCGACCGCGACGGCGTGCTGCTGCGCGCCTTTACCGTCGCCGATGGGCGCTGGCGGCTGGCGACGTCGCTGGATGCGGTCGATCCCGGCTATCTGCGGATGCTGGTGGCATACGAGGACAAGCGTTTCCATCGCCATGCCGGGGTCGACCCGCTGGCGGCGCTGCGTGCCGCGGGACAGGCGCTGTGGAATGGCCGGATCGTGTCCGGCGGATCGACCCTGACGATGCAGGTTGCGCGGCTATTGGAAGAGGGGCCGACGGGGCGGTTGGACGGCAAGTTGAGGCAGGTCAGGCTCGCATTGGCGCTGGAACGCCGGCTGAGCAAGGCCGAAATCCTCACGCTCTACGTCAACCGGGCGCCGTTCGGCGGAAACCTCGAAGGGCTGCGCGCCGCGACGCTGGCCTGGTTCGGGAAAGAACCGCGGCGGCTGACCGTGGCCGAGGCGGCGCTGCTGGTGGCGCTGCCGCAATCGCCCGAGACCCGCCGCCCCGACCGGTACGCGGGGACTGCGCAGGACGCACGGCGCCGGGTGCTGGCGCGGGTCGCCGCGGCGGGCGTGATCGACGCCGAAGCCCGCGCCGCGGCCATGACCGAGCATTTGCCGCCCCGGCGCCGCGACTTTCCCGCGCTTGCCGCGCATTTGACCGAACGCCGGCGCGCGGCCGACCCGTCGTCGGTTCTGCACCGTCTGACGCTGGACGCGGGGCTGCAGGCGCGGCTCGAGGCGCTGGCGGCACGGGCGGCGCGGGAGGGCGGCGACCGTTTGTCGGTCGCAATCCTCGTCGCCGATCACGGGACTGGCGAAATCGTCGCCTCGGTCGGGTCCGCCGGGTATCGCCCCGGCCAACGCGATGGGTTCGTGGACATGACCCGTGCGATCCGCTCGCCGGGATCGACCCTGAAGCCCCTGGTCTATGGCCTGTCCTTCGATCAGGGCCTCGCGCATCCCGAGACGCTGATCGAGGACCGCCCGGCCGCGTTCGGCACCTATGCGCCGCAGAATTTCGACGGGCAGTTCCGCGGCACCGTCCGGGTGCGCGACGCGTTGCTGATGTCGCTGAATATCCCCGTGGTAAAGCTGACCGACGCGCTGGGCCCTGCCCGGCTGATGGCGCATCTGCGCCGTGCCGGGGTCGAGGCGCGCGTCTCTGGCGGGCGCCCGGGCCTGGCCGTGGCGCTGGGCGGCGTGGGGATCAGCCTGGAAGGACTGGTGCAACTGTATGCGAGCCTCGGAAACGGCGGCAGGGCGGTGCGGCTGGTCGAGGATTTCGAGACTGAACCCGCGGATTTTCCCCAAGACGTGCTGTCGCCCGAGGCGGCCTGGCAGATCGGCGACATCCTGAGCGGGCTGGCCCCGCCGCCCGGTGCGGCGCGAACCGGGCTGGCCTACAAGACCGGCACGTCCTATGGGCACCGCGACGCCTGGGCGATCGGCTATGACGGGCGCCACGTTGCCGGCGTCTGGATGGGCCGGCCGGACGGCACGCCGGTGCCGGGCGCGTTCGGCGGCGATCTGGCCGCGCCGGTCCTGTTCGACGCGTTCGCCCGTCTGAAGCCCGCGCTCGACCGCCTGCCGCCGCCGCCGCCCGCGACCCTGGTCGTCGGCCATGCGCAGTTGCCGCGGCCGCTGAAGCGGTTCCGCCCGCGCGGCGCGGTCTTCGCCGAAAATACCGGGGGGCCGGATCTGGCGTTCCCGCCGGACGGTGCGTTGCTCGAGACGGGCGGTGCCGGGCTGGCGGTCAAGGTCCGCGACGGCCGCCCGCCCTTCACCTGGCTCGCGAACGGCCTGCCGGTGCTGACGCAAACCCACGACCGCAGCGCGCTGTTGGACGTCGCGGGTCCGGGCTTTGTCACGCTGTCGGTGATCGACGCAGAGGGGCGGTCGGCGCAAAGCCAGGTTCGGCTGGATTAGAGTCTGACCCGCTTGACATGAAGCAGTCGTTCGAGCTGTCTGCCCTGCGCGAATAGCGGCCGAAAGAGCGCGAACGGGCCGCTTGCCGGCCTGGCGGTTCCGCCATGGCTCTGCCCGCGCTAGCCATCACGGTTCAGCAGATGCTCCAGTGCCGCGCGAAACCCGGGCGCGTCCGCCCCCAGATCGGCCAGCACAGCACGCTCGTAATCCCGCGCCAACGGCGCCAGTTCCTCGACCATCGCACGGCCCTTGTCGGTCAGCGACAGCGCCACCAACCGCCCGTCGCTGGCATTGCTCGCCTTCGAGACATAGCCCGCCTGCTCGAGCCGCGAGGCCGCACGGCTGACCTTGGACTTGTCCATGTCGACGCGCTCGTGGATTTCGCGCACGCTGACCGTTCCAGCCTGGCTGAGATGGGCCACGACGCGCCACTCGGCAACCGAAATGCCGAATTTCTGCTGATACAGGGTCGAAAACCCGCGGCTGACGCGCGACGACAGCACGGCCAGCTGATAGGGAAGGAAAGCGTCCAGGTCGAATTCGGTCATCGGGTCGCACCGCGGTCGTTGCGAATGCAATGAATGCACGAAACCGTGTGCCGCGCAAGTTTCCCGTCCCGGCCACTTGACTTCATTGCAAATGCAACGATAATGCCGCCGAGCTTCCCGGGAGGATTCCATGAACAAGCAGCCTGCCCTGCGCGACATGGTGCGCGCCGCCACGCCCGTCGGCACCCACGACGGTTACATGCCCGGCTTCGGCAACGATTTCGAAACAGAGGCCCTGCCCGGCGCCCTGCCGCAGGGCATGAATTCGCCGCAGCGCTGCGAATACGGGCTTTATGCCGAGCAGCTATCGGGCACCGCCTTTACCGCACCGGGACCGGAACGCACCTGGTGCTATCGCATTCGACCGTCGGTGCGGCACACGCATCGGTTCCGCAAGATCGAAGTCCCGTACTGGAAATCGGCGCCCCATGTCGACGACGACATCATCTCGCTCGGCCAGTATCGCTGGAACCCGGTGCCGGCGGCCGAGGACGGCCTGACCTGGATCACCGGCATGCGCACGATGACCACGGCCGGTGACGTCAACACCCAGGTCGGCATGGCGGCGCATATCTACCTTGTCACCGAATCGATGGTCGACAGCTACTTCTTCTCGGCCGACAGCGAGCTGCTTGTCGTGCCGCAGGAGGGCCGGCTTAGGTTCTACACCGAGCTTGGCATCATCGACCTGGAGCCGCAGGAAATCGCCATCCTGCCGCGCGGGCTGGTCTATCGCGTCGAGGTCGCCGAGGGCCCCTGCCGCGGCTTCGTCTGCGAGAATTACGGGCAAAAGTTCGAGCTGCCCGGCCGCGGCCCGATCGGTGCGAACTGCCTTGCCAATCCGCGCGACTTCAAGACGCCGGTCGCCGCATTCGAGGACCGCGAGGTGCCCTCAACCGTCACGATTAAGTGGTGCGGCGCGTTCCACGAAACCGAAATCGGGCACTCGCCGCTGGATATCGTCGCCTGGCACGGCAACTACGCGCCCTGCAAGTACGACCTGAAGACCTATTGCCCGGTCGGCGCGATCCTGTTCGACCACCCGGACCCGTCGATCTTTACCGTGCTGACCGCGCCCTCGGGCCAGCCCGGAACGGCGAACATCGACTTCGTGCTGTTCCGCGAGCGCTGGATGGTGGCCGAGGACACCTTTCGGCCGCCCTGGTACCACAAGAACGTGATGTCCGAACTGATGGGCAACATCTATGGCATCTACGACGCCAAGCCCGAGGGCTTCGTCCCCGGCGGCATGAGCCTGCACAACATGATGCTGCCGCACGGCCCGGACCGCGACGCGTTCGAAATGGCGTCCTATTCGAACCTCGGCCCGAACAAGCTGGACAACACCATGTCCTTCATGTTCGAGACCCGGTTTCCGCAGCACCTGACGCCGTTTGCGGCGACCGAGGCGCCGTTGCAGGGCGATTACATCGACTGCTGGACCTCGCTCGAGAAAAAGTTCGACGGCAGGCCGGGGCGGAAATGACGCTGAAGGCGCCGGTCGCGCCGGGGGCCGGCGGCGAAGGCGACGGCGGCGGCGGATCAGGCGGCGGCGCCGAGGGTTGAACTGTCCCGCCGGGCCGGGCATCCAGACATCAGGGCCGCGCGGCGGCGCATGAGCACCAACCGGGGGCAGATCCATGCCGCTTGAAAAATCCTGGGTCGAAGGCGCGAATTCCGCCGAGACCGAGTTTCCGCTGAACAACCTGCCTTGCGGCGTCTTTTCCGTCGGCGACGGCGACTGGCGCTGCGGCGTGGCGATCGGCGACAGCATCCTCGACGTGACCGCACTGGAAGAGGCAGGAATCGTTCGCCCCGATCCCGAGGCGTTTGTCTTTGACGTCCCGTTCTGGAACGACTTCATGGAACTCGGGCCCAGGGCCTGGGCCGCGTTTCGTGCCGAAATCACAGCGCGTCTGGCAGAAGACGCACCGAATCGCGCCGAAACAGCGCCTTTCCTGGTGCCGATGGCCAAGGCCGATCTGCACATGCCCTTCGCCGTGGCCGAATATACGGATTTCTACGCCGGACGGCACCACGCCACCAATGTCGGCACCATGTTCCGCGGCCCCGAGAACGCATTACCGCCGAACTGGTTGCACATACCGATCGGATATAATGGCCGCGCCTCGTCGGTCGTGGTCTCGGGGACCGAAATCCGCCGCCCCTGGGGACAGCTGAAGTCGCCCGATCACGAGGTGCCGGCTTTCCTGCCCTGCCGCCGTTTCGATATCGAACTGGAAATCGGCGCCGTCGTCGGGCAGCCCTCGGATGGGCCGGTGTCGGTTGCCGAGGCCGACGCGATGGTCTTCGGATATGTGCTGTTGAACGACTGGTCGGCGCGCGACATCCAGGCCTGGGAATACCAGCCGCTGGGGCCGTTCCAGGCCAAGGCCACGGCGACGACGATTAGCCCCTGGATCGTGACCAAGGCGGCGCTGGAGCCGTTCCGCACCTCGACCCCCGAGCGCGAAAAGCCGCTATTGCCCTACCTGCAAGAACCCGGCCCGATGCTGTACGACATCCCCCTGAGCGTCTCGATCCGGCCCGAAAACGCCGACAGGGCGACCGTGATCACACGCACGAACTATGCCGAGATGTACTATTCCTCGGCGCAGCAACTTGCGCATCACACCACCGCGGGCAGCCCGATGAACGTGGGCGACCTCTTGGGGTCCGGCACGATTTCCGGCGCCGAAAGGCACCAGCGCGGCAGCCTGCTGGAGCTGAGTTGGGGCGGGACAGAGCCGATTCGGCTCGATACCGGCGAGACCCGCAGCTTCATCGAGGACGGCGACACGCTGACCCTGTCCGGCGCGGCCGAGGGCGACGGCTATCGCATCGGATTCGGCGATTGCGTCGGCAGCGTGATCCCCGCGCTCGACCCGTCCGAACTGCCCTATCCCGTCAAGTAAGGACCGACCATGGCCAAGGCATTCGCATCGCAAGGCGACCTGAGCGAGAAGAAGACCAGCTTTACCGAGGTGGGCGAGGGGCTTTATGCCTTCACCGCCGAAGGCGATCCGAATTCCGGCGTGATCATCGGCGACGAACAGGTGATGATCGTCGAGGCACAGGCGACGCCGCGGCTGGCGCAAAAGGTGATCGACTGCGTGCGGTCGGTCACTGACAAGCCGATCAGCCACCTCGTGCTGACGCATTACCACGCGGTTCGCGTGCTGGGGGCCAGCGCCTATCATGCGCCGCAGATCATCATGTCCGACACCGCCCGCGCCATGGTCGCCGAGCGCGGGCAAGAGGATTGGGACAGCGAGTTCCAGCGCTTTCCGCGGCTCTTCGAAGGGCACGAAAGCATCCCCGGCCTGACCTGGCCGACCACCACGTTCAGCGGCTCGATGACGGTCTATCTGGGCAAGCGCAGGGTCGATATCATGCATCTCGGCCGCGCCCACACCGCTGGCGATGCGGTGATCTGGGTGCCGGACCAGGAGGTGATGTTCACGGGCGACATCGTCGAATTTCACTCGGCCTGCTATTGCGGTGACGGGCATTTCACCGACTGGGGCGAAACGCTGGACAACATCGCCGCTTTCGACCCGGCCAGCATCGCGCCCGGGCGCGGCGATGCGCTGGTCGGGCGCGAGATGGTGGCGGCCGCGATCGAGTCGACGCGCGATTTCGTCGAATCGACCTATCGCCCCGCCGCGAAGGTCGCCGCGAAGGGCGGCACGCTGAAAGAGGCATGGGACGCCGTGCGGCAGGAATGCGACCCCAAGTTCGCCGATTTCGCGATCTACGAGCATTGCCTGCCGTTTAACGTCAGCCGCGCCTACGACGAAGCCCGCGGCATCGACACGCCGCGGATCTGGACCGCCCAGCGCGATATCGAGATGTGGGAGGCGTTGCAGGGCTGATGCGCGCATTGCGTCTGGTCGCGATCTGGTACTGTGTCTGGACCGTGGGTCCGGGACTGGCCGTGATGCTGGCGGGGATCGCGCAATGACCATCGCCCTTCTTGCGCTTCAGGGCCTGTTCTTTGTGGCCTGGGCCGGCCTGATGTTCCGGATGCTGTTCGGCATTCTGGACCGGTTCAGAGCCGAAACCGGGCGCAGGTGGATCGGGCCGATCGAGGTGTTCGGCGTATTCGGGCGATATCTGCGCGCGCCCGGGCACCGCGGGGAACGGCGGCTGATCCTCGCCGCCTTGCTTGGTGTGGTGGCGGTGGGCGTGCTTCGGGTTCTGATTCTGACGGGAGGCTAGGCGATGCCTTACGACTACAAGCCCTACGACTACGTCGCACCACCGGGCCTGACCGGGCCAGAGCCGCGCCATCCGGTGATCGTCGTCGGCGCCGGGCCGATCGGGCTGGCGATGGCGCTGGAACTGGCGAACTTCGGCATCGCCTCGGTGATCCTCGACGACAACAACGTCGTCTCGGTCGGCAGCCGGGCGATCTGCTGGTCGAAGCGCTCGCTGGAAATCCTCGACCGGCTGGGCGTGGGCGACCGCTGCGTCAAGAAGGGCGTGACCTGGAAGGTCGGCCGCACCTTTCACCGCGACTGCGAGGTCTTCAACTTCGACCTGCTGCCCGAGGAAGGCCACAAGATGCCGGCCTTCGTGAACCTCCAGCAGTACTATGTCGAGGAATACCTAGTCGAACAGGCCCAGGCGAACGACCTGATCGACCTGCGCTTCAAGAACAAGGTGACGGACGTTTCGCAGAACCCTGACTTTGCCACCGTGCAGGCCGAAACGCCCGACGGTGTCTATACCCTCGAAGCCGAGTACGTGATCGCCTGCGACGGCGCGAAATCCCCGATCCGCGAGATGATGGGGCTCGATTTCGACGGCGAGCTGTTCGAAGAACGCTTTCTGATCGCCGATATCGAGATGCTGGCCGATGCGCCCTCGGAACGCTGGTTCTGGTTCGAACCGACCTTTCACCCCGGCCAGTCGGCGCTGATGCACAAGCAGCCCGACAACATCTACCGGATCGACCTGCAACTCGGCTGGAACGCGAAACCGGACGAAGAGAAGAAGCCGGAAAACGTGATCCCGCGGATCGAGAAGGTCGTCGGCCACAGCGATTTCAAGCTCGACTGGGTCAGCGTTTATACCTTCCAGTGCCGGCGGCTTGGACGGTTCGTCCACGACCGGGTGATCTTTGTCGGCGACAGCGCGCATATCGTCTCGCCGTTCGGCGCGCGGGGCGGAAACGGCGGGCTGCAGGATGTCGACAACCTCGGCTGGAAACTGGCCGCCGTGCTGGAAAGCCGCGCCAATTCCGCCTTGTTAGAGACGTATAATGACGAGCGCATCCATGGCGCCGACGAGAACATCCTGAATTCCGCACGCGCCACAAAGTTCATGACCCCGGCGGACGGGGTCGAGCGGCTGTTCCGCGACCAGGTGCTTGCATTGGCGGGCAAGGCGCGGTTTGCGCGCGGCTGGGTCAATTCGGGGCGACTGTCGGTGCCATGCGTCTATCCGCTGAAGGCGCCCGACGATCCGGCGCTGCCCCGCGCTGCGCGGCCGGGCGCGGTGGCGCCGGACGCGCCGCAGCGCAGTGACTGGCTATTGACTCAACTCGGCAGGCGTCCGGTGGTCCTCGCGCTCGGCTGTGATGTGGCGCCGGTGCGGGGCGCCGAGATCCTGCACCCCGATGTGAACGATTGGGTGCGCAGGCGCTACATGGGCGAGGCGGCCAAGGCGGTCTACGTGATCCGGCCCGACCAGGTGGTCGCGGCGCGCTGGCCATATGTCGACGGCAAAGCGGTGCAGGCCGCCGTCGACGCGATCTGGAGGGTTCAGGGATGACTGCGCTGATCGACACACCCAACCTTGCCGATCACGACGGTTTTTACGCCGAGCTTCTGGCAGTGCATCGCGGGCTGTCCGAGGCCCAGAGCCATGCGCTCAATGCCCAGCTTATCCTGATACTCGCCAACCATGTCGGCGACCGCAAGGTGCTGAGCGAGGCGCTGAAACTGGCGCGCCAAGGCTTCGAAGCCGGTTGACCGGCCCGCATGGTGTCTGACCGAGACTGACGGCAAGGGGGCGCGGCCTCGTCTGGAAACCTGGCGCCGCTCGGCCGGACCGACGGGCAAGCCGTGGTCTAGAGCACATTCCGCGATCTTCGATTCACGGAATGCGCTCTATCCTGTTTGCCTGGCGCAATTTCGCGACGCTTCGCCGGATCGGCTTCGCTGGAAATTGCTTTAGCCTGGCGGGCGCAGGGCCTGCCGCCCGCCCTCCGTCAGAATCCAGCAGTCGCGGCCTTCAAAAACTGCGGCGGTCAGCGGGTGATAGAACCCTGCCCCCGTGTCCAGCGCGATCCGGTTGCCGCAATGCATCGGCTCTTCCACCGGCGTGTGGCCATGGACCACGATCTTGCCGTGATCGGTCATGTCGTCGAGAAAGCCGTCGCGGATCCAGACCAGATCGTCCTCGTCCTGGTTCGCCATCGGCACGCCCGGGCGAATCCCGGCATGGACGAATATCAGGTCGCCGGTCTCGAAATAGAGCCGAAGCTGCCCCAAAAGCCGCCGGTGCGCGTCGGGAACCAGGTCTGCCGCCTCGCGGTGCAGATCGGCCGATGGCCGCCCGCGTGCGGTGTTGATGCCATATGACCGCAGCGTCGCGCCGCCGCCGAGCGCCGAGTGCAGCCAGATCTCTTCGGGCCAAAGCCCGTCGTCGCCGTCTGGGTAATCCTCCAGAAAGCCCGCGAACATCTGGTCGTGGTTGCCCTTGAGCACGATCCAGGGCTGCCCGTCGTCGATTCCGTCGACAAGGAACTGGATCACGCCCGCGGTATCGGGTCCGCGGTCGCAAAGATCGCCGAGGTGCACCACGGGCGCACCGGCATCGCCACAGGCCTCGCGGTCTGCGGCGATCCGGTCATGGGCGGCCCGCAGCATGTCGAGCTGGCCGTGTATGTCGCCGATGGCGTAAAGGCGCACAGGGCTTGGCTCCTTCAGGCGATGTCGAATTCCAGCGGGCGGACCTGCTGGAACATTCCGGTGTTTTCCAGTTCCGTCAGTACCTCGGCCGGGGGCTGGTCGTCGAGATACAACAGAGCGATGGCCTCGCCGCCGACCTCGGCCCGGCCCAGCGTGAAGTTCGCGATGTTCACGCCGTGGCTGCCCATGGTCTGGCCCAGCGTGCCGATGATGCCCGGCACGTCCTCGTTCGTGGTGTAAAGCATGTGACGGCCGATCTCGGCGTCGATGTTGATGCCCTTGATCTGGATGAACCGCGGTTTGCCGTCGGAAAACACGGTGCCCGCGATCGACCGCTCGCGCCGGTCGGTCACGACAGTCAGCTTGATATAGGCGTCGAACACACCGGTCTTGCCCTGGGTCGTGGTGGCGATGTCGATGCCGCGTTCACGCGCGATGATCGGGGCCGACACCATGTTCACGTCGGGATTGCTGGCGCGCAGGATGCCCGAGATCACGGCGGCGTTCAGGGCCGCGGTGTTCATCTCGGCGGCGTGGCCGTTATACAGGATGTTGATCGCCTGGATCGGCTCGTCGGTCAGCTGGCCCACGAAATCGCCGAGATAGCCGGCAAGCTTGATCCACGGCCCCATCAACTTGGCCTCTTCGGCGGTGACGGACGGCATGTTCAGCGCGTTCTGCACCGCGCCGGTCAGCAGGTAATCCGCCATCTGCTCGGCGACCTGGATCGCCACGTTTTCCTGCGCCTCGTTGGTTGAGGCACCCAGATGCGGGGTGCAGACCACGTTGGGCAGGTTGAAAAGCGGGTTGTCGATGGCCGGTTCCACCGCGAAGACGTCCAGCGCCGCGGCGGCGACATGGCCGGATTGCAGCGCCTCGACCAGTGCCGCCTCGTCGATCAGCCCGCCACGGGCGCAGTTGACGATCCGGACGCCGCGCCGGGTCTTGGCAATCGCTTCCCTGGACAGGATGTTACGGGTCTTGTCCGTCAACGGCACGTGCAGGGTGATGAAATCGGCACGGGCCAACAATTCGTCCAGCTCGACCTTTTCGACCCCAAGCTTGTCGGCGCGTTCCTCGCTGAGGAACGGGTCGTAGGCGATAACCTTCATCCGAAGGCCATGGGCCCGGTCGATCACGATCGACCCGATGTTGCCGGCGCCGATGACGCCGAGGGTCTTGTTGGTCAGCTCCACGCCCATGAAGCGGGACTTTTCCCATTTGCCGGAATGGGTCGAGGCGTTGGCCTCGGGGATTTGCCGGGCGCAGGCCATCATCATGGCGATGGCGTGTTCGGCCGTGGTGATCGAGTTGCCGAAGGGCGTGTTCATCACGATCACGCCGCGCTTGGACGCGGCCGGGATGTCGACATTGTCGACGCCGATCCCGGCGCGCCCGACGACCTTCAGGCCATTGGCGGCGCTCAGCAATTTCTCGGTCACCTTGGTGGCCGAGCGGATCGCCAGGCCGTCGTACCGGCCGATGACCTCTTGCAGGGCGTCCTTGTCCTTGCCGAGGTCGGGGCGGAAATCGACCTCGATCCCTCGGTTGCGGAAAACCTGGACGGCGGCGTCGGAAAGCTTGTCGGAGACGAGAACCTTGGGGGCCATTTTGGGCTCCATTTCGGGTGTCGGTATTACGTATGTATTACGTCGGTATCGCGTCGGTGCGATTCCGGCTCAGGCGACGGCGTGCTGCGCGCCGATCTCGGCCTCGTAGGCCCACTCGATCCACGGCATCAGCGCCTCGATGTCGGCGGTTTCGACCGTGCCGCCGCACCAGATGCGCAGGCCCGGCGGCGCGTCACGGTAGCTGCCGATATCAAAGGCGACGCCTTCGGCCTCGAGCCGCCTGGCCACCGCCTTGGCGAACATGTTCGGGTCGCTGATATGGGGATCGGTGAACTTGAGGCAGACGCTGGTGGTCGACGCGGTCGCCGGGTCTTCGGCGAGATTCGCGATCCAGTGGTGATGCTCGATATAGTCGACAATCGCCCCGGCATTGGCATCGGCGCGGGCGATCAGGCCGGCCAGCCCGCCCACCGATTTCGCCCAGCCCAGCGCGTTCAGGTAGTCCTCGACACACAGCATCGACGGCGTGTTGATCGTCGCGCCCTCGAAAATACCCTCGATCAGCTTGCCCTGCTTGGTCAGCCGGAAGATTTTCGGCAGCGGCCAGGGCGGCGTATAGCCTTCCAGCCGCTCGACCGCCCGGGGGCCGAGGATCAGCATGCCATGCGCCGCCTCGCCGCCCAGCACTTTCTGCCAGGAAAAGGTCGTGACATCGAGCTTGTCCCACGGCAGATCCATCGCGAAGGCCGCCGAGGTCGCATCGCAGAGCGTCAAGCCCTTGCGATCCGCCGGGATCACGTCGCCCGAGGGCACGCGCACGCCGGACGTCGTGCCGTTCCAGGTGAAACAGACGTCACGGTCGTAATCCAGAGCGGCCATGTCGACGATCTGGCCGTATTCGGCCTCGTGCACCTTGGCGTCGATCTTCAGCTGCTTGACGGCGTCCGTCACCCAGCCCGCGCCAAAGCTTTCCCAGGCGGCCATCTCGACCGGGCGCTCGCCCAGCAGATTCCACATCGCCATCTCGAAGGCGCCGGTATCCGAGGCCGGAACGATGCCGATGCGGTAATCGGCGGGCACGCCCAAGATGTCCCGGGTTTCGTCGATCGCCTGTTTCAGCTTGGCCTTGCCGATCGCCGCGCGGTGCGAACGGCCCAGCGCGGCGTCCTTCAGGGCGTCCAGTGCGAATGTCGGGGGTTTGGCGCAGGGGCCGGACGAGAAACGCGGATTGGCCGGCCGCGTGCCGGGGATCGTCGGTGCCATCTATGGTATCCTTGCAGATATGCGCCCCTCGTTGGGGAGGGGTGTCCCGCCGCCGCACATACCACTTTGCCCGGGTTTCACAATAGCCAATTTGTCGCTATAGCGCCGCTTGATCTGCCGGAAGCGACGTAAGGGGACTGGACGCCGTGTTTGTGATCACGCTGTTGGCATCGCCCGAGCGGCGCAACCTTGACCCGGCGCTGGCCGCCAGCCTGCGCAATGCCTGGGGCGGCGGCGACGCGGTCTGGCTTGCCCCGGACGAGGCGGCGGAATTCACGGTGCCGGCCGTGCCGGGCAACTTGTGGGACATCTGGGACCAGTGCCAGGCGATGGGGGTCGACCTGGTGCTGCAACCGGCGGAAAACCGGCGCAAGAAGATGCTGCTGGCCGACATGGATTCGACCCTGATCCAGCAGGAATGCGTCGACGAACTGGCCGCCGAGGCAGGTGTCGGCGACCGCGTTGCCGAGATCACCGCCCGCGCGATGAACGGCGAACTGGAATTCGAGGGCGCGCTGCGCGAGCGTGTCGGGCTGCTCGCCGGGTTGCCCGAGAACGTGATCACAAAGGTCCTGTCAGAGCGCATCACCTACATGCCCGGCGGCGCGGACCTGGTCGCGACGATGAAGGCGCATGGCGGTCATGCGGCGCTGGTCTCTGGCGGGTTCACCGCCTTTACCGGGGCGGTCGCGGCGCATCTGGGGTTCGACGAGCACCGGGCCAACACTCTGCTGATCGAGGACGGGCGCCTGACCGGAAAAGTCGCCGAGCCGATTCTGGGACGCGACGCCAAGGTCGCCGCGCTGGAGACGATCGCCGCCCGGCTGGGGATCGCCGAGGACGACGTGATCGCCGTGGGCGACGGGGCGAACGACCTGGGCATGCTGGCGCGCGCCGGCACCGGCGTCGCGCTGCATGCCAAGCCTTCGGTCGCGGCACAGGCGCAGGTGCGAATCAATCATGGCGACCTGACGGCGCTGTTGTACCTGCAGGGCTATGCCCGCGACGAATTCGTTTCCGCCGCCTAGAACCGGCCGCCGACGGGGCGGATCTGGCCGACCGGGATATCGCGGCGGTTCGCCACCGGCGGGGCCAGGTATTTCTGCGCCACCGGGTCGCCCGGGTCCAGCACGCCGAGGCGCACGAGGATCGCCGCGATCGCGCATTCCGACGCCCGGGTCGCGCCGTCGACGATCTTCAGCGCCACGCCAAGGCCGCGTTCGGGCAGAATCGCGCCGAAAACGCCCTCGGCGCCGGTCTTGACCGCAACCTTGCCGCCCATGACGCGCATCAGTTCGGTGCAGGCGCAGCCCTCGCCCGCCACCAGGTCCGGATGCGCGGTCATCGCGCTGAAAAGCCGCCGCATCGCCCTGCCGCGCACGCTGCCGTCGCCGGCATTGGCAAAGGCCGCCAGGGCGCGGGCAAAACCGTGCAGGGTGGTCGCGAAATTCGGGGCCGAGCAGCCATCGAGGCCGAACCCCGGCGACGGTTCCCCGGTGACGTCCTCGAATGCCTCGAGCACGGCGCGCTGCACCGGGTGACCGGGGTTGACGTATTCCGGCCCGGCGCCGAGATGCCGGGCCAGCGTCAGGAACCCGGTATGCTTGCCCGAGCAGTTGTTGTGGTACTGGCAGGGCGCGCGCCCGGCGCGGATCAGGGCGTCGCGCGTCGCGGTATCGGGGGGTTCCTGCGGGCCGCAGCGCAGGTCGGCGTCGCCAAGCCCGAGATCGGCAAGCCAGCGCTCGACCCGGGCGGTGTGGATCGGCGCGCCGTTATGCGAGGCGCAAGCCAGCGCAAGCCGCTCGTCGTTCAGCCCGTGCGCATCCGCCGCGCCGCTTTCGACCAGGGGCAACGCCTGGATCATCTTGCAGGACGACCGGGGCAGGATCACCGCCGCCGGATCGCCCCAGGATTCGACGATTTCGCCGGCGCCGTTGCAGATCACCGCATGGCCGGAATGCAGCGATTCGAGGATCGGCCCGCGCCAGACCTCGACCATGGTCACGGAATCGTTCATATTCCCCCCTCCGCGATGCGCGATTTTCTGCCAAGAGGGCTTTAAAAAATCGGCACCTTTCCGTTAAAATGCGGAAATGTTGTTGAACATTGCATGTTTGCCCGGAAAGGTCACGCCAGATAGACCGGGGCGAACTGCCAGAGGCAGATACGGCTGGAGGCTGGGAACGGAATGCACGCAGGACTAGCACGCGGGATCGCTTGCGCAGGCTTTGCATTGGCGGCCGGCGCGGGGATCGCGCAGGACTCGACGAACAGGGTTGCGGCCCATACCGACTGGAGCGTCTTCGAGGCGAGCGACCCGACGCAATGCTGGAGCGTCTCCAGCCCGAAAGAGACGGTGAACACGCGCGACGGCCGCGTCGTCGCGGTGCGGCGGGGGGATATCCTACTGTTCGTGTCGTACATCCCGAGCGCCGAGGTCAGCGGGCAGGTGTCGTTCACCGGCGGCTACCCGTTCCGCGACGGCTCGACGGTGACGCTGGATATCGGCGACACGGCGTTCGAGCTCTTTACCGATGGCGAGACGGCCTGGTCGGCCTCGAACGCGGACGACTCCAAGATCATCACCGCGATGAAGCGCGGGTCCGAGGCTGTGCTGACCGGCGTCTCTTCGCGCGGCACCAAGACCGAAGACACGTTCTCGCTGTTCGGGTTCACCGCGGCGGTCGAGGAAGCCGAGAAGCGCTGCGGCGGCTGACGGGCGGCTTGCGGTGGCCGGTGCGCTCGATCAGAGTGCCGGCATGTCAGACCCGGTCGAGCGGCATTTCCTGTTCCGGTCCGAAGCGGAGACCAGGCGATTCGCGGAAGCGCTCGCGCCCCGGCTGCGCGCCGGCGACACGCTGCTGCTGTCGGGCGGTCTGGGCGCCGGAAAGACGGCGTTCGCGCGCGCGGTGATCCAGGCGCGGCTGGCCGCCGCGGGGCGGTCAGAGGACGTACCCTCGCCCAGTTTCACGCTGGTCCAGACCTATTCCGACGGCGTGGAGGAGTTCTGGCACGCCGATCTTTACCGGCTGGCGGGCCCGGACGAGGTGATCGAGCTTGGGCTCGACGAGGCGTTCGGCGCGGCGGTCTGCCTGGTCGAATGGCCCGACCGGCTGGACGGCGAGGCGCCGCGGGATGCGCTGGAACTGAATTTCGCAATGACCGAGACGCCGGGCGAGCGCCGGATGACCGCATGGTCGCGCGATCCGCGTTGGGCCACGATGCTGGACGCGGTCGCGCCCGAGGCTGCCGATGTCTGAGCACGAGGCACGGATCGCCGGGTTTCTGGCCGCCGCGGGATGGGCCGGTGCGACGCCAGAGCCGCTGGCAGGCGATGCCTCGGCCCGGCGCTATGTCCGGCTGCGCCGCGCATCGGGCGAAACCGCGGTCCTGATGGATGACCCGCCAGGACCCGGGCAGAAGACCGGGGCGTTTCTGGCGGTCGGCGCGTATCTGCGCGGCCTGGGCCTGTCGCCGCCCGATATCCTGGCGGCCGATCAAGCGGCCGGCCTGGTGCTGCTGGAAGACCTCGGCGACGCGCTGTACGCGCGGATAGCCGCGCCAGGTCTGGAACAGTGCCTTTACGAAGCCGCGGTCGACGTGCTGGTCGTGCTCGACGGCGCCGTTCGACCCGAATTCGCCCCGGAATTCGACATCGTAACCATGTGCGAACAGACCGCGCCGGCCTACGAGTGGTACCGCGGGCTGCTGCCGGATGCGCGCGGCGAAAGGCACATCGGCGCGTTTCGGGCAGAGTTAGAGACTGTTTTTCGCCGCACGCTGCCCGAACGCCGCACGATCCTGTTGCGAGACTATCATGCCGAAAACCTGATCTGGCTGCCCAAGCGTAACGGGATACGGCGGGTCGGATTGCTGGATTTCCAGGACGCGATGACCGGGCCGCCGGGTTACGATCTGGTGTCGCTGCTGCTCGATGCGCGGCGCGACGTGCCCGGACCGCTGGTCGACGCGATGATCGCGCGGTTTGCCCGCGGGACCGGCACCGACGAAGCTGCGCTGCGCGCGGCCTTTGCGGCGATGGGCGTGCAGCGCAACCTGCGCATCCTCGGCGTCTTCGCGCGGCTTGCGCGGCGCGACGGGAAACGGCGTTACCTGGCCTTTATCCCGCGGGTCTGGGCGCATGTGACGGCCTGCCTCGCGCATCCGGACCTGGCGGACCTCGCCGCGATCGTGGCCGGCGATTTCCCGGCGCCGGATATCGGGGCGATCACCGCGGAAGCGAGCGCATGAGCGGCCCCGACCGTGCCATGGTCTTTGCCGCCGGGCTTGGCACACGGATGGCGCCGCTGACCGACCGCGTGCCGAAACCCCTGATCAAGGTTGCCGGCAAGCCGCTGATCGACCATGCGCTGGATCTGCTGCGCGAGGCCGGAATCGACACGATCGTGGCCAATACCCACCACCTGCCCGAGCCGCTGGAGGCGCACCTGGCGGCGCGCGGCGTCACCGCAATCCGCGAGGCCGTGCTGCTGGATACCGGCGGCGGGCTGAAAAACGCGATGGCGGTGCTGGGCGGCGGGGATGTGATCACAATGAATTCCGACGCGGTCTGGCAGGGTGCCAACCCGGTCGCCGGGCTGCGTGCGGCGTGGGATCCGGGGCGGATGGACGCGCTTTTGTCTCTGATTCACCCGGAAATGGCCATCGGCCACACAGGTCCCGGCGATTTCCACCGTGCCGACGACGGCAGGCTTTGCCGTGGACCGGGGCTGATCTTTTCCGGGGTGCAGATCATCAAGACTGCCCGGCTGGCCGAGATCGACGACGAGGTGTTTTCGCTGAACCGGCTTTGGGACGTCGTGGCCGCCGAGGCCCGGCTGTTCGGCGCGGTGCATGACGGGCGCTGGTGCGATGTCGGACGCCCCGAAAGCATTCGGCTGGCAGAGGCGCTGCTTGATGTTTGAGCCGACCGAAAGGCCCCGCATCTTCGGCCTGCCGCCCGGCGTCGACTTCGCCAGCGCGCTGGTCGACGGTGTTCTGACGCGCATGGGAACCGCCCCGCCCGAGGCGCTGGCCCGGGTCGAAATCCACGTGAACACCCGCCGCATGCAGCGCCGCGTCACGGCGCTGTTCGATGCCGGGCCCGCGCGGCTGTTGCCGCGCATCAGGCTGGTGACGGACCTGGCCACCGAGGCCGGGTTCGGCGACATTCCGCCCCCGGTCTCGCCTCTGCGCAGACGGCTCGAGCTGATGCAGCTTGTCGCCGGCCTGCTCGAGCACAAGCCGGATCTCGCGCCGCGCGAGGCGCTCTTCGACCTTGCCGACAGCCTGGCGGCGCTGATGGACGAGATGCAGGGCGAGGGGGTCGGGCCCGAGGCGCTGTGCGACATCGACGTCGCAGATCAATCCGGGCACTGGCAGCAAAGCCTGGAATTCGTTTCGCTGGTTCAGCGGTATTTCGGCGCGCAAACCGGATCGGAGCCGGATATCGAGGCGAGACAGAGACTGGTCGTCGAGCGGCTGGCCGAGGACTGGCGCCGCAATCCGCCGACGCATCCGGTGCTTGTCGCGGGTTCGACCGGGTCGCGCGGCACCACGGCGCTGTTCATGCGCACCGTGGCGCGGCTGCCGCAGGGCGCGCTGGTGTTGCCCGGCGTGGATTTCGACATGCCGGCGGATGTCTGGAACCGGCTGGACGATGCGTTGACCGGCGAGGACCACCCGCAATTCCGTTTTGCACGGATGCTACGTGCGCTGGATGCGGCACCGGGCGAAATCCGACGCTGGGTGCCGGGGGCCGAGCCGGCGAATCCGTCACGAAACCGCCTTGTTTCGCTCGCATTGCGCCCGGCGCCGGTCACCGATCAGTGGCTGGTCGAGGGCCGCCAGCTGAACGGGATCGCCGCGGCGACCGAGCGCGTGGCGCTGGTCGAGGCGCCGTCGCCGCGTGAAGAGGCCGCCGCCGTGGCGCTGGTTTTGCGCAAGGCGGCCGAAGACGGGCGCAGCGCGGCGCTGATCACCCCGGACCGGACGCTGACGCGGCAGGTCGCCGCCGCGCTCGACCGCTGGGGCATCGTGCCCGACGACAGCGCCGGGCGGCCCCTGCCGCTGACGGCGCCGGGGCGGTTCCTGCGGCACGTGGCGGACCTTTTCGGGCAGCGGTTGACCGCCGCGGCGCTGCTGACGCTGCTGAAACATCCGCTGACCAATTCCGGGCCGGCGGGACGCGGGCCGCACCTGTTGCAGACCGGCGCGCTGGAGCTGGAACTGCGCCGCAACGGACCGCCGTTCCCGACGGCGGCGAGCCTGCGTGACTGGGGCAAGACAGGAGGCGACGACCGACGGACCTGGGCCGAGTGGGTCGCCGGCTGCATCGACGGGCTGGACGAGGGTGAAGAGCGGCCGCTCGGCGTGCATCTGGACCGCCACATCGCCCTGGCCGAACGGCTTGCGCGCGGGTCCGCCGGCGAGGGTTCGGGCGAGCTTTGGCGCAGGGAGGCGGGCGAGGAGGCGCTGCGATGGGTCGACGCGCTGCGCCGCGAGGCCGACGGCGGCGGCACGATGCCGGCCGACGATTATTCGTCTCTGTTCCACGCGGTCTTGCGGCGCGGCGAGGTTCGCGAGGCGGTTACCGCGCATCCCCGCATCATGATCTGGGGCACGCTGGAGGCGCGGGTGCAGGGCGCGGATCTGGTCGTCCTGGCCGGCCTCAACGAGGGCACCTGGCCCGAGCCGCTCGCGCCCGACCCGTGGCTGAACCGCACGTTGCGGCACAAGGCCGGGCTGCTGCTTCCGGAGCGCCAGATCGGGCTGGCGGCGCATGACTTCCAACAGGCGGTGGCGGCGGACGAGGTCGCGCTGACCCGCGCTGTGCGCGACGCCGAGGCGGCGACGGTGCCGTCGCGCTGGATCAACCGGCTGACCAACCTGCTGAGCGGACTGCCCGGCGAAGGCCCGCGGGCGCTGGACGCAATGCGGGGCCGTGGCGACCGTCTGCTGGCGCTGGCCCGCGCGGTCGACAAACCGGCCGAATCGGTCGCCCCGGCCCGGCGGCCATCGCCGCGGCCGCCGGTCGCCGACCGGCCCCGCGAAATTTCGATCACCGAGGTTCAGACCCTGATCCGCGACCCTTATGCCGTCTATGCCCGGCGGGTGCTGCGGCTCGATCCGCTGGACCCGCTGCACCATGTCCCCGACCCGCCGACCCGCGGCACGCTGGTGCACGCGATACTCGAGGACTTCATCGGACAGGGCGCGATCGGCGATCCGGACGAGGCCCGGGCAAGGCTGCTGGCGACGGCGCAGCGCATCTTCGGCGCGAGGGTCGCCTGGCCAGCCGCGCGGCGGTTCTGGTTCGCTCGCCTCGCGCGGGTGGCCGACTGGTTCGTCGAGGGCGAGATTGCGCGGCAGTCGCACGCCCGGCCGATTGCCCTGGAACGCCAGGCGAGGCTGAGATTCCCCGATGTAGAGACTGTTCTGAAGGGAAAAATCGACCGTATCGACCGCCTCGGCGACGGCCGGCTGGCGGTTTACGACTACAAGACCGGCGCGCCGCCCAGCCCCGATCAGCAGACCCATTTCGACAAGCAGCTTCAGCTTGCCGCGCTGCTGGTCGAGCATGGCGCGGTGACGGACCTCGACGCGGCGCGCGTCGCCGAAATCGGCTATGTCGGCCTTGGCGCTTCGCCTGTATTCGAACCTGTTCCACTGGAAAACGGCGAGATCGCAGAGGTGATGCAGGGCCTCGTCGCGCTTGTCGCATCCTACCGCGAACGGCGCCGCGGATACACCTCGCGGCGCGCGATGGTCGAGTTGCGGCGTGGCGGCGACTATGACCACCTGGCGCGCTATGGCGAGTGGGACGAGACCGACGCGCCGCAGCCGCAGGAGGTCGGGCCATGAGGCTGGACGACGCGACGCTGCGCCAGAACCAGGCCGCCGAGCCTGAGCATTCCACCTGGCTGTCGGCAAATGCCGGGTCGGGCAAGACGCGGGTGCTGACCAACCGCGTCGCGTTGCTGCTGCTCGACGGGGTCGAGCCGCAGAACATCCTTTGCCTGACCTATACCAAGGCCGCGGCGTCCGAGATGCAGAACCGGCTGTTCGAGAGATTCGGCGACTGGTCGATGCGGACAGACGGCGAGCTGGCCGAGGCACTGCAGCGTTTGGGGGTGAAAACGCTGGGTTCCGAGCGGCTGGCGCAGGCGCGGCGGCTTTTCGCCCGCGCCATCGAGACGCCCGGCGGGCTGCGGATCCAGACGATCCACTCGTTCTGCGCCGCGCTGCTGCGGCGGTTCCCGCTGGAGGCCGGGGTGACGCCGCGCTTTGCCGAGATGGACGACCGCGCCGCGGCATTGTTGCAGGAAGAGGTGGTCGAGCTGCTGGCCGACGGGATCGCGCCGGATGCGGTGGATGCAATCGCCGCGCATTTCACCGGCGACGACCTGGGGCGGCTGACCTCCGCGATCCTGACGAACCGCAAGGCGTTCGAGACCGGGGCGGACCGCGCCGAAATCTGGCGCTGGCTGGACCTGCCAGAGGGCTTTGACATGCCCGACGTGCTGGCAGCGGTCTTCGACGAAGGCGAGGCGGCACCGATCGCCGCGCTCTTGCAGGTGCTGGGCGCCAGTTCGTCAAGCACCGACCAGAAGGCACACGCGCGTCTGTCGTGCATCGACTGGGCCCGCCCGGGCGCCGAGGCGCTGGACGCGCTGACCGGCGTGATGCTGTACGGCGCGGCGGCCAAGGCGCCGTTCACGGCCAAGGTCGACGCCTTCCCGACCAAGGCGGCCCGCGCCGCGCTGGGCGCATCCATCGGCGGGCTGAATGCGCTGATGCTTCGGGTCGAGGCGGCGCGCGAGCGGCGCAATCGTCTCTATTCCGCCCGGAAAACGCTTGCGCTGCATCGGTTCGCCGCGGCCTTCCTGCCGGAATACGAACGCCGGAAACGGCGCCGCGGGTGGCTCGATTTCGACGACCTGATCCTGAAGACCCTGGCGCTTTTGTCCGACGAGGCGGTGGCGGCCTGGGTGCTTTTCCGGCTCGACGGCGGGCTCGACCACATCCTCGTCGACGAAGCGCAGGATACCAGCCCGGCGCAATGGCAGGTGATCGAGCGGCTGGCGCGCGAGTTCACCGCGGGCCAGGGCGCGCGTGACGGGGTGCGGCGCACGATCTTCGTGGTCGGCGACAAGAAGCAGTCGATCTATTCCTTCCAGGGCGCCGACCCGCGCGAGTTCGACCGGATGCAGGCGCATTTCGACCTGCGGCTTCGCGGGGTGGGCGAAAGTCTGCGAGAGCTGGGGCTGGAATATTCGTTCCGGTCCTCCGACGCCGTGCTGCGTTTCGTCGATGCGACGACCACGATCGACGGCATGCGCCACCGCGCATTCCGCGAGCGATTGCCCGGGCGGGTCGATCTGTGGCCGCCGGTGCCGAAGCCCGAAAAGCCGGAAAAGCCGCATTGGTACGATCCGGTTGACATGATGGCCGAGGATCACCACGCGGTGAAGTTGGCGCGCGATCTCGCCGCCCGGATCGCGGCGATGATCGCCGGCGAGACGATTCCCGACGGCAAGGGCGGGCGCCGCAGGGTGCGGGCGGGCGACATCATGATCCTGGTGCGCCGCCGTTCGGAGCTGTTCGAGGAAATCATCCGGGCCTGCAAGGCGCTGGGCCTGCCGGTGGCCGGCGCGGACCGGCTGAAGCTGGGGGCGGAACTGGCGGTCAAGGACCTTGCGGCGGTGCTGGCCTTTCTGGCGACGCCCGAGGACGACCTGTCGCTGGCCGCGGCGCTGAAATCGCCACTTTTCGGCTGGGACGAGGCGGCGCTTTATGACCTGGCGCACGGGCGGCCGGGGACGCTTTGGCAGGCGCTGCGCGGGCAGGAGGCGCAGCACCCCGCGACGCTGGCGATGCTGCGCGATCTCAGGGACAGCGCGAACTATCTGCGGCCCTACGATTTGATCGAGCGCATCCTGACGCGGCATGACGGGCGGCGGCGGCTGCTGGCGCGGCTGGGGGCAGAGGCCGAGGACGGCATCGACGCGCTGTTGCAGCAGTCGCTGGCCTACGAGCGCGCCGAGGTGCCCAGCCTGACCGGGTTTCTGGGCTGGCTGGAAACCGACGATGTCGAGGTCAAGCGGCAGATGGACGCCGCGGGCGACCTGATCCGGGTGATGACGGTGCACGGCGCCAAGGGGCTGGAGGCGCCGGTGGTCATTCTGCCTGACACCGCGAAACGGACCCTGCCGAACCGCGACGAACTGATCCCGCTGGACGGCGGCGGCGTGCTTTGGCGGGTGCCGAGGGACCAGCGGCCGGAAATCGAGAGTCAGGCTCTGACCCGGCTGAAGACGGCCCAGGCGGAGGAGGAACAGCGGCTGTTCTACGTCGCAACGACCCGGGCCGAGACCTGGCTGATCATTGCCGCCGCGGGCGAAGTGGGCGAGGGCGACCAAAGCTGGCATCAAAAGGCCGAGGAGGCATTGCGGGCGCTCGGCGCCGTCGAGTTGATCACGCCGGTCGGGGTCGGTCTGCGCTATCAGCACCTCGACTGGGAGGCGGGCGATCACACGGATGCGCCCGCGCCGCCCGCCGCACCGCCCGCCGTGCCGGACTGGGCCCTGGCTCGCGCCGCGCCGGTCGACCGGCCGGAGCCGCCGCGCGCGCCCTCCGATCTGGGCGGGGCAAAGGCGCTGGCGGGCGAGGGCGGGCAGGACGACGCGGCGGCCAGGCGGCGCGGCAGCGCGATCCACCTGCTGCTCGAGGTGCTGCCCGCCGTCGCGGCGCCCCACCGCGCGAGCCATGCGGCGCGTCTGCTGACCGGCGGCGAAATGGCGCTGGATCAGGCCGAAGCCGCCGAGGCGCTGGCCAGCGCCGCGCGCGTGCTCGACCACCCTGATTTCGCCGAACTCCTCGGGCCGGACGCGCTGGCCGAGGTCGCGATATCCGCCGGGCTCGACGAACTGGGCGGCGCCCGGGTCGCCGGGGCGATCGACCGGTTGCTGGTGTCCGGCGACAGGGTTTTGGCGGTCGATTTCAAGACCAACGCGGTGGTGCCGGAGAAACCCGGGGACGTGCCCGAGGGGCTGCTGCGCCAGATGGGCGCCTACCTGGCGGCGCTGCAACAGGTCTATCCCGGCCGCAGGGTCGATATCGCGATTCTCTGGACCGAGACACCGCGGCTGATGCCCCTGCCGCACGACATCGTGAGGGCGGCACTGTGCCGGGCGGCAACATCTTGACGCCGGACAAGGGCGACCATAGGTTCCCGGTCCGA
Source organism: Rhodobacter sp. (assembly GCA_041627895.1). Taxonomy (GTDB): domain Bacteria; phylum Pseudomonadota; class Alphaproteobacteria; order Rhodobacterales; family Rhodobacteraceae; genus JBFKQC01. The sequence continues at coordinate 83,328 of JBFKQC010000004.1, forward strand.
CGCTTGCATCCAAGGAGACCGCCAATGGCGACCGTTGCCGTGACCGACGCCACTTTCGAATCGGAAGTGCTGAAATCCGATATCCCCGTCGTCGTCGACTTCTGGGCCGAGTGGTGCGGACCGTGCAAGCAGATCGGCCCGGCGCTGGAAGAGCTGTCGGCGCAGTACGAAGGCAAGATCAAGATCGCCAAGGTCAACGTCGACGAGAACATGGAATCGCCCTCGAAGCTCGGCGTGCGCGGCATTCCGGCGCTGTTCATGTTCAAGGGCGGCGAGGTCGTGTCGAACAAGGTCGGCGCCGCACCCAAGGCGGCGCTTGAGACCTGGATCAGGGAATCGATCTGACGCAAGGCGAAACCGCCGTCGGAAGGGGCGCCCCGGCGCCCCTTTTTCGTTGTGGGGCCGAAGGGCCGGGCCCTGACGTCCTTCGCCGCCGCGGCCAACGTGCCGGCGGCCGGCTTCGCCCAGGTGCCGCACTCCGCCGTGTGCGCGACGGCGACGCAGTCCATCGATCCGGCGACCGAGTTGATTGCCGACCGCGGCAGTAGGCGGAACCACCGGACACCCGGCAAATGATCCCGCCGAACGCGCCGCCGGGCCGGCCCGCGAACGTGGCGCCGACCAGGTGCGCCGATCAGGCCATCGCGGCCTGCGCGGGGGGTGCGGCGGTGCGCAGGCGCCCGCGCAGCGCGAAACGCACGATGCCGCCGGTGCCGGACTGCGGCGCGCCGGCGGACAGGCGGCCGCCCGCGGCGGTCAGCATGCGCCGCACGCCGAGCAGGCCGAATCCGCTGTCGACGCGCAGCTTGCCGGACCTGATGAACGCCATGGCCGGGTCGCCGAAGCCCTTGCCGTTGTCGGAAAGCGTGACCTCGATCAGCCCGTCCTCGGCCTCGGCAACGCCGATCTCGATCTGCACATGGTCGCGCCCGGCGTGCTTGAAGGCGTTGTCCATCAGGTTGCGGATCGCGATCTGCACAAGGTTGCGGTCGGCCTCGATCTCGATATCGGGGCAGGCGACGGCGTGATTCTGGAACGGGTCCAGCACCAGCAGGATGCCCTCGCAAAGATCGCGCAGGTCGAATTCGGCCACCTGGGCCGTCGCGCCCGTGGCCTGGGCGTGGGCCAGGATGTCCGAGATCAGCGCCATCGCCTTGGTGCCGACCGCGCCCAGCATGTCGATCAGTTCCAGCTTGCCGTCGCCGAGATCGACGAAATCCTCGCGCAGCAGATCGGCGACGGTCTGCACGTTGCGCAGCGGCGCGCGCAGGTCATGGGCGGCAAGGCTGATGAAATCCTCGACCTCAGACGCGAAGTTGTTGAGTTCGCTTTGAGCCTCGGCGACGCCCTGGCGCGCGGTGACGTCGGTCACGGTGGCGACCATGTTCGCGACGTTTCCGTCATCGTCAAGGACGGGGCAGAGATGGGTCTGCACACGTGTCTGGCGACCGCCGAGCGGCAGGGTCAGCTGATAGGTCGCGGATCGTTTCTCGGCAGCGACGCGGCAATGGCGGCGATGGGCGATTTCGCCCAGCCTGCCGGGATGAAGCTCTTTCGCGGTCTTGCCGATGACCTGGGCTGCAGACAGGCCGGACATTTCCGAGGCCGCCCTGTTCCAGGCGACATAGACCGGGCGTTCATCGCCCTGCATCTCGACAACGAAGACCGGCGTCTCGACCAGGTCGAGCAGGGCGTAGTCGATTGCGTTCATGGAACCTCTGCGCGGCGTGCGGGCCTTTGCGGACTTGCTAGCCGTTGTTTCTGAAGAAATCGTAACGCCGCGGTGCGGCATCCGGCCTTTTTAGAATCATTCCAATGCTTGACTCGCCGCCGCACCGGCCGCATATCCAGATCAGACCGGAGGCGCATGCCATGTTCATCCAAACCGAATCCACTCCGAACCCCGCCACGCTGAAATTCCTGCCCGGGCAGGCGGTGCTCGACACCGGCACCGCGGATTTCCCGTCTGCCGACACCGCGGCCAAGTCGCCGCTGGCGCAGCGCATCTTTGCGGTCGACGGCGTGACGGGCGTGTTCTTCGGCACCGATTTCGTCACCGTGACCAAGGCCGAAAGCGTCGCGTGGGAGCATATCAAGCCCGCGATCCTGGGCGCGATCATGGAACATTACCAGTCCGGCCAGCCGGTGATCGAGGGCGAGGCCGGCGCGGTGGATCACGCCGAACATGACGGCCCGGATGCCGAGATCGTCGGCCAGATCAAGGAACTGCTGGACACCCGCGTGCGCCCCGCCGTGGCGCAGGACGGCGGCGACATCACCTTCCACGGCTTCGAGCGCGGGGTGGTCTACCTGCACATGCAGGGCGCCTGCGCCGGCTGCCCCTCGTCCACGCTGACGCTGAAGATGGGGATCGAGAACCTGCTGCGCCACTACATCCCCGAGGTGGTCGAGGTGCGGCCGGTTGCCTGACCCGCGGGTCTTGGCCTTCGACACATCGGCCGCGCATTGCGCGGCCGCTTTGCTTGTGGGTGACCGGATCGTCGCGCAGGCACATCAAGAGATGATCAAGGGCCAGGCCGAGCGTCTCGTGCCCTTGCTGCAGCAGGTCATGGACGAACATGGCGCGGTTTGGGAAGAGCTGGACGCGATCGGCGTCGGGACCGGCCCCGGCAACTTCACCGGCACGAGAATTGCGGTCTCTGCGGCGCGGGGGCTGGCCCTGGCGCTGGGGATTCCGGCCGTAGGGGTCACGACATTCGAAGTGGTCCGCCGCCTGCTGGACGCCGAGACCGGGCCGTCCGTGACCGTGCTTCCCGGACGCGGCGGCCAGGTTCTGGGTGAGGCCGCGCGGGACGGCGTTGGCGAAGGCAGCTGGCAGGCGGCGCGCACGGATTTCGTATGTCACTCCTGGCTTTCGGAACCCGCGGTCATCCGGGTTTCCGATCCCCTGCCGGATTTCGAGGTCTATCGGGTGCAGGGCGTCGGTATCGACTGTGAGGCGCCGGCGCACGAGTTGCACGATCTGGGCGGCAAGATCGCCCCTGCGATCGCCGGGATCGCGACGCGCCGTCTGTCGCGGGGCGGCGACATCGCGCGGCCCAGGCCGCTCTATGTCCGCCCGCCCGACGCCGCCCCCCCGCGCGAGGCGCCGCCGGCGATCCTGCCGTGACGCCTAGCGAAATGGCGGCGCTGCACGCGCGCTCGTTCACGGTGCCGCGGCCCTATACAGAGTCTGAATTCGCCGGCTTCCTGGCCGACGCCGCCAGTTTCATCGTCGCCGAGCCGCAGGGCTTCGTCCTTGGGCGCGTCGCGGCGGGCGAGGCCGAATTGCTGAACTCGCGGTTGCGCCGGACGCCCGGCAAAGGGGGATCGGCCGCCGCCTGCTGGACGCTTTCGAGGCCAGGGCGCAGGCCCGCGGCGCGGCGCGCGCGATCCTCGAGGTCGGCGCCGGAAACCGGGCAGCCCGCGCCCTGTACGCGCGCGCTGGATATCGCCAGGCCGGCTGCCGCCCGGGCTATTACCGCCACCCGGACGGCCGCGCCGAGGACGCGCTGCTGCTGGAAAAGCGACTGGCGCGCGATTGACCCCGTGTTACCGCCCGCGCACCCGGCGAAACCTCTCGGCACCACCGACCAATTGGTCAAAAAGCTATTGACCGGCTTCCGCTCACGGGGCCTAAATTGCGCCACGACCCGAGTATCTGCTCGCTTTCCGGGTACGGCGGCGCGAACCGCCGGCCCATCCAACTGGGAGATTGCAATGACCCTGACGCAGAAGCTTTTTGGCGCCGGTGCGGCGCTGGCCATGTCCGCTGTGGCGGCGCTGGCCGAGCCCGGCCTGATCATCGACCTCGGCGGCAAGTTCGACAAGTCGTTCAACGAGGCCGCCTATAACGGCGCCCAGCGCTGGGCGCAGGAATCCGGCGGCAGCTATATCGAGACCGAACTGCAATCCGAGGCGCAGCGCGAACAGAACATGCGCAAGATGGCCGAGCGCGGCGCCAACCCGATCGTCGTCCTAGGCTTCGCCAATGCCTCGACGCTGGAAAAGGTGGCGCCGGACTATCCGGATACCAAGTTCGCCATCGTCGACATGGTGGTGGACGCGCCGAACGTGAAATCCATCGTCTATGCCGAGCACGAGGGCAGCTATCTCGTCGGCATGCTGGCGGGCATGGCGTCGAAGACCGGCACCGTGGGCTTCGTCGGCGGCATGGACATCCCGCTGATCCGCAAGTTCGCCTGCGGCTACGTGCAGGGCGTCAAGGCGGTGAACCCCGACGCCAAGGTGATCCAGAACATGACGGGCACCACGCCCGCGGCCTGGAACGATCCGGTGAAGGGCGGCGAGCTGACCCGGACCCAGATCAGCCAGGGCGCCGACGTCGTCTATGCCGCCGCCGGCGGCACCGGCGTGGGCGTGCTGCAGGCCGCCGCGGATGCCGGCGTGTTCTCGATCGGGGTCGACTCGAACCAGAACCACCTGCATCCCGGCTCGGTGCTGACCTCGATGATGAAGCGCGTGGACAACGCCACCTACGAGGTGTTCTCGGCCGGTGCCGAAGGTTTCGAGTCCGGCATCAGCGTGATGAACCTGGCCGCCGAGGGCGTGGGCTATGCCGTGGACGAGAACAACGCGTCGCTGATCACCGACGAGATGAAGGCGGCCGTCGAGGACGCCAAGGCCAAGATCATCGCGGGCGATCTGAGCGTGCACGATTACATGGCCGATGACAGCTGTCCGGTGATGTAGGCCGAAATCCCGGGCCGCGTGGGAGGAACACCATGACGCAATCATTGCAGGACTTCTTCGCGGCCTGGACCATGACCGAGGACGAAGGCCGGGACGACCAGATCGCCTCGGCCTTTGGCGGCACCGTCTATTACGCCGATCCGCGCACCGAGGCACCGATCACCGACATGGGCGGCCTTTGTGCCTATGTGGGGCAGTTCCTGCCGATGTGTCCGCCGGGCGCCAAGGTCGAGGTCGCCGACCCGGTGGATGTCAGGAACGGCCATGCCCGCGCCACCGTGCATTTCGTGATGTCGGACGAGATGCAGCAGACCGGCCAGTATTTCGCGGACCTCGACGACGCCGGCAAGATCACCCGCATCGTGGGCTTTGCGGGCAAGGGGCCGGAATGAGCGAGATTGCCCCGGCCATCGAGCTGAAAGGCATTTCCAAGGCGTTCGGCCCGGTTCAGGCCAACAAGGACATCGCCATCCGGGTCATGCCCGGCACGATCCATGGCATCATCGGCGAGAACGGCGCGGGCAAGTCGACGCTGATGTCGATCCTCTACGGATTTTACCAGGCCGACCGCGGCGAGATCTTCATCAACGGGCAGAAGACCGACATCCGCGAACCCCTGCAGGCCATCGCCGCCGGGATCGGCATGGTGTTCCAGCATTTCAAGCTGGTGCAGAACTTCACGGTTCTGGACAACATCATTCTCGGCGCCGAGGACGGCGCGATGCTGCGCCCCTCGCTTGCCAAGGCGCGGGGCGAGCTGAAGCGGCTGGCGAAGGAATACGAGCTGAACGTCGATCCCGACGCGCTGATCGAGGAAATCGGCGTCGGCATGCAGCAGCGCGTCGAAATCCTCAAGGCGCTCTACCGGCATGCGGATATCCTGATCCTCGACGAGCCCACCGGCGTGCTGACCCCGGCCGAGGCCGATCACCTGTTCCGCATCCTCGAAGGGCTGAAGGAGCAGGGCAAGACCATCATCCTGATCACCCACAAGCTGCGCGAGATCATGGAGATCACCGACACGGTTTCGGTGATGCGGCGCGGCGAGATGGTGGCGACGGTCGAAACCGCCGAGACCTCGCCCGAGCAACTGGCCGAGCTGATGGTCGGCCGCAAGGTGCTGTTGCGCGTCGACAAGGCGCCGGCCCAGCCCGGCGACGTGGTGCTGGACGTCGAAAACCTGCGCGTCGTCGACGAGGACAAGGTCGAGCGGCTGAAAGGCATTTCGCTGCAGGTCCGCGCGGGCGAAATCCTCGGCATTGCGGGGGTCGCGGGCAACGGGCAGTCAGAGCTTCTGGAAGTGCTGGGCGGCATCACGCGCGGCACCGGCAAGATCCGGGTGAACGGCGAAGATCTGGACCTTACGGGGCTGTATTCCGACGGCCAGTCGCGCCGCGCCCGCAGCATTGCGCATGTGCCCGAAGACCGCCAGCACCTGGGCCTGATCATGGATTTCTTCGCCTGGGAGAACATGGTCTTCGGCTATCACCACGACCCGGCCTACCAGAAAAGCGCCATCCTGATGGACAATGCCGCGATCCGCGAGCGCGCGCAGGTGCTGATGAACGAATTCGACGTCCGCCCGCCGAATCCGCGGCTTCAGGCGAAAAGCTTTTCCGGCGGCAACCAGCAGAAGATCGTTCTGGCACGGGAAATGAGCCGGATGCCCGATCTGCTGCTGGTCGGCCAGCCGACCCGCGGCGTGGATATCGGCGCCATCGAGTTCATCCACAACCAGATCGTCGCGCTGCGCGACCAGGGCAAGGCGGTGCTGCTGGTCTCGGTCGAACTGGACGAGATCATGTCGCTCAGCGACCGGATCGCGGTGATGTTCGACGGCCGGATCATGGGCGAACGCCTGCCCGCCGAAACGGATGAGCGCGAGCTGGGCCTTCTGATGGCGGGGATCACCGACACCGAGACCGAGCACTCGGTCGAAGAGGTCGCCGAGGCGCTGGCCCAAAGCCATGGGAAGGTGGGGTGATGGACAAGATGCCGAAATGGGTCGACGTCGCGCTGATCCCGCTGATCAACCTTCTGCTCGCGCTCGCGGTGTCGGGGCTGGTGATCCTCTATATCGGCGAAAGCCCGGTCGAGGCGCTGAGGATCATGGTCAACGGCGCCATCGGATCGACCTATGGCTGGGGCTACACGCTTTACTACGCCACCAACTTCATCTTCACCGGGCTGGCCGTCGCGGTGTCGTTCCAGGCGCGGCTGTTCAACATCGGCGGCGAGGGGCAGGCGGCGATCGGCGGGCTCGGCGTGGCGCTGGTGTGCCTGGCCCTGCCCTGGCCGCACTGGACGCTGGCGCTGCCCTTCGCGATCTGCGGCGCGGCGCTTTTCGGCGCGGCCTGGGCGGCGATCCCGGCCTATCTGCAGGCGACCCGCGGCAGCCACATCGTGATCACCACGATCATGTTCAACTACATCGCCTCGACGCTTCTGGTCTACCTGCTGGTCAACGTGCTGAAAAAGCCCGGGTCGATGGCGCCGGAGACGGCGCGGTTCCCCGAAGGCACCTTCCTGCCCTCGGCCTATGACATGGCCAGCCTGGTCGGGCTGCCGTTCTCGCGATCCGCGCCGCTGAACATCACCTTCTTCGTGGCGCTGCTGTGCTGCCTGCTGGTCTACGTGCTGATCTGGCGCACCCGCCTCGGCTACCAGATCCGCGCCTTCGGCCGTTCCGAACCGGCAGCGATCTATGCCGGGATCCGGCCGGTGAAGATCACGATGATCTGCATGCTGATCTCTGGCGGGCTGGCGGGCATGATGGGGATCAACGCGGTGATGGGCGAGGCCGAGCGGCTGGTGATCGACAGCGTGCAGGGCGCCGGATTCGTCGGCATCGCGGTGGCGCTGATGGGGCGTTCGCACCCGGCGGGCGTGCTGCTGGCGGGGCTGCTCTTTGGCATGCTCTATCAGGGTGGCGGCGAGCTGGAATTCGAGATTCCCGCCGTCAGCCGCGAGATGATCCTGGTGATCCAGGCGCTGGTGATCCTGTTCACCGGGGCGCTGGACAACATGATCCGGATGCCGGTCGAGAAGGTGTTCACCCGGATGCGCAGGGGGGTGGCGTGATGGCGGATTATCTGCCGCAGCTCTTCCTGGCGTGGTCGATCCAGGCATTCGCGGTGATCTCTCCCGGCCCGGGCGTCGCGCTGATCCTCGGCGTCGCGGCGTCGCAGGGCCGCGCGCCGGCGATGGCGACGGTCTGCGGCATCACCTGCTCTGCCTGCCTCTGGTCCGCCGGAACCGCGCTGGGGCTTGCCGCGCTGTTCGCGCAGTTCGCCGATCTGGTCACCGCGGTCCGGATCGTCGGCGCCGGCTACATGGCCTGGCTGGCCTACAAGGCGTTCAGGTCCGCCGTCGCGCCGCCGCCCGTGCGGATCGCGCCCGCCGGAGCGGCCAGCCTGTCGCGCCACGCGCTTGCCGGTTTCTTCATGCAGGTGTCCAATCCCAAGGCGATCTTCTTCTGGCTGGCGATCGCGGCGGTCGGCGGCGTGGGCGAGGCGCCCTGGTCGGCAGTGGCGCTGTTCGTTGTCGGCGCCATGGCGATCTCTTTCACCGGGCACGGGGCCTATGCGCTGGTGCTGTCCTCGCCGCCGGTGCGGCGCGGCTATTTCGCGGCGCGGCGCTGGGTCGAGGGCAGCCTTGGCGTGTTCTTCGCCTATTTCGCGCTGCGGCTTGCGACAGAGCGGAGCTGAGCCATGGACCTGATGACCGTCCTGCAGATCTTCGACTCGGCGCTCAGGCTCGCCACGCCGCTGCTGTTCGCCTGCCTCGCGGGGCTGTTTTCCGAACGCTCGGGCATTTTCGACATCGGGCTGGAAGGCAAGATGCTGGCCTCGGCCTTCATGGCGGCCTCGGTCGCGGCCTTCACCGGCAACGTCTGGATCGGCATGCTGGGCGGGCTCGCCGCGTCGGTGGTGCTGGCGCTGGTGCATGGCGTCGCCTCGATCACGTTCCGCGGCAACCAGCTGATTTCGGGCGTGGCGATCAACTTTCTGGCCTCGGGCATCACCGTGATCATCGGCGAGAACTGGTTCGGCCTCGGCGGGCGCACGCCGCAGCTTGAAGGCTCGGCGCGGTTCCGCGAGATCACGCTGCCCTTCGCCGAGACGCTGCGCGACGTCCCGGTTTTCGGCCCGATCTACCACGAGCTGATTTCGGGCCACACGATCCTGGTCTATGTCGGCCTTCTGACCGTGCTTCTTACCTGGTGGGTCCTGTTCCGCACCCGGTTCGGACTGCGCCTGCGCGCGGTGGGCGAGAACCCGGAATCGGTCGATACCGCGGGCGTGTCGGTGATCCGGCTGCGTTTCACCGCGGTGGCGATCTGCGGTATCCTCTGCGGGCTTGCCGGCACCTACCTGGCGATGGGGCTGTCCGCGGGCTTCGTGAAGGAGATGAGCGCGGGACGCGGCTTTATCGCGCTGGCCGCGCTGATCTTCTCGAAATGGCGGCCGGGCTATGCGCTGATGGCCTGCCTGCTGTTCGGCCTGCTGGAAGCCATCGCCAACCGCTACCAGAACATCGACCTGACGGCCTATTACGTGATCGTCGTGCTTTTCGTGGTCGCCGCGGCGCTGGTCTGGTCGGGTCGCAAGAGCCGGCTGGAACTGGGCGTGCAGGGCACGCTGGCGGCGATCCTGGCACTGGTTGCGCTTTACGTCTGGTTCGCGAGCGGCTTCACCGGCACGACGGCGCTGCCGGTGCAGTTCATGCAGGCGCTGCCCTACATCCTGACGGTGGTGATCCTCGCCGGTTTCGTCGGCAAGGCGATCCCGCCGCGCGCCGGCGGCGAGCCCTACGTGAAAGAGCGGTAAGGGCCGGGTTCGGACCATCCCGCAGGCAGTTGCGGGCGTGAACACGAAAGGGCCGCGTCCGGGGCCCGCAGCGCCGGCTACCCGTCTCTGCCTTCGAAGATCACCTCGAACCCGCCGAAGATCATGCGCATGCCGTCGAACAGCGACAGCGTCATGTCGGCGTTCAGGCGGGAATCCTCGAACGTGGCCTTCTGCCCGGCATCCCTTACCGCGCGCGACGGCCAGCGAATCCAGGCAAACACCACCGCCTCGCCCGGCTCCGCCTTCACCGCCATCGGAAAGGACGTGATCTTGCCCTCGGGCACGTCGTCGGCCCAGCACTCGACCATTTCCTGCGCGCCGTTCTCGCGGAACACCTCCCAGACCTTCGCGGCCATCTCGCGGTAGGCATCGAGGTTCGCCTCGGGCACCGCCGCCACGAATCCATCGACATAGCTCATTGCACCCTCCCCGCTGCCCCCGCATGATCCTCCCGGAACCCCGAGTCGGGCAAGCGGCGGAGCGAATTGCGATGACGGCAGCGGAACTGGCGGAAACGATCCGCGGCAAGGCGGGCGCGGCGCCGGTGCGGCTGGGCCTGATCCTGGGATCGGGTCTCGGCCATCTGGCCGAGGCGGTCGAAGGCACCGCCATCGACTATGCCGACCTGCCGGGCTTTCCCCATGCCGGCGTCAGCGGGCACAACCCCAGGCTGGTGATCGGCGAGCTTCAGGGCCAGCGTGTCGCGGTGTTCGGCGGGCGGGCGCATTACTACGAAAGCGGCCGCGCCGACGCGATGCGGTTTCCGCTGGAAGTGCTGAAGGCGCTGGACGCCGAGGCGCTCGTCGCCACCAACGCCGCCGGGTCGATGCGTCCCGACATTCCGCCGGGCGAGTTGATGCTGCTTTCGGATCATATCAACTTCTCCGGTCTCAACCCGCTGATCGGCGAGCCGACGGATGCCCGATTCGTGCCAATGGTCGACGCCTACGACCCGGGCCTGCGCGGCGCGCTGACGGCGGCGGCCGGGGCCGAGGGGATCGCGCTGCAGGACGGCGTCTATGCTTGGTATTCCGGGCCCTCCTTCGAGACGCCGGCCGAAATTCGCGCGATCCGCACGCTGGGGGCCGATGCCGTCGGCATGTCGACGGTGCCCGAGGTGATCCTGGCGCGGTTTCTCGGCCTCAGATGCGCGGCGATCTCGACGATCACCAACATGGCGGCGGGCATGTCCGACGAGGCGATCAGCCACGAGCATACCAAGGCGATGGCACCCCTGGGTGCCGCCAAGCTGGACCGCATCCTGCGCCGCTTTCTGTCCGACATGGCGTAGGACGGCGGCGAACCTGGCCGCGGCGGCGCCGGGTCGCCAACCCCCGGGCCTGCGCGCGGTCCGCGCCTGTTCCGATTTGCCGCACGATTTGACTATCCTGCCCGAACGCGCTTGTCTGTAGACAGGCGCCACATCCAAGTTCTTGGGCCTTCATGCAAATCTATCTGCCGATCGCCGAGGTTTCGGTCAACGCGTTCCTCCTCTTGGGTCTGGGCGGGCTCGTGGGCGTGCTGTCGGGCATGTTCGGCGTGGGCGGCGGGTTCCTGATGACGCCACTTCTGTTCTTCATCGGCATCCCGCCCGCCGTCGCCGTCGCGACCGAGGCGAATCAGATCGTCGCCGCGTCGTTTTCCGGCGTGCTGGCGCATCTCAGGCGCAAGACGGTGGACCTGAGGATGGGCACGGTGCTGCTGGCGGGCGGCCTGGTCGGCGCCGCGGTGGGTGTGCAGGTCTTCGCCGCGCTCCGCGCGATCGGGCAGGTCGACCTGCTGGTGCGGCTCTGCTACGTCGTGTTCCTCGGCGTGATCGGCGGCCTGATGTTCGTCGAAAGCCTGAACGCGCTGCGCAAGGCGCGCAAGCCCGGCGTCAAGCCGGTGCGCAAGAAACACGGCTGGATCCACGCGCTGCCGTTCAAGATGCGGTTCCGCACCTCCGGGCTGTATATCTCGGTGATCCCGCCGCTGATGGTCGGTCTGTTCGTCGGCATCCTTGCGGCGATCATGGGCGTCGGCGGCGGCTTTATCATGGTGCCGGCGATGATCTACATCCTCGGCATGCCGACCAAGGTCGTGGTGGGGACCTCGCTGTTTCAGATCATCTTCGTCACCGGCTTCACCACGCTGATGCATGCCACGACGAACTTTACCGTCGACATGCTGCTGGCGCTTCTGCTGCTGATCGGCGGCGTGATCGGCGCGCAGGTCGGCACCAGGATCGGCGTGCGGCTGAAGGCCGAGCAGCTGCGCATCCTGCTGGCGGTGATGGTGCTTGCGGTCTGCGGCAAGCTGGCGCTCGATCTGCTGCTGATGCCCGACGAGCTTTACTCGCTCGGCGCTGCGGGGGGGCACGGATGATCCGGGTTCTCGCAATCCTCGCGGCGCTGGCCATGGCGCTGCCGGCCGCGGCCGAAGAGGTCGTCGCCGGCCTGAGCCAGAACCGGGTGTCGATCACGGCGAATTTCGACGGCTCGGAAATCCTGATCTTCGGCGCGGTCAAACGCGAACAGCCGATTCCGCGCGAAGGCGGCCTGCTGCAGGTGGTGATCGCGGTGGCCGGCCCGTCGGTGCCGATCACGGTGCGCCGCAAGGCCTGGCGCTGGGGCATCTGGGTCAACACCGACGCGGTCGAGGTCGACAGCGCGCCCAGCTTCTATGCCGTCGCCACGTCGGGGCGGTTCGACGATGTGCTGAGCAACGTCGAGGATCTGCGCCACAAGGTCTCGATCGAACGCGCGATCCGGTCGGTGGGCGCGCCGATGACGGTGACGGACGCGGCCAGCTTCACCGACGCGCTGATCCGCATCCGCAAGCGCAGCCGGCTTTACCAGAACCATCCCTATACCGTCATCGTGAACGAGCAGACGCTGTTCCGCACCTCGGTCGCGCTGCCGGCGAACCTGACCGAGGGCGAATACACCGCGCGCATCTTCCTGACCCGCGGCGGCCGGGTGATCGACATGCACCGAACGGTGATCCAGGTCCGCAAGGTCGGGCTGGAACGCTTTCTGTTCAACCTCGCCCACGAGCGGCCGCTGATCTACGGCGTGCTGTCGCTGGCGATCGCCATCGCCGCGGGCTGGCTCGCCTCGGCGGTGTTCCGCTATCTCAGAACTTAAGGCGCGCTCGCCGCTTCAGGCGGCTTCTTTCGGCGGATAGAGCGGGGCGTAAGGCCCGAGCGCCTGCGCCTTTCGCACATCGGCGATCAGGTCGTGCCCGGCGGCCGCGAACAGCTCGTCGAGGTCCTCGATCACGAAGTAAAGCGGCTGGTGGATGTCGATCCGGTAGGGCGTGCGCAGGATGTCGATCACGTCGAAGGGGCGGCGCACCACGTCCGGGTTGTCCACCGAATGCCGCAGTTCGGTCGGCGACGAGGCGAGTCCGGAACCGAGCGCCCTGACCTGCCCGGCCTCCAGCGTCAGCCCGAACTCGATGGTGAACCAGTAAAGCCGGATCAGCCAGGCATAGTCGCCCTTGTCGGCGCGCATCCCGGCGCGCCCGATCGCCTGCGAGAAGCCCGCAAAGCGCGGATCGGTCAGCAAGGGCGTGTGCCCGAACAGCTCGTGGAAGATGTCCGGCTCTTCGATATAGTCGAAATCCCTGCGGCTGCGGATGAACGAGGCCGCCGGAAAGGTCCGGTCGGCCAGCATCCCGAAGAACCGCCCGAAGCCGATCAGCGCGGGCACCGGCGCGACCCGCCAGCCGGTCAGGTCGCCCAGCCGCTCGGAAACCTCCGCGCATTGCGGCACCCGGGTTTCCGGCAGCCCGATCCGGCGGAGCCCGTCGAGATAGGCGCGCGCCGCGTACGTCTCGACGTTCGGCCGTTGCATCGCGAACAGGTCGCGCCAGACGGCGTCTTCCGCTGCCGTGTAGCGGATGCGGCCGGTCTTGTCCGGGGTCTTGGCGGTATAGGCGCTGGATTTCGGCATGGGCGGGCTCCTGGTGATCGGGGCGCAGTCTATCGGGGCGGGGCGGCAAATTTATTGCGACTTGCCGGGACTTTGCCGCCAGCGCGCAGTATTCATTTCGAAAAACAGATAAATCTGATACTTTCATTTTCCATGTATGACGAATTCGACAAATCCCTTCTCGATGTCCTGCAACATGCCGGCAAGTCCAGCGCCCAGGACCTGGCCGAACGCACGCATCTGTCGGCCACGCCCTGCTGGCGGCGCGTCAAGCGGATGGAAGAGGACGGCGTGATCGAGAAATACGTGGCCGTGCTGGACCCAAGGAAGGTGGGGCTGCATGCCACCGCCTTCGTCCATGTCTCGCTGACCGATCACACCGAGGCCACCATCGCCCGGTTCGACGCCTTCGTGCAGGCAAGCGACCAGGTGACCGAATGCTACTCGATCACGGGCGAGGCGGATTTCGTGCTGAAGGTGATGGCGACAGACCCCGAGGACCTGGAAAGCTTCATCATGAAGGAACTGCTGGGCCTCGGCGTGGTGCGTGCCTCGATGACGAATTTCGTGCTGCGCCGCACCAAGGACACCCACGCCCTGCCGCTGCACGGGTTCGCGCCGGGCAGGGGCTGAAGCAATTCCCGGCAATGCCGATCCGGCGAAGCGTCGCGGAATTGGGCTTTGGCCAATTCAGCCGATCTCGGCCAGCCGCGCCTCCTGGCGGGCCACCAGCGCCGCGACCTCGCGCTCGGCGGCGGCGCTCAGCGCGGGGCCCGGCCGGCGCACCGCGGCATGCGCGATCGCGCCGCGCCGGGCCAGAGTATGCTTGCGGATCGCGATGCCGACGCCGGGCTGGCTTTCGTATCGAACCAGCGGCAGGTAGGCGTCGAAGATATCGCGCGCGCGGGGCTCGTCGCCGGCCTCCAGCGCCGCGATCACCTGCGCCATCATCTCGGGATAGGCAAATCCGGTCATCGCCCCGTCCGCGCCGCGCAGCATTTCCTCGGGCAGGAACAGCCCGCCATTGCCGCACAAGATCGAGATCCGCCGCGTGCCCGCGTCCGACGCGGCGCGCAGCGCGCTGATCTTTTCCAGCCCCGGCCAGTCCTCGTGTTTCAGCATCACGCATTTCGGGCAATCCGCGACGATGCGCAGGATCACCCCGACCGGCACCACGACGCCGGTCACCAGCGGGAAATCCTGCAGGACCCAGGGCGCGTCGTCCAGCACCTCGGCCACGTTGTGATAGTAGCCGACGATCTGGTCGTCGGTCTTCAGCGTGTGCGGCGGCGCGACCATGACGCCCGCGGCGCCCGCGTCCATCGCCTCGGCCGCCAGCGCGCGCATCGGCGCGAGGCCGGGCGCCGAGACGCCGACGACCACGGGCAGGTCCGTCCGCGCCACCACACGCCGGATCACCGCGACCGATTCCCCGGCCGAAAGCTTTCCCGCCTCGCCCATCATGCCGAGGATCGTCAGCCCGCTCGCGCCCTTTTCGGCGTAGAAGTCGACCATCCGGTCGACGCTCGCCGGATCGAGCGCGCCATCGGGCAGAAACGGCGTGACGGCGATGGTGAAGACGCCCTTGGCGGTCTCGTCGAGCATGGCTTTCCTCTCGGGGGCTGCATCCCTGCGAAACCTTATGCGCCGAACCGGCCCGGTGTTCCAGCCGGCGCCGCTTTCGCCTAGTCTGCCGGGACACCGGAACGAAGGACTTGCCCAATGGCACTTACCGTCAAGGACATGCTTGCCGCGGCCCAGGCTGCGGTGCCCCGTATCGCCGCCGAAGAGGCCCGGCGTCTTGTCGCCGAAGAGGGCGCGCTGCTGCTCGACGTGCGCGACGCGCCGGAACTGGAACGCGCCGGGCGGATCCACGGCGCGCATCACGTCTCGCGCGGGATGCTGGAATTCCGGGCTGATCCGGCGACGCCGTTCCACGACCCGGAGCTTCGCAAGGACCGACCGGTGGTGCTGTATTGTGCGTCCGGAGGGCGCGCGGCACTGGCGGGGCACCTGCTGCAGCAGATGGGTTTCGGCAAGGTCTACAACCTCGGCGCCTTCAAGGACTGGGTCGAGGCCGGCGGCGAGACCGAGGAACCGGTCGACCCGGGAATGTAGGCGGCGCCGATCATCGCTGCCGTGCCCTGGATCGGCGCCGGCCGCCGGCCGAGCGGTCAGGGCCGGGCCCGGTCGATCGCCTGCACTTCGTGCGCCGGCCTGCCGGACGGGCCGATGCCGGTCGCGGGCCGGTCGATCCACCGGCCCTGGCCGGGCGTGCCCAGGAATTCCCCGCCCTCGACGATCACCGCGCCGCGCAGCAGCACGCGCTCGGGCCAGCCGGTGATGCGGCGGCCCTCCCATGGATTGTAGCCCGCGTTGTCGTGCAGGTCGTCGGCGCCGTAGGTGCGGGTCGCCTCGCGGTCCCAGATCACGATGTCGGCGTCCATCCCGGGCGCCAGGTCGCCCTTGCCCGCCAGCCCGTAAAGCCGCGCCGGGTTGGTCGCGGTCAGCCGCACGAAGCCTTCGGGGCGCATGCCGTGCTGGCTGATCATCGCGTCGAACAGCACCGGCAGCCGCGTCTCCAGCCCCGGCAGGCCGTTGGCGATCTGGTCGAACCGCGCCGCGGGACCGGCGGCCAGCTTGCCGGTCTCGTCGAAGCGATAGGGCGCGTGGTCGGAACTGACCAGATCGAGCGTGCCGTCGGTCAGCGCCTGCCAAAGCGCAAGCTGGTCGCCCGCCAGCCGTTGCGGCGGCGAGCACATCCACATGGCGCCGGCCATCCCGTCGCGATGCAGAACGTCCTCAGTCATCAGCAGGTAATGCGGGCAGGTCTCGGCCCGGACCGGAACGCCGCGCGCGCGCGCGGCGCGGATCGTCTCGGCGGCCTCGGCGGTGGAGATATGGAACAGCATCACCGGCTGGTCGAGATACTCGGCGAAGCGGCAGATGCGCGCGACCGCCTCGATCTCGGCAAGCCGCGGATGCGACAGCGCGTGGTGTTCGGGCCGGGTCAGCCCGGCCTCGATCAGCGCGCGCGTTGTCCAGCGGATCATGCCGTCGTTCTCGGCATGGACGCAGACCAGCGCGCCGGCCCGCCGGGCCAGTGCCATAACGTGCAGGATCTCGGCGTCGGCAAGCGCGATGTCGTAGGTGGTGAACACCTTGACCGAGCGGTGGCCTTCGCCGATCAGCCGGGTCAGGTCGGCGTCGAAGTCCGGCGCGCCGGGATCGGAAAGCGACAGGTGAAAGGCGTGGTCGATCATCGCGCCGCGCCTGGCCCGCCCGGCGTAGTCGGCGACCACGTCGGCCAGCCTTTCCCCGCGGTGCTGCGCGGCGAAGCTGATCACGCTGGTCGTGCCGCCCATCGCCGCGGCGCAGGTCGCGGTCTCGAAGGTGTCGGCGTTCAGCAGCCCCATTCCCGAACGCTGCTCGACATGCGCGTGCGGGTCGACCCCGCCGGGCATCACCAGCTTGCCGGTGGCGTCGATCTCGGTATCGCCAACAAGGTCTGTTCCGATCTCGGCGATCCTGCCGCCGGCGACGGCGAGGTCTGCCGTCAGCTCGCGCTCGGAGGTGACGACGGTGCCGCCCTTGATGACGAGGTCGTGGCTCATGCGCGGATGATGCGGCCGGGGCGGGCGGGATGCAATGCGGCGCAGCGGCGGCAGGCGAAGGATCGCGCCCGCGCCTCTGTACCCGGCATTTTTTTCGGCTTCGGTTTCGGCGGCGCGCGGCTCGGGCCCGCAGGCCGCCGTCAGCATGGCGCCGCGCCGCGCCACCGGCCGCGGAATTCGCCCGCGATGCGAAACACCCCGGGGTCCACCTGGATCAGCGCGAAAAGACCGTCGGAAACCAGTCTTCGCGCAGGCGCTGGCCTTGAGACATGCCGTGGCCGGGATAGGGCGGCGAGGTGCGGCCCGGGCGTTCGGTATAGCGTGCGTCGTCGCCGAGGAAACGCAACGAGAAGGCGCGGCGGCGGAGGCCGGACGTGTTGCCGCGCGCGCCGTGCAGGATGTCGAAGCTGAACGCCACCGCATCGCCCGGCGCCATCGGCCATTCGCGGATCTCCATGCCCTCGGCGTCGGGGTCGGGGACGGGCATGTAGGCGTCTTCGTCCGCATAGAAGTTGTCTTCGTTCAGCCAGCGCGTCGGCAGCACGGGCTTCGGCCAGCGGTGCGAGCCGGCGACGCAGCGCAGCGTGGCGTCGGTCACGGGATCGACCGGCGACCAGAAGCTGACCGTCTGCCGCCCGGCGACGAAGTAATAGGGCCCGTCCTGGTGCCAGGGCGTCGGTTTCGAGGTGCCGGGTTCCTTGACCAGCACGTGGTCGTGGAACACCTGCGCTGTGCGGGACTGCATCAGGTCGGCGGCGACCTCGGCCGCGGGCGAGTTGCGGATCACGTTCTCGAATTCGGGGATTCGGGTCCAGTTGCAATAGTCGTCGAAAAAGCGGCCGGTCTCTCCCGGCTTCAGGTTCTCGGCGGTGTAGGGCCCTGGCTCGGCCATGTTGCGCGCGATGCCGGCGCGGATCGTGTCGACGTGACCGGCGAAAAGGCCGCGGACCAGGACGACGCCGTCGCGGGCATAGGTGTCGATATCGGCCTGGGTCAGGAGCGGATGCGGCATGAAAGCGAGAGTGTCCGGGAGGTCCACGCAGTGCAAGCGGTTTCGGATCGGCGTTGCCGATCCGACCCGCC
>JBFKQC010000005.1:0-98633 GCA_041627895.1 Rhodobacter sp.
GGCGACCGCAGGCTGACGCGCGGCGCAGGGCCGCGATTGCGGCAGCCGCTGGCGTCTCGGCAGAAAGCAGCCCGGAAAGCATGATCCACCTATTGAAGACCCGGGCCATCACAAAGGGCAGCGACATCGCCCTTGCCGATCCCGGCAACCCGTCGCTGCCGCTTCGCGAGCGCATGCACGGGTTGCGGCGCCACTGGCGGCGCTCGCGGCTGGACCGCTTCCTGAGCGCCATGGTCTATATCGTAGCGCTGGCGATATTCACCTCGATCCTGACGATCGGCGCGGCATGGCCGCAGACCGCCGGGGAACAGCCTGGCGGCGTCTGTGACGCCGATTTCGGCACCGACCCGTCGCGGCGCGTGCTGCTGATCGCCGCCGACACCACCGGCCCCGGGGCGCCGCACGCGCTGGCGTTGCAGACCGCGATCGGCTCGTATTTCGGGATCGGTGTCGATCTGATCGGGACGGACGGCTATCGCGCTGGCCGGCTGGACGATGCGACGTCACTGGTCGTGCTTGGCAACGGCGCCTTCGGCGATCCCGCCGCGCTGGTCGCGGCGCTCGAGGATGCCCGTGCAATGCAGCGCCCGATCGCCTGGATCGGCACCGGCGCCGAACAGTTCGAAGGCGCACTGGGGCTAGCGTTCCAGCGCCCCGGCGATGCGCCGGTCCTCGGGGATCAGGACACCTGGCTGCACTACAACGGCGTGCCGATCGCTGCGAACGGATTTCCCGTCGCTCCGCCGCTCTGGCCAGGCACGACCAGCCGCATGGCAACGCTTGCCACGATGACGCACGCCGGAGCGAACGAAGTGCCGGCGATCCTGACGGACGGGAATTTCGTCTATGTCGGGTTCCTTCCGGCGGCGGGGTACAATTCCAACCTGGCTTTCGCGGCCACGATCGACGCGCTATCGAACATTCTCGGACGCCGCGTGCCCGATCCGCGCGTGCTGCTGCGGCTCGAGGATATCGACGGGCTGACCTATGGCCCAGAGGACAGGCTGTTCGCGCAGACCGCCGAATACCTGATGTCCGAGGGCGTGTTCATGCATCTGGCGATCATCCCCGAGACCGCCGATGCCGATCAGAACCGGCTGGCCGATATCGGCGATGCCCACAGCGTCGTGGAACTGGTGCGCACCCACCCGGACGCCTTCGAGATCATCCAGCACGGGTTGCGCCACCAGCGCGCCGACCGACGCAACGCGGATTGCTACGTCGGAAGCTGTTTCGAGTTCTTCCTCGACGACGACAGGGTACTCGGCCCCGAAACCGCCGCCGCCCTGGCCGAGGACCGGATGCGGGCGGGCCAGGACATCCTTGCCCGCACCGTCGGGCCCGCCGCGATATTCGAGGCCCCGCATTACGTGATGTCGCCGTCGCAGGCCGCTGTCGCGGACCGGCTTTATCCGGTGGTCTTTCCGCTCGCCTATCACGGCGGGGTCGAGGCCTCGTACAGCTCGCCCTGGTACTCGAAGCGCGACGGCACCGTCTATGGCCCTGCCACCGCGGGCTACGTGGCCTTTGACGACCCGGACAGCGTCGACGGGATTCTCGTCACGTTGGAGCACGCCGCGCGGGTGCTGCCCGATCCGGTGATTCTGGTGATGTTCCACCCGTTCATGATCGGGGTCGAAGGCCGCGAGGAGGATCTGAAGCGCCTGGTCGAGGGCGCGCGAGGGCTGGGCTATCGCTTCGTCAGTCTCTGCGACGAGATCGCGCCAAGGAACGCGCGCTAGATCGGCAGGGGCCCGGCGGAAACGGGTCGGCTCTGGCATTGGCGAGGACGTTGCCGTTGCATCGCCAGGCCGCGCCGTCGCCGACCCGCGGCGTGGCGAGCCGACAGCGGGTCTGCGCGTTTCATCTCGCGGTTCCCGCGCAACATCGGACCGATGCGCTGACCTCACCCAATCGCCGCCCCGGTGGGGCGGGTCGGCGATGGCGTGGTGGCCTTCGGCGTTGGTTCCGCGCCGGGGTCTGAACCCGGACGGCAGGTATGCGCCACGCGCGCCCTGTTCGGTTTCGTCAAGCCCCGTCCCGCGTCAGGATTTCCGCGTGCGGGGCGTCTTGTTCCAGGCGGTCTCTCGGCGCGGGCGCAGCCAGTGGAACAGGCCGGAATAGTAGGGAATGAGCTGGAAGAACAGGTAGACCAGGGCCCAAAGCCAGATCTGGCGCCGCTCGCTCCGCCGCTTTCGTGCCCAGGGCCCGCCGGACCCGGCCTGTTGCAGGGCGTCCTTCAGGCCGGCGAGGTCGTTCGCGACGCTGTCCCCGGCAGTGCTCTCGGCGATCTGGTCGCAGGCAGCCGCGAGTTCCCGGAACCGCGCGACAAGCTCCGGCAGCGCCGCGGCGGGCAGCGCGGTCGGGGTTCGGCCCAACAATGCGCCAGTCCCGTCGCCCCTGCACGGGTCATCCAGACAACGCCCCTGCAAATAGAGCTCAAGGAATCCCCCGCGACGCATCCCCCGCCGCGCGATCCCGGCGATGTCGTGCAAGAGGCGGGCCTCGGTCCTCCGCAACCGGCCGCCGTCGACCCGCGCCTCGAGCCGCGCCGCGATGTCCGGACCGTCGCGAAGGAACCGCTCGGTTCCCAGGGCGCGGCGCAGCGCGATCACGAAGCGCTCATGCGCCATCAGGTATGGCATCACGTAGACCACGTTGGCCGCCGTCAGCACCAACGACCAGACCATCAGCACCGGGTTGCTGAGCATGTCGCCGGTATAGACCAAAATCCAGAGCACGATGGTGATCAGCGGCCCGGTGCCGCTGACCACGATATCCAGCGGCAACAGCGCGTATTTCAGTTTCTGCAGAAACGGCAGCCGGCTTTGCAGCATGTAGCGCACCGTCCGCAACGTGCCGAGCGTCCAGCGCCGGCGCTGCACGATCATGTCGCTGGGACGGGGCGGGACCTGTTCGTATTCCACGTAAGGATGCCACTCGGCATTGACCCGCCAGTCGCTGAAGATGCGAACCGCGACCTCCAGGTCCTCGGTCAACTGCCTCGGGTCGAAGCTGAGGATGAAGTGGCGGCGCGCCTCGTCATGGGGAACGTCGCGCACCAGCCTGTCGCCGCGCGCGAATCCGTCGATGCGGAAACACCAGTTCGTGCCCGCCAGAACATGCGCCCAGTCGGGCCGGTCCAAGAGCCGCGGATAGCCGGTGCTGTGCCAGAACCCCATCCACAGACCGCCAAGCCGGCAGAGCGCGTGCACATCGTCGTAGTTCGCGACCGGCGACACCGGGCCCTGGAACCCCATGACGTCGCGGTCGGTCAGGATGCGGGCGGCCAGGTGGCGGAACAGATCGACCGGCACGTCGGCATCGGCGTCATAGACCGCCAGCCAGCGGACGCCGCAGGCCCGCGCGGCCTGATAGATATCCTCGCCGGTGCTGGCAGCGTCCAGCCGCGCGAACAGGGCCGGCCGTTCGGACGCAAGGCGCGCCTCGAGCGCGGCGGCGGCAGAGGTCACATCGCCCGCCGGCATCGCCTCGACCGCGGCCATCTCCGCGTGCAGGAACCGGCGGTCGGGACGCGGCGACAAGTGCCGCTCGCCAGGCGCCTCGCCTCTCAGCGACAGGAAGAAGCGCGGCGCCTCGTCTGCGATATATCGCACGAGACCGGCCGCGGCCGCGTCGTCCGCGGCCAGCCTGCGCAATATCCCGGCCAGGCGATGCAGCAGGTCCGAGCGGGCGCAGGGGCCGACGAAGCCGCTGAGGTCCGGGGCGAAGTGGAGCCCGACGAGACCCGGCAGGGCGTCGCGCGCGGCGGCCTCCAGCCGCGCGACCACGTTCTCTTGCCGCTGCAGATGCCCGAGCCTGGCCATGCGCCCCAGGCAAAGCAGCCGTTCGGCGCGCTCGTTCGCCTCGTGGATCCGCCGGATCGCGAAATTCAGCCCGCGCGGCTTGCCGATCATCGCGCGCGGCGCGTCGAGGTTGCCGGGAAATTCGCCGTCGAACCCGGCGGGGACCGACAACACGGTCACCAGCGACCGTCCGGCCGCCGCGTTCACCTCGTCCGCCGCGCGCTGGGCAACGTCGCTGGTGCTTTCGGCGCCGGGCTCCACGGGTTCGTCCGCGTAGGTCACCACGAAGGCGTTCACATGGGTCAGCGGATAGTTCAGCGCGGCCAGGCGGCGGATCGTTCCGTCAATCACAAGCGCCTCGCGATACGCCGGCACGACGATGTTGAAGCAAGGCAGTTCCTCGCCCTCCGCCGCCGCGAGGCCGGCCAAATCGGCAAGCGACACGTTGGTCACGCGCCCGAAGCTTCGCGGATACACTGCGAACTGCGCGACATAGTTCAGAACCCGCAGACAGACATAGGTGAACCAGCCGACCGCGGCGGCGAAGAAGATCAGGACGGCATCCATTCGCGGCAACCTTGCGGGAAAGACTGATCCGCTTGCGCCTGTATCCCGCCCGTGCGGCGCCGTACGGTCATCGGAACATCTCGTCCGGGGTCAGCAGTGGCCGCGTGCCGTCGAAATACCGCGCGATGGCGGTCACGATGCGTCGAGAGGCTTCGCCGTCGCCGAAGGGGTTGCGGGCCGACCGCATCCGGTCGTGCAGTGAAGG
The DNA here is from genome assembly GCA_041627895.1 of Rhodobacter sp. Lineage (GTDB taxonomy): Bacteria > Pseudomonadota > Alphaproteobacteria > Rhodobacterales > Rhodobacteraceae > JBFKQC01. The sequence continues at coordinate 4,579 of JBFKQC010000005.1, forward strand.
CGTCTCGAGGATTTTCACGGCCGCCGCGACGATTCGGTCGTGGTCGGTTCCGGCAAGCACCGCGACACCGGCCTCCAACGCCTCGGGCCGTTCGGTGCTGTCACGCAGTACGACCACCGGCACGCCATGGCTCGGCGCCTCTTCGGTGATTCCGCCGCTGTCGGTCAGGATCAGGTAGGACCGCCGCATCACCCGCTGGCAGGCGGCGTAGTCCAGGGGATCGGCGAGCCTGATGCGCTCGACACCCCCGAGGATGCGTCCCACGGTCCCGCGCACATGCGGATTGACATGCACCGGCAGCAGAACATGCAGGTCCGCGAAGCGCCTTACCAAGTCGCGCACCGCGCTGCACATCGCCTCCAGGCGCTCGCCCCATGCCTCGCGCCGATGCAGCGTGACGAAAGCCAGCCGCGCGTCGTCCGGCAGACCGGACAGCGGATCGGCCGCGTCCGTGCCCGCGATCCCGGGAACCAGCGCAAGCGTGTCGATTGCCGTGTTTCCGGTCACTGCGATGGTTTCGGGACGGAACCCCTCGCGCAGAAGCGTGTCGGCCTCGCGCTGCGTCGGCGGAAAGTGCAGGTCCGCGATCGCGTCGGTCATCCGCCGATAGGCTTCTTCCGGAAACGGGTCGTGGATGTCGCCGGTGCGCAGTCCGGCCTCGACATGGGCGACCGGAACATTGGCGTGAAACGCCGCGAAGGCCGCGGCGAATGTGGTCAGCGTGTCGCCCTGCACCACCACCAGCGCGGGCTTTTCGATCTCCTGCAGGTCCGACAGCGCATTCACGGTCTTTTCGATCAGTTCGACCAGCGTGTCATCCGGTCCGCGGACCGCCAGGCGCCGGTCGGGGCGGATCGAGAACAGCGCCAGCGTCTCGACCTCCAGCGCCTCGTGCTGTCCGGTGGAAATCCAGTGCACCGCATCGGCACCGAAGGTGCGGCGCGCGGCATGATAGACCGGGGCCAGCTTGATCACTTCGGGCCTGGTTCCGGCGACGATCCAGATCAGGGCCGATCCTCCCACGGTTGCATTGCCTTTGTTCATCGCTCTTTCCGGCAGGTATTTCGGCAAGGCTAGCCCGGATTTGTCCGCGGCGATTAGATTTGCATCAAAGTCATATGCAGGAATTCCGTGATCTTGTTCATTTGTGGCCAATGGCATGGGAGTGCGGGATTGAGACTCTCCGAACAGGAGCTTCGCCAGTTCGAACGCGAGCGCGCCGACTATGCGCGGCTGCTGGACGGGTTCCGGCACCCGCCGCAGCCCTTCGACAAGGCCGGGGCCGAGTTGATCTGCATCGGCAGCACCGGCGGCGCGGCGAATGTCGTAGGCGGCCGGGCTGCGGGCGGGTTCCTGCTGCGCCACGCGGGGCGGACCATCGCCGTCGATCCCGGCGACAATTCGATGGCACATCTCGCTGAACGCGGGTTCAACCCCTATGAGATCACTGACGTGCTGGCCTCGCACGCGCACAACGACCATGTCGGGGATCTGAGCCTTGCGGTGTCGGCCGCCGTGAATCTCGGTCTTGCGCCCGGGTCCGACGCCACAATCGTGATCGACCCCTCGCTGATCGACTACGCCAATGCCGAGACCACCCGCCACGGCTTTACCCTGCCCGCCTATGCCTGGTCCGGCCAGGTCCGGCCGATCCACTGGCGCCGGTCGCGCGTGCGTGCCGCCGACGGAAGCATGCTGGATGTGGAGCGCCGGATCACGCTTGCGGGCGGTATCGGCGTCGCCGCGACCGAGGCGCATCACGGCGGGCTGTCGGTCACGGGGTTCCTGGTCGACACTGCGGCCGGTCGGGTCGGCTATACCAGCGATACCGAGTACTTTGCCGCGCTGCCGAAAGAGTTCGACGGCGCCGACGTTCTGTGGATCAACATGAACACGCTGTCGCTTGACGAGGTCACAGGCATTGCGGCGCAGGCGCAGGACGGCACCCGCCCGACGCGCAACCACCTGGGCTATGTCGGCACCTGCGAACTGATCGGGGCGGTCCGGCCGCGCACCGCGATCGTCACGCATTTCGGGGTGCAACTCGTCGACGAACGGGCCCGGATCGAGGCACTGCTGCGCGAGCGGTTCGCCGGATCCGGAACCGAGGTCCATTGCCCCGAGACCGGCGACAGCTTTCGCTTCGCCCGCTCGTTCAGAGAGGCGCCGGTGCGGCGCCGGTTCCGGCCTTGAGCGGTCTCGCCCGGACAACGGTGGTGGTGCTGGCCGGAGGGCTCGGCACCCGGCTGCGCCCGATCACCCGGGATCGCTATCCCAAGCCCATGGCGCCGGTCCCCTGCGGTGGCGCGCAGCACCCGTTCCTGGACTACGTGCTGGCGCACTACCGCTCGCAAGGGGTCGCCGATGTCGTGCTGTGCGTCGGCCACCTGGCACGGCAGATCACCGACCATTTCGGCGACGGCAGCCGCTTTGGCCTGCGCATCCGCTACGACGAGGCAGAGCCGGCCGATACCGGGCGGCGGGTTGCGAACGCGCTTCGCCTCGTCGAAACGCCGGCCTTCCTGATCGTCTGCGGCGACACCTACCTGCCGCTCGACGTGGCGGCGTTTCTCGCCGCCTTCGACGCGCATCCCGATTGGATGGCGCAGATCGCCGCAGTCCCGCCCGGCCCCGACCGGCCGGCGAACCTCGCCGACGACCGGGCACGCAACGTGACCGCCTACGACCGCGCGGGCATGGCCGCCGGGGGCACCGCCGTCGACGGCGGCACGCTCGCGGCCCGTCCCGCCGCATTCGCCGGCCTGCCCGAACGCGAAGACCTTTCGCTGACCGCCGACCTCTATCCGCGCCTGATCGCGCGGCGCGCGCTCGGCTGTGTCGATGCGGGCGCCGTGTTCCATCACATCGGCACGCCCCAGGGCTACCGCCGGTTCTGCGACTTCGCGGCCGGCGGGGGCGCCGCACCGCTGGGAGGTCCGCCATGACGCGAGAGAACCCCGTATCGACTTGTCCGCGTAACGTGGCAACTGGCCTTTTGCGCCTGTTGGCGTTGATCGTTCTCACGCATGCGCTTGTCGCCCCGCAAAGCGGCCTGGCGCAGACCGGGGATGGCGACGCGTCGACGTTCAGGCCGCATCTCTTGCTGATCGCGCAGGACCCGGCGAAACGCGAGGTCGGCGAATTGCACGACCTGCTCGAGTTGCGATTCGGGGCCGAGGTCAGCGCGACCGCGATGAACGACTACGCCCCCCGCATCGACGAGATGACGCATGACGGCTTCGTCTATTTCGCGGACGACTACTTCGCCCAGCCGGGGCCCGGTCTGCTCGAAGACTTGGCGCTGACCGAAAAGCCGGTGATCTGGTTCGGCTATCACGCCTGGATGCTGCCCGAGGCGGCGATGCGGCGGAAGGGGCTGGCGTTCTTCGACTACCACGGACGCGAATTCACCCATGCCGACCGGGGCAGGACCGTCCCGATTGCCGAGGGCGACACCAGCCTGGTGCTGGCCGAGCCCCCGGCACGCGTGCTCTACTGGCTGCACACCCAGGATGGGACGCGCGCGATTCCGGGCGCAGTGGTGTCCGGCGAATTTGCCTTCGTGTCGCACATTCCGGTCTTCTTCGACGACCAGCCGGCCTATCCCGGCCTGCGCGCGGCAATCTCCGCGGCACTGTCCCGGCTCGGCCCGCCCGCACCGCGCGCGCCGGGGCGGGACGAACGCCTTGCCGCCGCGCGCCGCGACAGCTTTCGCGCGGGCATGCACCTGCCGTTCCATTTCTGGGATGGCGAGGGCGCGTCCGGGTCCTATGCATCGGACGCCATGCACGACCACCTTCTGCGCATCCGCAAGACCGGCGCCGACTGGGTGACGATCCAGCGCACTGTGTTTCAGGACGCAACACGGGCCGACGCGGTATACGAGGCGCCGAGCAAGACCGCGGAATACGACGCGATCGCGAACATCGTGGCGGACGCCCATGCGATCAGGCTGCACGTGCGCCTGTCGCTCGTGCTGAACCTGAACGAGGAGCTGCGCAAGGAAGGCGAGTGGCGCGGCATGATCCAGCCGCGGGACCGCGCCGCGTGGTGGGAGAGCTATCGCGCGACCGTGCTGGCATCCGCCCGTTTCGCCGAAAGCGCGGGGATCGAATCGCTGAACATCGGCAACGAACTGAACCTCGTGCAACGCCACACGGACGAGTGGCGCCGCCTCGTGGCCGATATTCGCGGCCAGGTGGGCTATCGGGGCCTCGTCGGGTATCAGGTCAATTACGACGCGCTAGAGGGTCTGGAATGGGCCGATGCGCTCGACTACCTCGCCATCGCCGCCTACTGGCCGCTCGCCGAGGGCCGCGATCCGGATTACGCCGAGTTGCAGGCATCCTGGCGGCGCGTGGACCGGGACCTAGACGCGCTGCGGGCCCGGCACCCGGGGCTGGAGATCGAGTTTGGCGAGATCGGTTATGCAAGCCAGCCCTACGCCGCGAAATTTCCATTCTCGTGGAAGCCGCATCTCGGGCGCCAGCAGCATTTCGGCGAGCAACTCAACGCCTATCTGTCTCTGGAAGACTTCCTGCGCGCCCGGACCGACATCGCGGGCGCCGGCATCTATGCCTCGACGATCGAGGACATGGACCCCGACAGCATCGGCTACAGCCCGTTCGGCAAGCCCGCCGAGGAAGTCGTGCGGCGGATCATGGCGCTGCGTTAAAGGGCGCCGCGCACTCTATCCTGCTGGTCTCGAGGCATTCCGCGACGCTTCGCTAGGTGGGCTTTGCCGTAGCCCGCGACGGGTCGGCCTCAGCGACCGAACCGCGCGCGGGTCACGAAGGCGGGGTCGGCCACGCTTTCGCGATAGGCCCTGAGCGATTCGGCCGACGAATCGATTTTCATGTACGACCACGATCCGTCCGCGTTGCGCCAATTGCTGTGCCACCACGACACCGCCTTGATGCGCGGATAGCGCCCGCTTTTTAGGTCGGCCAGCGCGGCGCGGATCCAGGCGGGCTTGTGCTTGTTCTCGACCACGCCGAATTCCAGCACCGCGATCGGGCGCGACCGCGAGATCGACGCGATTGCGGGATAGGTGTAATCCATCACCTCGCGGAAATGCGGGTTCCAGTTGCGCAGCACCGCAGGCGTCTGCGCGCCGTAGACCGAGACGCCGATCCAGTCGATGTAGTCGTCGCCCGGGTAATAGGCCGCGTGCGTGTTCCAGCCGGCATTCGGCGCGCTGCTGGCATTGACGTGGAACACCCAGGTTACGTTCTGGACGCCTTCAGAGCGGAAGATGTTGATGATGTGGCGATAGGCGTCGCGGAACCGCTCGGGTCCGTCGGCCAGCCTGGGCGAGCCGTAGCCGGTGCGCTTGCCACCGCCGTTGCAGGCGCCGCTCCAGGGGAACCAGTCGCCATTCACCTCGGTGCCGAACTCCATGATCAGCGGACCGGGCACCTTGCGCACCTCCTGGGCATACCGGCGAAGCTGCTTGTCGAAATTGCCGCGAATGATCTTCGACAGGCTGTATTTCCGGTCCGCGCAGGCCTCCCAGTTGCTGCGCGGCATGATCCGGACGAACGGCACCACGCCGCGGCTGAGGATCACGTCGACATGCTTGCGCGGAAACCGGATGCCGCGGAACCAGTTGTCCGAGAAATAGGCCCAGGTCAGGTCCTTGCCGCTGACATTGCGCGCGAAATCGTCGATGTGGCGCGTGGTCACGGTGTCCTCGGCCGGGCCGAAGGCAGGAAAGGCGGAATGGTAGAGCCCGCGCATCGGCGGCAGCAGCTTGTAGGATTTTGATTGCACGGGCTGGGCCTGGACCTGCGACGCCGCCAGCCAGAGCGGATCGAGCCCCGCCACGCCATCCGCCACGAAGTCCGGCCGCGGCACTTCAGGCAACATCACCTCTGCCGGCGCCGGTGTCACCTGCCCGCCGAGCGCGAGCGCACATACGAATCCCATCCATTTGAGTGGAGCCATTTCACTGCCGTCCCGTTCTTCTTGGTTTTGCGACCCTCTTAGGGGGTAACACCAAAAAATGGCAGATTCGGTTCGCTCGATGGGCGAGATCCTGCCGAACGCGGCCATCCGGGTAAGGCGGGATCTCGCGATCTGGCCCTGTTCGGCGGGTTGAGAGAGCGGGCTTTCGCCAGGCACGCAACCGGACAAGAAAAAGGCGGGCCCGATGGCCCGCCAGCAGGATGGAATGGGGTCGTGGCCCCGAGGAAATGGCGGGTTACGCCGCGGCGCGGATGTTCCCGTCGAGCCGCGCGTCGACCGTGGCGACGGTTTCGGCGAGGTCGTCGGCGGGCATCCCGAGCTTCTCGGCGATCAGCAGCACCAGCCGGTCAACCCGCTCGATCTGCTGTGCGCCGGCGTCGATGGCGCGTGCGGCAGACGAGGGCTTGAGCAGCCCGTTCGCGGCGCCGGCATATTTCACGAAAGGCACCTGGTCGCCCGTTTCAGCGCCCAGACGCTGCACCAGCGCGTCGACCTGTCCGTAGATGCGTTCGGACACCGCCAGGTCGCCCAGCACCGCGTCGCGGATCGCCTGTGAGCCCGTGCGCAGGATGCAGCGGTAGTTTCCGGTCAACAGCATCGACCACTTGGCGAAGGGCACGAATAGCGACGAGAAGACGCGCAGCTTGACCGGCACCTCCTGACCGTCGACGCGGACGGCGTCGATCGCGGCCTCCAGTTCACGCAGCATTGCGTTGTGCTCGTCCCGCTCGAACGGCGCCGCCTTGAAATTGGTCGGCAGCCCGACATGCAGGACGTTGCCCCGTTCTTCCGGCGGCCGGAAGGCCTGCGGGTCGGGCGAGCACAGCGTGACGAGCCCCGGCTCGAACCCGGTCCAGACGTCGGGGCAGTTATAGGCCGCCTCCAGCCCCGCGGTGTCGAGGCCGGGAATGCGCTTGAGATACGGCAGCGGCGGCATGTTCATGATCGACAGGCACGGCACATGCGCCAGAGCGATCCGGCCCAGAAGCGCCCGGTTTTCGTCGTTGCCGTATTGCGGTTCCGACATCGCAAGCGCGACCATGTCATAGTCTTCGACCCGCACGTCCCCCGGCGCGGCAGCGTCCAGCCGGCCCGGCAGGTCGCCCGAGCGGAATGCGCGGTGGCTGTCCTCGCCCTTCAGTCTGATCCGCACCTCGGTGCCCTCGGCATTGATCAGATCGGCGGTCCGGCGGCGGCAGACCAGCGTGACATCCTGCCCTGCCATCAGAAGCTTGGTGCCGAGAAGCGAGCCGTACGAGGCGCCGAGGATCAGGATTCTGCGGGTCATCGGGTGCGTCCTTTCCGGAGGAGTCGAGTCACGCCACGCAACATAATTGCTGGATGGACAGGGGCTATGAAATTCGGGTAAATGTGTGTATTGTGAAAATTACAGAGAAATTTTCGGTAATATATGTAATCTCGCCATGACCAAGACGCTGATCGGCCCCCGTCTGCGGCAGCTTCGCCGGGCCCGCAAGCAGACCCAGGCCGAGATGGCCGCGCGGCTGGGTGTCAGCCCGTCCTATGTCAACCTTCTGGAAAACAACCAGCGCAGCCTGTCGGTGCAGATGCTGATGGCGATTTCCGAGGCTTATGCCGTCGACTGGCGCGACCTGACGCGCGACGATGCCACCCGCCGGCTGGCCGAACTGCGCAGCGTGGTGCAGGATCCGCTATTCGCCGGCGACCGCCCGGATTTGCAGGAGCTGCGCGGCGCCATCGACCATGCGCCGCGGCTGGTGGCGCAATTCCTGCGGCTCCACGGCACGCACCGCACGGCGCTGGAGAAGATGATGCGGCTCGGCGCGTCCGGGGACGAGGCGCTGGTGCGGTCGACGCCCGAGGCGGTGATCCACGACTTCTTTCGCGACCATTCCAACCATTTTCCGGCGCTCGAGGGCGCGGCCGAGACCGCGCGGGGCGATCCGGGCTCGCCGGCCGAGGATCATTTCGTCAGCCTGCGCGAAAGGCTTGCGGCCGATCACGGAATCTCTGTCGAGGTGCGCCGGATCGAGGACATGCAGGACGCGCTGCGGGTTTACGACGCCGGCGCCGCGCGCGTCACGCTTAGCCAGGCGCTCGACCACCCGAACCGGGTGTTCCAGCTTGCCCATGTGCTTTGTGCCGTGGCCTACCCGGATGTCCTGGATGCCGTCGTGGCCGACAGCGGCATCACCGCCGAGACGGCGCTCGCCCGGCTCAGGATCGAACTCGCCAACTATTTCGCCGCGGCCTACCTGATGCCTTACGCCCCCTTCCTCGCCGAGGCCGAGGCGACGCACTATGACATCGACCGGATCGGTTCGGTCTTCGGGGTGTCGTTCGAACAGGTCTGCCAGCGGCTCAGCACGCTTCAGCGCGACGGGGCCAAGGGCGTGCCGTTCTTCTTCCTGCGCGTCGACAAGGCCGGCAACGTCACCAAGCGGTTCAACTCGACCTCGTTCCACCTTGCCGAATACGGCGGCGCCTGTCCGGTCTGGAACATCCACACCGCGTTCTACACCCCGGGCGTGATCATGCCGCAATTCGTGGAAATGCCGGACGGCGAGCGGTTCTTCACGATCAGCCGCACCGTGCACCGCCCGGTCTTCAGCGCCGAAACGCAGGACCGCCGCCTGACGCTGGCGCTCGGCTGCGGTATCGAACATGCGCACCGGATCGGCTATGCATCTAGCTTCAATCTGGACGATCCGAAGCTGTTCAGCCCGATCGGGATCAACTGCCACCTCTGCCCGCGCCAAGCCTGTTCGCAGCGGGCGCATCAGCCGCTGTTGATCGACCTGCCGATCGACGCCAACCGCCGGGGCAGCACCCGCTACGAAAGCTAGGCACCAGCGGGCGGAGCCTACCCCGCCGCCTGCGCGTTCCGCCGCCGCCTGAAGCTGAGGAACAGCGGATAGCTGACCAGCGCCAGCGCGATCAGCATGCAGGTCAGCGAGATCGGCCGGGTGAAGAAGGTCGTCGGGTCGCCCTGGCTGGAAATCAGCGACTGGCGCAGCGAGCGCTCGGCGAGCGGCCCCAGCACGATCGCCAGCACGGCGGGCGCCACCGGATAGTTCAGCTTGCGCATCAGGTAGCCGACGATGCCGATGATCAGCATGATCCAGGTATCGAACATCCGGTCGGTCGTAGCGAAGACGCCGAGGACGCACAGCACGAAGATGATCGGCGTCAGCACCGTGAACGGCATCGCCAGCACCCGGATGAAGACCGGGATCAGCGCCAGGTTCAGGAGCAGCGTCGCCGCGTTGGCGATATAGAGCGACCCGATCAGGCCCCAGACGAAATCCGGGCTTTCCGAGAACAGAAGCGGCCCGGGACGCAGTCCCCAGATGATCATGCCCCCCAGCAGGATCGCCGTGGTGGGCGAGCCGGGAATGCCCAGCGTCAGCATCGGCAGCATCGATCCGGTCGAGGCGGCGTTGTTTGCCGCCTCGGGTGCGGCGACGCCCGCGACATTGCCCTTGCCGAAGCTTTCCGGGTTCTTCGAGAACGTCTTGGTCAGCCCGTAGGACATCAGCGACGCGGGCGTCGCGCCCGCCGCGGGCAGCGTGCCGACGAAGAAGCCAAGGAACGAGCCGAGCCAGGTCGAGTTGATGTATTCCCGAATACCGCGGAAGTTCTCCTTCATCCGCGCCCAGGTGATCTTGACCGAGTGCATCTGCACCTTGCCCTTGGTCGACTCGATGGTCCACAGCATCTCGCCGATGCCGTAGATGCCGATCGCCACGACCAGGAAGTCGATGCCGCGCTGGAACTCGACCCTGTCGAAGAAGATCAGCCGCGGGCGGCCTGAAATGATGTCGAAGCCCACCGCCGCGATCACCAGGCCGATCAGGATCGAGAAGATCGTCTTCGGGATGTCGTCGCCGCCGAGGCCCACGAAGGTGGCGAAGGCCAGCACCATCAGCGCGAATTCTTCCTGCGGGCCGAATTTCAGCGCGAAGGTGGCCAGCGGCGGGGCGAAGAACGTGAACAGGACGACCGAAACCGTACCGCCGATGAACGAGGCGATCGCCGCCGCCATCAGCGCCCGGTCCGCCTGGCCGCTCTGTGCCATGGGCCGCCCGTCGAACACCGTGGCCACCGCCGTCGAGGCGCCGGGAATGCCGAGCGTGATCGAGCTGATCGCCCCGCCGTACATGGCACCGTAGTACAGAGCGGCAAGGAAGATGATCGCCGCGGTCGGCGGCACCAGGAAGGTGATCGGCAGCAGGATCGCCACGCCGTTGACCGAGCCGAGGCCCGGCATGCAGCCGACGAACAGCCCGGCCAGGCAACCCGAGAAGATCATGAACAGGTTGAGCGGCTCGAAGGCCTGCAACAGGCCGGCGCCGAGCGATACGAGGATCGTTTCCATGTCTCAGGCGCCTTTCAGTAGAACCATTCGTAGCGGAAGTTGTCGATCCAGAGGAATCCCTCCTCGAAGACCGGCAGGCCCTTGGGCAGGTACTTGGTCAGCGCCACCTCGAACAGCAGGTAGGCGAAGACCGGCGCGCCGAAGATCATCGCCCAGGTCAGCCGCCAGGAATGCCCGCCGAGATACCGGATGCAGACCAGCATGTAAGCCATCAGCGCCAGGTAGGTGCCGACGATGTGGATCAGGATCAGGAAGCCCAGAAGCGCAAGCGCGGTGACGACCACGAGGAACAGCGTGTCGGACGAAACGTATTCGTCGGTAGTCCGGGATTCCGGCGTCGTGCCGCGCAGCCAGCGCACCAGCGTCCAGAGCGAGACCAGCGCCATCCCGGCCGACAGCCAGAACGGCCACATCCCGGCGCCGGGTCCGCGCCCCTCGATCCAGCCGATCACCAGATCGTCGGTGTAGATGTTCAGCATCAGGCCGAGCGACAGCAAGAGCGTCGCGATCGCCATCAGAAGTTCTGCGGTGCGGACGGTCATCCAGTTTCTCCGTCAATCCGTCACAATCGGGTAGGCGCGATCACGCACGCGCCGAACGCGGCGCGCCGGCGGTCCCGACACGTCTGGGAAGTCACTTGGTGCAAGGCCCGCGCCAAAGCGCGGGCCCGCGGATACGGTTACTCGCCGGTGATCGCCGTGGCGCCGACCTTTTCGATCAGGGCCTTGTGCGCGACGACGTTATCGGCATGGAACTTGGCCAAGTCCGCGCCGGTCATGAAGTTGTCGCAGGTCAGACCGTCGGACACGCAGTAGTCCTGCCACTCCTGGCTGTTGAACAGCTCCTGGAACAGGTTGGTGTACCATTCCTGCGCCTCGGCCGACATGCCCGGCGGGCCATTGACCGAGCGCTGCATGTAGTACTCGATGTCCACGCCCAGTTCCCTGGCGGTGGGCACGTCCGGGAAGGCCGCCATGCGCTCGCCGGTGAACTGCACCAGCGGCTTGGAGTTGCCGGCGCGCCAGAACTCCATCTGTTCGGCCGGGTTGTTCACGGTCGAATCGATCTGGTTGCCCACCAGGTTCTTCGCCACGGTGCCGCCGCCCGGGAACGGGATATAGGTGACATCGTAGTCGAAGGCCGCTTCCATCATCGCGGTCAGCACGCTGTCTTCCTGGCCCGAACCGGTGCCGCCGACCTTCCAGTTGAGCCCGGCCTCCTTCACCGCCGCGACATAGCTGTCGAGGTCGGTGATGTCCTCGCGGTCGGTGTTGACCCACAGCAGGAACGTGTCCATCGCCATCAGCCCGATCGGCGTGAACTGCGTAACGTCGACGCCCAGGTCTTCCTGGATGATCGGCGTGGTGTAGAAGCTGTTCAGCGTCATCATGATGGTGTGGTCGTCACCGGCCTTGTCCTGCAGGTAACGCAGCGCCTCGGCGCCCGAACCGCCCGGCTTGTTGATCGGGATGAAGGGACGCGGGCTGAGATCCTTCTGTTCGATCAGGCCCTGCAGCAGGCGCGCGATCTGGTCCGCGCCGCCGCCGGTGCCGGCCATGATGATGAACTCAACAGGCTTGCGCGGCTGCCACTGGGCAAAGGCCGCAGGGGCCATTACGGCCATCGCCGCCGCGCTTGCGGTCAGTATCTTGAGCGTTCTCATTCCTTTCCTCCACTTTTTTCGGCCTGTCGGGCCGGGTCGCGCCGATTCCAGCGTTGCCGCGGATCTGCGTCCGCACGTTTTTGGCTGTGTCACGCGCCTGATCGGCAATTCACGTCAGTTGCTCGCCCATCCTCCGTTCTGCCCTCAATGTACCAGAACCACCGGAATCGTGGCCTCGTCGACTACGACCTGGCTGTTTCCGCCGAATATCGTCTCGCGCTCGTAGCTTTCGTGGTAGGCGCCCATCACCAGCAGGTCGGCGCCGACGGCGGCGCAATGTTTCAGCAGCTCGCGGCCGATGTTCTTCCTGGTCTCGAAGCGGTTGACCTCGACCGCCACGCCGTGCAGCGCAAGATAGGCGGCGCAGTCGTCCTCCGACGCGCCAGGCACGGCGGCCCCAGTGGTCAGGATCGTCACCTTGTCCGCGCGCTCGATCAGCGCCATCGACATCGCCAGCGCCTTGGTCGCCTCGAGCGATCCGTTCCAGCCGATTGCCACGTGGCGGCCCACCGCCTCGGGCACGCCGTCGCGTTCGGGGCACATCATCACCGGACGGCCCGAGGCGAAGATCGCCGATTTCAGCGTGTTGGCGCCGAGATTGCCGTCGCGGTCGGGCTGCGGCACGCAGATCAGGTCGGCCATCCGGCCATAGTAGCGTACCGCGTCCATCTGCTTGCCGGAATACTCGGAAAAGCTCGTCGTCGCCTTCCCGGCCTCGGCCGGCCCCTCGGGCAGGCCGAGGTCGCGGGCCAGCACGCGGAACTCGTCGCGCAGCTTGTCCTCTTCCGCGGCTGCGTTGGCCGCCGCGGCGGCCTCGATCTGCTTTTTCAGGAATCCGGGCACGGCCACACCGAACGGCATCAGGTCCTTCGGCGACAGCCGGCAATGCAGGACCCGCACATGCGCGCCCAGGGACTTGGCCAGCACCGCGGCATGGGCAAAGACGTTGTCGCCCTTGCCGTCGCCGCGGACCGGAAGCGTGATGGTATGGATCGCGCCCGGCATGGCCTAGAACAGCCCCTCGATCTGCCCGTCATCGTTGATGAAGATCGTCTCGGCCGCCGGCTTGCGGGGCAGGCCGGGCATGGTCATGATCTCGCCGCAGATCACCACGACGAACCCGGCGCCCGCGCTCAGCCGCACCTCGCGCACGGGAACCGAGTGGCCGGTCGGTGCGCCGCGGCGCGCCGGATCGGTGGTGAACGAGTACTGCGTCTTCGCCATGCAGACCGGCAGGTCGCCGTAGCCCTGCGCCTCCCAATCCTTCAGCTGGTTGCGGATCTTGGCGTCGGCCAGCACCTCGTCGGCGCGGTAGATGCGCTTGGCGATGGTCTCGATCTTCTCGAAGAGCGGCATCTCGTCCGCATAGAGCGGCGCGTATTGCGAGCGGCCGCTTTCGCAGATATCGACGACCTTGGCGGCCAGATCCTTCGTGCCCTCGGACCCCTTGGCCCAGTGCTGGCAAAGGACCGCCTCGACGCCCATCTTGCCGCAGTAATCCTTGACCGCCTGCACCTCGGCGTCGGTGTCGGTGACGAAGTGGTTGATGCCGACGACCACCGGCACGCCGAACTTCTTGAGGTTCTCGATGTGCCGCCCGAGATTGGCGCAGCCGGTTTTCACCGCATCGACGTTCTCGGCGCCCAGATCGTCCTTCTTCACGCCGCCGTTCATCTTCATCGCGCGCACGGTGGCGACCAGCACCACGGCATCGGGCTTCAGCCCGGCCTTGCGGCACTTGATGTTCAGGAACTTCTCGGCGCCGAGGTCCGCACCGAACCCGGCCTCTGTCACCACGTAGTCGGCGAGCTTCAGCGCGGTCCTGGTGGCGACCACCGAGTTGCAGCCATGGGCGATGTTGGCGAACGGCCCGCCATGGACGAAGGCGGGGTTGTTTTCCAGTGTCTGCACCAGGTTCGGCTGCATCGCGTCCTTCAGCAGAACCGTCATCGCGCCGTCGGCCTTGATATCGCGGCAATAGACCGGCGTGCGGTCGCGGCGGTAGGCGACGATCATGTCGCCGAGGCGCTTCTGCAAGTCCTTCAGATCGGTGGCAAGGCAGAGGATCGCCATCACCTCGGAGGCGACCGTGATGTCGAACCCGCCCTCGCGCGGGAAGCCGTTGGCGACGCCGCCCAGCGACAGCGTGATCTGCCGAAGCGCGCGGTCGTTCATGTCGACCACGCGGCGCCAGGCGACGCGGCGCACGTCGATGTCCTGTTCGTTGCCCCAGTAGATGTGGTTGTCGATCATCGCCGCCAGCAGGCTGTGCGCGCTGGTGATCGCGTGGAAGTCGCCGGTGAAGTGAAGGTTCAAGTCCTCCATCGGCACGACCTGGGCATAGCCGCCGCCAGCGGCGCCGCCCTTCATGCCGAAGTTCGGGCCGAGGCTGGCCTCGCGGATGCAGATCATCGCCTTCTTGCCGATGGCATTCAGCCCGTCGCCCAGGCCCACCGTCGTCGTGGTCTTGCCCTCGCCCGCCGGCGTCGGGTTGATCGCGGTGACGAGGATCAGCTTGCCGTCCGGCCTGCCCTCCTGCGCCTTTATGAACTCGGCCGAGACCTTGGCCTTGTCATGCCCGAAGGGCAGCAGGTGCTCGGACGGGATGCCCAGCTTCTCGCCGACCTCCTGGATCGGTTTCTTGTTCGCGGCACGGGCGATTTCGATGTCGGACATGGATTCTTCACTTCCCTCGGATTCTCGTTAGGTCCCCAGAATGTCACCGACCTTCAGCCCGGCCGATGCCGCCCATTCGCTTGCGGGGATCTTCCCTTCGCCCGCGGGGCGTACACGCTTGATAAGGATACGCCCGCCGATCAGTTGCACGGTAACGCCGTCTTCCGAGATATCCACGACCTTCGACGAAATCGCGTCGCCCGGGACGCGCGCGCAGTCGTAGACCTGCACCTCGGCCCCGTTCAGCGTGGTCCAGGCGCCGGGCGCCGGGTTGGTGCCGCGAATGAGGTCGTAGACCTGGCCCACCGGCTTGTTCCAGTCGATTTGGGCGTGCTTCTTAAGGCAGCGGCGTTCATAGGTCGCCTGCGCCTCGTCGGGCACGATGCGCGGCGGGCTGCCGGCGCGGAACAGGTCGCAGACCGCCAGCACGCTGTCGACCGCCGAGGGGTAGATCTTCTTGAAATAGAGGTCGATCACGGTGTCGTCCGGCCCGATCTCGCATTCCCACTGCAACAGGCTGTCGCCCTCGTCGAGCCCGTCCGAGGGGTAGAACCAGGAATACCCCGATTTCCGGGACCCCATGATGATCGGCCAGTTCACGGCGCTCGGCCCCCGGTGCAGCGGCAGAAGCGAGGGGTGGAAGCAGATCGACCCATGCCGAGGCGCATCGCGCGCGGCCTCGGGCACGAAGACGTTGACGAAGGCCATGACCATCAGGTCGGCATTGTAGCCTTGCAGCCGCTCGATCACGCCCGGGCCGTCAAAACTCGCGGGCTGCTCGACTGGCAGTCCAGCCTCCATTGCGAATTCCTTGATCGGGTCGGCCTTGCCGCCCCGGTCGGGCTCGCAATAGACCGCGACGACCTGGTCCTTGCCCGCGTCGATGATCTTGGCCAGGCAGTCCTTGCCGAACGCCTGCTGGCCCATGACGACGATGCGCATCGGCTCGCTCATTCAGCGGCCACCTTGTTCACTTCGCCCACGGCGCCCGACTCGATGACCTTGGCCAGCCTGTCGCCTGAATAGCCCAGCACGTCGGTCAGGATCTCCTTGGTGTGCTCACCCAGCAGCGGCGAGCGCACCACTTCGACCGGGCTGTCGCTCAGCTTGATCGGGCAGCCGACGCTGACGTAACGACCGCGCTTGGGATGGTCGACGTCGACGATGGTGCCGGTGGCGCGCAGGCCCTCGTCCTCCATGATCTCCTTCATCGACAGGATCGGGCCGACGGGGATGTCCAGCGGGTTGCAGATGTCCATGACCTCGAACTTGGTTTTGGTCATGGTCCACTGTTCGATCCGCGCGAAGATTTCGTTCAGCTTGTCCAGCCTCTCGGGCGGGGTGGCATAGCCCTTCTTGGTCTTCCACTCCGGCTCGCCGATGACGTCGCAGACCTTCTCCCAGACCGCCGCCTGGGTGATGAAGTAGGTATAGGCGTTGGGGTCGGTCTCCCAGCCCTTGCATTTCAGGATGCGCCCCGGCTGGCCGCCGCCACTGTCGTTTCCGGCCCGCGGGGTCGCGTCGCCGAAGGGAATGCCCTCGCCGTATTGCGAGTATTCCTTCAGCGGACCTGCCGCCAGCCGCTGCTGGTCGCGCAGCTTGACCCGGGCCAGGTTCAGAACCCCGTCCTGCATCGCCGCCGAAACCTTCTGGCCGCGCCCCGATTTCTCGCGGTGATAGAGCGCGGTGACGATCCCCAGCGCCAGGTGCAGGCCGGTGCCGCTGTCGCCGATCTGTGCGCCGGTGACCAGCGGCGGGCCGTCGAGAAAGCCGGTGGTCGATGCCGAGCCGCCGGCGCATTGCGCGACGTTCTCGTACACCTTGCAGTCCTCGTATTTGCCCGGCCCGAAGCCCTTGATCGAGGCCAAGATCATGCGCGGGTTGATCTCTTGGATACGTTCCCAGGAAAAGCCCATCCGGTCCAGCGCGCCGGGGGCGAAGTTTTCCACCATCACGTCGCATTCCTCGATCAGGCGGGTCAGCACCTCCTTGCCCTCGGGGGTCTTCGAGTTCAGCTCGATCGAGCGCTTGTTGTGGTTCAGCATGGTGAAGTAAAGGCTGTCGGCCCCCGGCACGTCGACGAGCTGCTTGCGCGTCGCATCGCCCACGCCGGGGCGTTCCACCTTAATCACGTCGGCCCCGAACCAGGCCAGCAGCTGGGTGCAGGTCGGGCCCGACTGGACATGGGTGAAATCGAGGATCTTGACGCCTTCCAGTGCTTTCATCTGTCTCGCTTCTCTCTGTTCCGGCGGAGCGGTGCGCAATGAATGCGCCCCCTACTTCTTCTTCACGACCGATTGCGGGTTGAGGTTGCCGATCCGGCCGGATTCGGTGCCGGCCTCGGGGTCGATGATCGCGTTGACCAGCGTCGGCTTGCCCGAGGCCAGCGCCTGGCGCACCGCGCGCTCCAGGTCGTCGGGGCTGCGTGCGGTCACGCCCGTCCCGCCGAAGGCCTGCATCATCAGGTCGTATTTCGATTCGCGGACGAATACCGTCGTGCCCGGGTCGCGGCCCGTGGGATCGGTGTCGGTGCCCCGGTAGATGCCCGAGTTGTTGAAGATCACGACGCAGACCGGCAGGTTGTAGCGGCAGATCGTCTCGACCTCCATGCCGCTGAACCCGAAGGCGCTGTCGCCCTCGACCGCCAGGACCGGGCACCCCGTCTCGACCGCCGCCGCGATGGCGGTGCCCATGCCGATCCCCATCACGCCCCAGGTCCCGACGTCCAGCCGCTTGCGCGGCTTCGACATGTCGATGATTGAGCGTGCGAAATCGAGCGTGTTCGCGCCCTCGTTGACCAGGATCGTATCCGGGTTGTCGGCGACGATCTTCTTCAGCCGCCCCAGCGCACCGTGGAAATCCATCGGCACGTTGTTGTTCATCAGCCGCGCGCCCATCTTTTCGACGTTCGCCGCGGCCTTGGCGCTGATCGCGCCCGTCCAGTCCGCGGGCGGCTTCCGCCAGCCCGTCATGCCGTCCAGCATCATCGTCAGCACGCTTTCAATGTCGCCCACCAGCGGCGCGTCGATCGGCTGGTTCGAATCCATTTCCCTCGGGTCGATGTCGATATGGACGAATTTCTTTGTGAAGGGCTCGCCCCATTGCTTGCCCCGGCCATGGCTCAAGAGCCAGTTCAGCCGCGCGCCGATCAGCATCACGCAGTCGCTGTCCTTCAGCACCAGCGAGCGCGCCGCACCGGCATATTGCGGGTGGTCGTCGGGCAGCAGGCCCTTGGCCATTGACATCGCGATGTAGGGGATGCCGCTGGTCTCGACGAAGCGCCTTACCAGGTCGTCGCATTGGGCATAGGCCGCGCCCTTGCCGAGGATGATCAGCGGCTTCTTCGCGCCCTTCAGCACGTCCAGCGCCCGGTCCACCGCCGCCTGCGATGGGAACTGCGCCGGGGCCGGGTCGACGACCTTGATCAGCGACTTCTCGCCCTGGGCCGCCTCCATCGCCTGCCCGAGCAGCGCGGCCGGCAGGTCCAGATACACGCCGCCCGGCCGCCCCGAGACCGCGGCGCGGATCGCGCGGGCGATGCCGACGCCGATATCTTCTGCATGCAGGATGCGATAGGCAGCCTTGCAGAGCGGCTTGGCGATGGCGAGCTGGTCCATTTCCTCGTAGTCGCCCTTCTGCAGGTCGACGATCTCGCGCTCGGACGAGCCGGATATCAGGATCATCGGCCAGCAGTTGGTCGTGGCATGCGCAAGCGAAACCAGGCCGTTCAGGAACCCCGGCGCCGAGACCGTCAGGCAGATGCCCGGCCTTTTCGTCAGGTATCCGGCGATGGCCGCCGCGTTGCCCGCATTCGATTCATGCCGGAACGAGACCACACGGATACCTTCCGCCTGCGCCATCCGGCCGAGATCGGTCACCGGAATACCGGGCACGTGATAGATCGTCTCGATCCCGTTCAACTTCAGCGCGTCGATGACCAGATGGAACCCGTCGGTCAGGTCCTGTTCCGTCGCGATGACTTCCGCGGCTTCCCCCGCCATGCCTTTCCTCTCCCATCCTCGTTTCGCGCGCCGGAAATACGGCCGCGCCGGCCTGCGGCTATCCTGCCGCCTCGCCCGTTCCCTGAATTCCTTCCAACGCGGTCCATGCCCTGCGCACATGGGTGTGAAGCCGCATCGTGTGGTCCCTCACCAGGCGCTCGGCGAGGTCGGCGTCGCGCGCCTCGAGCGCTTCGATGATGCCCATGTGATCGACGACCGAACGGCTGGCGCGATCGCCCTCGGCCATCGCCCGGCGCCGGACCGCGTGCATATGCACGAAGAGGCCCTCGGCCATGCTCGCCAGCAAGCCGCAGCCCGACATTTCCAGGATCATCTGGTGAAACCGGATATTCGCCTCGGAATACTCGGACAGATCGGCCGCGGCCGAGCTTTCCGAATGCTTCGCCGCGTGCTTGCGCAGTGCCTTGATCTGCGCCTCGCTCGCCGCCTCGGCCGCCAGCCGCGCCGCCATCGATTCCAGCGCCGCCCAGGCGACGATCATCTCAAGGATCTCGTCCAGCGTCTTGCGCACGACAAAGACGCCCTTGCGGGCGCGTATCTCGATGAAGCCGTCCTGTTCGAGCCGCGTCAGAGCCTCGCGCAGCGGCGTCCGCGACACCTGCAACTGCTCGGCCAGCGAACGCTCGTCGAGCCTCAGGTCGGCGTCCTCGTCATAGATGTTCATTTCCAGGATCGCCGCGCGGAGCCTGTCGTAGACGTGGTCCTTCAGCGTGAAATTCGTCGCGATCGGCTGCAGTTTCACTGCTGCCCTCCCGCCGCCAAATCCAGCCTGAGCGATTCCCTCGACATGTGGTATACCATAGACCACAGAATGGGATACCGCAACGCCGGAGACGCGGCGCATTCGGCCGCCGCGGGCGGCCTATTCCCGGTTCGCGGCCAGCCTGGCGTCGACCGTGGCGACGATCTCGTCCACCGCGTCCGACTGCATGCCGCAAGATCGCGCGATCCGCCTCACCAGCCGGTCGACCCGCTCGATGTGGCGCGCCCCGGCATAGACCGCGCGGGCAGCCGAAGACGGCTTCAGCAACTGCTGTGCCGCGGCGGCGTATTTCTCGAACGGAACCTGGTCCGCCGGGTCGGCGCCCAGCCGCCGGGCGACCTCGTCGACCCACTCGTAGATCGCCTGCGACTGCGCCAGGTCGCCGTGCACGGCCTCGCGGATCGCCTTGGCCTCGCCTTCCTGCGTGATGCAGCGGTAATTCCCCGTCAGCAGCATCGACCATTTCGCCATCGGCACGAATAGCGAGCCATGCACCTTCAGCTTGACCGGCACGTCCTTGCCGTCGAGCCGCACCGCCGCGATATCGGCCTCCAGCCTCTTCAGCAGCGCGGTATGCGCCGGGTCGGCAAAGGCGGCGGCCTTGAAATTGGTGGGCAGCCCGACATGCAGGAAGTTCAGCTTTTCCTCGGGCGGCCGGAACGCCTGCGGATCGGGACTGCACAGCGTGACCAGCCCGGGCTCGAACGGGTCCCAGACGCTTGCGTCGGTGTAGCAGTCGATCAGGTCCAGCCCCTTCAGCGCCTCGATCCGCTTGAGAAACGGCAGGGGCGGCATGTTCATGACGGACAGACAGGGCCGCTTGGCCGCAGCCACCCGCGCCAGCAGGTCGCACACCTCGGCCGCGCGGTATTGCGGTTCCTGCATCGCCAGCCCGACGAGATCGTAGGAAGCGGGGTCCGCCTTTGCCGGTGTCACGGCGTTCAGGCTGCCCGGCTGGTCGCCGGACCGGATCAGGCGCGGTGCGTCCTCGCCCTTGAACGTGATGCGGATCACGCTGCCCTCGGCATTGATCAACTCGGCCTCTTCCGGCAGGCAGACGAGGGTCACGTCGTGCCCTGCCATCAGAAGCTTGGTCGACAGAAGCGAGCCGTAGGACGCCCCAAGGATCAACACTTTCATCGCTGTTCTCCTCCGGTTCGCGAAAGGTTACCGCAATTGTATACCGTTGCATATCGCGAACCGGCGGCGAATGACCCGCTCGATCAAGAAGCTCTTTCACCCGCACGCGAACCGCAGATCCGCGGGCCCCGACCCCTATCCAGGCTCTTGCGGTGTGTCCGGTGCGCCCGTGGTGCCGGGCGCGGCAAGGGCGGCCGCCGCCCTACTCTGCCGCCACCTGCTCGGCCTTCGCCACCCGGCAGGCCGAGAACTTGAACTCGGGGATCTTGCCGTAGGGATCGAGTTGCGGGTTGGTCAGCACGTTGGCCGCCGCCTCGACATAGGCGAAGGGGATGAACACCATGTCCTCGGCCACGGCCCGGTCGGCACGCGCCATCGTGGTGATCGTGCCGCGCCGCGTGGCGACCTCGATCAGGTCGCCCGGCGCGATGCCCAGCCGGCGCAGCGTGCGCGGATTGAGCGAGGCGTTCGCCTCGGGCTCCACCGCGTCCAGCACGCTGGCACGCCGGGTCATCGAGCCGGTGTGCCAGTGTTCCAGCTGCCGCCCCGTCGTCAGGATCATCGGATAGTCCGCGTCCGGCACTTCGGCCGGCGGCACGATCTCGGCCGGGGTGAACCGCGCGCGTCCTTCCGGACGCGGAAAGCCGTCGCCAAAGACGATCGGCTGGCCCGGGTCGGTCTCGGAAAGCGACGGGTAGGTCACGACGTTCTCGGTCTCCAGCCGCTCCCAGGTGATGTTGTCGAGCGAGTGCATCGACCGCTTCATCTCGGCGAAGACCTCGCGCGGGTGGCTGTAGCCCCAGTCCAGCCCGCAGCGTTTCGCAAGCTCCACCGTGATCCACCAGTCCTCGCGCGCCTCGCCCGGCGGCGGCACCGCGGGCCGGCCCATCTGCACCTGGCGGTTGGTATTGGTGACGGTCCCGGTCTTTTCGGCCCAGGCCGTCGCGGGCAGGATCACGTCGGCGTAATTCGCCGTCTCGGTCAGGAAGATGTCCTGCACCACCAGGTGATCGAGCTTGCCCAGCGCCTCGCGTGCGTGTTCCACATCCGGGTCCGACATCGCCGGGTTCTCGCCGAGAATGTACATCGCCCGGATGTCGCCCGCATGGATCGCATCCATGATCTCGACCACGGTCAGGCCCTTGCGGCCGTCCTGATAGCTCTGGTCCCCCCAGATCTCGTTGAAGCGCAAGCGCACCCCGTCATCCGTCACCGGCTGGTAGTCCGGCAGGAACATCGGGATCAGCCCGGCATCCGAGGCACCCTGCACGTTGTTCTGCCCCCTCAGGGGGTGCAGCCCGGTGCCCGGCCGGCCCACATGGCCGCACATCAGCGCCAGCGAGATCAGGCAGCGCGAGTTGTCGGTGCCGTGGATGTGCTGGGAAATCCCCATTCCCCAAAAGATCATGCCCGCCTTGGCGGTCGCGAAATCGCGCGCCACCGCGCGCAGCGTCTCGGCGTCGATGCCGCAGACCTCGGCCATCTTCTCGGGCGGGAAGCCTTCGAGATGCGCCTTCATCGCGTCCCAGTTCTCGGTGAATGCCGCGATGTACTGCCGGTCGTACAATTCCTCCTCGACGATCACGTGCATGATCGCGTTCAGCATGCTCACATCCGCGCCGGGGCGGAATTGCAGGCGGTGCGTGGCATGGCGCTTCAGCCCGACGCCGCGCGGGTCCATCACGATCAGCTTGCCGCCGCGCTTGGCGAACTGCTTGAAATAGGTGGCGGCGACGGGGTGGTTCTCGATCGGGTTGGCGCCGATGACGATGGCGACGTCGGCGTGCTCGATCTCGTTAAAGGTCGCGGTGACGGCACCGCTGCCGACATTCTCCATCAGTGCGGCGACCGACGAGGCGTGGCAAAGCCTGGTGCAATGGTCGACGTTGTTGTGGCCAAAGCCCTGGCGGATGAACTTCTGGAACAGATAGGCCTCTTCGTTCGAGCACTTGGCGCTGCCGAAGCCCGCGACCTCGCGGCCGCGTCCCCTCAGGCCGTTCGCGGCGGCGTCCAGCGCCTCGTCCCACGACGCTTCGCGGAAATGCGTCCGCCAGTTGCCGGGGTCGACGTTCAGCCCCTTCGCCGGTGCGTCCTCGCGCCGTATCAGCGGCCTGGTCAGCCGGTGCGGGTGCGCGACATAGTCGAAGCCGAAGCGACCCTTGACGCACAGCCGGTTCTCGTTCGCCGGCCCCGGCGCGCCCTCGACATACCTGATCTTGTCGTCCTTGACCTTGAACGAAAGCTGACAGCCGACCCCGCAATAGGGGCAGACCGATTGCACCTCGCGGTCGTAGTCCTCGCTGTCGCCGGCCTGTGCGTCGTCCAGCACCGTGGCCGGCATCAGCGCGCCCGTGGGGCAGGCCTGCACGCATTCGCCGCAGGCGACGCAGGTCGAGGCGCCCATCGGGTCGTCCATATCGAAGACGATCTTTTCGTGATGCCCGCGGCCCGCCATGCCGATCACGTCGTTCACCTGCACCTCGCGGCAGGCGCGGACGCACAGGTTGCAGTGGATGCAGGCATCGAGGTTGACCCGCATCGCCACGTGGCTGGCATCCAGAAGCGGCACGACCTCTGCTTCCTGCCGCGGAAACCGGCTGCTGCTGACGCCGTTCGCCGCCGCCATGTCCCAGAAATGCGAGGACCGGTCATGCGCCGTCTCCGGCTGGTCGGCGGCCAGCAGTTCCACCACCAGCCGGCGCGACTTCTCGGCGCGGGCGCTGTCGGTCGTGACCTTCATCCCCTCGGCCACGGGGCGGATGCAGGACGCGACCAGCGTGCGCTCGCCCTCGACCTCGACCATGCAGGCCCGGCAGTTGCCGTCGGGGCGATAGCCGGGCGCGGGCTTGTGGCAGAGATGCGGGATCGTCAGGCCGCGGCCATGCGCGGCCTCCCAGATGGTCCAGCCCTCAGGACAGGTGGCCTCGTCGCCGTTCAGGGTGAAGGTCACCATTTTCGTCTGTGCGCCGTCGGGCATCTCAAATCTCCTCGGCGAAATGTTTCATCACCAGCCGGATCGGGTTCGGCGCGGCCTGGCCGAGGCCGCAGATCGAGGCATCCGCCATCACCTGGCAGAGGTCTTCCAGCAGGTCCTGGTCCCAGGTCTCGGACTGCATCAGCTTCACCGCCTTTTCGCAGCCGGTCCTGCAGGGCGTGCACTGCCCGCACGACTCGTCCTCGAAGAACCGCAGCATGTTCAGCGCCGCGTCGCGCGCGCGGTCCTGGTCGGACAGGACCACCACCGCCGCCGAACCGATGAAACTGCCGTGCGGCTGCAGCGTGTCGAAATCCAGCGGCACGTCGTCCAGCGACGCCGGCAGCAGCCCAGAGGACGGCCCGCCCGGCTGATACGCCTTGAAGACGTGGCCCTCGGCCATGCCGCCCGCCGCCGCGATCACGTCGAGGATCGTCGACCCCGCGGACAACAGGTAGACACCCGGCTTCGCCACCCGGCCGGAAACCGAATAGCTGCGCAGCCCCTTGCGTCCGTTCTTCTCGGTGGCGGCCAGCACATCCGGCCCCTCGCGGCAGACCTTGGCGACCCAATAGAGCGTCTCGACATTGTGCACGAGTGTCGGCCGCCCGAATACGCCGACCTGCGCCACGAAGGGCGGGCGATGGCGCGGCAGGCCCCGCTTGCCCTCGATCGATTCGATCATCGCGGATTCTTCGCCGCAGATATAGGCGCCCGCGCCGCGCCGGAGGTCGATTTCGCCCGGCAGCACGATCCCGGCCTCGACCAGCGCGGCGATCTCGCGGCGCAGGATCTCCAGCACGGCCGGGTATTCGTCGCGCATGTAGATGAAGCATTTCTCGGCATCGACCGCCCAGGCGGCGATCAGCATGCCCTCGAGGAAGACGTGCGGCTCGCGCTCGAGGTAATAGCGGTCCTTGAACGTGCCGGGCTCGCCCTCGTCGCCGTTCACCGCCAGATAGCGCGGCCCATCCTCGGCGCGAACGAAGCCCCACTTCCGCCCCGACGGGAACCCGGCGCCGCCGAGCCCGCGAAGCCCGCTGTCCAGCACCGTCTGCTGAACCGCCTCCCAGTCGCCCTCGACGCGCAGCCGTTCCAGTTCCTCGTAGCCGCCCGCCGCGCGGTATGCCGCCAGGCCCTGACAGTCCGGCAGATGCGCATGGGTGTCGCCCGATCCGATGGCGGCCTGCACCTTGTCAAACGTCGCGTGGTCGATGTGGTTGTGGCCAAGCTCCAGCACGGGCGCGGTGTCGCAGCGCCCCATGCAGGGTGCGCGCACCACCCGCACCTCGGCGGGGTCGAGCCCGTCCTGCAGTGCCGCGCGCAGCGCCTCGGCGCCGGCCATCTCGCAGGAAAGCGAATCGCAGACCCGGATCGTCAACGCCGGCGGCGGCGCCTCTCCCTCCTTCACCACGTCGAAATGCGCATAGAAGGTCGCGACCTCGTAGATCTCGGCCTGCGCCAGCCGCATCTCGTCGGCCAGCGCCGACAGATGCGCCGCCGAGAGATGGCCGAACTCGTCCTGGATCAGGTGCAGATGCTCGATCAGCAGATCGCGCCGCCGCGGCCGGTCGCCCAGAAGCGCGCAGACCTCGTCAAGCGCCGTATCGACCAGCTGGCGCCCCTTGGGTGTCTTCCGGCCCTTGCCGCGCCCGCGTTTCCAGACCCCGGTTCGATCGTCCAATGGTGCCATGCTTCCCTCCGCTGACGCCGCGCTAGATTTCATAAGCTCCGGCTATCGTCAAATATCGTTTCCTTATGTCTCGATCAGCCGCGATTATCGAATTCCCCCCGTCAACGTGCGCCGCAGCGCCTCGACCACCGGCAGTCCGGGGCTGCGCGGCGCCGTCGCCAGGCACATCGACTTTCTGAGATCCGGCTCGACCAGCGGCAGGGCCACCGTGTCGCTCAGATCGCCCAGCGCCTCCAGCAACACGCTCGGCACGACGGTGGCGCAAAGCCCCTCGCAGGCCATCACCATCGCGGTGGTCAGCGCGTTGGTTTCCGAAATCACCCGCAGCCGCGCGCCGACCTCCGCGAACGTCCGGTCCAGGATGCGCCGGTTCTGCATCCCCGGCTCCAGCAGCGCCATCGGCAGGTCCGCCGCCTCGGCCCAGGTGATCGTTGCGCCCGCGCCGGGCAGCAGCGCACGGGGGGCGAGCAGCACGTAGTGCTCTTCGTAAAGCGGCTCGACCGTCACGACGTCGCCCGACACCGTGTCGCCGTAAGTAATGCCGGCGTCGATCGTACCATCCTCGAGGCGCTGCTGGATCGCCAGCGACGACGCCGTTTCGATCCGCACCACGACGCCGGGATAGGCGCCGTGCAGCCGGATCGCCAGCCGTGCTGCATAGGCCGCCGCCGTGGGCACCACGCCCATGGTCAGCGTGCCCGAGATCTCGCCGCCGGCGGCCAGCAGGTCCTGTTCGAGAAACCGCATGTCCTCGAGAATGCGCCGGGCATGGCGGACGATGGCCTCGCCCTCGGCCGTCAGACCCTGATAGCGGTTGGCGCGCTTGACAATGCTGACGCCGAGGCGTTCCTCGAGCCCGCGAATCCGCATCGAAAATGCCGGCTGCGACACCCCGCATTCGGCCGCCGTCTTGGCGAAGTGGCGAAGCCGCGCCAAGGCGTTCAGGTATTGAAGATCGCGCAGTTCAAGCTGCACCGGGTTTTCGTCCTTCCTCTGGCCCGATCTTCCGCCATCATCGCCCCGCGCACGCGCCGCGGCAAGCCGCGCCGTCCCGAGCGCGATTGACAAAACGGGCCAATCTGGTGTACCAGATACCAATATCGCTGCCAATCCCGGGCTGCCGCAAATGCTTCTCGCTGAATACGTCTCGAAGGAACTGATCGCCCAATACGGTGTCCCGATTCCGCCAGGTCATCTCGCCCGATCCGCCGAGGAAGCCGAGATCAAGGCGCGCTGGATCGAAACCGGCCGCTTTGCCGTCAAGGCGCAGATCGCCGCGGGCGGGCGCGGGCTGGCCGGCGGTATCAAGTTCGCCGCCACGCCTTCGGCCGTCGCGGCTGAGGCGGACAAGCTTTTGGGCTCCATGCTCGTCACCGAACAGACCGGACCGGCCGGCGAGAAGGTCGAGGCGGTCTATATCGAGGCTGCCGAACAGATCGCCGAGGACTTCTTTATCGCGCTCATCCTCGATCCCGAGTCCGGCGCGCCGACGCTTCTGGCCTCGACCGAGGGCGGCGTCGATTTCGAGGAACGCGCACGCAAGGATGCAGGAACCGTCAAGAGCCATCCGCTGACCGACGACAAGGAGGCGCTGGCCGCATTCCTTGCCGGGCTCGGCATCGAGGGCGACGCTGCGCGCGACGCCGTTCTGGCGGCCCGCCGCGCCTTCGTCGAGCACGACATGCTGCTTCTGGAAATCAACCCCTTCGCGCGAACCAGCGACGGCCGCTGGCTGGCCGTCGACGCCAAGGTCGCGCTCGACCGCAACGCCTTCTTCCGCCATCCCGAGCACGAGACGCTGATCGACCGCCGTGCACTCAGCGGGATCGAGGCCGAGGCGGCGAAGAGCGAAATCAACCTGGTCAAGCTTGACGGCAATATCGGCGTCGTGGTGAACGGCGCGGGGCTGGGGCTGGCGACCAACGACATGCTGGTCGATGCCGGCGGCAAGCCCGCGAACTTCATGGACATCCGCACCACGGCCACCAGTTTCGACATCGCCCGGGGCGTCGAGCTGCTGCTTGGTGACGCGAACGTCAAGGCGATCCTGCTGAACGTACATGGCGGCGGCATGACCGTCTGCGACACCGTGGCCGAGGGCGTCGCCTTCGCCTATTCGCGCAGCACCCGGAAGCCGCCCCTGGCGGTCCGCCTGGCCGGACAGAACGCGGCCTGGGGCCTGAAGATCCTGCAGGACCGCAAGATGCCGGTCGAGGTCTTCGACAACATGACTGCGGCGATCGCAAGAGTGGTCGCGATGGCGCGGGAGGCCCGCTGATGTCGATCCTGGTGGACAGCTCGACCCGCGTCCTGGTGCAGGGCATGACCGGCCGCGCCGGCACGTTCTATTCCGACCAAATGATGCGCTACGGCACCGAGGTCGTGGCGGGCGTCCGCCCGGGCAAGGGCGGTACCCGGCACCTCGGGCTGCCGGTCTTCCACTCGGTCGCCGAGGCGGTGGCAGAGACGCAGGCCAATGCCAGCCTGGTCGTCGCGCCAGCGCCCAGCGCGGCCGACGCGATGGTCGAGGCGGCAGAGGCCGGTCTGGGCGTCGTGGTCTGCGTGACCGAACGCGTGCCGCAGCACGACATGACCCGGGTCAAGGCGGCGCTGGCAGGCTCCGAGACCGTGCTGATCGGCCCCAACAGCCAGGGCATCCTGACGCCCGGCGCCTGCAAGATCGGCGTGATGCCCACCAGGGACGCAAGGCCCGGGAACGTGGGCATCGTCTCGCGCTCGGCCTCGCTGACGTCGGAAGTGCTGGCCAGTTGCTCGGCCGCCGATCTCGGCCAGTCCACGACCGTCGGCATAGGCGGCGACGCGCTGCACGGGCTCGGCTTCGTCGAGTGCCTGAAGCGGTTCCGCGAAGACGGGCAGACCGAGGCGGTGGTGCTGATCGGCGAGATCGGCGGGCGCGAAGAGGAAGACGCCGCGGCCTATCTGCATGGCAGTGACTACGGCAAGCCGGTCGTCGCGCTGGTCGTCGGCCGCCATGCGCCTAAGGGACGGCGCATGGGCCACGCCGGCACGCTTTCGGTGTTCGGGCTGGAAAGCGCCGCCGCCAAGATCGCCACGCTCCGCGACGCGGGCGTGCAGATCGCCGGCAATGCCGACGATGTCGCCCCGGCAATCCTGCGCGCCATGCGCAAGTAACCCGGTTCTGCGCGTGCGCGCGCGATGCATCATGGCAAACGGCGTCCCGAATGGACCCTGGGACGCGAAATGCGGCTTTGACGCCGAAGGCGGCACAAATCCTTGATACGTCGCGCGCCCGCCCGACAGGTCGAAAAGGCAGCTAGTTGTAGTATGCCGCGCCATAGTCCGCAAAGGCGCCGTGCCGGCCCGCATAGCCGTAGCGGCGCATCCGGCGCGGTCGATCTGGGTCAGCACCGTTCCGGTGACCCGCAGCCCGACCGACGCGAACTGGCGCAGACCTCCGGCGACTTGCTCGGCGGCGGTCCGGTCCCAGCGCACCACGTAGAGGATTGCATCTGCCACCTGCCCGATCACCCGCGCGTCGGGCACCACCAGCACGGGCGGCGTGTCGATCAGCACGAAGTCATAGGCGGCGCGCGCCTCGTCGATGAGCCGCCGGAACGGGTCGGAGGTGAATACGTCGGCGGCGTTCCGGGCCGAAGTCCCGCCGACCAGGACATCCGCCCCGAGCGCATCGACCGTGGCGACCCCCTCGGCCAGTGTCAGGTCGCCGCCGATGACCGACAGCAGGGCGCCGGCATCCAGCCCGGGGAAGTATTCAGAAAACGTGCGCCTGCGTATGTCGCCCTCGATCAGCAGCACCCGCTTGCCCAGGCTCGCGAGGTTCTGCGCCAGGGCGATGGACAGGGTGGTCTTGCCCTCGCCCGGAACCGACGACGTGAACACCAGCACCCGGGGCGGCCCGCCGGCATCCTGCAGCAGGATCGAGGTGCGCAGATTGCGGATCGCCTCGGCGGCGGCAGAGGTCGGGCTGTCGCGCAGGTAGTCGACCAGCCCGTCCCGACGCCGGTCGGGCAATTGCGGGACCTGGCCGAGCACCGGATGCCCGGTCGTGGCCTCGAGGGCCTCGCCGGTGCGGAACCCCGCATGCAGGAACTGCCTGCACAGCACCAGCGCGGCCCCGGCCATGGCGCCCAAAAGCAGCGACACCGCGACGATCAGCGCCTTGCGCGGCCGCACCAGTTGGCCCGGAACCGCGCGGGACAGGATGCGGCTATCGGCCTGCTGCAGCCCGATCTGCACCGACGTCTCTTTCAGCCGGGCTAGGAAGGTGTCATAAAGCACGCGCGTGGCATCCGCCTCGCGCCGAAGCTTGGTCAGCGCCGCCAGATCGGCGTTCTGCTCTGCGATTTGTTCCTCGATCTCGGTCAGCGATGCCATCAGTGCCAATCGCTGCGCCGCTTGCCGGGACCGGTCGGCATCGGTTGCCGCATCGGCGCCGCCCAACCGGTCGAGCCGCTCGCGGATATCCTTCATCCGCGCGTTCAACGCCTCCAGCGCGTCGATGCTGATCAGGCTGGTCTCGGCCCGAAGCGTCTTGATCGCGTCTTCCTTCGCCTTCAGTTCCAGTTCCAGCTCGGCCACCCGTCCGCTCAGCCAGTCGACGGCGTATTCGGTGGCGGCGAATTTCGTGCCGATCTGGTCGTCGATATAGATCTCGGCCAGCCGGTTCGCCATCGCGGCGGATTTGCGCGGGTCGCCAGTCGTGACCTCGATATCGAACAGGAACGTGTCGCGGCGCGCCGTGACCGCGACCGCCTCGGTCACCTGCCTGACCGTCTCGTTCAGCGCGGCGGCTTCGGCCGAAATGCCGGCGGCATCGCCTGCCTCCGGCGACAGGAGGTCCGAGACCCAGGACCGGACCGTCCCCAGCGACCCGCCGCCTTCTCCCGGCAGGACCGGGTTGAACTCGGGATCCTCTAGCAGACTCAACTCGCTTACCAGCCTTTCGATCAGCCCGCGCGACCGGATGATCGCCAGTTCCGTGTTGATCGCGGCCTCTTCGGTGGAAACGCCGGATATCACGCTTTCGAGATCGACGACCTGCTGGTTGCGGACCTGAAAGGCAAGCCGCGCCGAGGCGGTGTACTGCGGGTCGGCCAAGCGAAATGCGTAGACCCCGCCAAGCAGCATCGCGGCCAGCACGGCAAGGAGGATCGTCCACTTGCCGCGCCAAAGCGCGCCGATCAGGGCATGCGGGTCGATGTCGCCCGGCGCGAGCGCCGCGCCGTTTGCCGGCGGCTCGATCCTTGCGCCGGCCGCGCGGCCGCGCTGCGCGGCATCTGGGGACACGATTGCAAGTCGCGCTCCGGTCTCGTCACTCATCTCTGCCCCGCAACTCGCGCGTGCGGCGAACTCTGTCAGGAATTCCCGCGCAACTCAACCCACGGGCCATTTTCGCGCCGCTGTGGTTGCATTTTCGCCCGTGAACGCTAGTTCTGCGGTCGCCTGCGACGATGCGCCGAAAGAGGAGCGGCCGGATGCGGTTCAGCGGGTTTCTGCGACAGGCCTTCGGCGTGGGCGCGATCACGGTGGCCGACCGGGCCGCGGGTTTCGTGCTGGCCGTCGTGCTGGCGCGCTGGCTCGGCCCCGAGGGTTACGGCATCTTCGCCTTCGTCATGGCCGCGGCGGCGCTGGCGGCGGTGCCGGTGCGCTTCGGTCTGCCCGAATGGTTGATGCGCGAACTGGCCGCGGGCCGGGCGGGCGCACCGCTGGCCGCGCGCACGCTTGCACTTGTCCTGGCGACAGGGCTCGGCGGCGCGGTTGCCGGATCCGCCGTCGTCGCGCTGGCCGCCGAACCCGGAAGCCTGCGCTCGGCGCTGCTGATCGGTCTCTGGATGATCCCGCTGACCGCCGCGCTCGAGGTGCTTGGCCATGCCCTGCGCGGCTGGGGGCGGCCCGCGCTGGCGCAGGCGATCCTGACGCTGGTGCCGACATTGCTGGTGCTGGCCGGGATCGGCGCCCTGATCTGGGCCGCGGCCACGGGTACGGCCGCGGCCGCCCTGGGCATCCGGGCGGCGATGCTTGCCGCAGCGGCGCTGGCGGGGCTGGCCCTGGCCCTGCGCCTGGCCCCGCGGCCGGGCGCAGGGGCGCCTCCGCCGGCGGCCCGCGCGATGCTGCGCGCGGCGTTCCCCTTCATGCTGATCGGCGCGGCGGGCGTGGTGATGGCGCGCACCGACGTTCTGATGCTGGGCCTTCTCGCAGGCACGCTCGAGGCCGGGCTCTACAACGTCGCGGCGCAGGCGGCGGCGCTGGTGCTTCTGGTGCTGAACGTCGGCGCCACGGTCGCCGCGCCGCAGTTTGCCCGGCTGGAGGCGGCGGGCGACCGCGTTGCGCTGGCGCGCTTCGCGGCATCGTCGGCCCGCGCCGTCGCGCTGGCCGCGGCGCCCGTAGGCCTGCTGCTGATCGTCTTCGGCGGGCCGCTTCTTGCTCTGGTCTTCGGCGCCGATTTCGGCGCCGGGGCGATGGCGCTGGCGATCCTCGCGGCCGGTGCGCTGATCTCGCTGGTGTGGGGCACGCCCGGATTTCTGCTGAACATGACCGGGTTCGAGGCGCTGTCGCTGCGCATCATGGCGGGCGCTGCGGCGCTGAACGTGGCGCTGAATGCCGCGCTGATACCGGCGATGGGGCCGGAGGGCGCCGCGCTCGCCACGGCGCTGGCGCTGAACGCGCAGAAGGCCGCCGGCTGGCTGGCGGTGCGCCGCCGGCTGGGGATGGATTGCGGCTGCCTCGGGCTGGGCACGGCATGACTACGCGGCGGCCGGATTTCTTCATCCTCGGCGCGCCGAAATGCGGCACCACGGCGCTGGCGCAATACCTTGCCGAGCATCCGCAGGTGTTCATGGCGACACCGAAGGAGCCGCATCACTACAACACCGACCACGCGCACCGCCACTTCCCCGACCGCGACGCCTACCTCGCGCTGTTCGCCGATGCCGGGCCAATCCACCGCCGCATCGGCGAAGCCTCGGTCTGGTATCTCTATTCCGCAATGGCCGTGGCGAACATCGAGGACGACCTGCCGGGCGCCCGATACATCGTGATGTTGCGCAACCCGGTGTCGATGGCGCCGTCACTGCATGAACAACTGGTCTTTGCCGGGAACGAAAGCATCGCGGATTTCCACTCTGCCTGGCGCGCGCAGGACCGTCGCCGCGCGGGCGAGGCGATTCCGGCATTCGTAACCGAGCCGGCCTATCTGCTCTATCGCGAGGCCTGCAGCCTCGGGGCGCAGCTTCGGCGGCTCCTTGCCCGGGTCGACCGGGGGCGCGTCCTGATCGTCTTCACCGAAGACCTGACGGCCGACCCGCGTGCGGTCTGGACGCGGGTGCAGGACTTTCTGGGACTTGACGACGACGGAAGGCGCGCGTTTCCGGTGGTGAACCCCGCAAAGGTGCGTCGTTCGCGGATGCTGAAGCTGATCAACGACGCCTATGCGCGGCTGCGCGGGCGGCTTGGGTTCGGCGGATTCGGGTTCGGCGTGCTGGAACGCGTCGACCGATGGAACAGCCGCGACCGCCCGCGCGATGCGCTGCCGGAGCGGTTGCGCCAGGAACTGGCCGGGGCCTTTGCCGAGGACGTGGCGACGCTGGAGGCATTGACCGGGCGGGACTTGTCGCACTGGCTGCGGTGACGTTTGGTTGTCCGGTCCCCGTTTGGTCGCGAGGGGACCAAGTGGCCGGCCCGCCCATGTTCTTTCCGGATGTTACCGGCGTTCCCCGCGCTCGCATGCCCGCAATGCCGCGATGGGGCGACTGCGGATCGCCGGGTCCCCGGTCATCGGAACAACGTCTCCCACTCCGCCGCAATCCGGTCGATCGAAAACCGCTCGCGAACTTCCCTCGCGGCCCCGCCCAGCGCGCGTCGCCGGTCGGCGTCCGCCATCAGCCCGGTCAGCGCCGCGCAAAGCGCGTCAGGGTCGTCCTGCGGCACCAGCAGCCCGTCGAGGCCGGGCCGGATGATGTCGCGCGGGCCGGTCTCGCAATCGACGCTGACCACGGGCAGGCCGTGCGCCATTGCCTCGAGCAGCGTCATCGGGAAGCCCTCGTATATCGACGTCATCGCGAAGACGTCCGCGGCGCCGTACCATTCGCCGATGTTCCCCGCACGGCCCGGCAACACCACCCTGCCCGGCCCGGCGCGCGCACCAAGCGCCGCGAGCGCATCGCGCAATGGCCCCTCGCCGAGAATCGCGAGGTCCCAGTCCGGATGATCCGGGGCGAGGCGGGTGAAGGCGGCGATCAGCCGGTCAAATCCCTTCTGGTCGGCCAGCCGCCCCGCGGACAGCAGCAGCCGGCGGTGGGGGCGCACGTGGTCGCCTGGCACAAGGCGCGGCACGCCCGGTTCGAGCGGGTGCATCACCGGGTTCGGCAGCGTGACGACCCGCCGCGCACGGGTCTCGCGCCGCAGCCAGGCGGCGCCGTCCGGGGTCAGCGCCGTGACGGCATCGAGCCGGGCATAGGCGTGGCGCCGGATCAAGGCCCAGGCCCGGCCGAGCGGCGCCATCGGCGGGTGGATATGCTCTGCCCCGATCCTGCGGCCGACATGGGCGCCGCCGGCAAGGCCCAACAGGCAGGCCGCCGTCGACATCATGCCGATCGCGACATCCGGGCGCGTCCGCGCGAGGCACCGGCGCACCGCCCGGACACGGGCCAGGTTGCTGACCAGCGCCGCCGCGGCCGACCCGCTGGCGCCGCCACCGCCAAGCGCGATGCGCCGCACGGCCGGGTCCAGCGGGTAGGCATCCGTCTCGGCACCGACGAAACTGGCGATGGTGATGCGGTGACCGCGCGCCGACCAGTGATTGGCGAGGTTGGCGGTCACACGCTCTGCACCGCCTGCCTGCATCGAATTGATCAGGAACAGGATATGCATCAGCGGGCCGGTCCCCGGCCGCCACCGGCCGCCACCGAGGCGAACAGCCCGTCCCACAAGTCGAGCACCCGGTCGAGCCTGAAGACCTCGCGCACTTCGCCCGCCTTTCGCGCCAGTGCCTCGCGTTCCGCACGGTTGGTCAGCAACCGCCTGAGCGCCTCCGCCAGACGGTCGGCATGGGCGTCGTCGGGCAGCAGCAGCGCGCGACGGCCCGCGTCGGTGATCTCGCGCGGCCCCGCGTCGATGTCGAAGGCCACGCAGGGCAGGTCATGCGCCATGGCTTCCAGCAGCGCGTTCGGGAACCCCTCGAAAGCCGAGGCGAGCGCAAAGGCATCGGCGCGGGCGTACCATGCGGCGAGGTTGCCGGCGAAGCCCGGCAGATGCACGCGACCGGCCACGCCCTCGGCGGCGGCCCGATCCGCAAGCGCGGCGCGTTCCGCCCCTTCACCCAGGATCACCAGGTCGCAATCCGGCACCTCCGCGGCGATCCGGGCGAAGCCGGCGATCAACAGATCGTGGCGCTTCTGCGGATCCAGGCGCCCGACCGACAGCAGGCATCGCCGCGCGGTCCCGAGTACTTCGTCCGGGTCAAGACGCGGTGCAGCGGTCGGCAACGGCAAGACGACCGGGTTCGGGATCACCTCGACCCGCGCGCGCGGATATCGGCGGCGCATCCAGTTGCCGGTGCGCCCCGTCTGGGCGCAAAGAACCGCGGCGCGGCGATATGCGAGGTCGCGCGCCAACCGGGCCGCCGCGCCGAGGGGCAACAGGGGAGGATGGATGCGCTCGCAGGCGATCACCGGCACGCCGGTGCCCGCGGCGGCCAGCACGGCCGCCACGTTCACATGCGGAAGGAACGAGACGATCGCGTCGGGCCGCATGCCCCTGATCTTCCGTCGCAGCGCGCGCAGCCGTGCCAGGCGGCCAGTCGCACCGTTGACATGATCGGCCAGATGGTCAACTTCGACGGTATCGTCGGGCGGGTAGCTGCAACCTCCGCGGCCGGAATAGGTCGGCATCAGACAGACGGCGTATCCGCGTTCGGCGAAGGCGTTGCACAGAAGGACGGCGACACGCTCGGCGCCGCCGCCTTCGAGGGAAGAGACCAGGAAGAGTAGTTTCATTCGTGACCCCGCCCCTGCAACCCCGCCCCCCCGCATACGATGCCGCGCCCGCCCGGCAAGGTCGGCTGCAGGTTGATCTCCTCGCGCTTGGCCTGTCGTTATTCGTGTTTTTCTTCGCGGGCAACCTGCCGCTCTGGCTTTTCACCCGGGGCGGACCGCCGCCCCTGTGGTGGTATCTCGCCTTCCTTGGCTTCGGCCTCGCCATGTTGTTCGGCCGGATTCTGGCGCGCGGGAAGCTGTTTTCGGGCGCAGACTGGACGCAGGCACGGGCGGTGTTTCTCTGGGTGTTCGTCTGGCTGGCCTGGACGCTGGTGAACTTCCTCGCGTCGTCGCAGTCCGAGGTTGCGGTGCAGATCATGATCACCCGGCTCGAAATGGCCGCCGTGCTGGCGATGATGATCTGGCTGATTGCAGCGCTGCCCGACAGGCGGGTGCTGGGGCTGGCATTCCTCGCGGTGACGGTGCTGAGCGCGGCGCTGAACGTCTTCGACTTCGTGTCGCCCACGTTCTCGAAGGTGCCCGGGCGCGCGGCCGGGCTGCACATCAACCCGACGATCTCGGGCTATATCCTGACGCTGGCCGCGGTCTGTGCGATCCCGGTCACGCCGAGGCCGCTGCGCTGGCCGCTGCTGGCGCTGGCCTCGGCGGGGGTGCTGCTGACATTCTCGCGTGCGGCATGGCTGCTGCTGGTCCTGACGGTCGTGCTGCTGGTCTGGTCCGGCGCGCTGGGGTTCCGGCGCCAGCGCGCGGCGTTCGGCCTTGCGGCACTGATCGCGTTCGCGGCTCTGGGCTTTGCGCTGGTCTCGGGATTTCTGGCAGAGATCGTCCTGTCGACGCCGCTGGCCGACCTGCTCGACCCCAACACGCTGGCGCGGCTGGGACTGGCCGAAGCGGCGGCGGATTTCTCCGCCGACGAGCGGCGCGGCGTGCTGTCCCATGGCTGGCACGCCTTTGCCGCGGGCGGGCAGCCGTTTTTCGGCCTCGGGCTCGGGCACACGCACGAATGGGACTTCCGGGTCAGCACGCACAACATGTACCTGATGTATCTTGTCGAGGGCGGCATCGCCGGCCTTGCCGTCTTTGTCGCGCTGATCGCGGCACTCATCGCGGCATCGCGGGGCGTCGGGCGCATCCTGGCGCTGAACATCGCGGTCTATTCGCTGTTTTCGCACAACATCCTCGATTCCCCGGGGCGGATGATCTTCGTCGCGGTCGTCGCCTGCGGGGTCTATGGCGCGCCCGCGCGCCGTGCCGCGCCGGAGCGGCGGCTTGCCTAGGCTTCTGCACATCATCACTGGGCTCGGCACCGGCGGCGCCGAGCGGTCGCTGGCGAACCTGCTGGCGGGCGGACTGGCCGCGAGGTTCGAGTGCCGGGTCGTCTCGCTTGGCGGCGCGGGCCGGTTCGGGCCAGAGATCGCCGCGCTTGGCGTGCCGGTCGATGCGCTGGAAATGCGGGCGGGGCTGCCCGGGCCTTCGGGGGCGCTGCGGCTGCGCCGGCTGGTGCGCGACTTCCGGCCCGACATCGTGCAGGGCTGGATGTATCACGGCAACGCCGCGGCGTTATTCGCGCGGGCCGTGGCGCCCGGACGGCCGAAAATGGCGTGGAGCATCCGCCAGTCGCTTTATGATCTCGCCGAGGAGAAGCGCGGCACGCGGGCGGTGATCCGGTTCTGCGCCTGGCGTTCCGGCGGCGCCGACGCGATTGTCTACAACAGCCGCACCGCGCGGCGCCATCACGAGGCGCAAGGCTATGCGGCGGGCCACGCCGCGATCGTGCCGAACGGCTTCGACACTGGCCTCTGGCGCCCGGATGCCGGGCGGCGCGCCGCGCTTCGCGCGGACCTCGGCATCGGCGAGGGCGATAGGGCGGTGGGATTTGCCGCACGCTATCACAAGATGAAGGACCTGCCCGCGTTCCTGAACGCCATGGCCCGGCTGATGCCGCGCGACCCCGGGCTGCACGCCGTGATCGCCGGACCCGGAACCGGGCCGGAAAACCCGGCCCTTTCGGCGCACTACGCCGGATTGCCGCAAAGTCGCGTGCATTGCCTCGGCCAACGCGACGACATGTCGGCTATCTTTGCCGGGCTCGACATCTTCTGCCTCAGTTCGTGGAACGAGGCGTTTCCCAACGTCGTGGGCGAGGCGATGGCGACGGCCGTGCCCTGCGTCGTGACCGACGTGGGCGACGCGGCGCATGTGGTGGGCGACACCGGCCGGATCGTGCCGCGGCGCGATCCCGGGGCGCTGGCGGCAGCACTCGCCGAGATGCTGGCCTTGAGCGGCGAGGACCGCCGCGCGCTCGGCGAACGGGCGCGGCGGCGGATCGTCGAGAAGTTCGCCCTGGCGCGCACGGTCGAGCGATATGCCAGGCTGATGGACGGGCTGATGGACGGATCGGGCGCATGTGCGGATCAGCGGGATTCTGGTCCGGCGCCGGGCACGGCGACCCGGCGGGGCTGGTGCGCAGGATGGCGGCGCGGATCGCCTATCGCGGCCCGGATTCCTTCGGCGAGTGGATCGACGCGGATGCCGGGCTCGCGCTCGGCCACCGGCGGCTTTCGATCATCGACCTCTCGCCCGCCGGGCACCAGCCGATGCAAAGCCGCGACGGGCGCCACGTGATCAGCTACAATGGCGAGATCTACAATCACCCGGCGCTGCGCCGCGACCTGGAAGACGCCGGCCATCGCGGCTGGCGCGGCACGTCCGATACCGAGACGCTGCTGGCCGCGATCACCGAATGGGGGCTCGACGGTGCGCTCGAGCGTGCGAACGGCATGTTCGCCTTCGCGCTGTGGGACCGCGAGGCGCGCGCGCTGCATCTGGCGCGTGACCGGATGGGGGAAAAGCCGCTCTACTACGGCAGACACGGTCAAAGCTTTCTCTTCGGATCCGAGCTCAAGGCGCTGGCCGCGCATCCGGACTGGCGGGCCGAGGTCGACCGCGGCGCGCTGGCGCTGCTGTTGCGGCTGAGCTACGTGCCCAGCCCGCATTGCATCTGGCAGGGCATCCGCAAGCTGCCGCCGGCGCACTACGTCACCGTCACCGATGGCGGCCGGCAGGTGTCCGAGCCGGTCTGCTACTGGCGCCTCGAGGACGCGGTGCGGCGCGGACAGGCGACCCGCTTTGCAGGCAGCGATGCCGAGGCGGCCAATGCGCTCGAGGCGCTGCTGTCGGACGCGGTGGGCCTGCGGATGGCCGCCGACGTGCCGCTGGGCGCCTTCCTGTCGGGCGGGCTCGATTCCTCGACCGTGGTCGCGCTGATGCAGGCGCAGGCGAGCCGCCCGGTCAGGACGTTCTCGATCGGGTTTCACGAACACGGCTACGACGAGGCCGCGCATGCCAAGGCGGTGGCCGAACATCTCGGCACCGATCATACCGAACTGTACGTCAGGCCAAGGGACGCGCTGGCCGTGATCCCCGACCTGCCCGGCATGTGGGACGAGCCCTTCGCGGATTCCTCGCAGATACCGACCTACCTGGTAAGCAGGCTCGCCCGCGACCACGTCACCGTCAGCCTTTCGGGCGATGGCGGCGACGAGCTGTTCTGTGGCTACAACCGCTATGTGCTGGGCTACGATGTCTGGCGCCGGATCGGCAGGCTGCCGGCCCCGCTCCGCCGGGGCCTGGGCGCGGCGCTGGGGCGGGTGCCGCCCGCCCTGCCCGACCGCGCGATGGCGCTTCTGCCGAAGCGGCTGCGGTTTCCCGCGCCTGGCGACCGATTGCTGAAACTGGCAGAGGTGCTGCGCCACGACGACGCCGAGGCGTTCTATCGCGCGCTGGTGTCGCACACCAAGGATCCCGGCGCGCTGGTGATCGGCGGGGACGAGCCGGCGACGGCGCTGAGCGACCGCACCGACTGGCCCGGGGTCGGCGACTTCCGCGAGCGGATGATGTATCTCGACGCGAAAACCTACCTGCCGGACGACATCCTGACCAAGGTGGACCTTGCCAGCATGGCCGTCAGCCTCGAGGCGCGGGTGCCGTTGCTGGATCATCGCGTCGTAGATTTCGCCCAGTCGCTGCCGATGACCATGAAGGTGCGCGGCGGTCAGTCGAAATGGCTGCTTCGGCAGGTTCTCTACCGCCACGTGCCGCAGGCGCTGATGGATCGGCCGAAGATGGGTTTCGGCGTTCCGGTCGAGGAATGGCTGCGCGGGCCGCTGAAGGACTGGGGCGCCGCGCTGCTGGACGAGACGCGGCTTGGTCGCGAGGGTTTCCTTCAGCCGGAACCGGTGCGGCGGATGTGGGACGAGCACCAGGCCGGCACGCGGCGCTGGCACTATCACCTCTGGGACGTGCTGATGTTCCAGGCCTGGCTGGAGGCGGACCGCCAGGCCGCATGACACGCCACGCGGTTCACCGCCGGTAGTATTCGCGGAACCAGGCCACGAACCGGGCGATCCCCTCGCGGATGTCGGTTTCCGGGCGGTACCCCGTCAAGCGTTTCAGCAGGCTCGCATCGGCCCAGGTCGCCGGCACGTCGCCCTTCTGCATCTCCATGTAATTGCGGATCGCGGGCACACCCAGTTCCGCCTCGATGGCATCGACGAAATCCAAAAGCCGCACCTTCTCCGAATTGCCGATATTGACGATCCGGTAGGGCGCGACCGGCGACAGGCTGTCGCCGGGTTCGATCTTGTCCGCCGCGGCCGGGCGCTCGGGCACCGCGTCGATCAGCAGCCGGATGCCGCGCACCAGGTCATCGACATAGGTGAAGTCGCGGAACATCTCGCCGTGGTTGTAGATGTCGATCGGCCGGCCATCGAGGATCGCGTCGACGAACTTGAAAAGCGCCATGTCGGGCCGCCCGAGCGGCCCGTAGACCGTGAAGAAGCGGAACATCGTCGTCGGCAGGTTCCAGAGATGGGCATAGGAATGCGCCATGCTCTCGTTGGCCTTCTTCGAGGCGGCGTAGAAGGTCAGCTGCGTGTCGGCCTTGTCGGTCTCGGCAAACGGTATCTTCTCGTTTGCGCCGTAGACCGACGAGGTCGAGGCCAGAAGCAGATGCGCGACGCCCAGCTCGCGTGCCGCTTCCAGCACGTTGAACGTGCCGACGATGTTGCTGTCGAGATAGGCACGCGGGTTTTCCAGGCTGTAGCGCACCCCGGCCTGCGCGGCGAGGTGCACGATCTCGTCGGGCGCAAAGCGATGCGCGACCTCGGCAAACGTGCCGTCCGCCTCCAGCAGCGCCTCGGTGGTGCTGAAGTTCGGCGATTGCAGCAGCTGCTGCTGCCGGTGTCGCTTGAGGTTGACGTCGTAATAGTCGGTCAGCGCGTCGTAGCCGTGGACGGCAAAGCCCTCTTTCAGCAATAGCGCGCTCAGGTGATAGCCGATGAACCCGGCGCTGCCCGTGACCAGGACTTTCCTCATTTGCTTCCCCGGCGCTGTCGTTTCACGTCCTGTCTTACGATGCTGGCGATGTCTGAAAAGGGCGGCGCGCGCTATTCGCGAGGAGGTGACGATTTTGTCGCAGCGTCTCGCGGTCGCGGGTCCAGCCCGGCCAGCGCCTCGCGGTAGGCGCCGATCACCAGGGCGACGTCGAATTCGGCCGCGATCTTCGCGCGGCCCGCGCGGCCCATCGCGGTGCGCTCGTCTGGATCCAGGCGCAGGAAAGCCTCGCAGGCATCGGCAAGCCCCGCCACGTCGCGCGGCGCGCAGACCAGGCCGGTGCGCCCGTGGTCCACGACGTCCCGGCAGCCTGGTATATCGGTCGCGATCAGCGGGCGCGCCATCGCTGCGGCCTCGATCAGCGCCCGCGGCGCGCCCTCGCGGTAGAACGAGGGCAACACGACGCAATGTGCCGCGGCGATGGCGGGGCGGACGTCGGGGACGGTGCCGAGATACTCGATATCGCCGCCCCGAATCCATTCGGCCAGTTCGCCCGCCCCGACCGCGGCGCGGTCGCGCGGGTCATGCGCGCCAAGCAGCCGGAACCGCGCGCCGGGCCAGCGCGCGCGCACCGAACGGGCCGCGGCGGCGTATTCCGCCACGCCCTTCTCGCGCAGAAGCCGTGCGATCATCAGGAACACCGTGGCGTCGCCCGCCTGCGGCAGATCGGCCCCGGCAAAGCGCCGAAGGTCGATGCCCGAACCCGGCAGAACCCGGGTCTGATCGGGCCGGACGAGCCCTTGGGACAGGAACAAGTCGCAATCGTCGCGGTTCTGGAAGAACGCAACCGGCACATCGCGGAAGGCGCGGCGATAAAGCTGCCTGACGGCCGCCTGCAACGGCCCGGCAGATTGGAACGCGGTGCCGAGCCCGGTGACGTTCGGCAGGAACGGGACGCCGAGGGCGCGCGCGGCCAGAGCACCGTAGAGGTTGTTCTTGATGGTGAACCCCAGCACAGCGTCGGGCCGTTCTGCCCGGAACTGCCGGCGGAAACGGCGGATCAGTGCCAGGTCGGAAAGCGGGTTCAATCCCTTTGGCCGCATGTTCAGGTGCACGAAACGGCAACCGAGCGCCGTCAGGTCGGGCACGCTGTCATCGGCCGGTGCGAGGATCGTGACGGCGTGACCGTCGGCCAGAAGCGCCTCGACCAGCGGCCGGCGGAAATTCCAGATGTTCCACGCGGCATTCACCGTGATCACGATCTTCATGCGCGTGTCCCGCGTCAGCCACCAGGCCCACCGGCGCAGCCCTTCGCGCCGCAACCGCTGGTAGCATCCCGGCAGTGACGCATCAACGCTGTGCAACGGCAAAGGGCGCGGGCCATGCCGGCGCCGCGCCCTTCCGCCAATCCCCGCGGCGGATCAGGTCGCTATGATGAAGGCCAGCAACTGCTCGTAGCGCACGCCATAGCGTTCGCCCCCCGCGCGCGCCGGCGTCACGATCGTGCCGTCCTCGTCGGTCACTTCCGGCTCGGCTTCCCAGGCGTCGTGGCAGAGGATGCCGTAGCTGTGCGCGTCCAGCCCCTCTGCGGCGAAGGCCGCGACCACGTCCTGCGCGACGATGCCCACGTGCAGCCGCGCCTCGTCGCCCTTCTCGGCCACAGCATCCTTCCAGCGATAGGCCCGTATCTTCTTCTTCAGGCGCTTGGCGACCGCCCGCTCGGTCCGGCTCAGCGCGCGGACATCCTGCTTTTCGCGTGCGTCCGAGGTCTGGATCGTGCCGTTCGCGGCAAAGATGTCCTGCACCCGGCCGCCGGCATAGCCGATGTCATAGGTGTTGTCGGCATTGGGCGCGAACGTCGCCGGATCGACGAACCAGCGGTCCACGGCGGCAGCGCCGAGCATCGTCTTGCCGGTGTTCGGGCGCAGCTTCAGGTTGCCGCTGATATCCTGCATCACGTCGCTGTAAAGCCCCGAGGCGTCGCTGCGGATGCGATGGTAGACTCCCGTCGTCGGCGCCCGGTTCTCGACGATGCCCGACCCGGGCAGGATGCGCACGCTCTCGGCCTCGGTCTTGATGTCGAAATTCGAGCCCGACCAGTACATGTAGACGTCGTCGGTATAGACGTCCTGCTCGTGCGCATTGGTGAAATTGGTGTCCGCGAACGCCAGCTTGCCCTGCACGAAGGGATAGCTGTGCATCGCGCGGAACGATCCGAGCGGCAGGCCCGACGCGTCCTGCGTCGTCCCGTCGAGGTATTTC
This sequence comes from Rhodobacter sp., assembly GCA_041627895.1. Lineage (GTDB taxonomy): Bacteria > Pseudomonadota > Alphaproteobacteria > Rhodobacterales > Rhodobacteraceae > JBFKQC01. The sequence continues at coordinate 47,428 of JBFKQC010000005.1, forward strand.
ACCCTGCCGTCGATGGTGACGCTGCCGAAGACCGCATCGGTGAACGAGCCGTTCGAATCGAGCTCCAGCAGCACGTCGGTGCCCGCGTCGCTGTCCAGGATGACGTTCTGGCCCAGGAGTTTCGCGCCGTTCGACAGATACACGCCGGCGCCGTCGTTCAGCTGGAACCAGGTGTTGACGAAGCGGAAATGCACGCCGTCCGACCACAGCGCGCGCCCGCCCGCCTTGTCGCCGATATCGCCGTTCACGAAGTAGATCGCCGTTGTGTAGCTGCCGCCAAAGACCGCCTCGATACAGTTTCCGTCCGAATCGCCCATCGAGAACTTGTCGAAATAGACATAGGCCGTCTGGCCGCCGGCCGAGTAGGACAGGCGCAGGTTGTAGTCGGAAAAGCTGTTGATCTGGATATTGGAGAACTTGCAGCGATAGGCGTTCAGCAGCAGCAAGCCCTTCTGGTTCTGGTTGCCGTCGCCATGCAGTGTCAGCCCCTCGACGCAGACATCGCGCGTGTCGACGCCGTCGTCGCCGATCTGCAGCGCGGGCAGCGCGCCGACGAACGGCACCAGCCCCGCGCCTGCCCCCTGGCCCGAATGCCGGTCCGCGCCGACCAGCCGGATGTTGCGGTGCGGGTTGCCGGCGCCGGTGATCTTGACGTTGGCGCGGTACTGGCCCCTGGGAAAGACGACGTCGCCGCCGTCCGGGCCGAGTGCCGCAATCGCGGCATGGATCGCCGCGGTGTCGTCGGTCTGCCCGTCGCCCGCCGCACCGAGCGCACTGACGCTGATCCCGGCCGCGCCCGGCAGCGCATAAAGCTTCAGTCCCCCGGCGGTGGCGAGATGATGGTCGCTCGCACCCGCCGCCGCGACCCTGTAGGCGAAATCGCCCTCGGCGACGTGCAGGATCGCCCCGACCTCGATCTGGTGGCCGCCGGCCGCTGCGGCATAGCTCAGCGCCTCGTCGGCCAGCAGCGCGCCGACCGAGGCGAATCCGGCTGCAAACCCGGCGTCCAGCGGCGACGCGACGCGTACGTCGTCGGCCAGGAACAGATCGGCGCCGCGCTCGGACACGACCGAGACCCGATACGCGCCGTCGACCAGGTAGCAGGGTGCGAAGAACCCGTTCGCGTCGGCGATCATCGGGTTGGCGGTGGTCAGCGTCAGCCCGGCATCCTGGTAGATCGGGCAAAGCGTATCCTTGCCGCTGGCATAGATGTGCAGCCGCGCCCTCGGCGCCGGATCGCCATTGCCGTCACGCGCACGCTTCGCCGCCTCGATGTTCAATACACCCATTCTACGTCTCCTTCTGGCCGCCGCAGACCGACGCCAACTTCGCGGTGAATTCTCCTGGTGAATGCGACCGCCCGCCGCTGTCCGGACATCTCGACACGGCGCAGGTCGTCGGGTGAGATTCTCGCTCAAAGCATTCAGAAATCGTGAACGCAGAGTGCGCAGGCCCCGAAGCGTTAAGAATGCGTTAATGCCGGACGGGCCATTGAACCAGCCGCGGCCGCCGGAACCTGCGAAAGCAGCCGTCGTTCCGCGAACCATCGGGCTCGCGTCATTTCTCCATGGATCCGGCCGGCATGGTGCCGGTCGAGGGACTCGAACCCCCGACCCACTGATTACAAATCAGTTGCTCTACCAGCTGAGCTAGACCGGCACGTGCCCGGATGTACGCAACCGGACCCTTCGGCGCAAGGCTCACATGCCCAGCGCCTCCTTGTACATCTCCAGCACCGCCTCTTCCTCGGCGATGTCGTCCTTGTCGCGCTTTCGCAGCGTGATGACCTTGCGCATCACGCGCGTGTCGTAGCCGCGCGCCTTGGCCTCCGCCATCACCTCTTTCTGCTGTTCGGCGATATCCTTCTTCTCGGCCTCCAGCCGCTCGAAGCGCTCGATGAACTGACGCAGCTCGTCTGCGGTGACGCGATAGGACGTGTCGGGCGTGGCGATGTCGCTCATTGGTCTTGCCTTCCGGTTCGGGGGGGATCGCCGCCCTGCCTAGCGCCACGCCCCGGCGCCTTCAAGGGGCCGCGCGCTTGCCCCGGCCGCGGCCATGCGTTAGGCGCGAACCAAGGCAGGAGGGATGCGATGGAATGGCTGGTCTGGACCGGTGCGGCGGTGTCGCTTCTGGGGCTTCTGGGTCTTGTGTGGTGCATCCTGGTCGTCTTCCGGGCGCGCCGCTCCGGGCTGGACGATGCCGAGATGCGCACCCGCCTCGCCCGGGTTATCCCGTTGAACCTCGGCGCGCTGTTCCTGTCGGTTATAGGGCTGATGATGGTCGTCGTCGGCGTGGTGCTGGCCTGAGGCACCGGGCCGCCGGGTGCCGAACACCGCACGGATCGCGAACGAAATCTTCGGCCACGAGACAATCCTGTGCGGGGCCGAGCCCACGAATAGAGCGAACTGCGGCATATCCGGCCCGGATTGACGCGGAACAACGACCCCGAAAGACGAGACATGGCGCGGACCGCGCGCCGCGGCACCTGTTCCCGGCGGTCACCCCGGCTGGGGCGGATCGCGCTCGCCGCGGTCGAAGGCCTCCCAGCCCTCGCCCCCGAACACATCCACCCCGAGCTGCGCCAGAACATGCGGGAAATCGACCATCACCCAGTTGTCCACGATCTTTCCGTCCACCACCTTCCAGAAATCCATATAGCGGATCTTGACCCGTTTTCCGGTCGCCGGAACGCCCATGAACGTGCCGCCATGCGTCGCCTCCTGCCGGCCGAAGGCAGCAGCCCATTCGCCCATGTAAAGCCGCGCCTCGTCGATGCAGACCTTGTCGTGAAACGCGGCTTGGAACGGGCGCTGCCAATTTTCCTGGAATTCGCGCAGCCCGTTCTTGGTGCCGCAGCCGGTATTGCCCATCCAGCGGAAGCTTTCGGCAAAGAAATCGCCGATATCCGCGATCCGGTGGTCGTTCAGCCCGTCGACCATCGCCTCGATCACCGCGCGGGTTTCCGCGGTCTTTGCGATGTCCGTGTCGCGGCTTAGAATGGCCTGTTCCGGCCTGGCTCCCTTCATCGCGGCGCTCCCCCTTTGTCACGCCGCAACAATGCGCGTCGCGCCGAGGCGCATCAAGACCCGCTGCTGCCGGGGATTGCTGCCGCGGGCGGCCGCACCTCGCCCGACGCCGCCGCCCCGCCCGATATCCAGGCGATCACCCGCCACTGGCCACGCCCGACAAAGCCCGAAGGGCGGCGGCGGGGAAGACATGCGCGCCGCAAGGCGCACCTTTTGGCCAGCGCCAAAACCGGGGCGGCACGGCCCGCGCTCCGCCCCTTCGCGGCCGGAATCGTCCCGTTGACGTCGCGGATTCGGCGTTCAGACCGGCATGTTGTCGAACAGGTCTTCGGCCTCGTCCTCCGCAAGTTCACGTTCGAAACGCCGATAGTCCGCGGGAACCGGAAGGCCCATCGCCTCCAATTCGGCGATCTTTTCGCGCAATTGCTCCTGCAGAACGTGCCGATCCTCGGGCCGCCTGGCGATCTCGTCGAGGATCGCGCCAATCGCCGCCTTCAGGTCTTCGAATGCCATCGTCTTCCTCCCAGGCTATCCGCCCGGCCGGGCCCCAGCGCAGGTCCGGCAGAACGGGGTATAGGGTAACACATCGAGCCGTTCGGGCATTATCTCGTTGCCACATTTCACGCAGAATCCGTACTCGCCCGCGTCCATCCGGCCAAGTGCCGCCTGGATCATGCGGATTTCCGCCTGACCGGAGGTGCCCATGCGCTCCAGCACTTCGTCCTCTTCCCGCTCGGTGGCCAGTTCCTCCCAGTCCTTCGACTGGTGCGAATCGAGTTCTTCCTCGATATCCTGCAACCGGTCTTCCAGTTCGGCCAGCCGATCCGTGAGTGCCTTGCGCCGCGCCTCGATGCTTGTCATCCGTACCTCCTGGTTCGCGCTTTCCAAACTGACCGCGAGCATGTCCCGCCCGCCTTGATACAGGTCAACACGGGAAAGGGATTGAAACACATGCAGAAAAGGCGATACGTTGCACCCCGTCAGCCCATCCCGAAAGGAGCACCCGATGTCGCCAGAGGTCTCCGCATTCTTCGACCCTGATACCAACACCGTGTCATACGTAGTCCGCGATCCGGCCGGTAGGCAATGCGCGATCATCGATTCGGTCCTCGACTTCGACTATGCCAGCGGCCGCACCGACACCAAATCCGCCGACGCGGTCGTCGATTTCGTGGGCGACAACGAGCTTGAAGTCGCCTGGATTCTCGAAACCCATGTCCACGCCGACCACCTGTCCGGCGCGCCCTACCTGCAGCAGCGCCTCGGAGGCAGGATCGGCATCGGCGCCAAGATCACCGTGGTACAGGACGTCTTCGGCAAGGTGTTCAACGCCGGCACCGAGTTCCAGCGCGACGGATCGCAGTTCGACGCGCTGTTTTCCGAGGGCGACAGCTTCATGATCGGCCAGATGCGCGGCGACGTGCTGCACACGCCCGGCCACACACCGGCCTGCATGACCTATGTGATCGGCGACGCCGCCTTCGTGGGCGACACGCTGTTCCAGCCCGACTTCGGCACCGCGCGCTGCGATTTCCCGGGCGGCTCGGCGCGCGACCTTTATCGCTCGATCCAGAAAATCCTGGCACTTCCCGAAGAGACGCGGCTGTTCACCTGCCACGACTACAAGGCCCCCGGACGCGACGAGTTCGCCTGGGAATCCACGGTGCGCGAGCAAAGGGCGGGAAATGTCCATGTCGGCGCCGGCAAGGGCGAGGACGACTTCGTCGCGATGCGCGAGGCGCGCGATGCGACGCTCGCGATGCCCCGGCTGATCGTGCCGTCCCTGCAGGTGAACATGCGCGCGGGCCAGATGCCCGATGCCGAAGACAACGGCACCGTCTATCTGAAGGTGCCGGTAAACAAGCTTTGACCGGACAAAGGCAAACGACATGCAACAGGACTGGATCTGGGGACTGGTCGGCGGCGGCCTGATCGGCACGGCGGCGGCGATCTATCTTTTGATCAACGGGCGCATCATGGGTGCGTCGGGAATACTCGGCGGCCTCGTCGACGGCAGCGAGGTCGCGCATTGGCGCGAGCGGCTGGCGTTTCTGGCGGGGCTTGTCCTGGTGCCGGCCCTGCTGGTGCCGATCTACACCGTGGTCGACACCCACCTGACGCCGAACCTCGCCGTCGTCGTGGCGGCCGGGCTGCTTGTCGGGGTTGGCACCCGGCTGGCCAATGGCTGCACCTCGGGGCACGGTGTCTGCGGGATTTCCCGGTTCTCGCTGCGCGGCATCGTCGCAACGGTGTTCTACCTGCTCGCCGGCGGCATCAGCGTGCTGCTGTTCAAGCACCTGCTGGGGGTGATCTGATGCGCGCGCTATTCGCCTTCATCGCCGGCGGTATCTTCGGCGCGGGGCTTCTGGTCTCGGGCATGACCGACACGACAAAGGTGCAGGGCTGGCTCGACGTCTTCGGCGACTGGGACCCGACGCTCGCCTTCGTGCTCGGCGGCGCCATCGTGCCGATGGTTATCGCCTGGCGGCTGGCCGAGGGGCGCCGCCCGCGCCTTGGCGGGGCTTTTCCGCCGCCGCCCGAGCCGAAGCTGGGGCACAACCTCGTCTTCGGCTCGGTGCTGTTCGGCGCGGGCTGGGGGCTGGCCGGGCTCTGCCCCGGCCCGGCGGTCGCCTCGCTGACCTATGGCGGGCTTGGCGGGCTGGTCTTTCTCGCCGCGATGATCGCCGGCATGTTCGCCGCCCCGCCGGTGCGCGGCTGGGTGGACGGGCTGGCCGGGTCGTCGTAAGCATCGGCGATGGATATCCGCCGGATCACCCCCGACTACGCCGTCGCGCCGCAGATCGAGCCCGCCGACATGGCCGCGCTGGCCGAGGCCGGGTTCCGTGCGGTCATCAACAACCGCCCCGACGCCGAGATTCCGCCGGAACTGCAGTCCGACGCGATGCGGCGCGCGGCCGAGGCGGCAGGGCTGGCCTATGTCGAGAACCCGGTGATCAACGGCGGCCTGACGCTGGAGATGGTGATCGCCCAGGGCGCGGCGGTTGCCGGTGCGGACGGCCCGGTGCTGGCCTGGTGCCGCACCGGCACGCGTTCGTCCATCGTCTGGGCGCTGGCCCAGGCCGGCAAGATGCCGACCGGAGAGATTCTCGGCAAGCTTCGGGCTGCGGGCTACGACCTTCCGCAACTCGGCCCGCAGATCGAGGCGCTGGCCCGCGGCGGCTGACGGAAGCGGCTGGCGACGGGCCACCGCCCGGGGCGCGTCGCCGATATTCCGGGGATGGCCACGGTCGCAGTTTCCGCTCTTTGACCCGACACAAAGATAGGATCCGAAAACCTGCGCGCCTGCCTCCCATGGCGCCACGGCACTTGTCGACTTTCCGCCCCGGCGTCTCAGTCGAGCTCCAACTGGGCGGCAGCCGGCAGCGGCACATCCGGCGCCGCCGGGTCCGGCAGGTCGCCGGCGGGCATCGGTGTTGGGACGGGTCCGGCCGCCGCCGGGTCGGGCACTGCGGGTGGTGCGGTCGGCGGCGGCGACGCGACTTGCCGCGGCGGCGGGGCCACGTCACTCAGGCCGGCCGGTCCGGGCGGCCCGTCGAAGTATAGCCGCAGCGCCCGCGATGGGCCGGACCGCCCGAGCCGGGCCTGCATCAGCGCGCGCCCATCCGCGCCGACCAGCGACACGCCGTCGAGCGTCGCCCCCTTCAGCGGCAGCATCTGTCCGGGCGTCAGCCCGGCCACGTCGGCAATCGGCAGCCGTATCCGGCACAGAACCGCCTCGAAGCGCGCGGGCGCGCCCAGCACGGCCGTCTCGAGCTGGCGCGACCAGCCGGTGCCGCCGCGGCCCGCGCCGGCGGCAGCGGCCGGGCGTTCCGCCGGAAGGATCAGTTGCAGTCTGCCGGTCTTCGCGCCATGGCCGAAATCCACCTCGGCGCGGTAGCGCAGGTGCATCCGGTCGGCGAGCGCCATCACCGCGCCGCGCGCGTCCGGCAACGGCGCCCCGCAGGCAAATCCCTCGACTGGCGGCGGATCTGTGGCGGTGCCGGCAAGGGCCGCAAATCCGGTCAGCAGCATGCCCAGGAACCCCGAGGCCAGAGCCGCATCGGTGCGCGTTGGCCGGCGCGCCGGCGCTTCCACCGCCAGCACCTGGCCCAGCGTCTGCGCCTCGATCAACGCGGCCACGGTCTGCGGACAGGCCACGATCAGGCCGCGTGCCAGCCCGGCGCCGTCGATCTGCAGAAACAGCGCCGGGTCCGCCAGATCCTTGGCCAGCACGTCCGACAGTACACGATCCCCGTCGAAGTCGCGCAACGCCACGACGGCGCCAAGCGCCTCGTCGCCCGCCTTGGCGAGCGCAAGGCGCATCGCCTTCGCCGCGGTCATCTGCGTCGGTCCCGCCGCGGCGCGGCGTGCGCCGGCGATCCGCCGCAGGACCGGGATTTCTGCCTCGTCGCGCATCCCCTGCGCCCATCTTGCCCGTATGCACGGCGAGCCTCGCAGATCGGGATTACCAAAGGGTTAGGACCGTGCCGCCCTATTCGGCCGCCTTGGCCTGCGCCAGGGGCAGCGACACGCGGAACGCCGCGCCCTCCTGGCCTGCGAGGTAGGCGACCGAGCCGCCGAGCTTGTCCATGATCTCGCGGCAGATCGCCAATCCCAGCCCGGCGCCGCCGGCCTGCGACTTGTCGGTGAGACGCGAAAACTTCTCGAAGATCACCGACCGGCTCGCGCGCGGGATTCCAGCACCGTTGTCTGTGAAATCGATCCAGGCCACGTCGCCCCTGTCCCGCACGGCGATGGTCAGCCGCGGCGCCGCGGCATCGCAGTACTTTCGCGCGTTGGTGATCAGGTTGATGAAGACCTGCGCCAGCCGGTCCGGATCGGTGACCAGCGACACGTTTTCGCGCGCCGGGTCACGGACGATCTCGAGCGGCCGGTCGCCCTCGATCGAACCGGTGGCCGAAAGCGCGCGTTCCAGCACGTCGCGCAGGCTAGCGTTCTGCCAGTTCATCGACACCTGGCCGTTCTCCAGGACGCTCAGATCCAGAAGATCGTCCAACAGCCGCGTCAGCCGGATCGCCTCGTCGTGGATGATGGTCGAGAACCGGGTCTGCTCGGCCTCCGACATCGGTCCCGACATCAGGATTTCCGAGAACGCCCGGATCGAGGTCATCGGCGTGCGCAGCTCGTGGCTGATCTGGCTGAGGAAGGCGTCCTTCTGGACGCTCAGCGCGGTCAGCTTCTCGTTGGCCTCGCGCAGCTGCCCTGCGGTGCGCGCCAGTTCCTCGGATTTCGCCTCGAGCTGGCTGGAATACTCCATGATCTGCGCGGTCTCGTCGGCCACCGCCATCAGGTCCTCGACCGACACGTGGCTGCCGCCGACGATCTGGCCCACCATCGCATGCGCGGTCGCCGCGCCGACCGACCCGGCAAGCTCGCGTTCCAGCATCTCGATGAAGTCGGGCGTGGTGTCGGGATAATGCCCCGACTTGCCCTGCGCATTCGCGGCGCGCTGGAACAGCGCCTGCGCCTGGTCCGCGCCCAGGATGCGCTGCGACATGATCAGCAGGTCCTCGGCCTCTGCCATGCCGCCAGACCACCCTGGCCCGGCGCCGGAATGCTCGTAGACATTGACGAATTGCGCGCCCTGCAGCCGCTCCAGCGGCTCGGGGAAGCTCAGCAGCGAGCCAAGCAGGAAGGCCGCCGTGTTCAGCAGCATCGACCAGAACACCGCATGCACCACGTGGTCGATCCCATCGAGTCCGAACAGCGCCCGCGGCCGAAGCCACTCGATGCCCCATGGCCCCTGCTGCCCGACCGAAGCCGACATCACGAAGCTGTCGCCGAAGCTCGGCAGGAACAGCGTATAGGCCCAGACGACGAACCCGATGCTCACGCCCAGTGCCGCGCCGACCCGCGTCGCCCCGCGCCAGAAGATGCCGCCCAGAAGCGCCGGCAGCACCTGCGCGACCCCGGCGAAACTGATCAGACCAATGGCCGCCAGTGCCTCTGACGCGCCGGAGAAGTGAAAGTAGAGATAGCCCAGAAGCAGGATCGCGCCGATCGAGATGCGCCGCGACAGCAGCACCACGTGGCGCACGTCGCCCGACACCGTCGCGCCGCCGCGCCAGACGTTCAGCCAGATCGGCATGACGATGTGGTTCGACACCATCGTCGACAGCGCGATGGCCGCGACGATCACCATCGACGTGGCGGACGAGAACCCGCCGAGGAAGGACAGAAGCGCCAGGTTGCCCTCGCCCAGTGACAGGGGCACGGTCAGCACGTAAAGGTCCGGATTGCCGTCGGGCAGGACACCGAGCCCCACGACCGCGATCGGAATCACGAACAGGCTCATCAGGAACAGGTAGGCCGGGAACGCCCAGCTCGCGACCGCGACGTGGCGCTCGTCGGCATTCTCCACGACCATCACCTGGAACATCCGCGGCAGGCAGAGGAAGGCCGCCGCGGACAGAAAGATCAGCGTCGCCCAGCGACCGCCTGCAAGGTTCCAGTCGCCGATCTTCGAGGCGTCTATCCGCGCAATGATGTCCGCCGGGCCCTGCGCCACGCCCCAGACCACGAAGACGCCCACCGCCAGAAGCGCGATCAGCTTGACCACGGCCTCCAGTGCGATGGCGGTGACCACGCCGTGATGGCGCTCGTTCGCGTCCAGCGTGCGCGTGCCGAACAGGATTGTGAACAGCGCCAGGCCCGCAGCGACCAGCAGCGCCGTGCTGTCGAGGTCCTCGAAGGCCGGAACCGAGCCCACGTCGGCCGAGAAGACCGCGAACGACAGCGTCACCGACTGAAGCTGCAGCGCGATGTAGGGTGTCGTTCCCACCACCGCCAATACCGTGACCAGCACGCCCAGGAGGTTCGATTTGCCGTAGCGCGACGAGATCAGGTCGGCGATCGAGGTGATCCGCTGCGTTCGCCCGATCCGAACCAGCTTGCGCACCAGCCACCACCAGCCGACCATGACCAGCGTCGGACCGAGATAGATCGTGACGAATTCCAGCCCCGAGTTCACCGCGTAGCCCACCGCCCCGTAGAACGTCCAGGCCGTGCAGTAGATCGACAGCGAAAGCGTATAGACCAGGGGCGAGCGCAGCCAGCCGACCTCGCCCCGCTCGGCGCGCTTCTCGGCGGCGAAGGCCACGCCGAACAGGATCGCCACATAGCCGAGGCAGACGGCGACCAGGATGTTGAAGCTCATCATTGCGGCGGCTCGTCCCGACGCTCGTCACCCGCGGGCTCGGCAAGCAGCCGGGACAGGACGACGGCGCAGACGATCAGTCCCGCCCAGACGACGAAGACGAAGATCAGGCCGCGCGAGGTCGCCGGCGGATCGGCGGGATTGCCCGCCCCGAGAAGCGGCATCAGGAACAGCAACAGCCAGAGGATCGGCAACAACCGCGCGGCGTCGATCATCCGCCGCCGCCGGTAGGTCCGGCGCTCCACGAAGACCGGCGCAGAGGGCTGTTTCATGTCCCCGTCAACTCGCGCACGCTATTGAGTACCTCGGAATTCGCGAACGGCTTGGTCATGAACCTGCTGGCGCCGTAGCGTTCTGCCAGTTCGCGGTCGCGCTTCTGGCCGCGGGCCGTGAGCATCAGGACCGGCAGGTGCTCGGTCTCGGGATTGGCGCGCAAATCCTGAAGTATGTCGAACCCGGACCGGTTCGGCAGCATGACATCCAGGATCACGACGTCCGGTGCCCGGCGCGCCACGGCCTCCAGCGCGGTCTTGCCGTCGGCATGCGTGTCGACCGTCCAGCCGTCTCGCGACAGGATGAAGCTGATCGCCTGGATGATGTTCGGTTCATCCTCGATCAGAAGAACGCGCTTGCGCACGGCGCCCTCCTCCTCATGGACTCGGCCCTTTGCGGCCGTTGTTTTGCGGAACTATCGCCGAGGACGCGCGGGCTGTCAAAACCAGATGCCGCATGGATTGTCCTGGATCAACGCGGCCGCGGCGGCGAGCGATAGACATTTGATTGCCGCTCGAACGCCATTGACTGCCGGGATTGCGGTTCGGCGGCGACGCGGCATAACCTCGTGCTCTGACGGGAGCAACGCAATGGATGCCGCACTGCCCTTCGACGAGGCCACGATCCGCCTGACCGCCTTTCTCGGCGTTCTTGCAGCCATGGCCGCATGGGAAGTCGCCGCCCCGCGGCGGCGGCGCGAGATACCGCGGCTGATCCGCTGGACCAACAACCTGGCCCTGGTGGCGGTCGACACCGCGCTGGTGCGGCTCTGCTTTCCGGTGCTCGCCGTGGGGATGGCGCTGATCGCAGAGGATCGCGGCTGGGGCCTGCTCAACACGCTCGATTTGCCGGGCTGGCTCGCCGTCGCGAGTGCCGTACTCGTGCTCGACCTCGCGATCTACCTGCAGCACGTTCTGTTTCACGCGGTCCCCGCGCTCTGGCGGCTGCACCGGATGCACCATGCCGACCTGGAATTCGACGTGACCACCGGGCTGCGGTTCCACCCGGTGGAAATCCTGCTGTCGATGGGGCTCAAGCTTGCCGTGGTCGCCGCGCTCGGAGCACCGGCGATTGCCGTGCTGATCTTCGAGGTTCTGCTGAACGCCACCTCGCTCTTCAACCACTCCAACATCGATATCCCGCGCCGGATCGACGCGGTTCTGCGGCTGCTGGTCGTGACACCCGACATGCACCGGGTGCACCACTCGATCCACCCGTCCGAGACCAACAGCAATTTCGGGTTCAATTTGCCCTGGTGGGACCGGCTGCTCGGGACCTACCTTCCGCAGCCACGCGAAGGGCACCGCGACATGACGATCGGGATCGAGCAGTTCCGGACCTGGCGCGACCTCTGGCTCGACCGGATGCTGCTGCAACCGCTGCGCGGCAAGGCAAGCCGCTATCCGATCAACCGCCGCTCCGGCCGCGATACCTGAAACCGGGCGCGGCGCCGGCGATCCGGCGCAAGTGCGCGCGCGCCGCGCTTCCGGCAATGCGGGAGCCCAGGCGACCGGTGACTGCTTGCGCGCCCCAGGCAATTCCGACATATTCGTATTAAAGAATGTTTAAGCCCGGAGGACGCCATGGCGCTTACCAGACGCCAGTTCATCGCCGCCGCCGCCGGTAGCCTGATTCCGCGCGCGGGATGGACCAGAACGACCCTGTCGCTCGGCGCGCTGCAGATCGACACGCTGAGCGACGGACACCTCGTGCTGCCGGCCTCCTTCACCCTCGGCGGCATTCCGGTCGAGGACGCCGCACCGATCCTCGCGCGGTACGGCCTCGGCACCGACCGGATCGAACCGCCCTGCAACGTGACGCTCGTGCGCGACGGCACGAACACCGTGCTATTCGACGTCGGCTCGGGGCCGAACTTCATGCCGAGCGCGGGCAAATTGCCCGATGCGCTGGATGCGATGGATCTTGCGCCCGAGGACATAACCCATGTCGTCATCACCCACGCCCACCCAGATCACATCTGGGGTCTGCTGGACGATTTCGACGACCCGCTCTTCGCTGATGCCGAGTATCTCATCGGCAAGGACGAGTTCGATTACTGGATCGACCCGGACACAGTGAACACCATCGCCCCGGCACGGCAGAGTTTCGCCGTCGGCGCGCGAACCCGGCTTCAGGCGATCGAGGATGCCGTGACGGTCTTCGGCGACGGCGAGGAAATCCTGCCCGGCATCGCCGCCCGCGCAACCTATGGCCACACGCCCGGGCACATGTCCTTCGAGGTCGGCGCCGGACCGGACGCCGCGCTGATCCTGGGCGATGCCGTCGTCAACCACCACCTCGCCTTCGAGCGGCCCGGCTGGGCCAGCGGGTCGGATCAGGACCCGGACCTCGGTGCGGCCACGCGCCAGCGGCTGCTGGGCGAGCTTGCCGACCGGCAGATGACGCTGGTCGGCTTCCACCTGCCCGGCGGCGGCATCGGCCGGGCAGAGCGGACCGGCGGCGACAGCTATCGTTTCGTGACGGAGGACATGTGATGCGCGCCCTCGCCCTTTTCGCCCTGATCGCGGGGCCTGCCGTCGCCTCGGAAGAGATCGCCGACCAGTACCCGCAATCGCCGCTCTATTCGAAACCCGTCGAGGTGGTCCCGCACGTCTGGTCCGCGATCGGCGCCACCGCGCCGCCGACCTACGAGAACACGGGCCACAACAACAACCTCAGCTTCCTCGTCACGGGCGACGGCGTCGTCGTGATCAACGGCGGCGCGGCCTATGTGCTGGCCGCGGCTCTGCATGACGAAATCCGGGCTGTCACCGATCAGCCGGTGAAGCTGGTGATCAACGAAAACGGCCAGGGCCACGCGATGCTGGGCAATGCCTACTGGGCCGAACAGGGCGTGCCGATCCTGGCCCATGCGGATGCCGCACACGAGTTCGAGGAAAACGGGTTCCAGATTCTCGAGGGCATGAGGCGCTACAACCGCGACAAGGCCGAGGGCACAGTGCTGCAAGGCCCGACGATCACCTTCGAGGACGAATACATCGTCGAGATGGGGACCATGCGCATCGAGGTATTGCATCTCGGCCCGGCGCACAGCCCCGGCGACATCTCGGTCTGGTTGCCCGCCGAAAAGCTGGTGATCGCCGGCGACATGGCGTTTCACGAGCGCATGCTGCCGATCTTTGCCGACACCTGCACCGCCTGCTGGCTGGAAACCTGGACGACGGCGTTCGAACCGCTCGGCGCGGTATACGTGATCCCGGGCCACGGGCATCCGACGAACATGGCGCAGGTCCGGCGCTACACCCACGACTACCTTTCCGATCTCCGTGCAAAGATCCGCGACCATTTCGACAATGGCGGCGATCTGGCCGACGCTTACTATGTCGATCAAAGCAAGTGGGCCCACCTCGATACCTACGAGGAACTGGCAACGAGGAATGCCGGGCGGGTCTACGAGGAGATGGAGTTCGAATAATGGCCGCCACCCCGCCCGTCTGCGATTTCGGCTGGAAAGCCCCCGATTTCACCCTGCCCGCGACGGACGGCAAGACCTATTCGCTCGGCGACATCGCCGGACCGAAGGGCACGCTGGTCATGTTCATCTGCAACCACTGCCCCTACGTGAAGGCCGTGCTCGACCGGATCGTGCGCGATGCGCGCGATCTGGCGCCGCTCGGCATCGGCGTCGCGGCGATCTCGTCGAACGACGCGGCCGCCTACCCCGCCGACAGCTTCGACAAGATGAAGGCAGTCGCCGAGGCGAACGCCTTCCCGTTCCCCTATCTCCAGGACGAAAGCCAGGACGTCGCCCGTGCCTGGGGCGCCGCCTGCACGCCGGATTTCTTCGGTTTCGACGCCGGGCTTGGGCTGCAATACCGCGGCCGGCTCGACGCCTCGGGCAGCCGCCCTGCCCCGCCGGACGCACGCCGCGAACTGTTCGAGGCGATGCGGCAGATCGCCGAAACCGGCCGGGGCCCGCGCGAACAGGTGGCGTCGATGGGCTGCTCGATCAAGTGGAAGCCATAGGCCCGTGAGCGGCATCATCTTCGACCTCGACGGCACGCTGATCGACAGCGCGCCCGACATCCACGCGACCGCGGTCGACGTGCTCGCCGGCGAGGGCCTGCCCGGGATCACGCTGGCCGAGACGCGCAGCTTCATCGGCAAGGGCGTGCCGGCGCTGATTGCGCAATGCCTCGCCGCGAACGGCATCGCGGAAGAGCCCGGCCGCGACGCCCGCATCGTGGCGGCATTCCGCGAGGCCTATGTGTCCGCGGTCGGGCGCACGACGCTCTATCCGGGCGTCGAGACCTGCCTGCGCGGGCTCCACGCCGACGGGTTCCGGCTCGGGCTCTGCACCAACAAGCCCGAGGCGCCGACCTGGGCCGTGCTCGACCATTTCGGCCTGAGCGGGCTGTTCGACGCCTTCACCTTCGGCGACGGCGCGTTCCCGCCCAAGCCGGACCCGGCGGCGTTGCGGCATATCGTCGACCAGCTTGCCGCGCGGCATTTCCTCTACGTCGGCGACAGCGAGACCGATGCGGCCACCGCGCAGCACGCAGGCATCCCGCTGGCGCTTTACACCGAAGGCTACCGCAAGAGCCCGGTCGTAGAGATGCCGCACGACGCGGCGTTCAGTCATTTCGACGAGCTTCGCGCGATCGTGGATCGCCTGGCGCCGCTGCCGGAATGACATCGGCGAGGAATTGCGCCGCGCTTCGCGCGTCGCGGCGGGGCGGGCGCTCGCTGCGCTCGCGCCCGCCCGGATGTCGGTTCCACGGCAGACTTGCGCGCCCTGGATCGCCGTCAAAGCAATGCAGGCGTCAGCCGCCGCCAGCGTTTCCAGCCAGACGAAGCCTCGGCCCCGGGTCCTTCTTCTCGTCGCAAGTACGCATCCGGACCCCGCCAAGGGCGCAAGCCCGGCGTTCCGCGTCGCCTCGCAATCTGCTGCGACCGGGCGCGCGGCAGCGCACAATCCGGCGGCGCCCGCCTAACTCGAAATCCGCGCGCGCAGCTCGGTCTTCAGCACCTTGCCGTAATTGTTCTTGGGCAACTCGTCGACGAAGACATAGGATTTCGGCCGCTTGAACCGGGCGATCCGGTCGAGGCAATGCGCCTCGAGCGCCGCCGCGTCGACCCTTCGGTCAGCGACGACGAAGGCGACCACGTCCTCGCCCCATTCCGCAGACGGCCGCCCCACGACCGAGACCTCGCGCACCGCCGGATGCGTCAACAGCGCCTCCTCGACCTCGCGCGGATATATGTTGGTCCCGCCCGATATGATCACGTCTTTCGAACGGTCGACCAGCGTCAGATAGCCGTCGGCGTCGAGCCGCCCGACATCGCCGGTCATCAGCCAGCCGTCGCGAAGCGTCCCGGCGCTGGCTTCGGCGTTCCGCCAGTAGCCCGGCATCACCGGCGCGCCATTTGCCATGATTTCGCCGGTCTCGCCCGGACCCGCGGCGCCGGCGATTGCCACCTCGACCACCGACTGCGCCCGGCCGACCGAGCCCAGCCGCTCGCGCCAGCGCGGGTGCGAGCGGTCGGCGACATCGGCCCGCGACAGCGCGGTGATGCACATCGGGCATTCGCCCTGGCCGTAGATCTGAACGAACCGCGGCCCGAACCAGTCGACGGCTTCGACGATGTCGGCCAAATACATCGGCCCGCCGCCATAGACGACGGTCCTGATCCCCTCGCCGTGCCGCCCCGCCGGCTTCGCGGCGTCCAGCAACCGCCGCACCATCGTCGGCGCCATGAACATCGACACCGATCCGTGATGTTCCGCAAGATCCAGCACTTCGACCGCGTCGAACCCGCCCGATGCCGGAACGACATGCCGCGCCCCCATCCGGACATGGATCGGTGCGTAAAGCCCCGCGCCGTGGCTCATCGGCGCCGCATACAGCGCGGCGTCCTCCGCCGTCACCGGATCGACATCGATCGGATAGGCCAGCGAGGCGGCCATCACCATGCCGTGGGTGATCCGCACGCCCTTGGGCCGCCCCGTCGTGCCCGAGGTGTAGAACAGCCAGCAAAGATCGTCGGCCCCGCGCGGCACGGCACCCAGACCCGGCCCGGCGGTCATCGCGGCGAAGTCGGCGCCGCCAAGTTCGGTCGCCGGCACTTCGGTCTCGGCGGCAAGCCCCGGCATCAGGTCCGGCGAGGCAAGAATCAGCTTCGCCCCCGAATTGCCGAGTATCCAGGCGGCCTCCTTCGGGTGCAGCTTGGCGTTGATCGGCACCACGACCGCGCCCGCGATCCAGACGCCGTGGAAGGCGACCAGGTAATCCGGGCAGTTCCTGGCGAACACCGCCACCCGGTCGCCCGGTGCCACGCCGGCCTCGCCAAGCGCGCGTGCCAGTGCCGCGGCGCGCGCATGGAACCCGGCGTAATCCGCGACGACCCGCTCGCCCAGCAGCAGCGCCGGGCGCCCGCCCGCGATCGCCGCCGTGCGCTCCAGCCAAAGACCCAGGTTCATGCCCGCACCCCCATCACCGCCCGGCAAAACCAAACCGCGAATCCGTCGCCGCCGCAACGCCGGCCGAAACTCTGCGAGATCACCACCCGCCGGCCCCGCCCGCCCGCAGCCGGAGGCGAGGACGGGAAGACAGAGCGTGCGCAACGCGCACTCATTTCGATCGCGCCCGCTCGGCAATCAGCGCCGGCGTCGCCCCGCAGGCAGCCGCAGAATGCGCGCCACGGTGATCCACATCAGCCAGAGGTCAAAGCAGAGGTTACGGTGCCGCTGGTAGATCAGGTCGAGCCGCGCCTTGCGCGGGATGCAGCGCAGCTCGTAGACCGCATTAGTCTCGTCCGCATCGCGGCAGCCGCGCAGCACATAGGCCTCGTGCCGGCTGAAGTAGAAGCTGGCCAGCCCGGTCAGCCCCGGCCGGCTCTTCAGCACCTCGGCGTATGTCCCGGGGTGGCGCTCGACATACATCCTGAGCGGCGGGCGCGGCCCGACGATGCTCAGATCGCCCCGCAGCACGTTCCAGGCCTGCGGGATCTCGTCGGCATGGGTGCGGCGCAGGAACCGGCCGAGCCGGGTGATCCGCCCCGCCTTGTCGCCGCCCGAAACCCCGCTGTCGCCATCGACCACCGTCATCGTGCGGAACTTCCACAGCCGGAAGGCACGGTCCGGCGTGGTCATCCGCTCCGAGACGTAGAACACCGGCGCGCCGTCAATGATGCGGATCAGCCCGGCAAAGATCAGCCCGAGCGGAACCAGCAGCGGCAGCAAAAGCGCGATCACCGCCAGATCGAGCACCCGTTTCGCCGGCGTCATGACAGCGCCTCCACCCGCCGCCAGGCCGCAACCGCCGCCGCGGCATCGCGCGGCGCCTCCAGCGCCGGAACCAGTGCCTTCGCCCGGCCTGTATCCATCACCGCCTCGGGCAGCGCGCCGGCGGGTGCGGGCCGGGTGCTGACATCAAGCCCCGCTGCGCGCACCAGATCGGCCATTTCCAGCGGCGGTTCGCCGGCGAGGTTCAGCACCCCGGGCAGCGCCTCGCCCGCCGCCGCCAGTGCCGCCAGCCGGTCGAGCGCCTGTCCCAGCCGTTCCGGGTCGATGTAGGACCTGACCGGGGTCCGCCCGTCGGGGAAACGGTCGAGCACCACCGCCGCCCCACCCGCGATGTTGCGAAACAGCATGTCGACGCCCACCACGTTGCCGAGCCTGAGCGCGGTCACGCCAACGCCTGCACCGGCCGCCAGCGCCGCCGCACGCCGCTCCATCTCCAGCTTCGAACGCCCATAGTTGCCAATGGGCGCGGTCGGCGAAGCCTCGGAACACGGCCCCCGACGGCTGCCATAGACCGCCATCGACGAGGCCAGGAACACGTGCGGCGGCCTGGTCCGGCGCGCGGCGGACGCGACAACCGCCTCGGCGATCTCGGCATTTGCGGCGAAATCGCCGCTTCCCGGCGTCGCGCCCGCCAGGCAGATCACGGTGCCCGCGTCGGCCATCAGCGGGTCCAGCGCCGCGGCACCCGTTTGCAGCGCCCAGCGCGGCCCCGGTCCGCGCCGCGACGACCAGACGATGCCGTCCCGGCCCGCCCAGAGTTTGCGCAGCATACCGCCCACGCGGCCCGTCGCGCCAAGAACCAGCGTCTTTCCCTGCAACCGTGCCCCCGGTGTCACGCGGCACGCCCAACGTGCCCGGCGCCTTCCTTATCACGCGCATTTAGGGTGTCGAATCCGAAAACTTGCGGTAGAAACGGGCCTGCTGCTGCGGCACCTGGGACGGAAACAGTGAGATTTTTCTTCATCGGCCTCTGCCTGACACTGATCGCGGCGTGCAGCCTGCCGCGTGGCGCTGCGCTGCAATCCGAGATCATCAATGCCGCCGATGACGCCGACGCGCCCTTCGCCGTCTACCCGGTCACCCGCGGCACGCTGGGCGATTTCGCCGGATGGCCGCGCTGGCACGGCTACAAGGCCTGGTACGGCGCAACGCGCGGGCCGATCAGCCCGGTGATCAAGCCCGGCGACCGGATCGACCTGACGATCTGGGACAACTCGGACAACTCGCTGTTGCTGACGCCGGGCGCCAAGGTCGTGGACATGCCCAACCTGCAGGTCTCGTCGGACGGCTCGGTCTTCATCCCCTATCTCGAAAAGGTCTATCTGAGCGGCCAGACCCCGGACGGGGCACGCAGCCGGATCCAGGGCCAGATGGCGGAAATCCTGCCCTCGGCGCAGGTCCAGCTTATGTATACCGCCGGCACCAAGTCCTCGGTCAGCATCGTGGGCGGCGTCTCGTCCCCCGGAACCTACCCATTGCCCGACCGCAATTTCTCGGTTCTCAACCTGATCTCTCTCGGCGGCGGCGTGCCGACCGGCATGCGCAACCCGCAGGTCAAGCTGGTGCGCGACGGCAAGACCTATGCCGCGTCGCTTTCGCATCTCTACAACGACCCTGGCCTCGACGTGGTGCTGCAGGGCGGCGACAAGATCATCGTCGAAGAGGACGGGCGCTATTTCCAGGCGCTCGGCGCCACCGGGCAGGAAGACCTGATCTACTTCACCATGGATCGGATCAACGCGCTCGAAGCGGTCTCGCTGGTGGGCGGAATTTCGGATTTCCGCGCCGATCCCAAGGGCGTGCTGATCCTGCGCGAATACGCGCCGGATCAGGTTCGCGGCGACGGCACCGGGCCGTCGCGCACCGATGTCGTCTTCACCATCGACCTGACCTCTGCCGACGGCCTGTTCAGCGCGCGGCGGTTCCAGATCGAGCCCGAAGACGTCGTGCTGGTCACCGAGGCGCCGGTGACCAAGGCGCAGACCATCTTCCGCCTGATCGGCAGCGCCTTCGGCGTGGTGAATGCGGCGCAGAACGCGACGAACTGAGCGATAGGGCCAGATTGCGCAACCGTTTAAGTCCAATTCCGAGGGAATTGTGATTCCAGCGTCGCTGTGGCGTGGCCCTTGCGGCAACTGGGCGTCTAGAACAGCATGAACGCCGGCGGCCCGCTGCCGGCACCGCCCGCGACCCTGCCTGCAACCGACGAGAAGCGATGCACCGCCAGCCCGCCCTCGAAACCTCGCCCAAGGTGTCGGACGAGATCCGCAAGACGACCTGCTACATGTGTGCCTGCCGCTGTGGCATCAACGTGCATCTCAAGACCAACGCCGAGGGCCGCAAAGAGATCGCCTATATCGAGGGCAACCGCGACCACCCGGTGAATCGCGGCGTGCTTTGCGCCAAGGGCTCGGCCGGGATCATGCAGGTGACCGCGCCGTCGCGCCTGCGCGCGCCGCTGAAACGGGTGGGCCCGCGCGGGTCGGGCGAGTTCCAGGAAATCACCTGGGACGAGGCGCTTTCGACCGCCGTCGAGTGGCTCGCCCCGATCCGCGCCGAGAACCCGGAAAAGCTGGCCTTCTTCACCGGGCGCGACCAGTCGCAGTCGTTCACGAGCTACTGGGCGCAGGCCTTCGGCACCCCGAACTACGCCGCACATGGCGGATTCTGCAGCGTCAACATGGCGGCCGCCGGCATCTACACGATGGGTGGCGCGTTCTGGGAATTCGGCCAGCCCGACTGGGACCGGACAAAGCTTTTCATGCTGTTCGGCGTCGCCGAGGACCATGATTCGAACCCGATCAAGATCGGCCTCGGCAAGCTGAAGGCGCGCGGCGCGAAGGTGATCGCGGTCAACCCGATCCGCACCGGCTATAACGCCATCGCCGACGAGTGGGTCGGCATCACGCCCGGAACGGACGGGCTGTTCATCCTGTCGCTGATCCACGAGCTGTTGCGCGCCGGCAAGATCGACCTCGACTACCTCGCGCGCTACACCAACGCGCCGGTGCTGGTGAATTCCGATCCCAGCAGCGTCGGCTACGGCCTGTTCCTGCGCGACGACGACGGCAAGGAACTGGTGCTCGACCGCCGGACCGGCAAGCCCGCGCCCTTCGACGCGTCCGGCGTCCAGCCGGACCTCGCCGGCAGCTATCGCCATGCCGGCACCAGCCACAAGCCGGTGTTCCACCTGATCGCCGAACGCTACCTGGCGGCCGAGTATTCCCCCGACCGGGTCGCGCCGAAAATCGGCATCGGCGCGGCGCGCATCCGCCGCATCGCGGCCGAGCTTGCCCGCGTCGCCTTCGAGGAGGAGATCGAGATCGCCCGCGCCTGGACCGACTTCCGCGGCCAGCGCCATCAGACGATGAAGGGCCGCCCGGTCAGCTTCCACGCGATGCGCGGCATCTCGGCGCATTCGAACGGCTTCCACACGGCCCGCGCCCTGCACCTGCTGCAGATCCTGCTCGGCAGCGTCGAGGTGCCCGGCGGTTTCCGCTTCAAGCCGCCCTACCCCAAGCCCTCGTGGGCGCATCCCACGCCGCACTGCCGGGTGACGCCGGGCCAGCCGCTCGACGGCCCGCACCTCGGCTTTCCGCAGGGCCCCGAGCACCTGGCGCTCAAGGACGACGGCTCGCCCGCGCGCATCGACAAGGCGTTTACCTGGGACAACCCCATGTCGGCACACGGGCTGATGCACATGGTGATCTCGAACGCCCATGCCGGCGATCCCTACCGGATTGACACGCTGATGCTCTACATGGCGAACATGGCGTGGAATTCGTCGATGAACACGGCCCGCGTCATCGAGATGCTCACGGACCGGGACGAAGACGGCGATTACGTGATCCCCCGCATCATCTACTCGGACGCCTATTCGTCCGAGATGGTCGCCTATGCCGACCTGATCCTGCCCGACACCACGTATCTCGAACGCCACGACTGCATCTCGCTGCTGGACCGCCCGATCTGCGAGGCCGACGCCGCGGCCGACGCGATCCGCTGGCCGGTGATCGAGCCCGACCGCGACGTGCGCGGCTTCCAGTCGGTGCTTTGCGACCTCGGCGCGCGCCTTGGGCTTCCGGGATTCGTGACCGAGGACGGCGGCGCGAAATACGCCGATTACGCCGACTACATCACCAACCACATCCGCCGGCCTGGCGTCGGGCCGCTGGCGGGCTGGCGGATGGGCGACGAAGGACTGGTGCATACCGGCCGCGGCGAGGCGAATGCGGGCCAGATCGACAGCTACATCCGGAACGGCGGCTTCTGGATGCGTCACGTCCCCGACGAAGCGGCGTTTTTCAAGCCCTGGAACCGCGCCTACCAGGACTGGGCGGTCGAAACCGGGCTCTACGACGCGCCGGCGCCCTACATCTTCCAGCTCTACGTCGAGCCGATGCGCAAGTTCCAGCTCGCCGCCGAGGGCCACGGGCTGCGCCAGCCGCCCGACCACCTGCGCGAGCGCATCAAGACCACGCTCGATCCGCTGCCGTCCTGGTATCCGCCGTTTCTCGACGGCCACGCCGATCCCGAGGAATACCCGATCCACGCCCTGACCCAGCGGCCGATGGCGATGTATCACAGCTGGGGCTCGCAAAATGCATGGCTCCGGCAAATCCACGGCGCCAACCCGCTCTACGTGCCCACCGCCATCTGGGACGGGCACGGCTTTGCCGACGGCGACTGGGCGCGGGTCAGCTCGCCCGCGGGCGAGATCACCGTGCCCGTGGTGCACATGGCCGCGCTCAACCCCGAAACCGTCTGGACCTGGAACGCCATCGGCAAGCGCAAGGGCGCCTGGGCGCTTGACCCGGACGCGCCCGAGGCGACGCGGGGCTTTCTGCTGAACCACCTGATCGATGAATTGCTGCCCGAACAGGGCGACGGGATGCGCTGGTCGAATTCCGACCCGGTGACGGGCCAGGCCGCATGGTTCGACCTCCGCGTGAAGATCGAGAAGGTCAAGGCGCCGAAAGAGGCGCATCCCGTGTTCCCGCCGCTGTCTTCGCCGGTGCCGAAGCCGCCCGCGACGCTGCGCCGGAAGGTCGCAACATGAGCGCCTCTGCACCCCACGGGACGGCGGGCGGGGCGATCCGCGAAAGCGGGAGCGACGCCCGTCCGTCCGTCGCGCGGGGCGGGGCCGAAGGGCTGCCGGCATGACCGACCTCCCCGCCCGAACCGACCGCCGCCTCGGCCTGGTGATCGACCTCGACACCTGCGTCGGCTGCCATGCCTGCGTCGTCGCCTGCAAGGGCTGGAACACCGAGAATTACGGCGCCCCGCTTGCCGATGCCGACGCCTACGGCGGCGATCCGGTGGGGGCCTTTCTGAACCGGGTGCACAGCTACGAGATCCAGCCCGATCAGGGCCCCGCCCAGCTCGTCCATTTTCCGAAATCCTGCCTGCATTGCCAGGACGCGCCCTGCGTCACGGTCTGCCCCACCGGCGCCAGCTACAAGCGCACCGAGGACGGCATCGTGCTGGTGAACGAGGCCGACTGCATCGGCTGCGGGCTTTGCGCCTGGGCCTGCCCCTACGGCGCGCGCGAGCTGGACCCGGCCGAGGGCGTCATGAAGAAATGCACGCTCTGCGTCGACCGGATCTACAACGAGAACCTGCCCGAGGAAGACCGCCAGCCCGCCTGCGTGCGGACCTGCCCCGCCGGCGCCAGGCATTTCGGCGACCTTGCCGATCCCGACAGCGACGTCAGCCGGCTGGTCGAAAGCCGTGGCGGCATCGACCTGATGCCGGAACAGGGCACCAGGCCGGTCAACAAGTACCTGCCGCCGCGCGCCCGCGACGCCGAGATCGACGTGCTCGCACCGCTCCTCGCGCCGGTGGCCGAAGAGCCGCGCGGCCTTCTCGGCTGGATCGACAAGGCGCTGGAGCGCCTCTGATGCATCCCGCACCGTCGATCATCCTGTTCACCGCGCTTTCCGGTCTCGGCTTCGGCCTCCTTGCCTTTCTCGGCTTCGGCCAGCCGGGGGTCGAGGGCTGGCTCGCCGCGGTCTACTTCGCACTCGCCTTCGCCATGGCGGCGGGCGGGCTCGTCGCCTCGACCTTCCATCTCGGCCACCCGGAACGCGCGCTCAAGGCGTTCACGCAATGGCGCACCAGCTGGCTTTCGCGCGAGGGTTGGCTGTCCTGCGCCGCGCTGGCGGTGATGGCGCTTTACGCCGCGCCGGTGGTCTTCGCGGGCATCCGCGTGGCCCCGCTCGGCTGGCTCGGCACCGCGCTGTCGCTGGCCACGGTCTATGCCACGTCGATGATCTACGCCCAGCTCCGCACCGTCCCGCGCTGGCATCACTGGACCACGCCTGCACTGTTCCTGGCGCTCGCGCTCGCCGGCGGGGCGCTGCTGTCGGGCGTGATCTGGCTGGCGATCCTCCTGCTGCTCGCCACCGGCGTGCTGCAGTTCCTCGCCTGGAAGACCGGCGATGCAAGGCTGGCGCGAAGCGGCACGACGCTCGCCACCGCCACCGGGCTCGGCCGGATGGGCCGGGTCCGCGCATTCGAGCCGCCGCATACCGGCGCAAGCTATCTGACCCGCGAAATGGTCTTCGTCGTCGCCCGCAGGCACGCGCTCAAGCTGCGCTCGATCGCGCTCGTCACCGGCTTCCTCGCGCCCGCGCTCATTCTGGTCCTGCCGTTCAGCCACGCGCTCGCCGCGCTTGCCGTCGCCAGCCACGTCGCCGGACTGCTGATCCTGCGCTGGCTGTTCTTCGCCGAGGCCGAGCATGTCGTCGGGCTGTATTATGGCCGCCGCTAGGCCGTTCCGCCCCGGATTCGACCCGCGCTGGCGGGGCGAGGAGGATTTCATCCTCGGGATCACCCGCGAAATCTGGGAACACCGCAGGATCGACAGCCTGACCGGGTACTACGCCCCGGACCTGGTGGTGCGCTCGCCGGCCTCGGTGGTGGTGGGCAATACCGGGATCATCGCCGCGACCGCGGCGACGCTTGCCGAGTTCCCCGACCGAGAGCTTCTCGGCGAAGACGTGATCTGGTGTGCCGCGGGCGCGTCCGGGTTTCTCAGCTCGCACCGGCTCTACTGCACCGCGACACATACCGGCGCCGGTCTCTACGGCCCGCCGACCGGCAGGCGGCTGGAATACCGCATCCTCGCCGATTGCTTCTGCCAGGCGAACGCGGTGCACGACGAATGGCTGGTGCGCGACCAGGGCGCGATCGTCCGGCAGATGGGCGCGGACGTGCTCGGCTGGACCCGGGCTCTGATCGCGCGCGAAGGCGGGCCCGAGGCCTGCGTCCGGCCGCTGACACCCGCGACCGACCGGGCCGGGCCGTATTCCGGGCGCGGCAACGACGACCCCTGGGGGGCGCGGCTTGCAGATCTGCTGACCCGGATCATGCAGTCCGAGTTCTCCGCGATCCCCGCCGAATACGACCGCGCCTGCGAGCTGGCCTATGCCGGCCATGTCCGGGCCCATGGCCGCGCCGCGGCCGACCGGCACTGGCTGTCGCTTCGCGCCGTCTTTCCCTCGGCCGCGTTCCGCATCGAACACGCAATGGGCGCCGAGACCCGGGCCATGCCGCCCCGCGCCGCCGTCCGCTGGCGCCTCGACGGCCGCCACGACGGCTGGAGCGCATTCGGCGCCCCGACCGGGGCAGAGGTCCACGTGATGGGCATCACCCACGCCGAGTTCGGGCCCTGGGACCTGCGCCGCGAATGGACGCTGATCGACGAAACCGCGATCTGGAAACAGATCCTGCTCGCCACCGGCGATCTCTAGACAGCGTCCCGCGATCTCCGTTTCACGGAATCCGCCCTCTCCTGTTGGGCGGGTGCAATTTCGCGGCGCGTCGCCGGACCGGCCGCGCTGGATACTGGCTTGCGCGCGCCCGGTCCGCGCGCACGATGTCTCGCCGGCACGTCCTCGGCAATGCCCCGCCGGGGCCCCGATATCCCGCTACCGCCGCGGCACCGCCAGCGACAGAAGATACAACGCCGCCGCCGCGCTGACGATGCTGGGCCCCGCCGGCGTGTCGCCGAACCACGACAGCGCCAGCCCGCCCGCCGCCGCCGCACCTCCCAGGCACACCGCCAGCGCCGCCATCGCTTCGGGCGAGCGCGCCAGGCTTCGCGCCGCTGCGGCCGGGATGATCAGCATCGCCCCGATCAGCAGCGCGCCCACCACCTTCAGCGCCACGGCCACCACCAGCGCCAGCGCCAGCGTCAGCACCAGCCGCTCGCGCCGCGGGTCGATCCCGGCCGAGCGTGCCAGTTCCTCGCTCAGCGTCGCCGTCAGCAACGCCTGCCAGCGCCAGACCAGCAGCGCCGCTACCAGACCCGCGCCACCCCAGATCACCGCCAGATCGCCCCAGCCTACCGCCAGGATGTCACCGAACAGGAACGTGCCAAGGTCGATCCGCGCCCCGCCCGAGACGGAAAACACCACCAGCCCGACCGCAAGCGCCGCATGGGCCAGAACGCCCAGAGTGGCGTCCATCGCATGGCCCCGCGCCTCCAGTTCAACGACCGCAAGCGCCATCGCCAGCGCCGCGGCCAGCGTGCCCCAGATCACCGACACGTCCAGCGCCAGCGCCAGCGCCACGCCCAGGATCGCCGCATGCGCCGTCGCATCGCCGAAATAGGCCATCCGCCGCCAGACCACGAATGCCCCCAGCGGCCCCGCCGCCAGCGCCACGCCGCAGCCGGCCAGAAGCGCCCGAACCAGGAATTCGTCCGGCATCAGTGCGCGGTCCCGTGATCGTGCACGTGGTCGTCGCCATGCGCGTGAGAGTGGTCATGCTCGTGCGGGTAAAGCGCCAGCGCCCCGCCGGTGCCATAGCCGAAAAGCGCGCGGTATTCAGGCGCGTCGCGCACCAGCCTCGGCGTGCCCTCGCAGCAGATATGGCCATTCAGGCAGATCACCCGGTCGGACGCGCTCATCACCACGTGCAGATCGTGGCTGACCATCAGCACGGCACAGCCGATCTCGTGGCGAAGCTCCTCGATCAGGCGGTAGAACTCGGCCATGCCGGGCTGGTCCAGCCCCTGCGTCGGCTCGTCGAGGATCAGGATGTCGGGCGCGGCCAGCAGCGCGCGCGCCAGAAGCACCCGCTGGAACTGTCCGCCCGACAGCGCCGCCATCGGCCGGTCCTGAAGCCCCGGCACACCGACCCGCTCCAGCACCCGCGCCGTCGCGGTACGGCTCTGGCGCTCGGGCAGCGACAGGAACCGGCCGACGCTCAGGGGCAGCGTAGCGTCGACCGCCAGCCGCTGCGGCACATAGCCGATGCGAAGCCCCGGCTTGCGCCGGATGGTGCCGGCCGTGGGCCGCAGCACCCCCAGCAGCGCACGGATCAGCGTCGACTTGCCCGACCCGTTCGGACCGACGACGGTGACGATCTCGCCCGGCGCGATGGCAAGGCTGACATGCTCCAGCACCGGCGCGTCGCCATAGCGCACCGACATGTCGTCGGTCGCGATCAGCGTCACGGCGCGGCGCAGGCGGGGCACAGCCCCACCGCCTCCAGGCTGACCCGCTCGACCGTGAATCCCAGCCGTGCCGCTTCCGCGTCCAGCGCGGAACGCACCGCGCCTGCAGGCGCCTCTGCCACCGCATCGCAGGCGCGGCAGATCAGGAAGGCAGGCGCATGCGCCTCGCCCGGATGCATGCAGGCGGCGAAGGCATTCAGCCGCCGGACACGGTGCGCCAGGCCATGCTCGACCAGGAAATCCAGCGCCCGGTAGGCCACCGGCGGCTGCTGGCCGAAGCCGTCGGCGCCCAGCCGCTCCAGCACCTCGTAGGCGCCGAGCGCGCGGTGCGCCTCGAGCAGGATTTCCAGCGTGCGCCGCCGGACCGGCGTCAGCCGCAGCCCGGCACCGCGGCAGACCCGTTCCGCGCGCGCCAGAACCTCGCCGGAACAGGCGCTGTGATCATGCTCGGCAAAGGCAAGCGGGGCGGCGGTCATCGACGATCACCTATTGTTATAACATCACATCTTGTCTAAGGCTCCGCACAACTGCAGACAAGGACAATCCAATGCGCGCGCTACTCGTGATCCTGACCGCCCTCGCCGCGCTTCCCGCCCGTGCCGAGCCGCCGCGCGTGCTGACCGACATCGCGCCGGTGCACAGCCTCGCGGCGCTGGTGCTCGGCGATCTCGGCACGCCGGAGCTTCTGCTGCCGGCCGGAGCCGATCCGCACGATTTCCAGATGCGCCCCAGCCAGGCCCGCGCGCTGGCCGAGGCCGATCTGGTGATCTGGATCGGCGAAGATCTGACCCCCTGGCTGCCCCGCGCGCTCGGCAACCTCGCCGGCGGCGCCCCGGCCTCGCTGGAGCTTCTGCAGCTCGATCCGCTGCCATCCCGGGTCCTTGGCAACCTGATCCTGCTGGAAGACCCCGCGCCGCGACCGCAGCTGGACGCCGACGACCCCGGCGCCGCGACGACGGAATCCCACGACGAGGACGCCCACGATCACGGCACGGCCGACCCGCATGCCTGGCTCGACCCGCTGAACGCGGCCCGGTTCCTCGGCGCCATCGCCGGGGCGCTTGCCGCGGCCGACCCGGACAACGCCGCCGCCTACCGCGCCAATGCCGAGGCCGCGGCGCGGCGCATCGAGCGGCAGGCCGCCGACATCGCCACGCAGCTTGCACCGATGCAGGGCGCGGTGCTGATCCCCTACCACGACGCCTACCGGTATTTCTTCGTCCGCTTCGGCCTCGACATCGCAGGCGGGCTGGCCGATGCCGAGGGCGTGCCGCCCAGCGCGGCGCGCATCGCCGACATCCGCGCCCGCCTCGCGCGCGCCGCGCGCGGCTGCATTTTCGCCGAACCCGGCGCCAATCCGGCGCTGATCGAAACGGCGGTCCCGGGCCCGCATGTCGGCACCGGCATGCTCGACCCGCTCGGCCGCCACATCCCGCCCGGTCCGGACTATTACGAAACCTTGCTCACCGACCTGGCCCGGGCCATCGCCACCTGCCATCCCGGCTGACCCGGGCGCCGCGCAAGCCATTCCGGAAGATCACAGGCGGCCGGCCCCGCCCGCCCGCAGCCGGAGGCGAGGACGGGAACATGGCGCGTGCCGAAGGCACTCTCCTCGGCAGCAGCCTACCGCAGCCGCGCCTCGGTTTCGGCGTCGAAAAGATAGGCATGACCCGGGTCGAACCGCACGCCGACCCGCGTGCCGTGCGGTACCGGCTGGTCCTCGCGCGCCTCGACGATCAGCCGGTCGCCGTTCGGCGCGTTCAGATAGACATAGGACACGCCGCCCAGCGATTCGGTCAGTTCCACCGCGTGGCTGTCGCCTTCGGGGTCGATCACCAGGTGGTTCGGCCGAAGCCCCACCGTCACGTCGCCGCCCTCGCCCGGCAGCGCGACCGACGTCACGACGCCCGCACCGCCCAGCCCCGGCACGGTCACGCCGCCGCCCTTCACCTGGCCGGAGAAGAAATTCATCGACGGCGAGCCGATGAAGCCCGCGACGAAGCGGTTGTCGGGATTGCGGTAGAGATCCAGCGGCGCGCCCACCTGCTCGACCCGGCCGGCGCGCAGCACCACGATCTTGTCGGCCAGCGTCATCGCCTCGACCTGGTCGTGGGTCACATAGATCATCGTCGCGCCGATCTCGGAATGCAGCCGCGCGATTTCCACCCGCATTTCGACGCGCAGCTCTGCATCCAGGTTGGATAGCGGCTCGTCGAACAGGAACACTTCCGGCCCGCGCACGATGGCCCGGCCGATCGCCACCCGCTGCCGCTGCCCGCCGGACAGCGCCTTGGGCTTGCGCTTCAGCAACTGGTCCAGCCGCAGGATCCTCGACGCCTCGCCGACCTTCGAGCGAATCTCGGCCTTCGCCACGCCGTTCATGCGCAGGCCAAAGCCCATGTTCTCCTCGACCGTCATGTGCGGGTAAAGCGCATAGGTCTGGAACACCATCGCCACGCCGCGTTCCGCCGGGTCGACCCGGGTGACGTCGCGCTTGCCGATATGGATCGAGCCCGCGCTGGTCTCCTCGAGCCCCGCCACCATGCGCAGCAGCGTCGACTTGCCGCATCCCGACGGCCCGACGAAGACGCAGAACTCGCCATGCTCGATCTGCAGGTCCACACCGTGGATCACCTGGGTCTCGCCATAGCGCTTGATCGCGCCGTTCAGTGTCACACCCGACATCGGATTCAGCTCCCCGCTGTAGTCGTTTCGGTTCTGTTGTCTGGAAACCGCCAGTTCTCGGCTTCCTGCGCGATACGCTCCGCAACTGGCCGGATCGCCGGCACCAGCGCCTCCAGCGCCTCCAGATCCGTGCGCGCCGTCGACGAGGTCACCGACAGCCCGCCCAGAACCCGGCCCCGCCCGGTCAGAATCGGCAACGCGACGCAGATGATCCCCGGTTCGTGCTCTTCCCGGTCAAAGGCGTGCCCACGCGCGCGTACCGCCTCGAGTTCGGCCAAAAGGCATTCCCGGTCGGTCAGCGTCCCCGGGGTGAACCGGTGATAACTCTGCTGGCTCAGTGCCTGTTCCAGTTCGGCCGGCGGCAGATGGGCGAGCATCGCCTTGCCGACGCCGGTGCAATAGGCCGGGCCCACCTTGCCGGCCTCGGAAAACATCTCGATCGGCCGCGCCGCGTTTCGCTTGTCGACATAAAGCACCTGGCCGTTGTCCAGCTGCGCCAGGTGCACCGTCTCGCCGATCTGCTGGCTCAGGGCGTCCAGATGGGGCCGCGCCACCGGCGCCAGCGACGATTGCGCCCAGGCGGCATGCGCCAGCCGCACCAGCCGGATGCCCAGCGCATAGGTCTGCCGGTCCGGATCGAGCGCCAGCATCCCCTGGTGCGTTAGCGTCTGAAGATGGCGGTAGAGCGTGGCCTTGGGATAGGGGCTCGCCTCCAGCAATTCCGCAAATCGCACCGGGCGCTCGAAAGACGCCACCTGGTCCAGCACGTCCAGCGCCTTGCCTACGGTCCCGTCGCCTGCCGCCCTGCCGGCCATGTGCCTATCCCATCCTCCCTGCTTTCCGTGCGGGCCATGCCGCAGGAAACTGTTGACAACAGTAGCTGAGTCGAGGCATGGTTTCAATATAGAAAACTAAGTCTCACATAATGGAACAACTAGGGAGGACACCATGCGTTCCATGTTCAAGGCGTCCATCGCGGCGCTGGCGACCGCTGCCATTGTGGCTGGCGGCGCCTCCGCCGGGCCGCTTTCCGGCGATCTGAAAATCTTCCTCGACACGTCGAACCCCGCCCCGCGCGCGACGATGGAGAAGATGATTGCCGACTTCCAGGCGATGCACCCCGATCTCAACATCGAGACCACGGTGATCGACCGCGAGGAATACAAGACCCAGATCCGCAACTTCCTGACGGCGAACCCGCCCGACGTGAACACCTGGTACGCCGCCAACCGGATGAAGCCCTACGTGGATGCGGGCCTCTTCGAGGACGTCTCGGACCTCTGGGCCGAGCCCGAGATCGCCGAGAACCTCGCCTCGACAAAGGGCGCGATGACCATCGACGGCAAGCAGTGGGGCGTGCCCTACACCTACTACCAGTGGGGCGTCTACTACCGTAAGGACATCTACGAGGAACTGGGCCTCGGCGAGCCGGCCAACTGGGACGAATTCAAGGCGAACTGCCAGGCGATCCTCGATTCGGGCCGCAAGTGCTACACGATCGGCACCAAGTTCCTGTGGACCGCCGGCGGCTGGTTCGACTATCTCAACATGCGCACCAACGGCTTCGACTTCCACATGGCGCTTGCCGCGGGCGAGGTGCCGTGGACCGACGAGCGCGTGAAGCAGACCTTCCTGAACTGGAAGGAGCTGATCGACATGGGCGCCTTCATCGACAACCACCAGACCTATAGCTGGCAAGAGGCGCTGCCCTTCATGGTCAATGGCGACGCCGTGCACTACCTGATGGGCAACTTCGCCGTGGCACCGCTGCGCGAGGCCGGGCTTTCCGACGATCAGCTCGACTTCTACCAGTTCCCGGTGATCAACCCGGATGTCGAACTGGCCGAAGACGCGCCGACCGACACCTTCCACATCCCGGCCAACGCCGCCAACAAGGAGGCCGCGCGCGAGTTCCTGCGCTTCGTGGTCTCGGCGAACGTGCAGACCGAGATCAACAACGGCGCGAACCTGGGCCAGTTGCCGGTCAACGCGATGTCGGGCGTCGACAACGACAAGTTCCTGAACGAGGGCTTCGCGATGCTGTCGTCCAACTCGCCCGGCGGCGTCGCCCAATTCTGGGACCGCGACGCGCCCGCCGAGATGGCCAAGGTGTCGATGGAGGGCTTCCAGGAATTCATGGTCAAGCCCGGCGACCTCGACCGCATCCTCGCCAAGCTCGAACGCGCGCGCGAGCGTATCTACCGCTGATCCGCGCCGTGGGGCGGGGCCGACCCCGCCCTACAACCTGAACGACCGGCAGGGGCGGCCCGCCGCCCCGCCTCGACCCCGCATTCGTTTGGCCCTTTCAGAGACGAAGGATCGCGGACATGGCCCTTGCCGCAGACGCCGCCCGACTGGACAACCGCTCTTGGTTCCACCGCAACCAGCAGGCACTGGCGCCCTGGCTGTTCCTGGCGCCGGGCGTGCTGTTCTTCCTGTTCTACGTGATCTTCCCGATCTTCCAGTCCTTCAACATCTCGCTCTACGAATGGGACGGGCTGGGCGAGGCCGAATATGTCGGGCTGCGGCACTACGAGGACCTCTACTGGGAGTGGGTCGACCGCGACGCGTTCTTCGTCTCGCTCAAGAACAACCTGCTGTGGCTGCTGCTTTACCTGCTGGCGATCCCGGCGGGGCTGTTCATCGCGCTCTTCCTCAACCAGACGGTCACCGGCATCCGGCTTTACAAGTCGCTGTTCTTCTTCCCCTTCGTGATTTCCCAGGTCGTCGTCGGGCTGGTGTTCACCTGGTTCTACGACCCGACCTTCGGGCTTCTGAACACCATGCTCGGCTGGGTCGGGCTCGGCCCGATCAATGTGCTCGGCAACGAAAACCTCGTCACCTACGGCATCATCGCCGCCGGCCTCTGGCCGCAGACCGCCTATTGCATGATCCTCTACCTGACGGGACTGAACGCCGTGGACCCCGAGCAGATCGAGGCCGGCAGGCTCGACAACGCGAAGGGCTGGAAGATGCTGTGGTTCATCATCATCCCGCAACTGAAGCCCGCCACCTTCATCGCCTTCGTGGTGACGATCATCGGCGCGCTGCGCTCGTTCGACTTCATCGCCGTGATGACCCAGGGCGGCCCGTTCGGCTCGTCCCGCGTACTCGCCTTCTACATGTTCGAGGTCGCGCTGTCGGAATACGGCTTCCGCATGGGCTACGGCGCCGCGATCGCGGTGGTGCTGTTCCTGATCATGCTCTGCTTCATCGCCTATTTCCTCTGGTCGATGTACCGCGAAGAGAAGGGGGGGCGCTAGAATGTTCCCCGCCCCCATTGAACGCAGTTCCCGCGCCGTCCAGGTCGGCTACCAGGCGCTCCTGCCCATCGTGCTTCTGTTCTGGCTCGCGCCGCTGATCGCCGTCGCGGTGTTCTCGATCAAGCCCGACGCCGACTTTACCACCGGAAACTACTGGGGCTGGCCATCCAGCTTCGAGGGCATCGCCAACTATTCCAAGGTGTTCCTCGAATCCGACATGCCGCGGTATCTGCTGAACAGCGTGTTCATCACCGTGCCCACGGTGATCGGCGCGGTGGCGCTGTCGTCGATGACCGGCTTTGCGCTGGGCATCTACAAGTTCAAGGCGAACCTGTGGATCTTCTTCATGTTCGTCGCCGGCAACTTCGTGCCGTTCCAGATCCTGATGGTGCCGGTGCGCGACCTGACCCTCGACCTCGGCCTCTACAACACCAAGACCGGGCTGGTCCTGTTCCACATCGCGTTCCAGACCGGGTTCTGCACGCTCTTCATGCGCAACTTCATCCGCGCCCTGCCGTTCGAGCTGATCGAGGCCGCCCGCGTCGAGGGCGTCGCCGAATGGCGCATCTTCTGGTTTGTCGTCCTGCCCCTGATGAAGCCCGCGCTGGCGGCGCTCGCGGTGCTGATCTTCACCTTCATCTGGAACGACTACTTCTGGGCCGTCGTCCTGACCCAGGGCGCCGAATCGCAGCCCGTTACCGCCGGGATCACCAGCTTCAACGCGCAGTACCGTGCCGCCTATCACCTGATGAGCGCCGGCTCGATCGTCGCGGCGATCCCGCCTGTGGCGATGTTCTTCCTGATGCAGAAACACTTCATCGCGGGGCTGACCCTTGGTGCAGTCAAGTAGCGTTCCCCTCGCCCGGCGGGCCGAACCGACGTCGCAAGGCCACGTCCTGACGGACGGCCGCCTGACGCTGGTTCTGGCCGCGCGCCGCGACCGGCTGCCGGAAGTCGTCTACTGGGGCGCGCCGCTTCCCGCCCACGACGACCCGGCGACGCTCCATGCCGCGCATGGCATCGACATCACCGGCGGCATGCTGGACGAGAACCCGGACCTCTCGATCTGCCCCGAAGCGACGCGCAGCTTCCCGGGCCAGCCCGGGCTGATCCTGCGCGCCGCGAGCGGCGCGCCGCTGTTGCCCAAGTTCAGCTTTGCCGAGGCGGAAGCGGCCGAGCACCGCCTGCGGCTCTGCTATGGCGACGACACCAACGGCCTGCGCTACATCGCCGAGTTCGCGCTCGACCCCGAAACCCACGTCATCGCCTGTACCGCGACGCTGGAATCGGACGCGCCGGTGCACCTGCACTGGCTCGCCGCCCCCGTCCTGCCCGCGCCGCAGCTTGCCGACGAGATGATCGACGTCTCCGGGCGCTGGTGCGGCGAATTCCAGCTCAATCGCACCGCCTGGTCGCCGGGCATCCGCTACCGCGAGAACCGTACCGGCCGCACCGGGCACGAGCACTTCCCGGCGCTGATCGTCCCCGGCCGCGGCGCCACCAACACCGCGGGCGAGGCCTGGGCCTTTCACTACGGCTGGTCCGGCGGGCACCGGATGGTGGCCGAGGAACTGCCCGATGGCCGCCGCCAGGTCCAGTTCGGCCACGCCGCGCGAATGGAAACCCGGCCCGCAACCGAGTTCCGCACCGCTCCGCTCTACGTCACCTATTCCTCGGAGGGGCTCAATGGCATCGCGGTGGCCTTCCAGCGCCACCTGCGCGACCGCATCGTCACCTGGCCGCGGCCCTGGTCCGAGCGGCCGGTGCACTACAATTGCTGGGAAGCGGTCTACTTCGACCACAACCTCGACGTCCTGAAAGACATTGCCGCCCGCGCCGCAGACCTCGGCGCCGAACGTTTCGTGCTGGATGACGGCTGGTTCGGCCAGCGCGACGACGACACCTCGTCGCTGTCCGACTGGCAGGTCGATCCGCGCAAGTACCCCGGCGGGCTCGGTCCGCTGATCGACCACGTGAAGTCGCTCGGCATGTCCTTCGGCATCTGGTTCGAACCGGAAATGATCAGCCCGCGCTCGCGGGTCCATGCCGAGCATCCCGACTGGGCGCTGGGCGCCGAGGACCAGATCCTCGGCCGCCACCAGAAAGCGCTCGACATGTCGAACGGGCACGTGCGCGACTACCTGTTCGACTGCATCTCGGGGCTGCTCGCCGCGCATGATATCGAGTACGTCAAGTGGGACCACAACCGGGTCCTGCCGATGCCCGACGCGGCGCAGACCCGCGGCAGCTATGCGCTGATCGACCGGCTGCGCGCCGCCTTTCCGCATGTCGAGATCGAAAGCTGCGCCTCCGGCGGCGGCCGGATCGATTTCGGCATTCTCGAACGCACCCAGCGCGTCTGGCTGAGCGACAGCAACGACGCCCTGGAACGGCTGCGGATGCAGCACGACGCCGCCCTGTTCCTGCCCGCCGCGATCACCGGCAGCCATGTCGGCCCGCGCACCTGCCACACCTCGGGCCGCACGCTGCCCATCGAGTTCCGCGCCTGGGTCGCCGCGCAGCGGCACATGGGCTTCGAGATGGATCCGCGCGAGTTGACCGCGGACGAGGCCGCGACGCTGAAGCGGGTGACCGCCTGGTGGAAGGAGAACCGCGGCTGGATGCTGGCGGCCGATATCCTTCGGCTCGACAGCGCCGACCCGGCGGTGCTGGCCGAACAGCAGCAGACCCGCGACGGCAGCCGCTTCGTCGTCTTCGCCGGCCGGCGCGCCGCCTCGGCACAGATCGCGCCGCGGCCGTTGCGGCTGACCCGGCTGGATGCAGACGCACGCTATCGCGTGACGCTCCTGAACCGCGCTAGCGCCCCGCACCTGTCGCGCGGGTTGCCGGCGCTCAAGGACGGCGCGCTGGAGCTTTCCGGCGCCTACCTGATGCAGCACGGCCTGACGCTGCCGTGGCACTTCCCCGAAACCATGTGGGTGATCGAAGGGAAACGGCTGTGAGCGGGACCAGCAAATTTCTTGGAAGAAATTTGCCAAGAATTTTTCAAAATTCTTGGCCGCAGCCGAAAGGATCTGCCCGATGACCGCCACCTATCCCGACCTCGCCGGCGCCTCGGTGTTCATCACCGGCGGCGGCTCAGGCATTGGCGCCGCGCTGACCGAGGGTTTCCTTGCGCAGGGCGCCAAGGTGGCCTTCGTGCAGCGCTCCGACGCCTCCGCCTTCGTCGCCGAGATGACCGACCGGCTGGGCAACGCGCCGCTCTTCATCCCCTGCGACATCACCGATATCGCCGCGCTGAGATCCGCCGTCGCCCGCGCCGCCGAGGCGCACGGGCCGGTCACCGTGCTGGTGAACAACGCCGCCAACGACAAGCGCCACGACACGCTGGAGACGACCGAGGCATTCTGGGACTGGTCCCAGGCAATCAACCTCAAGGCCTATTTCTTCGCCTGCCAGGCGGCGATCCCGGGGATGCAGGCCGCAAGCCGCGGCTCGATCGTCAATTTCAGCTCGGTCAGCTACATGATGGGCAACGCCGGCTACCCCGCCTACGCCACCGCCAATGCCGGGATCACCGGCATGACCCGCGCGCTGGCGCGCGAATTCGGCCCCGACCGGGTCCGCGTCAACGCGCTGATGCCCGGCTGGGTGATGACGCAGAAGCAAAGGGACCTGTGGGTCACCGACGAGGCCCTGCAAAGACAACTCGACCGCCAGTGCCTGAAGGACACGCTGGAGCCCGCGGATATCGTCGGCGGCACGCTGTTTCTCGCGTCCGACGCCTCGCGGATGATGACCGGCCAGGCGCTGGTGATCGACGGCGGCGTGGTGGTGACGGGGTGATGCCGGCCGGCCCGACAACCCGCTGGATCGCCGTCGACTGGGGCACCTCGAACCTGCGCGCCTGGGCGATGGGCGACGGGATCGACGTGCTGGACGAGGCGCGGTCCGACAAGGGCATGGCCGCGCTCGCGCCCGCCGAATTCGAGCCCGCGCTGCTGGAGATCGCGGCGCAATGGCTCGGCCCCGGCGTCACGCCCGTTGTGGCCTGCGGCATGGTCGGCAGCCGCCAGGGCTGGGCCGAGGCGCCCTATCGCGCCGCACCCTGCCCGGCCCGGGCGGACGCGCTGGTCCGGGCCCCCACCGCCGATCCGCGCCTCGACGTCAGCTTGATCCCCGGCGTCAGACAGGACCAGCCCGCCGACGTGATGCGCGGCGAGGAAACCCAGATCGCCGGATACCTTGCGGCCCACCCGGGTTTCGACGGGGTGCTCTGCCTGCCCGGCACGCATACCAAATGGGTGCAGATCAGCGCCGGCGAGATCGTCAGCTTCCGCACCTGCATGACCGGCGAACTGTTCGCGCTGCTCGGCACGCGCTCGGTCCTGCGCCACTCGGTCGCCGCAAGCGGCTGGGACGACGCCGCCTTTGCCGCGGCCGTCGCCGACGCGCTGTCGCGCCCCGAAGCGCTGGCCGCGCGGCTCTTCTCGCTCCGTGCCGAGGCGCTGCTGCACGGCCAGCCCCCCGAGGTCGCGCGCGCGCGTCTTTCCGGAACGCTGATCGGGGTCGAGCTTGCCGCGACGCGGCCCTACTGGCTCGGTCAATCCGTGGCCTTGATCGGCGCGCCGGGCTTGACGAAGATATACGCAGACGCGCTTGCCGCGCAGGGGCTCGAGCCGGCCACGGCCGACGGCGCCCGGATGACCCGCGCGGGCCTCGCCGCCGCGCATGAGTTGCTGAGAGAGACCACATGAGCCGCCCGCTGATCGCCATCCTCCGCGGCATCGAACCGAGGGACGCCACCGCCGCCGCCGCGGCGCTGATCGAGGCCGGCATCACCCGGATCGAGGTGCCGATGAACTCGCCCGAGCCGCTCGATTCGATCGAGGCGATGGCCGGGGCGCACGGGCGCGACGCGCTGATCGGCGCCGGCACCGTGCTGACCGCCGAACAGGTCGCCCATGTGTACCGCGTCGGCGGCAAGCTGGTGGTCTCGCCCAATTGCTACAAGAAGGTGATCGCGGCGACCGTGAACCTCGGCATGCAAAGCTGGCCCGGCGTGCTGACCGCCACCGAATGCTTCGAGGCTCTGCGCTGGGGGGCCACGGGGCTCAAGGTGTTTCCCGCCTTCCAGATGGGCACCGAGGGGCTGGCCGCGCTGCGTGCCGTGCTGCCGCCGGATACCCTGGTCTACATGGTCGGCGGCGTCGGACCCGAGACGTTCAATGACTGGCTGAAGGCCGGCGCCGACGGCTTCGGCCTCGGCTCGTCGCTC
Source organism: Rhodobacter sp. (assembly GCA_041627895.1). Lineage (GTDB taxonomy): Bacteria > Pseudomonadota > Alphaproteobacteria > Rhodobacterales > Rhodobacteraceae > JBFKQC01. The sequence goes on from JBFKQC010000005.1 coordinate 85,821, forward strand.
TACAGGCCCGGCATGTCGCCGGCCGAGACCGGTGCCCGCGCCCGCGACATGGTCGCGGCCTTTGACGAGGTTGCCCCCTGATGGTTCAGACATTCGACGACCGGCCCTGCGAACTGGGCGAGGGCCCGCTCTGGCACCCGGCCCGCGGGCGGCTGTACTGGTTCGACATCCTCGGCCGCCGCCTCCTCTGGCGCGACGCCGGCGTCCCGCGCGAGGTCACCTTCGACGAAATCGTCTCGGCCGCCGGCTGGACCGGGCCCGACACGCTGCTGATCGCGTCCGAGACCCGGCTTTTTCACTACAATCTCGACACCGGCGCCGCCGAGACCGTGGCCGAGCTGGAGGCTGGCAATCCCGCGACGCGCTCGAACGACGGGCGGGCCGACCCTCAGGGCGGGTTCTGGATCGGCACCATGGGCAAGGCGGCCGAAAGGCACGCCGGCGCGATCTACCGCTACTACCGGGGTGAGGTGCGCAAGCTTTTCGCCAACGTCACGATCCCGAACTCGATCTGCTTCGCCCCGGACGGCAGCCGCGCCTATTTCGCCGACACCGTGACACGCCGGATCATGGTGCAGCCCCTGGCCGAAGACGGCTGGCCCAGGGGCGAGCCGCAGGTGTTCCTCGACCTCCGAGGGGACGGGCTGAACCCCGACGGCTCGGTCACCGACGCGGCCGGCAACCTCTGGAACGCGCAATGGGGGGCCGCGCGGGTCGCCGGCTACCGCCCCGACGGCACGCTGATCACAACGGTCAGGTTTCCCGCGCTGCACACGTCCTGCCCGGCGCTCGGCGGCGACGGGCTGAAGACGCTCTATTGCACCACGGCAAGGGAAAAGCTCGACGCCGAGACGCTGGCCGCGCATCCCGAGAACGGCCGCACATTCGCGGTGCACGGCCGCTTCGCCGGCTGGCCGGAACCGCAGGTCATCCTGTGACCGGCACCGCTTGCGCCCGGCGCTCCCGCGATCCGGCCGAATGCCGCGCCCGGAACGCCGGGTGATCCCCTGACCCGCTCGTTGATCCCGGCACGAAACCTCCAACCCGCACGGCCCGCCCCATGAACCGCACCCTCGGCGTCTGCTACTACCCCGAACACTGGCCCGAAGATGTCTGGGCCGACGACGCGCGCCGGATGAAGGATGCCGGGCTGACCTGGGTGCGGATCGGCGAATTCGCCTGGTCGCGGCTCGAACCCTCGCCGGACGATCTGCAGTTCGACTGGCTCGACCGCGCCATCGGCACCCTGGGCGCCGCCGGCCTCAGGGTCGTGCTCGGGACACCGACCGCCACGCCGCCCCGGTGGATGCTGACGAAACATCCCGGCATGCTGGCGGTGGACGCAGAGGGACGCCCGAGGAAATTCGGCTCCCGCCGGCATTACTGCTTTTCGCACCCCGGCTATCTCGGGGAATGCCGCCGCATCGTCGAGCTTCTGGCAAGGCGCTACGGGCGGAACCCCGATGTCCACGCCTGGCAGATCGACAACGAATACGGCTGCCACGACACCACGCTCAGCTACTCCGACGCCGCGCGCGACGCCTTCCGCGACTGGCTCGCCCGGCGCTACCAGTCGCCGGACGCGCTGAACCGCGCCTGGGGCAACGTCTTCTGGTCGATGGAGTACCGCGACTTCGACGAGATCGACCCGCCGAACCTGACGGTGACCGAACCGAACCCCGCCCACGTCCTCGCCTTCCGCCGCTTCAGCAGCGAGCAGGTCGTGCGCTTCAACCGCGCGCAGACAGAGATCCTCCGCCGCCACACCGACGCGCCGCTTTTGCACAACTACATGGGCCGGGTGCTGGATTTCGACCATTTCGACGTCGGCGCCGATCTCGATATCGCCAGCTGGGACAGCTATCCCCTCGGCTTTCTCTCCGACCGCCTGAACGCGCCGGACGACCGGAAACAGCGCTACCTGCGCCAGGGCGATCCCGACAACCAGGCGTTCCACCACGACCTCTACCGCGCGGTCGGCCGCGGCCGCTGGTGGGTGATGGAACAACAGCCCGGCCCGGTGAACTGGGCGCCCTGGAACCCCGCGCCGCTGCCGGGCATGGCCCGGCTCTGGACCTGGGAGGCCTTCGCCCACGGCGCCGAGACGGTCTGCTACTTCCGCTGGCGCCAGGCGCCGTTCGCGCAGGAACAGCAGCACGCCGGACTGCTCAGACCCGACAGCGCCCCCGCCCCGGCGCTGGCCGAGGCCGCCGAGGTCGCCCGCGAACTGGCGGAGATGCCGGATGCCGCGCCGCACCGGACCGAGGTCGCGCTGATCTTCGACTACCCCTCCGCCTGGGCCTGGGAAACGCAGCCGCAAGGCGCCGATTTCAACTATTTCGACCTGATGCTGGATGCCTACCGGGCGCTGCGCCGCAACGGCCTGACCATCGACATCCTGCCCTCGACGGCCGCCGACCTTGGCGGCTACCGCCTGGTGCTCGCCCCCGGCCTCGCGACGCTGCCCGGGCCGCTCGCCGCCGCGCTGTCCCGCTTCGGCGGCACCGCGCTGATCGGCCCCCGGACCAATGCCAAGACCGCCGAAATGGCGATCCCGGTGCCGCTGCCGCCGGACCTGCCCGGCCTCGGCTGCACCGTGACCCGCGTTGAAAGCCTGCCGCCGTCCGAGCGCATCCCGCTGGCAACCACCGGCCACGCGATCCGCTGGTTCGAGCACGTCGAGGGCGACTTCGAGACCGGCCTTGCAACCGAGGACGGCCGCCCGGTGATCGCCCGCGCGGGCGGGCTCCACTACCTCGCCGCCTGGCCCGACGCGACCGGCTTCGCCGCCATCGTCCGCGACCTCGCCCTGCGCGCCGGCCTCGAAACCGTCGCGCTTCCCGCGGGCCTGCGGCTCCGCGATACCGCCACGCACCGGTTCTTCTTCAACTACGCGCCCGAGCCGGTCACCTTCCAGGGTCTCACCCTGCCTCCCGCCGGCGTGCATTGGCAAACCAGATGATCGAGGATTTCGGCACCACGCGAACCGGCCGGACCGCCCACCGGATCACCCTCGCCGGCGGCCGGCTCACCGTGCATCTGCTGACCCTTGGCGCCGCGCTTCAGGACCTGCGCCTTGCCGGCCATCCGCACAGCCTCACCGTCGGCAGCCGCGACCTCGCCGCCTACGAAGGCCCGATGCAGCATTGCGGCACGATCATGGGCCCGGTCGCCAACCGCATCGCGGGCGCCCGCGCCACGGTCGACGGCCGCCTGCTGCAGTTCGACCGGAACTTCCTCGGCCGCCACACACTGCACGGCGGGTCCGCGGCCACCCACCGCAAGCTCTGGACGCTGGCAGACCACGGCCCCGCCCACGCCACGCTGACGCTCACCCTCCCCGACGGCGAGGGCGGCTTTCCCGGCAGCCGCCGCCTCGGCGCCCGGTTCGCCCTCGACGGCCCGACGCTTAGGCTCACGCTCGACGCCGAGACCGACGCGCCGACGCCAATGAACCTCGCCAATCACAGCTACTGGAACCTCGGCCCGCAGCCCACCACCGCCGGCCACAGGCTGACGGTCCACGCCGGCCGCTACCTGCCCTCCGACGCCGCGCTGATCCCCACCGGCGAGATCGCCGATGTCACCGGCACCCGCTTCGACTACCGCAGCGGGCGTCCGGTCGAGGCCGGCGCGGAGGGCCTCGTCGACACCAACTTCTGCCTCGCGGATGCGCGCGGCCCGCTCCGCCGCGCCGCCACGCTGACCGGCCCGGGCGGCCTCGCGATGGACATGGCCACCACGGAACCCGGCCTGCAGGTCTTCGACGGCCACATCCTCGGCCAGCCCGACTGCCGCACCACCGACGGCGCGGCGCCCGTCCCGTATGCGGGCCTGGCGCTCGAGGCGCAGTTCTGGCCCGACGCCCCGAACCACCCGGATTTCCCCGCCATCACGCTGCGCCCGGGCCAGCCTTGGCGGCAGGTCACGACCTGGACCTTCCGGGGCTGACCGGCGCCCCCGGCCCGGGCAGCCGCAGCCCGCGCGACGCCGGCGGCGGCGGGATCACCCGCAACCGGCCACGCCCACCCGGAGCCGGAGGCGAGGATGGGCACGAAATGCGTGGCGCAGCCACTCCGCAAGATCACGCAGGCACCGGCCACGCGCAGGGGCCGGCGCATTCGCCCCTATCCGGACCCGGTTTTTCGCGCTATTCCGGAAAGCCTCGGGGACTTTCAAGGAAATGCGGCAAATGTCCTACGTCAAGACCCTGAAAATGTTCACCCGCGTCTACGAGCTTGGCTCGATGTCCGCCGCCGCGCGGGATCAGCGCGCCTCGCCCGCCGTCGCCTCGTCGCGCATCGCCGAGTTGGAAAAGCACCTCGGCACCCGGCTTTTCAACCGCACCACGCGGGCGCTGAATCCGACCGAGCCGGGCCATATCTTCTATCAGGGCGCGCTGCGCATCCTCGCCGCGATCGAGGAAGCCGAGGCCGAGGTGATGGAGGCGACCGCCTCGCCCAGGGGCACGGTCTTCGTCTCGGCGCCGCTGCATCTCGGGCGCAACCACGTGGCCCCGGCCGTGCCCGAGTTCAAGGATCTCTATCCGCTGATCGAGGTGCGGCTCCGGATGTCCGACCGCTATGTCGACGTCACCGCCGAGGGGCTGGACCTTGCCTTCCACATCGGCCCGCTCGAGGACAGCGACCTGAAGGTGCGGGTGATCGCGCAGGTGCCGCGCGTTCTCTGCGCCGCGCCCGGCTACATCGCCGCGCGCGGCAGGCCCGCGACGGGCGACGAGCTTGCCGGCCACGACTGCCTGAACCTGCGCTTCCCCGGCGCCCGCGAATTCCAGTGGACGCTGCGGACGCCCGAGGGCGAACGGCGCTACGACGTGACCGGCCCGTTCGAATCCGACGACGGCGACGTGCTGACCTCCTGGGCGCTCGACGGCCGCGGCATCGTGATGAAGCCGGTCTTCGAGGTCGCCGCTCACCTCGCCGCCGGCACCCTCGTGCCGGTCTGCGAGGCCACGCCGCCCACGCCCACGCAACTTGCCTGCCTCTCGCCGCACCGCACCGAGGGCGATCCCAAGACACGCCTGTTCGTGGACTTTATGGCCGCGAGGATCGGCAAGGCGATCGCCGCGCCGCCGGCATAGCGCGCGCCCTGTTAACCCCGGCCCGCACCGTCATTCGCACCGCCGCAATACCGACGTGATACATACGTAATACCGACGTCGGAATCGACCGTGAAACAAGGCGTTAACCCTGTGATTCGCGCCCGGCAGCGCGCGCCGGGTTCGGATATCGTTAACTTCCGCGATAGGTGGAGAACCCGTAGGGGCTCAGCAGCAGCGGCACGTGGTAATGCGCCTCTGCGTCGCTCATCCCGAAACGGATCGGCACCACGTCCAGAAACAACGGCTCGTCCGCCGCCTGCCCGCTGGCCCGCAGATAGTCGCCGGCATGGAACACCAGCTCGTAAACCCCTGTCACGAAATCGTTTTTGGGCAGGATCGGCGTATCTGTGCGGCCGTCGCCGTTGGTCAGGACCTCGCAATGGAACTCCCGCTCGCCGCCGGCCACCCGGTACAGTTCGATCTTCAGCCCGGCCGCCGGAACGCCCCGAGCGGTGTCAAGCACATGCGTCGTCAACCAACCCATTGGTATGTCCCCATTTCCAGCGCGGTCCCATGCGCCAGAATGCCCCGGAATCGCGGCCGGGGCACCCGGAAACTGTTTCAGGATTTTCCCGATAATCGCAGCCATCGTTTTGCGCTACCAGTCATTCCGGGACCCTGGTGCATCGCGCGCCCGGCCAGGCGGTCTAGCGCGTGGTGACCGTCGGTGGCGGCGTACGCGGCAAGATACCAAATATCGAAGTCTTGTGGCGAAAAACGCCATATGTGGTAGTATAAACAATCAGGGCCCGCCAGAGGCCCGTCCCATCAGGAAAGGAACGCAAGGGACATGGCTGACCATTCGATCGGGACCGCGGAACAGCTCCGCGATCCGAATTACATGCCCGGGCTGCACAAGGCCGTGCCGCTCGGCATTCAGCACGTGCTGGCGATGTTCATCTCGAACATCACGCCGGCGATCATCATCTCGGGGGCGGCGGGCTTCGGCTTCGGGTCCGACGCGGGCGCGCAGGGCTTCCCCGACATGACCTATCTCATTCAGATGTCGATGCTTTTCGCGGGCATCGCAACACTGTTCCAGACCATCGGCATGGGCCCCGTCGGCGCGCGGCTGCCGGTGGTGCAGGGCACGTCCTTCGCGTTCATCCCGATCATGATCCCGCTGGTCGCCGGCAAGGGCGTCGAGGCGCTGCCGGCGCTCTTCGGCGGCGTGCTGATCGGCGGGCTGTTCCACGCCGCGCTCGGTACGGTGATCGGCAGGATCCGCTTCGCCCTGCCGCCGCTGGTGACCGGCCTCGTCGTGACGATGATCGGCCTGGCGCTGGTCAAGGTCGGCATCGAATATGCCGCGGGCGGGGTGCCGGCCAAGCAGTTCGGGCAAGAGGAATACGGCAGCCTGCTGAACTGGTCGGTGGCGCTGGTGGTGATCATCGTCACGCTGGCGCTCAAGTTCTTCTCGCGCGGCATGTGGTCGGTCAGCGCGGTGCTGCTCGGCATCATCGTGGGGTACCTCTATGCGATGCTGCTGGGGCTTGTGACCGCCGAGCAGATTTCGACAAGCTGGAACCGCGCGGCCTCGTTCGGCGTGCCGCTGCCGTTCAAGTACGGCTTCGATTTCAGCCTGGCCGCGGTCATCGGCTTCTGCCTGATGGCATTCGTCAGCGCGGTCGAAACCGTGGGCGACGTCAGCGGGATCGCCAAGGGCGGCGCCGGCCGCGAGGCGACCGACAAGGAAATCCAGGGCGCGACCTTCGCCGATGGTTTCGGCACCGCGATCGCCGGCGTCTTCGGCGGGCTGCCGAACACCTCGTTCAGCCAGAACGTCGGGCTGATCGCCATGACCGGCGTGATGAGCCGCCACGTGGTGACGATCGGTGCGCTGTTCCTGATCCTCTGCGGGCTGGTGCCCAAGGTCGGCGGGCTGATCCGCACGATCCCGATCGAGGTCCTGGGCGGCGGCGTCATCGTGATGTTCGGCATGGTGGTCTCGGCCGGCGTCTCGATGCTCAGCGACGTGCACTGGAACCGGCGCAACATGGTGATCTTCGCGATCTCGCTGTCGATCGGGCTGGGGCTGCAGCTGGAGGTGATGAACCTCGCGCCGGGCGCGCCGAACGCCCTGCAATACCTGCCAGATACGCTGCGCATCCTCGCGGCCTCGGGCATCCTGCCGGCGGCGCTGATCGCGATCGTGCTGAACCTGATCCTGCCCGAGGAACTGGCCGGCGAGGCGACCGAAGAGGTGTCCGGCGGCATGGCCGGGCACGGCGCCGGCTCGCTTAAGAGCTGAGTGTGCAAAGAAAGACCGGGCGTCCTGCGGGCGCCCGGTACCGATCATCCGTGAGCGAGTACGGTCGGATGTCAGGTGATCCACGGCTCTGCGACTGCTCGAATACCGGGTAACCGAGAGATCGTGGATAAGGCGGCCGGTTCCCGGCTTCTTGTTGTTTCCTCGCTGGCGGCCCCAGGGGGCAAGTGTCACATTTGCGACTAACGCAATCGCTGCGCCAGATCAAGCATTGCGCGCAAGTGCGCGGACGGATTCCCGGCATGGTGGCGAAGCCGCACCATTTCGAACCGCGAAACGAACCATGCCGGGCGCGTCCGAAAGCAGGCACCGCAGCCTTTTTCCGGTGTCAGCAGCACGCGCATGCCGGGCGTTCAAGTGACCCGGGCGATGGCGCTCGATTCCACGAGATACCGCTCTGACAGCGGCAGGCTGGCCGCGCCCAGCGCGCGGGCATCTGAACCGATAGAGCCGGGGCGCAGCTCCGGTCGTTCGAGCCCGGTGAAGTTCTGCCGGTCAAGGTGGCGCTCGACCGCGGCGATCAGTTGGTCGCGCGTTTCGCTCGGAATCCAGCCGTCGATCAGGATGGCCTGGAAATCAATGACCGCGCAGGCCGCGACGATGGCGAATGCCAGCCCCTGCGCCGCATGATCGACCCAGACATCCACGATGGCGCGGTCGACCGGCCAGGTCTCTGCGCCGGTCCACAGGCTTTCGGTGTCGGCGCCTGCGGCGCGCAGCCGCTCTTCCAGCACGCAGAGGCTCGCCACCTCGATCAGCTGCTGCACGCGCCCGTCCGGTGTCGGGACCGGCAGCGGGCCCAGCGCACCGGCATTGCCGCCGCCGGAATACAGCGCGCCGTTCAGAACCACGCCGCCGCCGATGAAGTAGCCGACGTAGAAATACAGGAAATCCCGCGGCGCGTCTGACGGGCCGAACACCACTTCGGCGCCGCAGGCGGCCGTGGCGTCGTTCTGCATGTAGACCGGAAAGCTGTACCTCGCGGCAATCTCGGCGCGGATATCGGCGTCGCGCCAAACCGCCATTTCCTCCTCGTCCACCCCGAGCGCCTGCGCCCAGTTCCACAGGAAGAACGGCATCGCGATGCCCAGCCCCGCGATCCGGTCGCGCCGGGCCGGCGGCAGACGGCGCGTCAATTCGGCGATCTTGTCATGCGCGAAACTGATCGTCGCATCGGGCATCGGATGGCTGTGGGTGCGCATCGCCCGGTCCAGCACGTTGCCGAGGAAATCGGTCAGCACCAGTTCGACGCTGCGCCGTCCGATCTTCAGGCCGAAGAAATACGCGCCGTCCTCGTTCAGCCGCATCGGGACCGAGGGCTGGCCGACCTTGCCGCGCACCGGATCGCCCTTGACCAGAAAGCCGTCGGCCTCGAGCGCGCGCATGATGACCGACACGGTCTGCGCAGAAAGCCCGGAGATACGCGCGAGTTCCGCCTTCGCCATCGGCCCCCGCTGACGAATCAGCGACAGCACCAGGCGTTCGTTATGCACGCGCATGCCCGACTGGTTCGAGCCGCGCACTGCAGAAGCCTCGAATACCGGATCCGCCTCGTTCCCCGCGCGAGTCTGCACTGGTATCCTCCCAAATACCGTATGGTTTCATCCTGTCCGCGGATTACCGGTCTGTCAATAAATAAATCTGCGTGATTTATTTATTGACAGACCCCGGTGATTTCTGTTTCCTAGCATGCGGGAGTGCCGGGCAAGGCGCCTTGGCAGGCTCGCAGCAAAGGGTATTCTACCCGAACTCGTCTATGGGAGGACCAGACATGAAATCCATCAAGACCGTTCTTTTCGGTGCAACCGCGGCCGTCGCCCTTGCCGGCGCCGCGCAGGCGGGCAGCCACGCCGTCGGCGCCTGCCTGATCACCAAGACCGAAACGAACCCCTTCTTCGTTAAGATGAAGGAAGGCGCCCAGGCCGCGGCCGCCGAGAACGGCGTCGAACTGAGCGCGTTCTCGGGCAAGTTCGACACCGATTTCGAAAGCCAGGTCGCCGCGATCGAGACCTGCGTCGCCAACGGCGCCAAGGGCATCCTGATCACGCCCGCGCAATCCGCCGCGGTCGTGCCCGCCGTCCTGGCCGCGCGCGAAGCCGGCGTGCTGGTGATCGCGCTCGACACGCCGCTCGAGCCGATCGACGCCGCCGACGCGACCTTTGCCACCGACAACTTCCTGGCCGGTGAACTGATCGGCAAATGGGCCGCCGCCAAGCTGGGCGCCGAGGCTGCCAACGCCAAGATCGCCATGCTGGATCTCGACGTGTCGCAACCCTCGGTCGGCGTCCTGCGCGACCAGGGCTTCATGCAGGGCTTCGGCATCGACCTGAAGGACCCGAACAAGTGGGGCGACGAGGACGACGCCCGCGTCGTCGGCCATGACGTGACCCAGGGCACGCCCGAAGGCGGCCGCAAGGCGATGGAAAACCTTCTGGCCATCGACCCGGACATCAACGTGGTCTACGCCATCAACGAGCCCGCCGCGACCGGCGGCTGGGAAGCGCTGAAGGCGATGGGCGCGGCGCCTGAGGACGTGATCATCGTCGGCGTCGACGGCGGCTGCCCGGGCGTCAAGGATGTCGAGGCCGGCATCATCGACGCGACCTCGCAGCAATACCCGCTGAAGATGGCCTCGCTGGGCATCGAGGCGGTCGCCAAGTTCGCCGCCGACGGCAGCAAGCCGGAAAACACCCCCGGCAAGAACTTCTACGACACCGGCGTCGCGCTGATCACCGATCAGCCGGTCGACGGCGTCGAGTCGATCAGCGTCGCCGAGGGCCTCGAGCTCTGCTGGGGTTGATCCGGCCGGTCCGCTAGGACCATCATCAGGGAACCGGGGGGCGGGCCGAAGCGCCCGCCCCAACCAATTCAGCACCGCCCCAGAGCGGGCCGTGGAGGGGATCATGGCGAGCGATACCGACAATTTCGAAGAGGTGGTCAAGGCGAAGCCGCAGGAAAAGGTTGCCGAATTCGAACCGCACGAAAAGGGACTCGTGGGATTCATCCACGAGAACCTGCACAAGTACCCGTTCCTGGTGCCGCTGATCGTGATGATCGCCGCGGTGATCATATTCGGGCTGATCAATCCGAATTTCTACCGCGCCACCACGCTCAGCGTGATCCTACAGCAGGTCGGCATCGTCGGCATCCTGGGCATCGCCCAGGCGATCGTGATCCTGACCGCGGGCATCGACCTTTCGGTCGGCGCCATGCTGGTCTTCATCACCGTGATCATGGGGCAGTTCAGCTTCCGCTACGGGATCCCGGCCGAGATCACGATCCTGATCGGCATCGCCGCGGGTGCGCTGATGGGCTTCTGCAACGGCTGGATGGTCGCGCGGCTCAGGCTGCCGCCGTTCATTGTCACGCTGGGCACCTGGCAGATCATCCTGGCCGCCAACTTCATCTATTCGCGCAACGAGACGATCCGCAGCCAGGACATCGCCGAGCAGGCCTCGGCGCTGCATTTCTGGGGCACGATCTTCCGGATCGGAGATGCCCGCGTCACCTATGGCGTGATCGCGTTCCTCGTCCTTGTCGCGATCATGGCCTACGTGCTCAGTAGCACCGCATGGGGCAGGCACGTCTACGCCGTCGGCGACGACAAGGAGGCCGCCGAACTGGCGGGGGTCAACACCGACAAGGTGCTGATCCAGGTCTACACCCTGGCAGGGCTGCTCTGCGGCATCGCCGCCTGGGTGGCGATCGGCCGCTTCGGCGCGATCTCCCCCGGCGCCTCGACCGGCGTGCAGGGCAACATCCAGTCCATAACCGCGGTGGTGATCGGGGGCATCTCGCTCTTCGGCGGGCGCGGGTCGATCATCGGCATGTTCCTTGGCGCGCTGATCGTCGGCGTCTTCGAAATGGGCCTTCGCATGGCCGGCGCCGACGCGCAGTGGACCTTCCTTCTCATCGGCGTGCTGATCATCGGCGCCGTCACCGTCGACCAGTGGATCAGAAAGGTTTCGGCATGAATACCGCGACAAGCGCGCCGGCCGGCGCGACGGAACCCATACTCTACGCCCGTAATCTGGTGAAACGCTACGGCCGCGTCGTGGCGCTGGATCACTGCGACTTCGAGCTCTATCCCGACGAGATCCTCGCGGTCATCGGCGACAACGGCGCGGGCAAGTCGACGCTGATCAAGGCGCTCTGCGGCGCGGTGATCCCGGACGAGGGCGACGTCTTCCTCGACGGCAAGAAGGTCAACTTCACCTCGCCGATCGACGCCCGCGAAGCCGGGATCGAGACCGTGTATCAGACCCTTGCGGTCAGCCCGGCGCTCAGCATCGCCGATAATATGTTCATGGGCCGCGAATTGCGCCGGCCCGGCTGGCGCGGGCAATACCTGCGCCAGCTCGACCGCCCGGCGATGGAGAACTTCGCCCGCGCGAAGCTGACCGAGCTGGGGCTGATGACGATCCAGAACATCAACCAGGCGGTCGAGACGCTTTCGGGCGGCCAGCGTCAGGGCGTTGCGGTGGCCCGCGCCGCGGCCTTCGGGTCGAAGGTGATCATCCTCGACGAGCCCACCGCGGCGCTCGGCGTCAAGGAAAGCCGGCGGGTGCTGGAGCTGATCCTCGACGTCAAGTCGCGCGGCATCCCGATCATCCTGATCAGCCACAACATGCCGCATGTCTTCGAGGTCGCCGACCGGGTCCACATCCACAGGCTCGGCAAGCGGCTGACGGTGATCGACCCCAAGGACTACACGATGTCCGACGCGGTGGCCTTCATGACCGGCGCCAAGGAGCCCGACAAGGAGATGGCCGCCTGATCGCCGCCGCCACACTCGACGGGATGGCATCCCGCATCGCCGCGCTCGAACTCCGGGCGCGGCGGCTGCTCGTCGCCATCGCCGGCCCGCCGACCAGCGGCAAGTCGACCCTGGCCGAGGCGCTGGTCGACCGTCTCGGCCCGCGCGCGGCGCTGGTGCCGATGGACGGCTTTCACCTTGACAACCGCATCCTCGACGCGCGCGGCCTGCGCAGCCGCAAGGGCTCGCCGCCCACCTTCGACGCCGCCGGGTTCGCCCATGCGGTGCGACGGCTGCAGACCGAGGACGAGGTGTTCCTGCCGGTCTTCGACCGCACCCGCGACCTCGCCATCGCCTGCGCCCAGGTCGTCGGACCCGCGACCGAAATCTGCGTGGTCGAGGGCAATTACCTGCTTCTGAAAGACCCTCCTTGGTCGGATCTGCGCCCGCTATGGGATCTCTCGGTCTTCCTTTCCGTACCGCTCGACGAGATCGACCGCCGCTCGGTCGCACGCTGGGACGAACATGGCTGGCCCCGCGACAAGGCCCGCGCCCATATCGACGTGAACGATCTGCCGAACGCCCGCACCGTGCTGGAAAACAGCGCCGAGGCCGATATCCGCATCGGATGATCTCGCTGCCGGGCACGCGCCCGGGGCTCGCGCA